>CAUBPS010000013.1 GCA_958437935.1 uncultured Collinsella sp. | reverse complement strand
CACGCAAAGGAAAGCACTTAATGTGCTTTCCGTCTTGCGCAGGACTGTAGAGCAGCAAACTTAACCCCCGCCCTCAGCCCCGGAAGCCCTCCCGGATGGCCCCAAAAAATTTTTCAAAAAAGTTGTTGCGCGCCGGACAGACTTCTGTGTATACTAATCCCCGCAGCGCACGCGAGCGGAAACAAACGCGAACGTCTGCCTGGGGAGTTAGCTCAGTTTGGTTAGAGCGCCGGCCTGTCACGTCGGAGGTCGCGGGTTCGAGCCCCGTACTTCCCGCCAACGCAATTAAAGCCACGTCTTCGGACGTGGCTTTTTGCGTTTGATGCACTTTGTTTCGATAGAACGATCGCCCTGGTGTATCTTCGCCCAGAATCCCCGCGCCTTCGGGAACGCAAGTAAAATCTAATAAGTATATCTGTCTGAACAACAGCTTTGTTGCGCAACACCTGTTCTACGAGACAGGGGGTTAGGTTATACTAAATTGCACTGTGCGCCGCATCTGATGCATTTCGCTCCAAGCGCGGCACTCAGTGGATATCCGATTTACCATTTGGATGTCCTGGCGGTCATTTAGCGTCTCGACACAAGCTCGGCCCCGGAGCTCGTTCGAGCTGTTCGTATTCCTTGAAAGGGGAAAAATGGACATATCGAGGAAGACTGATTACGCCCTTCGAATGCTGGCGATGCTTGCTGAGGATCCGGAGTGTTTGCTTTCTGTTCGCACCGCTGCCGAAGAGGTCAATGTCCCGTATTCGTTTGCCCGCTCGATTCAGCACGGTTTGGTCCAGGCCGGTATTGTGGAGAGCCTGCGTGGCGTCCACGGTGGCATGCGTCTCAAGGTCAGTCCGGACGACGTCACTATCCGCCAGGTCGTCGAGGCCGTTCAGGGTCCTATGGTTATGAACGATTGCACCGCGCCCGATGGTGACTGTGCGCGCATGGGCGCGTGCTGCTATCATCCCCTGTGGGCCGGAGCTCAAGCGCTGATGCGCGACTACCTCGATTCCGTTTCGCTGGGCGATATCGTCGCTCACCGCCAGTTCCCTGCCGTCGATTCCAAGTTCGCCGACCGCGATGCGTTTCCCGAGTACGCCACCTGTGCGTGCGCTTGCCGGGAAGAATAGCGCCGCATAAGGAGCATAGCCATGATTCAGGACCCCTTTCGTTCGATGATTCGTTCGGAAGGGGTCCTGCGTTATCGCGACCTTCCGTGGCGCCGCACGCGCGACCCGTACATTATTTGGCTTTCCGAGGTTATGCTGCAGCAAACGCAGGTGCCGCGTGTGGAGACGCGTATGCCCGCGTGGCTCGACCGCTTTCCAACCGTGCAGGCACTCGCCCAGGCCGCGCCTTCCGATGTTTTGGACGCTTGGCAGGGGATGGGCTACAACCGACGCGCCCTGGCGCTCCACAAGGCCGCTCAGCGCGTTGTAGAGGACTGGGACGGGGAGTTTCCACGCGAGACGCGCGACTTGGTCACCCTGCCCGGTATTGGTCCGGCGACGGCGCAGGGCATCCGGTCGTTTGCGTTCGATCTGCCGGGCGTGTATCTGGAGACCAACGTGCGCACGGTCTTTCTGCATCATTTCTTTCCCGATGTGCCGGCCGTTCCCGATCGCGAGCTGGTGCCGCTGATTCAGGCCGCCTGTCCGGCGGCCCCCGGTGCGGCGGCAGACGGGATCGCACCCTTTGCCGTGCCGCTCGATGATGCCGACACACCGCGCGCATGGTATTACGCGCTGCTGGATTATGGTGCGTATCTTAAGAAGACGCTGCCCAATCCGTCCAGGCGCTCGGCGAGCTATAGCCGTCAGTCCAAGTTTGAGGGCTCGCGCCGTCAAAAGCGCGCCCATATTGTGCGCATGCTGCTGGCTGCGCGCGATGGGCGGCCGGCGGGCATCACGCTTGCCGAGGCCGTGGCGGGTGTCAACGAAATGGAGGCGGCGGCAGGCCGCGAGCCGGTCGATTGCGATCTTGTCGCAGGCATTTTGGCCGACTTGGAGCGTGAGGGCTTTTGCCGCGTGGAGCTCGACCGCTGGCTAAGCGTGTAACCCATCCGAATCTGAAGAACAGGATTGTAAGGTTTAGATTCTCGAGATGAGGGCATCCTAAAGACAAGGCCGCTCGAAGCCTACGGGCGGCACGTGTTGAAGGGAAGTACACCTATGGATTTTGAGAACTCCCAAACCAAGAAGAACCTCGAGGCCGCTTTTGCCGGCGAGTCGCAGGCGCATACCAAGTATCGCTACTATGCATCCAAGGCCAAGAAGGATGGCTACGTTCAGATCTCGAATATCTTTGCCGAGACTGCAGGCAACGAGTCCGAGCACGCCAAGCTGTGGTTTAAGTATCTGCACGACGGCGCCGTTCCCGACACCCTGGACAATTTGCGTGATGCCGCTGCGGGCGAGAACTACGAGTGGACCACGATGTACGACGAGTTTGCCAAGACCGCCGAGGAAGAGGGCTTTGCCGAGATCGCCGAGAAGTTCCGTGGCGTCGGTGCTGTCGAGAAGGCTCACGAGGAGCGCTACAACAAACTTGTCGAGCGCATTGAGTCGGGCGAGGTGTTTGAGCGCGAGGGCGTTAAGGTGTGGAAGTGCCTGAACTGCGGGCACCTGCATGTGGGCGCCGAGGCGCCCGAGGTGTGCCCGGTGTGTAACCACCCGAAGGCGTACTTTGAGGAGCAGGTGGTGAACTACTAGCGCGTGACGCTAGCCTGAGCTGGGCCGGGAGGGCCGGATTACCTTCCCTCCCCGCTCACGGCTTCGCAGGGTCGCGTTGAGGGAAGGTAATCCGGCCCTCCCGGCCCGCCTTGGGTCGTCGCGTGCTCACTACAGAAAAGCTGATTAGAAGTTTGTGTGCCGCCCCTTTTGGGGCGGCACGTTTTTGTGTGGGGGCTGGTTGGGACGGCACCGTTCATGGGTGGGGTACACTGGGTAGCGACTTTTAGTTTATCTACTACCTGATGGGGTGTTTTTTATGGGCAAGAAGTCTCGGGCTCGGGTTGCTGCGGCGGGGACTCGCAAGGATCCTGGTCGTCGGGTTGCCGAGGGCAAAAAGGCCGATCGTGCCGAGAAGGACAAGAAGGTTGGCGCGCATGCTCATCCTGAGTGGGCACCGCATTTGAATTCGGCTAGCGAGGATATGACTGCCAGACTGTTTACTTTGGTCGAGGTCATCTTGGGCGTGGTGCCTGTGGTGGTCATCGGTCTGCTCTTGGCCTCTAAGGATGCCACGAGCGTGGATAAGCTCACCGGGGTCTTTTCGCAGGACCCCTCGATGGTGGTCACGTTTATTTCTGCGTGCTTGCAGCCGTTTGTGGCGTACATGCTGTATATGGTCTACCGCAAATACTGCGAGGGTGATGCGGGCTTTGCCGCCGGTAACCTGATCGGTCTTTTGTGCTCCGAGATCCTACTGCTCAATATCCCGGGCGTCATCGGTATGGGCATCTTGCTGTGGCGTGTTTGGCGCAACGTCGCCCCGCACTTTGAGAGCTGGTTGTTTGAACGCCGTGCAATGGGCGTGCTGGCAGACATCGCGGGCTCGCTCGTGATTCTAGCCTTGGCGTTTATGTGCGCCACCGCCACCCGAGGTCTCGCGGGCATCTAAAGCTGCCTCCACCGACTGCGGAGCACGGGGCGGGGAAACACCTTTCCCTCTCGCTCACGGCTGCGCAGGTCGCGCGAGGTAAAGGTGTTTCCCTACCCTGTGCTCCGGCTTCGGGTCGTCGCGTGCTTGCTACTGAAAAACTGATAAGAAGTTAGCGTGCCGCCCCTTTTGGGGCGGCACGTTTTTGTATGGGGTCCCTGTCTTCACAATTTCCGTCAAGCTTTTGGTTGGATTTTGGTCAGTTGGCGTAAGGGTGGAAGGCCAAAAGATTGCTGACGAAAAAAGCTCAGAGAAAGTGCTGGTAGGGGAGTTGTTGAGCTTTTCGACAGCTTTTGAGCAAAAGAAACTTTGTGGCTATTGCCGGCGATTGCGTTGTCGCGGTCATGGCGGTGCGGGATGCTGGTCGTAAGCGTCGAATGCTCCGATTTTGGAGGCCAGCATGGATCTGTTTCTTGAGACTCCGCAGCAACAAGCTGAGCGCATGCTGCGTCAGCAGCAACGACTCATGGAGATGCAAATGCAGGGGGCGGCAGCCCAGCCCCCTGCGCAAAATGCCACGCCTGTGGTTTCGCCTGCGGGCGAATCGGCACCAGAGGCCTATTCCGTACAGCAAGATTCATATGCGCAGGAGCTCGCGTTCGACAAGCGTCGTGCGCGTCGTCGCCGCGTGGGCCAGCGCCTGCGCACATTGGCGATGATCGTGCTCATCCCGCTGGGGCTTGCGGTCATCTTTCTGGCGTCGTATGCCCTCACGTGCATCCTCAACGGCGCATCGCCCAACGAGGTGCTCCAACATCTAGCGGCCCTGGGCCAGCGCCTAGGCGACGTCATAACAACCATCCGCACCGGCTGGGAGAGCTAGCGTTTGTAACATTAGGACTTCTAGGGTGTAGGGATTATCGCCACGAGCGGAATTCTTGCATCCTGTTGGTCCTGTCGTGCGACTGAATAGTATTATTGAAGTTGAATAATAATAGGATTTGTTATGTATAAGCAGGATTTAGAGCAGACTCTGTTGGGCATTGACGAAGAGGCAGAGCTGGAAATAGGTCCAAGAGACGACAGGCCGAGCGTTGTATTGGTGGGAGGAAGCGCCTTCATGCTAAACGATGTGACGAATCGTTCGGTTACACATGACATCGATGTGTTTGAGGCGGACAGGTGCCTCCGCGAGATCATAGCTCGATACCCCGAGGTGAATGGTATGGCGGTGGCATATTGTAATCAGATGCCATTCAATTACGAAGATCGTTTGATCCCCTTGGATATTGGGGCGCGTTTTATCAGGTACTTTACGCCATCCTTGGAGGATCTGGCGGTAATGAAGCTCTATGCCTTCCGTCCGAACGACATCATCGATCTTCATAGTCAGGCATTCGTCGACCGACTTGATTGGGGGCTGCTCGAACGGCTTATATTCGACGAGGGAGAAGCACTGGCGTCGTCGCCTTCGGAGCGGAGTTATCAAGAGATGGTCTGTGCATACAGGCAATACAAAAAGGAGGTGCTCGGTTGAATCTGACCTTTGAGGGATTCTTAAAAGGCTATTGCCGAGAGCTATCCGGACAGCAGTCGCTCAGTTTTAGAAAACTGGTTAAGCAAGCGACGACGGTTGCGCCGCGCGTGGCGGAGCCCCTGTTTTTGCTCGCTTTGGCACAGGGTAAAGCCGAATACGTTCTGGGCTTATCCGAGGGTTCGTGGATGGAAGAGGGTTACCGAGGCGTTTTGTCCTTGTACGCCCAAACGGGTAGCCTGGCATCTCTATGCGCCGAGGATAAACTTCCTAATCGTTATGCCAACGTTTGGCGTGCGTATAGAGCGGTGAAGGAAAAGCCAGTGGCGGACAGAAGGATCAACGCCCTGATGCGAAAAAGAACGTTGGGAGCGCTAGAGGAATCGGGCGTAACGCGCTACGGTCTCTGCCGCGATTTGAATCTGAATAAGGGAAACGTGTACGCATATTTAGCCGGTGATGACTCAAAGGTGAGCAGGGAGACGGCGCGCCGCATTATGGAATATGCGGAGGAGAGGGGCGCCCAAGAAGGGACCGGGCGCCCGGTGCGTATGGCGGGGTAAGATTGATCGCGGTTTTGATTGGTGCTCGATTGGGTTTGTTGGGCGGAGTTTATGTCTGCTATTGATATTGTGCTTGTTGTGATCGCCTTGGTGGCGGTGGGGGTTGCTGTGGCTTGCGCCCTCCAACTCAAGAGCCTGCGTGCCGAGTTGCGGGAGCGTGGCGACAGTAGCGCGGAAACGCTGGCAGCACTCGAGCAGGCTAACAAAGCGCTCGATGCCCTGAACGTCGCGCTGGCCGAAACCCGCCGCACGGCCAATGCCATCGCGCAGCAGCAGACGACCGATGCGGCCGTGGAGCAGCAACGTTACCTGACCATCGCACGCGAGTTCTCGCAAGCTGGTGACCGGATGGATGACCTGCGCCGCGAGACGGTCCAACAGCTCGGCGCCAATCGCGAGGGCATCGAGCATCGCCTGGACAAGGTGCGCGAGACGGTCGATGCTCAGCTGGGCGCCATCCGCAAGGACAACAACGTGCAGCTCGATCAAATGCGTGCGACAGTGGACGAGAAGCTCTCTCGCACGCTCAACGACCGACTGTCAGCATCGTTTAAGCAGGTGAGCGACCAGCTCGAGGCCGTGTACAAGGGCCTGGGCGACATGCAGTCCATCGCCACCGGCGTGGGCGACCTTAAGCGCGTGCTGGGCAACGTGAAGGCGCGTGGCATTTTGGGCGAGGTCCAGCTGGGCGCGATCTTGGCGGACATCCTCACGCCCGACCAGTATCTGGAAAACATCGCCACCAAGCCCGGTGCTTCGGAACGCGTGGAATTTGCCGTCAAACTGCCGGTGGACGAGGGCGACCCCGTGCTACTGCCGATCGACTCCAAGTTCCCGGGCGATGCGTACGAGCACCTGCTCGACGCGCAGGAGTCGGGCGACGCCGATGCCGTGGCCGCCGCGCGCAAGACGCTCGATATGATGGTGAAACGCGAGGCCAAGGACATCTGCGAAAAGTACCTGAGTGTGCCGGCAACGACCAACTTTGGCATCATGTTCGTGCCATTTGAGGGGCTGTACGCCGAGATCGTCAGTCGCCCCGGGCTTATCGAGATCCTGGGCCGCGACTATCACGTCAACGTAGCCGGTCCCAGCACCATGGCCGCCATTCTCAACAGCCTGCAGATGAGCTACCAGACGTTTAGGCTGCAAAAACGTACCGACGACGTACTGCGCGTGCTCTCCGCCGTCAAGGCCGAGCTGCCGCGCTATCAGGCGGCGCTGCGCCGCGCCCAGCAGCAGATCGAGACCGCGGGCAAAACGGTTGAGGGCATCATCACCACGCGCACCAACGTCATGGAGCGCAAGCTCAAGGACATCGACGCGCTGGAAGATGCCGACCAAGCCGATGAGATCTTGGGACTCACTCCCGCGGGCCTTCCCACAGACCAAGAAGACGAGGGCTAATTGCAACAAGACGGTGGGGCGCCGGCGTAAACGCGGGTGCCCCACCGCTTTTCGCATCGCGCTTGCCTGAAGTGCGCTTCAATGTGCAACAATGGCGTTTCGCCCTATCAGATGCGAAAGGAAGCCCATGTCTCAGAGAAGCACCAGTCCGCTCAGGCGCTCCACCGTGCGCCGCACGCTGCAGCGTTTTTGGGACGTCACGCGCACACAGCCGCTGATTGTCTTTCTCTCGGTGTTTTCGTCGGCGGGCTACATCTTTTTGCTGACGTTTGCCAATACCTATGTGATGGCCCTCATTGTCGACCGCGTTCAAGCCGGTCCCGTGGCGGGTGACCAGGTGTTTGAGGTCTTCGGCCCCTATATCCTGGCACTCGTACTCGTTAACCTGGTGGGTCAGATCCTCTCCAAGTTACAGGACTACACCGTCTACAAGCTCGAGATCGCAGGCAACTACCACCTGGCGCGCCTGTGCTTCGATACGCTCTCCAACCAATCCATGACCTTCCATACCAGCCGTTTTGGCGGATCGCTTGTGAGCCAGACGAGCCGTTTTATGAGCGGCTACACGGGCCTGGTGGACGTGACGGTGTATTCGCTCATCCCCACTATCACGTCGGTCATCTGCACGGTGGCAGCATTCGCCCCGGTGGTGCCCACGTTTACCGTGATCCTGGTGGGCATCATGGTCGTCTACATCGCGTTTGTTTGGCTCATGTACAAGCGCATCATGCCGCTGTCGGCCGCGACGTCCGCCGCACAAAACAAGCTGTCGGGCGTGCTGTCCGACGCGGTGACCAACATCTTGGCCGTCAAAACCTGCGGGCGCGAGGACTTTGAGCGCGATTTGTTCGACACCGCCGACCGTGCCGCGCGCGACGCCGAGACGGTCTCGATGCACGCCATGATGCAGCGCAACTTTACGACTTCGGGCCTTATCGTCATTACCATGGCCGTGGTGAGTGTGTTCGTCGCGGGCGGCAACGCGTGGTTTGGCATTTCGGCCGGCTCGCTCGTCATGATCTTTACCTATACGTACAACCTCACTATGCGTCTGAACTACGTGAGCTCCATGATGCAGCGCATCAACCGCGCGCTGGGCGATGCGGCAGAGATGACGCGCGTGCTGGACGAGCCGCGTCTGGTGGCAGACGACGCGAATGCTCCCGAGCTCAAGGTGCGCGAGGGTGCGATTGATTTTGAACACCTGAGTTTTGCGTACCGTGACGCCGCGGCGGGCGAGAGCGTGTTCAACGACCTGACGCTCCATGTGACGGCGGGCCAGCGCGTGGGCCTGGTGGGCAAATCGGGCTCGGGCAAGACGACGCTCACCAAGCTGTTGCTGCGCCTGGACGACGTGCAGGGCGGCCGCGTGCTCGTGGACGGCCAGGACGTCTCGCGCTGCACGCAGCAGAGCCTGCGCCGCCAGGTTGCCTACGTGCCGCAGGAGGCGCTGCTGTTCCACCGCTCCATTCGCGAGAATATCGCCTACGGCCGTCCCGACGCCACCGACGAGCAGATTCGCGAGGCCGCGCGCCTGGCCAACGCGACTGAGTTTATCGATCGCTTGCCCCATGGCTTTGACACCATGGTGGGCGAGCGCGGCGTTAAACTCTCGGGCGGCCAGCGCCAGCGCGTGGCCATTGCCCGCGCCATCCTCACCGACGCGCCGATTCTGGTGCTCGACGAGGCGACGTCTGCCCTGGACAGTGAGTCCGAGGCGCTGGTGCAGGAGGCGCTCGAGAACCTGATGCGCGGGCGCACCTCCATTGTGGTGGCGCATCGCCTGTCCACCGTGGCGGCGCTCGACCGCATCGTTGTGCTGGCGGACGGCGAGATTGTCGAGGACGGTACGCATGCGCAGCTTGTCGAGGCGGGCGGCGAGTACGCAAGCCTGTGGGGCCGTCAGACCGGCGCATTTTTGGAGGCTTAAGGCCCCCGTACGTGGGACAATCGTTTCCGTGAAGTTATGTTTCTGCCGAGCCGAGGAGTCGTTATGCCACGCGAGACCAATGCCGCCAAACGCGAACGCGCCATCGAGGTGTGCGAGCGCCTTAACCGTCGCTATGGCCCGGTCGAGTGCTTCTTGGACCACGAGAATCCCTTTAGGCTGCTCATCGCGGTACTGCTCTCGGCGCAGACGACCGACGCACAGGTCAACAAGGTGACGCCAAAGCTGTTTGCCCAGTGGCCCACGCCCGAGGCCATGGCCGGGGCGAGCGTGGCCGACGTGGCGGACACCATTAAGTCACTCGGCTTTTATAAGAGTAAGGCCAAGCATGCCGTGGAGGCCGCGCAGATGATCGTTGCCGACTACGGCGGCGAGGTGCCGGCCGACATGAAGGAACTCGTGAAGCTGCCGGGCGTGGGACGCAAGACGGCGAACATCGTGCTCAACGTGGGATTTGGCATTGTTGAGGGCATCGCGGTCGATACGCACGTCAACCGCATCGCGCACCGCCTGATGCTGAGTCCCAAGACGCACGCCAAAGAGCCGCTCAAGACCGAGCAGGATCTGCTCAAGATTTTGCCGCACGAGTATTGGGAGTCGGTCAATCACCAGTGGATCACCTTTGGCCGCGAGATCTGCGACGCCCGCAAACCCAAGTGCGACGAGTGCCCGCTGGCGGATTTGTGCCCCAGCGTGCGCGTTTTGGGGTAGCGCCGTGGCGTGCATCGGCGTGCGCGCCCCATGCGCTACCATGACAAGCAATGATTTTTGACGAACGACCCGCCGAGCTTGCCCCGGCGGGCTTTTGGCGTTGCAATGCCGGAGGAACAGCATGCTCATTCACCGTATAGCCGCGCAGCTCTACACTGCCGAGGCACTGCAGACCGTCGAGGCCGGGCTCGATGCCGGCGAGGACGTGACGCTGGCCGTGTCGCAGTCGGGCCGCACGCTTATGGCGGCCGCGCAGTTTGCGCGTCGTCCGCGTCCCACGGTCTATATCGTGAGCGGCGAGGATGCGGCCGATCGCGCCGCTCGTAGCCTTGCCGCCTACGTGGGCCTGGCGCATGTGTGCCGTTTTCCCGAGCGCAAGGACTACCCCTGGCGCGAGCAGGCGCCCGACGACGCCGTGGTGGCGCAGCGCTGCGAGGCCCTGGGACGCATCGTACGCGGGGACAACTGCATCATGGTCGCCTCGGCCCGCGCACTGCTGCGCTGCGTGCCGCCGGTCGAGAGTCGCTACTGGGAGTCCACTACTTTTGCGGTGGGCGAGGAGATTCCCTTTGACGAGGTGCCGCAGCGTCTGGTGGGCATGGGTTACACCAATGCCGGCGCCGCCGACGCGCCTGGTCTGTTCCGCGTGCACGGCGACACCGTCGAGGTGTTCCCCGCGCAGGAAAAAGCGCCCGTGCGTATTGAGTTCTTCGGCGACGAGATCGATCGCATCCGCCGCATGGTGAGCTCTACGGGCCAGACCATCGGCAACGAGGACAGCATCGAAATCTTCCCCTGTCGCGAGCTCGCGCTCACCGACGAGGCCGTTCACAACATGCATGTGGCGCTCTACCGCGCCAGCCAGGACGACAGTAAGCTGGCGGCGCTGCTCGAGATGGTGGATGCACGCATCGTCACGCCCGAGCTCGACCGCTTTTTGCCGGTGATGTACGGCCAGACCGTGAGCCCGCTGTCGCATGTGAGCGGCAAGGCGCTCGTGGTGCTGTCCGAGCCGCGCTCGCTGTTCGACGATTGCCTGCGCGCCTACGAGGATATCGAGGCACGTGCCGGCGAGGCGGGGGTCGACCGTCTGGACGGCCTGTACGTGCGTGCCCAGCAACTCGACTTTGGCTCCCAGCAACGCCTGAACTATGTGAGCCTCATCCGTGCCGGCGGTGCGGTGACGGCCGAACTCAAGATTGAGCAGCCTGCCATCGCAGGCTCGGACAACCGTTTTATGACGCGCATCCAGGAGGTCGTGGGCAAGCGCTATGCCTGCGTGTTTGCCATCCCCGACCGCGGTGCGCGCGAGTCGATGGAGCTCACCTTTGGCGACGAGGGCATTACCTTTGAAGAATCGCTGACCGCGGCGCCCGAAAATGCCGGCGCTATCGGCGATCGCGTGCGCGTGGCAGCAGCCGATTCTGCCGACCGTGCTGCCCGTCAGGATGCTCATGCTGCAATTCGCGAACGCAAGGCCGACGCGCTCAACGCCCGCTCTCTGGAGGCCGGCGCCGCCCAGGCTGCCGCCGGTGCCGCCGTGCCCACCATCTCGCGTGGACGCGTGACTTTTGTGGACGCCGCCCTGCCGCAGGGCGTGGTGATACCCGACGCCAACCTGGCCGTGTTCTCAATCGCCGACCTCAACGCGCGCATGGACGCCAACCGCGCGCGCAGCCGCCGCAAGGTGGACATCACGCAGATCACCTTCCCGTTTAAGCCGGGCGACTACGTGGTGCACGCCACCCACGGTATCGCGCTCTTTAGCGAGATCGCGCGCCAGGAAGTGGGCGGCAAGGAACGCGACTACTTTTTGCTGGAATACGCCGACGGCGACAAGCTCTACGTGCCGCTCGAGCAGGTCGACCGCATTACGCGCTATGTCGGTCCCGACGGCGACAAGCCGCGTCTGACCAGGCTCAACACCGCCGACTGGACGCGCGCCACCAACAAGGCGCGCAAGAATGCCAAAAAGCTGGCGTTTGACCTGGTCGACCTCTATACGCGTCGCTCGTCGATCACCGGCATCGCCTGCCCGCCCGATACGCCCGAGCAGATCGAGATGGAGCAGAGCTTTCCCTACGACGAGACGCGCGACCAGCTGGAGGCTATCGCCGACATTAAGGCCGATATGGAGGCACCCAAGCCCATGGACCGCCTGCTGTGCGGCGACGTGGGCTTTGGCAAGACCGAGGTCGCCCTGCGCGCGGCGTTTAAGTGCGTGGACTCCGGTCGTCAGGTCATGGTGCTCTGCCCCACGACCATTCTGGCCCAGCAACACTACGAGACGTTCTTTGAGCGCTTTGCCCCGTTTGGTCTTGAGGTCGAGGTGCTCAGCCGCTTCCGCACGCCGGCGCAGCAAAGGCGCGCGCTCAAGGCATTTGCCGAGGGCACGATTGACGTGCTCATCGGCACGCATCGCCTGCTTTCGGCCGATGTGAACCCCAAGAACCTGGGCCTGGTGATCATCGACGAGGAGCAGCGCTTTGGCGTGCAGCACAAGGAGCAGCTCAAAAACCTGCGCGAGCAGATTGACGTGCTCACGCTTTCGGCAACGCCCATCCCACGAACCATGCAGATGGCCACGAGCGGCGTGCGCGACATGAGCCTGATCACCACGCCGCCGACCGGGCGCCGTCCCGTGATCGTGCACGTGGGGGAGTACGACCCCGACGTGGTGAGCGCGGCGATTCGCCTGGAAGTGGGCCGCGGCGGTCAGGTGTACTACGTGTCCAACCGCGTCAAGACCATCGACGACGCCGTGGCGCGCGTGCACGAGGCCGCGCCCGAGGCGCGCGTGGGCGTGGCGCACGGCAAGATGAGCCCGCGCGAGGTCGAGGACGTGATGATCGAGTTCGCGACCAAGAAGATCGACGTGCTCATCGCCACGACCATCGTGGAGAGCGGCATCGACAACGCGACGGCCAACACGCTCATCATCGAGGATTCGCAGCGCCTGGGCCTGGCGCAGCTTTACCAGCTCAAGGGCCGCGTTGGCCGCTCGGCCACGCAGGCATACGCGTACTTTATGTTCCCCGGCGAGCTGCCGCTGACCGAGGAGGCCACGGCGCGCCTGACCGCGCTTTCCGAGTTCCAGGACCTGGGCAGCGGCATGCGCATCGCCATGCGCGACCTGGAGATTCGCGGCGCCGGCTCGCTTATGGGCGCCGAACAGCACGGTAACCTGTCGAGCGTGGGCTTTGATCTGTTTACGCAGATGTTGGGACAGGCCGTGGCCGAGGCGCGCGGCGATGACGATGCCGGCGTGGAGGCGGCGAGCGTGGGCATCAACCTGCCGGCCGACTACTTCTTGTCCGAGGAGTACATGCCGGCGGTGGACCAGCGCGTGCTCGTGTACCGTAAGCTCGCGGCGGCAGAGGACCTGGAGAGTATCGATGAGGTGCAGGAGGAGACCGAGGCCGCGCACGGCGAGCTGCCGTTGGCGGGGCTCAACCTGTTCAACCGCGCGCGTATCCGCATTCGTGGCGAGCGTCTGGGGCTCGAGAGCGTCACGCTCAGCGGCGGGCGCATTACCTTCCTGGGTGTCGACGTGCCCAAGAAGGTGGCCTTTGAGTTTAAGACCCGGTACGGTGCGGTGAACTTTCCTAAGAGCCGCAAACTGTCGGTGCCCTACAAGGCGGGCGCTGGCGCGGGCAGCGGCCTGGGTCGCGGTCTCGACGCCAACGACGGCACCGGCCCGGTGGCAGCCGCACTCATGCTGCTGCAGCAGCTGGGCGCGTCCGACGATGATTAACGGGTCGACGCCGTAAACGCTCCATTTGGGCAATCTGGTTCCATCGAAAGGAAAGCATGTTCGGGTACATCTATAAGAAAGATGCCGCTGCTATCGCGGTCATCTTGGCCTTTTGTCTGCTCGTCGGGTCTTTTTTCGATTACCAAATCTCGAGTGCGCTGTTCAACTCGTCTAGCCTGTTTGGCCGCTTTGTCGAGGCGGCCGGCGAGCTGCCGTTCGAGCTGACGGCGAGCGTCGCGGGCATTATGCTCGTGCGCTCGGCACGTCCCGATTCCAAGGCGAGCAAGTGGCTCGCTGCGCTGGGCGTTCTGATCAACGTAGGCCTGGTCGGCTACGAGATTATCGGATCGCTGCGCGTCGGCGGCAAGCTTATTGCGTTTCAGCTGGTTCTGACGTTTGCATTGGTCATCGCGGCCAACCTCATCGCCTATCGCCTCACGCGCGATACCGACTCCGACGAGCTCACACGCTGGGCGCTGATGGTGCTTGCCGTGTGGGTCGCTCAGGCCATCATCCTCAACGTGGTTGTCAAGCCGCTGTGGTCGCGCCCGCGCATGCGCGTGATCGAGGTCACGCCGGGGCTCAATTTTCAGCCGTGGTGGGTAATCGGCAATCCCGATAAGTGGAGCTATATCGCCGCCGGCGTGATCAAGGACGGCTTTAAGTCGTTCGCGAGCGGGCACACCGCGCACGCGGCGATCGGCCTTATGCTCGCCGGGCTTCCCGCGGCGGCCTTTACGGAAAAGCCTTCGCGTCGCCGCGTGGTCTTTTGGGCGGCGTCGCTCGTCGCGGCGCTCGTCGCCTTTGGCCGTATCGTGATCGGTGCACACTTTTTGACTGACGTGAGCTGCGGCTTTGCCCTGGTGCTGGCGCTTGAGTGCCTTGCCGCGCGCATCGCCTATCCCAACGGCGTACAATAGCCCCGTTTGAATCATCTGGTCGATATCTGGTAAGAGAGGATTGCCATGCTCGCGTTCAACAACGACTATTCCCACGGCGCACATCCGGCGGTGCTGCAGGCGCTCGTCGACACCAATATGGAGCCGCAGCCCGGCTATGGTACCGATGCGCATACCGAGCGCGCCAAGCAGCTTATCCGCGAGGCCTGTCAGGCTCCCGATGCCGACGTATTTTTGCTGGTGGGCGGCACGCAGACCAACGCGACGGTGATTGACATGCTGCTCGCGCCGTACGAGGGCGTGGTTGCCGCCGAGACCGGCCACGTTGCCTGTCACGAGGCGGGCGCCATCGAGTTTGGCGGCCACAAGGTGCTCACCATTCCTGGCTACGAGGGCAAGATGCGCGCCGAGGATCTCGAAAACTATATCCAGGTGTTCTACGAAAACGAGAGCTGCGAGCACATGGTGTTTCCGGGCGCCGTGTACGTGAGCCTGTCGACCGAGTACGGCACGCTGTACTCAAAGGCCGAGCTCGCGGCAATCCATGCGGTGTGCCAGAAGCGCCAGATTCCGCTGTTTGTGGATGGCGCCCGCCTGGCCTACGCGCTGGCGGCCGACGAGTGCGACATTACCCTGCCCGAGCTGGCGCAGCTGTGCGACGTGTTCTACATCGGCGGCACCAAGTGCGGTGCTCTGTGCGGCGAGGCCGTGGTGTTCTGCGGCATGCACGCTCCGGCACATCCCATTCCGCGCATTAAGCAGCATGGCGCGCTGCTGGCCAAGGGCCGCCTGACGGGCGTGCAGTTTGAGGCGCTCTTTACCGACGGCTTGTATTTTGAGATTGGTCGCCAGGCGATCGAGACGGCTCAGGCGCTTCGTCGAGTGCTGCACGAGCGCGGCTACCAGTTCTTTTTGGAGACGCCCACAAACCAGCAGT
This sequence comes from uncultured Collinsella sp., assembly GCA_958437935.1. Taxonomy (GTDB): domain Bacteria; phylum Actinomycetota; class Coriobacteriia; order Coriobacteriales; family Coriobacteriaceae; genus Collinsella. Next base: position 53,731 of record CAUBPS010000013.1, on the reverse strand, counting down.
TTGTGATTCTGCCCAACGAGGATATGGCCCGCATTCGCGAGCATGCCTCGATCGAGTACTGGGAAAAGTACGACGAGACCCATACGGTGGTGCGCTTTTGCACCAGCTGGGCCACGACGCAGGAGGACATCGACGCGTTGGCGGCTGTCCTGTAGCTTGACGTAATGACGAGGGGCCGCCTTGCGCCTGGGTTTGGCGCAGGGCGGCCTTTGCTTTTGAGGGAGAGGGGTTGTGTGACCGAGATGTCCGAGCCGACGATTCGCCTGGCGACGCCCGATGATGCGCCGGCGCTGCTTGCCATCTATGAGCCGTATGTGCGCCAGACGGCGATTACCTGCGAATACGAGGTGCCGAGCGTTGAGGAGTTCGCCGGGCGCATCGAGCGTACGCTCAAGCGCTATCCGTACCTGGTGATGGAGCTGGACGGGCGCCCGGTAGGCTATGCCTATGTGAGCCCGCTCAACAGCCGCGAGGCATACGACTGGTCGGTCGAGACGTCGATCTACCTGGCGCGCGACGTGCGTCACGGCGGGCTGGGCCGCAAGCTGCACGATGCGCTCAAGCAGTGTCTGGTCGCGATGGGCATCACCAACATGTGCGCGCTCATCGCCGTGCCGCACGACAAGGACGACGAGTACCTGACGCACAACAGCCAGGATTTCCATGACCATATGGGGTATCGCCTGGTGGGCGCCTTCGATCGCTGCGCCCAAAAGTTCGGCCGCTGGTACGACATGTGCTGGATGGAGCTGGTCCTGGCCGAGCGCGTCCCTAACCAATCCAAACCAACCTGGTTCCCCGACCTCCTCAAACCTACCATTTAGGGACAGGTTTATTTTGGCAGGTTAGCCGATGGGCTCGGTGTATTTGGCGCGGTCGGTTCGTTGGATGCGCTTGGAGACGTGGAGCGGGCGTCCGTCGGTGTCGTAGACGTAGTCGGTGATTAGGATTAGCGCCTGCCCGCGCTCAACATTGAGCAAAAACGCCTCGTTTTGCGAGGCATAGCACACCTCAAAGGTTTTGTTGCCCTGGGCCGGCGCGCGATGGAACTCCTGGCGCAGTGTGGCGTAGAGCGACCCGTTGATGTCGCGGTCGATGAGCGCCCCAAAGCTCGGCGGCAGATACGTGGTTTCCAAGCAGAGCGGCACGTCGTCCAGATAACGCAGGCGGACGAGCTTGACGAGCTTGCTGCCCACGGCGGTATCGAAGAACTTGGCCACGCTGCCGGCTGCCTTGGCAAAGCCCGAGTCCACGGTGCGCGTGGTGGGCTTCATGCCCTGGCCTTCGACCTGCTTCGTATAGCTCGAGAACACCAGGTTGTTCTCGTGCACCTCGGGCGTGTCGGCCACAAAGGCGCCGCGTCCGCGCTCGGTGCGCACCAGGCCCTCATCCACCAGCACCTTAAGCGCGTGGCGCACGGTGCTGCGCGACAGACCCGATTCTGCCATGAGCTCCATCTCGGATGGCAACTTGTCTCCGCGTGCGTAGGTGCCAGCGGCGATACGGTCGCGCAGCGTACCCGCCAGGCGCTCGTATTGGGCCAAGTTCTTTTTCGACGAAATGCTCATGCGACCAACCTGTATCTAACTTGTATGCTTGCCGAACCAAGCATGTATCCAACATGACAACAAAACCGCTGGTAAATGATTTCTGAAAACCACGGCAGCAAAATTTCTAAGACAAATATAGCATACAACTAGTCGACATCGCAAAGACATGTATGTAACTTGTATGCCTGTGATGAGCATCAAACGAGAAGAAAGGCTGATGCACGATGACTACTCAGGAACAGGTCAAGGACGCCGTTTCGCAGGTTTTGGCTGACAAGGCAGACAAGGGCGGCATCAAGCGCGTCGTGTGGATCGGCGCCGGCGGATCCAACGGCGGCAACTATCCTGCCCAGTACTTTATGGAGCACGAGGCTACGCAGGTCGTGAGCTCCAGCTACACCAGCAACGAGTTCGTGCACGCCACCCCGGCCTACGTCAACGAGAACACCCTGGCCGTCGTCGTGTCCATGCGCGGCACCAAGGAGACCATCGTCGCCGCCCAGGTAGCCAAGGATCACGGCGCCAGCACCATCGCCATTTATGTTGACGAGTCCGGCCTCACCGAGGTCTGCGACTACAAGGTCCAGTACGACAGCCTGGCCGTCGACGAGTCCTGCATGGGCCGCACCAACTCCGCCGTCGTGACCATGATCGCCATGGAGCTCACGCAGCAGACCGAGGGCTATGCCGAGTACGAGACCGCCATGGCCGCCTTCGATCTGGTCGATCCCATCTACCGCAAAGCCGTCGAGTACACCCGTCCGCTCGCCGCCAAGTGGGCCGAGCAGAACGCCGACAAGCCCTGCATCAACGTTATGGCTCAGGGCCCGCTCTTTGGTGCCGCCTATGTCTTTAGCATCTGCAACGTTCAGGAGATGCTGCAGATTGATTCCTGCACCATCAACACCTGCGACTTCTTCCACGGTCCCTTCGAGATCCTGGACAAGCGCACCTCGCTGTTCCAGCTCATCAGCGTCGGCCGCAGCCGTTGCAACGACGAGCGCGGTATTCGCTTCGTCAATCAGTACGGTGGCGAGCGCGTCTATCAGCTCGACGCAAAGGAACTCGGCCTCAACGACATCAAGGACAGCGTGAGCGAGTACTTCAACCACCTGATCTTCGCCCCGATCCTCAACAACGTCTACATGCGTGCGCTTTCCGCCGTCACCCATAAGGACTACATGACGCGCCGCTACATGTGGAAGCTCGATTACTAAGGGATAGAGCAGCCTAACAGCTCGATGCCCTCATAAGTTGCGGTGGAATAGTTCCTGTTTGGGGGCTTGAACCCTCTATTCAGGAACTATTTCACCGCAACTACCCTTGCAAAAGTGGCTTCCGGTTACCGATTTCTGTCTTGATAAATGTATATAACGACTATAACGTAGTATGAAACATATTGGTAACAAAGCCAGGGAGGCTACGTTGAAGAGAAGCAATCTGGGCTATGTGTTGGTACTGATCGCCGCGCTCATGTGGGGCACCATTGGAATCTACGTCAACGGCATCTCGGCCATGGGCATTACGTCCCAAAGCATGGCGGCCTTCCGTCTGCTGGTCGGCGCTCTTATCCTGGCGCCCGTGCTGGCGTTTATGGGTTGCCGCCCGGGCGAGGGGACCACGACGGCCCCGGGTCCGCTGGCCCTGTTTAAGGCGAGCCCCAAAGAGCTCATCCCCTGCGCGCTTGTCGGCATCATCGGCCTTGCCACCGCCAACACACTCTATTACGAGTGCATGCGCGAGGTGGGCATGTCCACGGCGTCGGTTTTGCTCTACACCTCGCCGGTCTTTGGCTGCATCCTGGGCCGCATGCTCTATAAAGAGCGCGTCACGTCGGTCAAGCTCGTGGCGATCGCCTGTAACATCCTGGGCTGCGTGCTCGCGGTGACAAACGGCGATCTGTCCGGTTTCCATTTCTCGGTTTGGGGCGTCACCTCGGGCGTCGTCGCCGGATTGTGCGGCGCGCTGCTTGCGGTGTTCAGCCGCATAGCGACCAAAACCGTGCACCCGCTGGCTGTCACCTTTTGGGGCTTCGTCTTTGGCGGCGCGGTTATGGCGGCCATCACGGCCCCGTGGCCCGATATGGCGGCTGCTATGTCGCCGCAGCTTATCTTGTTGTTCGCGGGCTTTGGCCTGATTCCCACGGCCGTCGCCTACATCCTGTATATGCAAGGCCTGTCCATGGGGCTCGAGACGTCGAAGGTCCCGGTCGTGATGTCGTTCGAGACGGTGGTTACCGTGCTGCTGGGCATCGGCATCTATGCCGAGTCCGCCGGCGCGATCAAGGTCCTGGGCATCGTGTTGGTGCTCACGTCCATCCTGATCATGAACACCGACTTCTCCAGGCTGCGCAATAGCGTCATCGTCAAACGTATTGTCGAGAGTATGACCTTTAAGCCCAACGCGTGGTGGACGGAAAAATCGCAGGACATGGATCTGTTTACCGAGCGCACGGGCATTACGCTGCAGACCAATGTTCAGGAAAGCCCCTGGTACTTCGTGCGATAGGGGCCAATGCCGAGGCCTGGATCGCGGCGTATCCAGCCAAGGTTCGCTAACCAACCCCAACGTTTCGAGTACGTTAAACCCGTCAACGGTCGATTTTTACCCGCGAACGGTCTTTATACTAATTAGCAATATAAGCAACGTATAAGACGTTATAATGACCATAACGAAAAGGAGGAGGCAAGATGAATCAGATCATTCTCGCATCTCATGGCGGCCTGGCCGCAGGCGCCAAAGACACGCTCGAGATGGTTCTCGGCGACGTGTCGAACGTCCACGTCGTGTCGCTTGCTCGTGACGACAAGGAGCCCATCACCAATAAGGTGGAGGCCATGATCGCCACGTTCAACGCGGACGACACCGTCTACGTGCTAACCGATATGCTCGGTAGCTCGGTCAACAACAACATGGTCGAGCTTTCCAAGAACGGCACGAAGTTCACGGTTATCAGCGGTTTCAACATCCCGCTGGCGCTCACGCTCGCTCTGAGTCCCGCCCCCGTCAAGGGTGCCGAACTCGCGGCCCTCATCAACGAGGCCCGCACCGGTCTGACCAACCCCAACGCCCCGGTCGAGGTTGCTCCCGCAGCCCCCGCCAAGAAGGCCAAGGCAGCCCGTCACAACGCCGGTCCCGCCAAGATCGTCCTCGCACGTCTTGACTACCGTCTGCTGCACGGCCAGGTCGTCTTTACCTGGACCACCAAGGTCCAGGCCGAGCGCATCATCGTCGTCGACAACGCTGCCGCCAACGATGACATCAAGAAGGGCGCTCTTAAGCTGGCAAAGCCCCAGGGCGTGCGCCTGAACGTCTTCACCGTCGAGTGTGCCCTCGCCAAGATGGACAAGCTCAACACCCTCGGCGAGCGCGTCATGTTCGTCTTTGGCAACACTGCCGAGATGCTGCAGTTCTGCCAGGGCTACAAGCTCGACGCCATCAACCTGGGCGCTACCGCCAACCACGATGGTGCCGATCAGATCGGCGGCAAGGACAGCTCCGTCTTCTTCGACGCCACCCAAAAGGCCGACGTCAACCAGCTGCTCGACATGGGCATCAAGCTCTACGTTCAGCAGACCCCTACGTATCAGAGCGTCGACATCGACGCCAAGCTGTAATCAACCAGGCTTTTGCCTGACTGAAAGGAGAAGGGTATGAATACGTTCATCAGTGCGGTGCTCGTCGGCCTCGTCGGCGTGTTCTGCATGTGGGACTCCCGCCTGCTCGGTCGTCTTAACTTCGAGCAGCCCCTCGTTGGCGCTACGCTCGTCGGTCTGCTGCTGGGCGATGTGCCCACCGGCCTCGCCGTCGGTGCTGCCGTCGAGCTCGTGTCCATGGGCCTGGTGCAGGTCGGCGCAGCCGTCCCGCCCGATATGGTCCTGGGTGGCATCGTGGCCGCTGCCTTCGCATGCCTGACCGATGCTTCCGCCGAGACCGCCATGACGATCGCCATCCCGGTCGCCGTCCTGGGTCAGCTCCTCGGCATTGTCTTCCGTTCCATCATCGCCGCCCTCACCCATGTGGCCGATAGCGCGATCGATAACGGCAAGTTTAAGACCGCCTACCGTATGCACATCTGCGCCGGCTCCGGTCTGTACGCCATCATGTACTTCCTGCCGATCTTCCTGGCCGTCTTTGTCGGCACCGACCTGGTCCAGGCCATCGTCAACATGGTTCCCGAGTGGCTGTCCACTGGTCTGAACGTCTCGACCAAGATTATGACCGCCTACGGCTTGGCCCTGCTGCTCACCATGATGATCAAGAATGGCATGACTCCGTTCCTGTTCATCGGCTTCCTGCTCGCCGCCTACCTCAACCTGTCCGTCATCGCGGTCGCTCTGATCGGTGTGTGCCTGGCTATCGTCTTCATGGGCTTCAAGTTCAACGGTTCCCATGCAGCCGCCGGTGTCGATTCCGACTACGATCCGCTCGAAGACGACGAAGACTAAGGAGGAACACACTATGGCAACCGCAACCAAGGACGTGTCCCTGAACAAGAAGGTCAGCCAGTTCTTCTGGCGCTCCTGGGCCATCCAGGCCTCTTGGAACTACGAGCGTCAGATGAACATGGGCTTCCTCTACGGCATGGTTCCCACGCTCGACCGCCTCTATCCGGATGAGTCCGACCCCAAGCAGCTCGCTGCTAAGAAAGAGGCTTACCACCGTCACATGGCGTTCTACAACTGCACCCCGCAGACGAGCGCTTTCGTCCTAGGCCTCGCCGCCTCCATGGAGGAGGAGTACGCCAAGGATCCCGATAACTTCGACCCCGATTCGATCAACGCGGTCAAGACCTCCCTCATGGGCCCGCTTTCCGGTATCGGTGACTCCTTCTTCCAGGGCACCATCCGTGTCATTGCCTTTGGCCTGGGCGTCCAGCTGGCTCAGCAGGGCTCCATCATGGGCCCGATCCTGGCCATGCTCATCTCCATTATCCCCTCCGTGCTGATCACTTGGTTTGCCGCCAAGATGGGCTATCAGGGTGGTCACCAGTATCTGAGCAAGCTTCAGAGCGGCGACCTCATGGAGAAGCTCATGTATGTCTGCGGCATCGTGGGTCTTATGTCCGTGGGCGGCATGATCGCTACGCTGATCGGCGCCACCACCCCGCTGCAGTTCGCTGACGGCACCGTCGTTATCCAGGACATCCTGGACGGCATGATGCCCCAGATGATCTCCCTCGGCCTCACCGGCCTTATGTACTGGCTCATCAAGAAGAACGTCAACACCGGTTGGCTTCTCGTGATCGCCATCGTGGGCGGCATCGCCCTCTCCGCGGCCGGCATCTTGGCCTAGTTGCGACCCCAAGTGTCTAACCGCTTTCCCCTGGGGACCTGCCTGGGCCCCATACCCCCAGGCAGGCTCCCGTTTTTCAACATGTGATTAAGGTCAGCCCCTTGGTCGCATCCGGACCGGCGACTCGGTCCAAACCTCAGTAACCCTGCGAGCGTCCGGCAAAGTGGCGCCGCAAAACATCGAAAGGAATGTGTCAGATGTACGAGATCGACCTTAACCTCCCTAAGCAGATCGTCGCTGACGTCCTGTCCAACCACGAGATCCACAGCGTCGCTTTCGTCGGCTGCGGTGCTTCCATGTCCGACCTGTACCCCGCCAAGTACTTCCTGGCCAACAACACGGACAAGCTGAACGTTCAGATCTTCACCGCTAACGAGTTCAACTACGACACGCCTTCCTGGGTCAACGAGCACACCTTCGTGATCACCTGCTCCCTCGGTGGCTCCACGCCCGAGACCGTCGAGGCCAACAAGACCGCCAAGAAGCACAACTGCCCGGTCGTCTCCCTCACCAACAAGGCTGGCTCCGCTCTGACCGTCGACGCCGACCACGTCATCGTCCACGGCTTCCACGCTAACTATGCCGCCAAGGCCGAGAAGCCTGGCTACGCCATCGCTCTTGCTCTCGAGATCCTTCAGCAGACCGAGGGTTATGATCATTACGAGGACATGATCACCGGCCTCACCAACATCTTCGACCTGTGCGAGAACGCTGCTCAGCACTGCACCAAGCTCGCCAAGAAGTTCGCTGAGGACTTCAAGGACGACAAGATGATCTACTTCATGGCTTCCGGTGCCTCCGAGAAGATGGCTTACTCTCACGCCGCCTTCCTGTTCACCGAGATGCAGTGGATCGACGCCGCCGCCTACAACACCGGCGAGTACTTCCACGGCCCGTTCGAGGTTTCCACCGAGGGTAAGCCCTACGTCTTCTTCATGTCCGATGGTGCTACCCGTCCGATGGACGCTCGCGCCCTCACCTTCCTTGAGCGCATGGGCGCCAAGGTCGCTCTGATCGACTCTAAGGACTACGGTCTGGCCGACGCCGTGCCGGCGAGCGTCATCACCTACTTCAACCCGCTGCTGCATCTCGCCGTTATGCGCGAGTACGGCAACCAGATCGCCGAGGCCCGTCAGCACCCGCTGACCATGCGTCGCTACATGTGGAAGCTTTCCTACTAATCACAAGTAAGTAAACCTTACGGGTTGATTGAGAGGGGATGGGGTTTGCGCCCCGTCCCCTTTTTTGCTTTGGGGGGCGTGTTCGTCACGCCGCAAAACCCCAGATAATACCTACCAAAATGAACCTGTCCCTTTTTGGCAGGTGGGAGGAGATGCGTATGATCAAGGCAGTGCTGTTTGACATGGACGGCGTGCTGGTCGATACCGAGTGGTTCTACAACCGTCGCCGCGTGGCATTTATGGAAGAGAAGGGCTTCCACTTTGACGAGATCCCCGATCTTTCGGGGTCTAACGAGCCTGCCATTTGGGAGGCGCTGGTGCCTGACGATATTGAGCTGCGCGAGCGCCTGCGCGTGGAGTACAAGCAGGTCTACAGCCCGGACCACCCCGTTCCGTATGCCGAGCTGCTCAACGAGCAGACGGAGCCGGTGATGCGTAAGCTGCACGAGCGCGGCGTGAAGTGCGCCATCGCAAGCTCGTCCTATCGCGAGTTGATCGACGAGCTGGTGGAGATTGCCGGTATCGCCGACGTGCTGGACTACACCATCAGCGGGCACGAGTGCAGTGCGTTTAAGCCCGACCCCGAGATCTACCTGCGTGCCATGGAGGCGCTGGGGGTGGAGCCTGCCGAGTGCCTGGTTATCGAGGATTCGCCTTTGGGCATCGAGGCCGGCAAGCGCTCTGGCGCCCGCGTCCTGGCGCTGCGTCCGCACGAGGGCGTCAACCTGGACCAGTCCGCCGCCGACGTTGTCATCGACAACCTGTCCGACATCCTACCTGCCATTTAGGGACAGGTTTATTTTGGCAGGTTTTATCTGGGCAAACGCCGAATTCGCCGTGAAGGGATCGCTCTCTTCACGGCGTTTTTCTTTTGAGCGACCTCACGGTCCTTCTGATGGTTGTCGAGAGAGGGTGAATTGAAGCGCCTCCGCACGCTCCATGCTACAATCGCCGGCATGCCCCACAATTACATCTGCCTTCGAAAGGAGCCTACGTGGCGAACGCCATCGATCAGCTCGCGGACCGAGTGCTCGTGCTCGGCCGCCTCACCATCGTCCGCCGCGCCATCACAGCGGTGGCGGTCACCATATCCGCCATTCTGCAGACCTTCCTGATTCAGGCGTTCATTCGGCCCGCCGACCTGCTTCCGAGCGGCCTCACCGGCGTCGCGGTCCTGCTCGATCGCGTTACCTCGCTCGGCGGCGTCCATATCGACACCTCGCTCGGCATGCTCGCGCTCAACATTCCCGTGGCGCTCCTGTGCTGGAGCGGCATCAGCAAGCGCTTCGTCATCTTCTCGATGATGCAGGTCATGCTCTCGTCGCTGTTCCTCAACATCTTTCACTTCGCACCGTTTTTGGGCGACAAGATTATGCTCATCATCTTTGGCGGCGTGGTCTCGGGCTTGGGCGCCGCTATCGCGCTTAAGTCCGGCGCATCGACCGGCGGCACCGACTTCATCGCGCTGTGGGTGTCCAACCACACGGGTAAGACCATCTGGGGCGTCATCTTTGGTTTCAACTGCTTTATCTTGGCGATCTTTGGCTTTATGTTTGGCTGGGACAATGCGGCGTACTCCATCGTGTTCCAGTTTATTTCGACCAAGACCATCGACAGTTTCTATCGTCGCTACGACCGCGTGACGCTACAGATCACGACGCGTAAGGCCGACGAGATCATGACTGCCTATGTTGACCATTATCAGCACGGCATTAGCTGTGCCGAGGTCATCGGCGGATACAGCCGCGAAAAGATGTACCTGCTGCACGCCGTTGTCTCGACCTACGAGAGTCAGGACATTATCAAGCTGGTATGCGACATTGATCCCGGCGCCGTGATCAACGTGTTCCACACGCTCAACTTTGTGGGCGGCTGGTGGGGCGGTCATGTTGACGAGCCCATGCCCACGGCCGTACCCGATCCCGACAAGCCCGCGCGCATGGCCTGCAGGCAGGCGCGCCTCATCGAGCAGGACAGCCTGCAGCAGGACGACGGCAAGTAAGGATTTGCTGTATGTGGTGTATCGTTTTATCAAACTGAGGTAACATATAAAAAGACGTTATATACGTATTAGTTATTTCGATATTTTGATAAGAGTGATTAAACATGCCTGCACCAAAAAATGCACCGCTTTACCAGCAGATTTACGACGAGATCAAGGATGCGATCGAGAAAGGTATTTATGCACCCAAGGAGCGTATTCCGTCCGAACTTGAGCTTGCCGAACAGTACGAGGTGAGCCGCATTACGGTGCGCCGCGCCGTTGAGGAGCTGTGCTCCGATGGCTACCTGGTTAAGCAGCAGGGCCGCGGCACCTTTGTCTCCACGCCGCACATCAACCGCCAGTTCCACGCCTCGACGCTGCAGACGTTTACCGCGCTGTGTGCCGACAATGGCATGAAGGCGGGCGCACATGTGGTCGATCGCCAGATTGTGCCGGCACGTCAAAACGAGATGGAGTTCTTTGGCTTGCAGAAGGATGCGCTGCTGCTGCATATCAAGCGCGTGCGTACGGCCGACGGCGAGCCCATCTTTGAGGAGAACATCTTTGTGCCGTTTGACGCCTACCGCGAGCTGTTGACGGCCGATCTTGAGGACAAGTCCATTTTTGCCGAGGTCGAGCGTGTTGGCGGAACGCCGATTGTCTCGGTTGGCTACCGCACGGTCGAGGCCGTTCGCGCCAATGCCGAGCAGGCGGCTGAGCTGGGCATTGCTCCGCACGATCCACTGCTCAACCTGCGTGCCGGCTTTATCGGCCCCAATGGCGAGCCGGTCCTGATGGGTAAGCAGTACTACGTGGGCAGCCGCTACGTCATGGTGATGTAGGGTTGGTTCCGCCGTTCTGACGAACGGCGGACCGGTCGACGTTGCAAGCCCGCCAGAGCGGCAATCTGCAGAATGAGCGTGGATAATCTCCCGTTTTTGGCTTGGTGACGGGCCCAAAGTGGGAGATTATCCACGCTCATCCGGAAAGTGTCCAAAAATCCACGCTCGTTCCTTTCGGATTGCGCCGCCCGTGGCCGGCAACCGTGGGGCACCGGTCCGCGTGGCGGCGTATAATCGGCGGCAGATGACTTGGACGTTAGGAAACCATGACCGATAGCATGCAGCAGATGGCGCTCGACACGCTCGGCGCCTATTTTGGCTACACCTCGTTTCGCCCGGGGCAGGACCGCATGGTCGATGCGATCCTTGCCGGTCGCGATGCGCTGGGTGTTATGCCCACAGGCGCCGGCAAGTCCATTTGCTACCAGGTGCCCGCGCTCATGCTGCCCGGCATCACCTTTGTGGTGAGCCCGCTGCTTTCGCTCATGGAGGACCAGACCCGTGCGCTGCTCGCGGCGGGCGCGCGACCCAGCTATCTCAACTCCAGCCTTACTCCGGCCCAGCAAAATACCGTGCTCAAGCGGGCGCGCGAGGGCCGCTACCAGCTTATGTACGTGGCGCCCGAGCGCCTGCTCGAGCCGCGCTTTTTGGCCTTTGCGCAGGAGGTCGCAGCGGACGGCGGCATTGGCGCGCCGCTCGTGGCCATTGACGAGGCCCACTGCGTGAGCCAGTGGGGCCAGGATTTCCGCCCCGCCTACCTGCAGATTCGCGAGTTCATCGATTCCCTGCCGCAGCGCCCCATCGTGGCGGCCTTTACCGCTACGGCGACCGAGCGCGTGCGCACGGACATTCAGCAGATGCTCGGCCTGCAAAACCCCGCGACGGTGGTGACGGGCTTCGATCGCAAGAACCTCTACTTTGGCTGCGAGGAGATGGGTGACAAGGCCAAGGCCGCCTGGGTGCGCGACTACGTGATCGCGCATTCGAGCGAGAGCGGCATCGTGTATTGCTCGACCCGCAAGACGGTCGATGCGCTGGCAGGCGATCTCGCCGAAGCGCTGGGCCCCAGCGGCATTCGCGTTGGCCGCTACCATGCCGGCATGGGCAACGACGCCCGCCGTCAAAGCCAGCGCGCCTTTATCGACGACGATATTCAGGTGATGGTTGCGACCAACGCCTTTGGCATGGGCATCGACAAGCCCAACGTGCGCTACGTGATCCACAACAACGTGCCCGAGAGCATCGAGGCCTACTACCAGGAGGCAGGCCGCGCCGGCCGCGATGGCGATCCGGCCAGCTGCCATTTGCTGTGGAACGGCAACGATTTTCGCATGCGCCGCTTTTTGATCGACCGCGGAGATGCTGCCGACGAGGCACTTGACGACGAGCAACGCGCGTGGGCGCTCCAGAATCGATATCGTCTGCTCAGCCAGATGGAGGGCTACTGCAATACCACCGGCTGCCTGCGCGAATACATGTTGCGCTACTTTGGCGACGAGGCCGCGGCCGAGCATGCGTCAGCGGCTGGTGCGGGCAGCGCCGCCACGGATGACGCCGAGGGCTGCGGCAACTGCAGCAACTGCCTCACACAGTTCGAGGTCGAGGACGTCACCGATATGGCCCGCGCCGCTGTGCGCTATGTGGCCACGCGTCCCATGCGTTTTGGCAAGTCGCTGATCGCCGACGTGCTCCACGGCGGCAACACCGAGCGCATTCGCCAGATGCATCTGGACGAGGACCGCGGCTACGGTGAGCTGTCAAGCGAATCGGTCGGGCACATCAAGGACATCATTGGCCAGCTGTGCGGCCGCGGTTATCTGGCAACCTCGCAGGGGCAGTACCCGGTCGTTGGGCTGGGCCCGCGTGCCGGCGAGGTCGAGGATGAGGCGTTCGCCTTTACCGTTAAGCGTCGCGCGTCCAAGCGCAAGGCCTCGGCCCGCGCCCGCCGTGCGGTGGATCTGCTGCGCGAGGAGGCCGAGCTGGATCAGCGTCCGCGCGTGGGCGACGATGCCGAGCTGTTCGAGCGCCTGCGTGCGCTGCGCAAGGAGATCTCGACCGAGCTGGAGATGGCGCCGTACATGGTCTTTTCCGACAAGGCACTGCGCGGCCTGTGCCGCTTGCGCCCTCAGACACGCGAGGAGCTTATCCGGGTCAACGGTATCGGCGAGAAAAAGGCCGACGCCTTTGGCGAGCAGTTTATGGCGGCGATTGAAGAATTTGAGTCCGAGCATGCGCGGGATGGAGCGTAACGATGGCATTCGACGATAAAACCGACCGCACTGACGTGTCCGCCGTGCCGCTGTACCAGCAGGTCATGGACGACCTAAAAGGCGAGATCGCGCGCGGCGTGTACGCATCCGGCTCGCGCATTCCTTCTGAGATAGAGCTCGCGAAGTCCTATGGCGTGGGACGCATCACCGTGCGCCGTGCCATCGAGGAGCTGTCGCGCGCGGGGTATCTCAACCGCCAGCAGGGGAGGGGCACCTTTGTGTGTGCTCCCAAGCTCAAGCGTAAGATTCGCCAGAAGGGTGACGTCCAGAGCTTTACTGAGGGCTGTGCTGCCAACGACATGGTGCCCGGAGCGTGTCTGGTGTCGCGCACGGTGGTCGCGGCGACGCACGAGGAAGCGGTGTTTTTTGGCGTGGAGCCCGGCTGCGAGCTCATCGTGGTCGAGCGCGTGCGCACGGCAGATGGCATCCCCGTCATGCTTGAGAACAACGCCTTTGTGCTCGCCGACCATCCCTACCTGCAGACGCTTGCCGATAAGGACCTCACCGATAACTCAATCTTTGCGCTCGTTGCCGAGCATTCGGGTCGCGCGCCGCTCAAGTCCGACCCCTGCACCGTGGAGATTGCGCTTGCCGATGCTCAGGCGGCCCCGCTGTTGGAGGTGCCGGTCGGCGAGCCGCTCTTCTACATGGAGGCGTACTTTACCGATTTTGATGAGCGACCTCTGTTGCTCGGCCGCCAAAAGATCGTGGGCTCGCGCTACGTGTTCGACATCTAATGTCCACAGATAGAACAACATAGAACAAATTTGCTGAAATGACTTCACCTGCGGTAGCTTGCGTGGTATAAATAGGACAACATAGAACGACCGCAGGTACGAGCTGCTGTCGCTTAAGGTCGCCACACAAGGAGGAACATCAGCATGAACGCACATGATCTGGTCCAGGAAATCATCGAGCGCAAGGGTAAGATCGAGAACGTCTTTTGGATCGCCTGCGGCGGTTCGATGATCGACCTGATGCCTGCCAACGAGCTGCTCAAGCGCGAGGCCACCACGTTTACCTCCACGGTCTACACCGCACGCGAGTTCTGCCTGATGGCCCCCAAGAGCCTTGGCGAGAAGTCGCTCGTCATCGCCTGCAGCCATAGCGGCAATACGCAGGAGGTCGTCGACGGTTGCGAGATGGCGCTGGCTGCCGGCGCCGAGGTCGTCGCCATGACCGACTGCGAGGGCTCCAAGATTGACAACGGCAAGTGGACTACCTGGGTCTACCCCTGGGGCGAGGGCGTGTCGCAGGCCGAGGTGCCGCAGGGCATCGGCGCTCTGATCGCCGCCGAGCTGCTCGACCAGCAGGAGGGCTACGAGGCGCTCGCCGACATGTACGCCGGCCTCAAGCAGATGGACGCGCTGCTGCCCGCTGCGCGCGAGAAGGTCAACGCCGAGCTGGGCGCCCGCTTCGCCGAGCTCTGCCAGCAGCACGAGTTCTTCTACATCCTGGGTTCCGGCCCCAACTTTAGCCAGACCTATGCCATGGCCATCTGCTCGCTCATGGAGATGCAGTGGCAGCACTGCTGCTACATCCACTCCGGTGAGTACTTCCACGGCCCCTTCGAGGCCACCGAGCCCGGCGTGTTCTACTTTGTGCAGCTCGGTGCCGGCGAGTGCCGCCCCATGGAGGAACGCGCGCTTGCGTTCCTCAACACGCACACCGATACGATCATGGTGCTCGACGCGCTCGAGTACGGCGTGGGCGAGGTGCCCGCCAGCGTGCGTTCGTTCCTTGAGCCGATCTTCTTCTACGCGATGAGCTGCGAGCTGCGTGCCGCCCGCGGCAAGGTCTTCGACCACAGCCCCGAGTTCCGCCGCTACATGGGCGTCGAGCAGTACTAGGTACTGGGAAAAGCATTCACCTTCGATTCGCAAGGGCACTGCGTGAGTCAAAAAAGCGGGCCGCGCCGGGGATTTCCGGCGCGGCCCGCTTGGTATCGCGCTTAGATTCGCAAGGTTGCGGCAGCCTACGGCCTACTTTGCGGCGTAGGCCTCGGCGTCCCACCAGTCGAGCTGGGCGATGTTGTCGCGGATGTGCTGGCAGCTCTTGTGGAAGCCCTCGAGCTCGTATTCGGACAGGTCCAGCGTGTAGACCTCCTCGACGCCCTCGGCACCAATCACGCACGGCAGGGAGGTAAAGATGCCCTCCTCTCCATATTGGCCGGTCATGAGCGTAGAGGCCGAAAGCACGGCGTGCTCGTTGTGCAGCACGGCAGCGCAGACGCGCGCGGCGGAGTTGGCGACGGCGTACTCGGTGCACTGCTTGCCGGCGTAGGTCACATAGCCGCCCTTGCGCGCGAGCTCCTCGACCTCCATGTGGTCGAAGGCGTACTTGTCGGGGTTCTCGGCCTGAAGCTCGTTGAGGCTCTTACCGGCGATAGTTGCTGCCTTAAAGGCGGCAAGCTGGCTAAAGCCGTGCTCGCCGATCATGTAGGCGTCGACGGACTTGGGCGAGATGCCGATCTTCTTGGAGATCTCGGTGCGCAGGCGGGCGGAATCCAGACCGCAGCCCGAGCCGATGATCTTTTTGGGATCGTAGCCGGTCAGATGCCACAGCTCGGTGCACACGACGTCGCAGGGGTTGGAGATGGAGACGAAGATGCCGTCGAAGCCGGCGTCGACGATGCGCTTGGCAAAGGAGCGGGCGGCGTCGGTGGTAAAGAACAGCTCGCCGTCGCGGCTGCCGGCGGCCAGCGCGACCTTGCCGGCGGCGTTGACGATGACGTCGCAGCAGGCCAGCTCCTCGTAGTGGTCGTAGCAGTTGACGATCTTGGTGTTGTACGGGACAAACGAAAGGGAGTCGCGCAGGTCCTGGACCTCGGACGTCACCTTGGCCTCGTTGATATCGCACAGGTACAGCTCATCGGCAATGCCCTGCATGAGTAGGCTGTTGGCGACATGCGCTCCTACGTGGCCCTGGCCGACCACACCGATCTTACGCGTCTGGTACATATCTGTATCCTTTCGGCCGAGTTTTCGCGTCGAACTATTGTAGCGTCCTGCCGTCACTTTGCTAGGCTAAAGCGCCGTAGATTTTTGGGACATGCCTTAATCTCTACTTTTGGAGTGATTTGGGCCGCTGACGGCATCGCTGGGCGATGTGCTCGCGCGGATGGGGCCGGTCGTTGTACCATAGCTGCAACTGACTCGTAAGGAGCATCCATGCCCATTCGCATTCCCGACGCCCTCCCTGCCGCCGCGCAGCTCGAGAGCGAGAACATCTTTGTCATGACCGAGTACCGCGCGCTGCACCAGGACATCCGTCCGCTGCGTGTGCTCATCCTCAACCTCATGCCCACCAAGATCGCCACCGAGACGCAGATTATGCGCAAACTCTCCAACACGCCGTTGCAGGTGGAGGTGGACCTGCTGCGCACCAAAACGCACGAGGCCACGCACGTGAGCGCCGGCCACCTGGAGACGTTCTACCGCACGTTCGACGACATCCGCGACATCCACTACGACGGCCTGATTATCACGGGCGCGCCCGTGGAGCAGATGCCATTCGAGGAGGTCGACTACTGGCCCGAGCTCTGCCAGATCATGGACTGGTCCACCACGCACGTGCACTCCACGCTGCACATTTGTTGGGGCGCGCAGGCGGGGCTCTACCATCATTACGGCATTCAGAAGTACGATCTACCGGCCAAGGCAAGTGGCGTGTTCGAGCATTATCTGGTGAAGCCGCAAAGCCCGCTGGTCCGCGGCTTCGACGACCGCTTCTATGCCGTGCATTCGCGCAACACCGATGTGCGCCGCGAGGACGTGGAGGCTGAGCCGCAGCTTGAGGTCGTGGCCGTGTCCGACGAGGTGGGCCTGTACATCGTCAAGTCGACCGACAGCCGCCGCTTCTTTGTCTTTGGCCATCCGGAGTACGATACCGACACGTTGCGCCTGGAGTACGAGCGAGACGTGAAGCGCGGTCTCAACCCCCAGGTGCCGGCGCATTACTTCCCGAACGACGACCCCACCGCCGAGCCGCGCAACGTCTGGCGCAGCCAGGCTCAGCTGCTCTACACCAACTGGCTCAACTACTACGTCTACCAGACCACGCCCTACGACCTGGCTCGCGCCGGCGAAGAGCACTAGGCCGCTGTCGTGGCTGTGGCTGCGGCGGTTACCGTGGCCGCTACGCGACGAGCGTGGATAATCGGACACACGAGCGTGGATAATCGGATGCATGTTGAATGAGCGTGGATAATCTCCCGTTTTTAGCTCGTAAGGGGGCCCAAAGCGGGAGATTTTCCACGCTCGATTTTTCTGCAGCTGTTGTACCGGCGGCAGCATCATGCGTCGAGTACATACGGGCCGCATCGCAAACTAGGTAGTTTTGATCCACGGCATTTTTTCGAGGCTTCGTGAGTTCGTGTGGGTAGACGCTACCCCTCGCGCCCCGGCAGGGCCGGCCTCAGGTCCGAGCACCTGAGCATGATGAGCGCGATCAGGTTGTCGATGTTGCGGAACCCGTAGCCCTGCCTGATGGCCACCTTGATCTTGTTGTTCACCGCCTCGACCCTCGCGTTGGAGACGCCCAGCTCTATCGACCTGAGTATGCCCCGGCGCTTCCTGCGGACCTTGCGGGAGAGCTCCACGAAGCGCGGTATGCGGCTGCGGCACGCCCACGCGAGCCAGCCGTCCAGCGCGTCGGCGGCCTCGCCCGGCCCCGCCCGGAAGACCGCCCGCAGCCCCTCCTTGAGCAGGTAGCCCCTCCACAGCGCGGAGCCCGTGCGCCTGAGCTCCCCGAGCGCCGAGGCCTGGGCCCCGGTGAGGTCCTCGGGGTTCTTGAGCAGCGGGAACCTCAGCCCCTTCACCGCCGCGGCTGGGTCGGGCGGCGCGACCTCCCCGGCCCTCGGGCGCCCGCCCCGCCGCCTCGGCCGCGGCGCCGAGCGAAGGCCCCTCCACACCTCGCGCCTGAGCGCGTCGAGCGCATCGGTCGCCCAGGAGACCGCGTGGAACGGGTCGACGGCGAGCTCAGCGCGCGGCAGGCGCTCGGCCACGGCGTCCGCGATCCAGGACGCGCCGTCGGCCGTGACCACCTCGATGGCCTCCCTCTGCCCGTCGTCGAGCAGGTCGAGGAACTCCTCGAGCCTGGCCTTGCCGTGGCCCCTGCAGGCCCACACGACCCTCCCGCGGTCGTGGTCCACCACGACCGTCAGGTACCTCTGGCCCTTCTTGTAGCTCGTCTCGTCGACGCCGATCCGGCGCAGCCCGTCGAGCCTGCCGCGGCCGTCGGCCTCCTCGAGCGAGGCCTCGACGCGCGCGCAGATGCCGCCCACGGTGTGCCAGTCGACGCGCGCCAGCTCGGACAGGGCGCTGCGGCACATGTGCAGCGCGAGCCACGCGACCCAGTCCTCGAAGGCCGAGGTGAACCTGCTCGAGGCGCACCTCGCCCAGGGGACGGGCGCCGTGCGCACGCCGTGCTCGGGGCAGCGGGCCCTGACGGGGGCGTGCTCGAGGTAGCAGCGGATCGAGCCGAGGTCGGGGGCCCTCCAGCGCCTGGGCCGGAGCCTGTCGTAGGCGGCGCAGCGGCGCCCGCACACCGGGCACCTCGGCGCCGCCCTCCTGGGCCTCACGGAGACGATTATGGAATCGCCCTCGATTCTCGCGCCCTCGACGACGGCGCGCTCGAGACCGAGCGCCCTTTTGAGTAGACTGTTCAGCATGGCGGCGCACCTTTCGCGCGTTAATTATTTTCTTTGGTCGGAAAACAACGATACGCGAGGCGCGCCGCCGCTGCTAGACGCATGTTTTTACCGGGCGGCTAACCCACACAAACCCCCGAAGAGCCATTTTTTCTTTCAATGAAGTCGGTGGCTTTTGAGGTTCAAAATGTGGAGACAGGGACCTCTTGACAACCGTTCTACCTGCAGATATAAGCCATTAACCTAAAGCGTTCAAAACCGTCAAGCATTTGGTCAGCTTTTGGTTGGCATTTGGTCAGACTTCGCATGAAACCGCCTGGTACGTTGGCGCCGTTCCAAGAGTTTGGAGGCGACATGGCAAACATGACGGCGAATCAAAGACTTGCAGGTCACATTAAGGCATGCGAACAGCAGATGAGCTGCGTGTACGCGCGAACTGCGGCGGAGGCAAAGCAGATTGAGCGACGGGTGGCGGCGGGAAGTCTAGAGGCGGTCATGCCAGGGCTGTATGCGCGTCCGGAATATTGGTCCGAACTCAAGTTTCGACAGCGTTATCTGCATCGGGTGCGGGCCCTTGCGCAAAAGCATCCCGACTGGACGTTTTGCTCCTATACAGCGGCTGTTATCTATGGCCTTTCGGTTTCGCATGCCAATTTGACGCACATCCATATCGCCGTGGCACCGGCACAATCAACGACGCCGGGCTCTAAGATTATTCGCCATCGCTATGCTCATCGAACGCGGGCCAGCCAGATGGATATTGCCGTGACCGATATCGATCAAACGATTACGGATTGCCTGGTCGATGCATCGTTTGTCGAGGGACTGATCATTGCGGACTCGGCGCTTCATGAGCAGCTGTTGTCGAAGGAGCATCTCGTTGAGGCAGTCAACAAGCTTGGCTTAAATCGTCGCGGTGTTGTGACGGCGCGCAGGGTTGCGCGGTATGCCGATGGCCTGTCGGAAAGCGGTGGCGAGTCCAAGGCGCGCGCCCTGATGATCGAGCGCGGCTGGCAGACGCCGGAGCTGCAAATTGAGCTGTTTGACCCGGTTGAGCCGGGACGGCCGTATCGCGTCGACTACTTGTGGCGCGTGGAAGATCGGCTGATCATCGGGGAATTTGACGGATTCGTTAAAAGCGAGAAGGCAGCGGAGGAGGGCAAGCTCGCAAAGGCGCAGTTTGATGAGCGCCAGCGCGAGTCGAGGCTTTCGCTGCTTGATAACTGCAGGATCGTGCGCTTGTGCTGGGATGATCTGAGGGATCCGGCAAAGCTCGATCGCAAGCTCAAAGTTGCCGGCGTGCCGCGTGCATGTTGAGGCGGTTGCGGGGCGTTAAGCTGCACGAGCGTGGATAATCGGACACACGAGCGCGGAAATCTGGACGCGCGTTGATTGAGCGTGGATTTTCAGACATACGAGCGTGGATTATCGGACGTTTGAATAATGAGCGTGGATAATCTCCCGTTTTTTGCCCCCGAACAGTCCCAAAGTGGGAGATTTTCCACGCTCATCGTGCAGGTGCGATGCAACGGCGGTTAGGCGCTGATGATGTTGGGCAGCGGCAGGTCGTGGGCGTCGGTGGGAACGTCGTCGACGCGCTGCTCGTCAAAGGCAATGCCGATGACGTGGCATGCGGGCGAAACAGTGGGCAGGTAGCGGTCGTAGCAACCGCCGCCGTAGCCCAGACGCGCGCCGGCGCGGTCGAAGGCTACGAGCGGCACGATGATCATGTCGAGAGCTTCGGCGGGCACGATGGGGAAGCGGTTGCTGCCGATGTCCGCGGCAGCGAAGGTTCGCGTGGGGTGGGCGATAAACGGTGCCGCGGATGCATCATCGGCGGCAACTGCCCTCATGCACATGCGCTGGCCACAAGCTGCGGCATCAATTGCCGAGAGCATGCACGGATAGGCCACGCGCCAGCCGCGCGCGGCGGCCGCAGCGGCAAACGCGGCAGGGTCTGCCTCGGAACCCATCGCGGCATAGACGGCAACGGTGCGCGGCGCCGCGGCATCCAAGCGGCCCAGCAGCTCAACCAGCCGCGCACAGATATCAGCAGACTTCGCCGCCCGCAAGTCCAAATCAAGAGCATCACGCCGAGCAATCACCGCCCGCCGCAACTCAGCCTTGTCCATCCCGGCTTCCTCTCCCAAACCTACCAAAAAGGGACAGGTTTATTTTGGCAGGTTTTATCTGGGCAAATGTCGAAACCACCACAAAGGTGCCTGTGAACTGCACCCCGAAACTTGGACTGAATAAATAGCGACTACGCCGCAAGGGCCCGGTTCCGGAACTCCTCCGGCGTCAGGCCCTTCAATCTTACCTGCCTGCGCCGCGTGTTCCAATGGACTATGTACCCCTCCAGGTCGCGCTTGAAGTCCTCGAAGCTGCCCCACTCCCTGCCGCGGTAGAACTCGTCCTTCACGTGGCCGAAGAGCTGCTCGGTGGCGGCGTTGTCGACGCAGTTCCCCTTGCGCGACATGCTCTGGGTGATGCCCGCCCCCTCCAGCCTGGAGGTGTAGGACTCGTGCTGGTACTGCCAGCCCATGTCCGAGTGCATGGTCGGTGCCGCCCCGTCGGGCAGGGCCTCGAGGAGCCGGTCGAGCATCCTGTGCTGCTGGGCGAGGTCCGGCGAGGTCGATATGTCGCTCGCCACGATCCCCTTCGTGCAGAAGTCGAGCACCGGGGCCCAGTAGGCCTTGGCGCCGGCCACCTTGAACTCGGTGACGTCGGTGCCGAGCTTCTGCCACGGCCCCTCGGCGCCGAAGTCCCTCGCGATGACGTTCTCGAACGTGCTCCCCACGAGCCCCCTGTAGGAGCTGTACCGGCGGCGGGAGCCCCGGCGGCGTATCCCGCACCGGATGCCCATCTCGCGCATCATCTTGAGCACGGTCTTGTCGGCCACGACCGCGCCCAGCTCGGCGCGCAGGCACATGGCTATCTGCCGGTGCCCGCAGCCGTTGGCGGTGCGCGAGAATATCTCGGCCGCGGCGTCGCGCAGCTCGGGCCTGGTCGGCCTCCGCGGGTGCGCCAGCGCGTAGTAGTAGGTCGACCTCCTGAGCCCCGAGCACTCCAGCAGGTGGCGCAGGGAGTGCCCCTCCGCGCGCAGCGCCCTCACCGCCTCGGCCGCCGCCCTGGTCAGAGCCCGTCCCGCTCGACCAGGGCGCGCAATTTTTTTAGGTAGGCGACCTCGGCCTCGAGCCTGCGGCAGCGCTCCTCGAGCTCCTGCTCGCGGGTGCGGGCCCGGGGTTTCGACCTCGACCCCCTCGGCCTGCCCTTCGGGCGGGGCCGCAGCGCCTCGGCGCCGCCCTCGCGGTAGAGCCTGCACCAGCGCTCCAGCGGGGACTTCGACCTGATCCCGAACTCGGCCATGGCGTCGGCCTTCGCCATCCCGCCGTCGACCACGGCCGACGCCGCGGCGACCCTCTGCTCGAATGTGTGCCTGGATTGTTTCCCGCCCATGGACAGCAGCGCCTCGCTTCCGAACGCCCGGTATACCCACTGCCATTCTCTCACGGTCTCGCGGGGGACGGACAGGGCCTCGGCCGCCGGCTTGCAGCCGACGCCGGCGTCGAAGAGCTCGACGGCCCGCCTCCTGGACTCCAGGTCGTGCTTCACCCTGAGGTCTATACTCATGGAAAACCTCCCATTTCCCGATGTCCAAGAAATGGGAGGCAGTTCACTGTCCCCTTTGTGGTGGTTTTGCTTGCTGTGGCTAGCCCAGTAGGTCGATGACGTTAAAGCCGGCGTTGCTCTTTGCGATGACGTCGCGGCCGCCAAAGACGCAGGTGGGCGACTCGGCCGCGATGCGCGTCACGTCGGTGCCGAGCGAGCGCAGCTCACCGGGCGTGGCGGCGAGCATCTGGGCGCGACGCTCCTCGCGCGCGTGCGGATCGAGCCCAGCCAGGTAGGTCGTGTTGCGGCGCTTGGTGAGCGCGTACGGCTTTACCGGTGCGTCCATGCCGCTCACGCAGCTTACGATAAAGCCCTCAAAGGCGGCCTCGTCGGGCTCAAAGCTGCCGAGCCATGCGCCTGCGCGCGCCACGCGCTCAATCGAGGGGTCGATCGCCGGGTCGCGGTAGGTGTAGAACGCCGTCTGGCGCTCGCCGGCCGCGCGGAACCCACAGCCGTACGCACCGCCCTTCACGCGGATCTCGTTCCACAGGTAGTCGTAGGAGAGCGCGTTGGCGGCAACCGCCCAAGCGCCCGTCACGTCGAGCCCCAAGCGACGCGGGTCGCACGCGCTCGCCGCAAAGCAGATGTCGCTGGGGATGACGAAAGCCTCGTGACGGTCGCGCGGCGTCGGCACCACGAGCGCGTTGCGGTCGGCATCGGCGCCGTCGTCCGCGCCTAACCCCAGGTCGCCCGCGGCATCCCAGTACGCGTCAAAGTCCTCATCGCTGCCGGTAAAGCTCGCCAGGCAGCCGCCGGCCACAAAGATACGACCTGCCAGCTCGGCAAGCTTGGCGCGCAGGCCGTCCAGGCGCTCGTCAAAGTGCTCGAGCAGATCGCGCAGGAACAGGTAGAAGTCCATGCCCGAAAGCTGCTCGCGCACCACGGCCGAAGGCGAGCTGTAACTCATCGCGCGACCGAGCGCCGCCGAGTGACCGTTGTTGATAAAGCCCTGCTCGAGCCCAATGCGAATCTGCGTGAGCACGTCGCGAACGCGGTCGGCGTCAGCATCGAGCAACAGCGTGCTCGACCACACCTCGCGCGGCAACCTCGCCAGCGCATCGATCTTTTCGGACAGGGCGCCGGCGCTCACCAGCAGGTAGGGGCGTACGCCGTCCACGTCGGGCTGGGTCATGACCTCGGTCGTAAAGCTCAAAAAGCCCAGCTTGCCGGCGAGCAGGTTGTCGAGTTCCTCGGCCGAGTGCTCGCTCGTGGGCAGCTGCTTGAGCAGGCGGCAGAGCAGCGTCACATAGGGCAGGTCCTCAAATGCGACGCAGCTCAGGTCGAAGTACTGCATGGCGTAGGCCAGGCGGTTGGTGGGGATGCCGTGGCGCAGGCAGGGGATGGGCGCGGTCGTGTCTACAACGAGCGGCGGCTCGGGGCGTGCCTCGCCAATGTCGGATACACGCAGGCGCGGCAGCGTGGCCTTGGCCTCGGGCGTGTCCTCGGCCTCCTGCGCGGCGCGCAGCACGGCCGTGCGCTCGACCACATCGGCCAGCTCGGTATCGGTCATGGCGTCACGCTTGGCTGCCAGCTCGGCAGCTTCGGCGCCCTCCGAACCCTCGGCGGCGTCCACCGGCACCAGCTCGACGAGCGCCATATGGTCGTTCTGCAGCACCAGCTCGCGCAGCAGGTCCTCAAAGTAGCTGCCGTCCAGCTCGCCGCGCAGCTCCTCGTACACCGGGCCATACTTGAGCGCCAGCGTCGCGGCGTCGTCATCGTAGAGCCAGGTGCTCAGCGCGTCGCACGCAATGGCCACGCCGTCGGCGATACCGTAGTCGCGCTGGCGTAGGTCGTATTCGTTGCTGCTGATGATAGCTTCCAGGCGCTCACGCGGAACGCCGTGTTTGCACAGGTCGCGGCAGGCGTCCTGGAACACGCGACGCAGCTCGCACGCCACGCCGGGCTGCGCGTTTTGCAGCATGATGAGCTCGTAGGGCTGCAGGCTCTCGGCCGCGGTGTAGCTCACCACGTTGCCGCCCAGGCCGGCGGCCAGAATGGCCTTCTTAACCGGTGCCTCGTTGGAACCCAGCAGCGCCTCGAACAAGATGTCCGCCGCGATCGTGCGCTTGCGGTCGAGTGCGCTGCCCAGCACAAGGCCCAGGCCCACCAGGGCGTTCTCGGGTGTAGTGGCCATCTCGATGCGCTTATACTCGCAGGTCACAGGCTCCTGCACGTCCAGCGGATTGGGCGCCAGCGCAGACGGGTCCTCGCCGGCGGCAACGGCGGCGTCCATGCGGCGGCTCGCGGCACTCGACTGCGACAGATAACGCTCGTCCAAAAACGCCAGCGCGCGGTCCACATCTAGGTCGCCGTAGAGCGTTATATAAGAGTTGGAAGGATTGTAGTGGCGCGCGTGCGTGTCCAGGAACTGCTCGTAGGTGAGCGCGGGAATCGCGCGCGGGTCGCCGCCACTCTCGTGCGCATAGGCGGTGTCGGGATAGAGCGCGGCGTTGACGGCGTCATCCAGCACGCTCATGGGGTCGGACAGTGCGCCCTTCATCTCGTTGAACACCACGCCGTTATAGCGCAGCGTGCCCTCGCGCAGGCTCGCGGAGCTGCCGTCGCCCTCGTCCTCGGCGCCCTCCGGCAGGTCCAGCTCGTAGTGCCAGCCCTCCTGCTCAAAAATGGTGGGCTTGGTATAGATGGCCGGGTTGAACACCGCGTCCAGGTACACGTCCATCAGGTTGTACAGGTCCTGCTCGTTGGTGGTGGCAACGGGGTAGATGGTTTTGTCTGGGTAGGTCATGGCATTGAGGAACGTCTGCATGGAGCTCTTGATTAGGTCGACAAAGGGCTCCTTGACGGGAAACTTGGCTGACCCGCACAGCACCGAGTGCTCAAGAATATGGAACACGCCGGTGGAATCGGCCGGCGGCGTCTTAAAGCCAATGGCAAAGGCCTTGTTCTCGTCGTCGCACGCCAGGTACAGCAGGCGAGCGCCCGAGGCGGTGTGGCGCAGCACGTAGGCGTCCGAATCGAGCTCGGGCACGGTCTCGCAGCGCTCGACGGCAAAACCGTGGCAGGTGGCACCGGGCACCAGCAGCGAGGCGGCAGCGGCGCGCGGGTCGGTTGAGGTGGTGGACATATGCAGTCTCCTTTGACGCCCCAGCGGGGGCGAATCGAGTCGAATCCCCGAGAGTATACCCATATGGAGCCGCAGCTCTGCGGCGAACTGCAGACGATGTGGGTAGACTAGCCTAACTAGGTTGATAACGAATGCCGCGGGTAGCCGCTGCACCCCGCTAAAGTGAAATAACACCCCGTTTACCGAATCATTTAGGAAATATATGGACTCCTAAAAAGTTCTAATACAATATAAGTCATCTATCTATAAACTGCTGATTCCTTGCAAAGGTATGGTTGATATGGTTGAAGCAAATAGCGTTATCCCCCTGTACAAACAGATTGTTCGCGCGCTTTCTGATTCGATCGCCAACGGCACGTACCGCCCGGGAGATAAGCTCCCGACCGAGGCGGAGCTTATCGAGCAATTTGGCGTGAGCCGAATAACGGTTCGCTCCGCAATTAAAGAAATGGAAGATGCTGGGCTTGTTGAGAGGGCCCGCGGCAAGGGCACGTTCGTTTCGTCGGACACGCAGATGTATGCCGCGGACGACCGTGAGAGCTTTACCCATTCGTGCCAGCTTGCGGGCAAACAGGCGTCTACCAGGGTTCTCGAAATGGGCTGGGACTTCCCAAGCCTGCGAGACGCGAAGTTCCTGGGCGTAGACGATACCCAAAAGGTATTGCGTAGTCGTCGTCTGCGGCTTGTGGATGGCAAGCCCACGATGCTGGAAACCAATAGCTATTCCGCTGCGCTTTCTTTTTTGGAGCATGAATCCCTTGATGATTCGCTGATGGCGGTACTCGATCGCCAGGGGATCAAGATGGGTCCCAACACGCGTACGCTCGAGGTCTGCTATGCGAGCGAGCTCGAGGCGGCATATCTTAACGTGGAGCTGGACTCTTCGCTGCTTCTGTTTGTCGATAGACGTTATGCTCCAAGCGGCGAGCCGCTCTTCATCTCCCGTCAGGTGTACTGCACCGAGCGGCTGAAGTTCTATTTGTAAATTAGAGATAGATTGGTCTATTTACCGATCAATTGTTACCGTTCGCGGATTTGGAAAATAGACACACCGCGTAGGGTAGATTGCTAATATACTTTGTTATGACAATATAGTACGTCCTATTGGTATTGGAGAACTATGAATAAGATATTGCTAGCGAGTCATGGTTATCTCGCCCAAGGCATGAAAAGCTCTCTGGAGATTCTGATGGGCACCAACGACCGAATCGAGTGCCTGTGCGCCTATGTCGATGACGATTCAAGGGACGTCGCGGCGTTGATTGATGCATGGATGGAGACGAGGGACCCTGCCGACTCTTGGTTTGTCGTGACTGACATCTTTGGCGGCTCTGTAAACAACGAATTCATTCAGAGACAGACCACCGGATCGTTTACGTTGATTACCGGAATGAACTTGCCGCTGCTGGTGGAAATGGTTACACAGCTGGACTCCCTGGATGCGGACAAGGCCAAGGCCGCGGTCGAGGGGTCGCGTCCGTTTATTCAGCTTTGCGAGGCGGCGGACATGCTTGCCGGCGCCGAGGAAGAAGAGTTCTAGTTAGTTCTGGTTCGAGCCCTAGCTAAGGGCCACACCTGTCATTCCTTTATCACGTGCGGAGATGATAACGATGGTTAAGCTTACGAGAGTTGATTACCGACTGATTCACGGCCAAGTTGCCATGTCCTGGACTCACGCTTTGGATGTAGATTGCATCCTGCTTGCCAGCGATGCTGTGGCAAAAGACGACATGAGGAAGGCGGCCTTGAGGCTCGCCCGCCCCAGCGGCGTTAAACTCGTCATCAAGGATGTTGACGCTGCTATCGAGGCGCTCAACAGCGGCGTTACCGACAAGTATTCGCTGTTTATCATCGCTGAGACGATTGAAGATGTCTATCGTCTCGCTAAGGGTTGCAAAGACATCAAAGAGATCAATCTGGGTGGAACCCGAAAGACCCCTGAGACCACGCTTCATCCGACCCCTGCAATCTTTGCGACCGAGAAAGATGCCGAGCATATCCAAGAGCTCCTGGGCGATGGCGTGGCCGTCGAAATCCGTCAGGTTCCCAATGACGCCAAGGTGTTTGCCAAGGACGTTTTTTAGCCGAAAACATGCTGGTGTTCGGTATTTATTGAACCGATACTCTATGTCTATGCCCGTCGATCATTTGATCGGCGGGCTTTTTATTAAAGAAAAATCAAAAAAATCCGAAATAGGTCTTGCATAGTTAGTTATATAAAGTATTATAACGTCATGGGATGAATGAAGGGTTCATCCAAGTGAGTTAGGAGTAAGGGATGTTCAATTTCGATGAGCCTCGTTACGAGAAGGTTGTGAGCGATGCCCTCGCTCTCCGTCCTCAGATTGAGGCTGCCGTGGACAAGGTCTGCGAGCAGGGTTATTCCAACATCTTCTTCATCGGCTGCGGCGGCACCTGGGCCCACACGCTCCCGATGAAGTATTGGGTCGAGACCACCACGGCCGACGTCGACGTCCACTGCGAGATTGCCGCTGAGTTCCTCGCATGCCCGCCCAAGACCTTCAACAAGGACTCGGTCTGCGTCTTCTCCACCCGTACCGGCACCACCCCCGAGATCATCGAGGCCGCCAAGTTCTGCCAGGAGCAGGGCGCCCGCACGCTGATGTATGTCTCCAACGACAACACCCCGGCCACCGAGTACGCCGATTACAAGTTCTTCAGCTTCGCCGAGGACGACGTCCTGTGCGAGGCCATCTACACCTACCAGATCACGCTGGTCGCCCGCTTCCTCAAGAACGCCGGCGCCTTCCCCAAGTACGACACCTTCATGGAGGAGTTCGGCAACATCGCTCCGTACCTCATCAAGGCCAAGGACGCTCAGGACGAGCGCTGCGCCGCCATGGCCGAGGACTTCAAGGACACCGATTACCACATGGTGATTGGCTCCGGCATGCTCTGGGGTGAGGCCTACGACTACGCCATGTGCATTCTCGAGGAGATGCAGTGGATCAAGACCAAGTCCATCCACGCCGCCGAGTTCTTCCACGGCACCATCGAGCTGTGCGAGGAGGGCACGAGCCTCATCATGCTCTACGGCGAGGACGACACCCGTAAGCTCATGGACCGCGTGGACAACTTCACTCACATGCTCGCCGACGAGAAGGGCGTCAACGTCCGCGTGAACAAGTTTGACACCGCCGAGGTCGAGCTGCCGTTCAGCGACCCCGAGTTCCGCAAGATTGTCTCCCCGATGGTCACCTACACCATCACCGAGCGTCTGAGCTGCCATCTCGAGCACGTCCGTAACCACCCGCTCACCACGCGTCGTTACTATCACCAGATGAACTACTAATCCTCTCAAATTGCTGCGGTTGTCTGCAGGCGAGCTGCGCAGAATGCCTCGCCTGCAGACCTATTTCTGGGGTTGATCGAAATGGTTGTCCAGTATCTTCTAGTTGCACTGGTCGCATTTATTGCGTCCATGGACGAGCAATTATTTGGCATTACGATGCTTGGTCGTCCGCTGTTTACAAGTCTGTTTGTCGGCTTGATCCTAGGCGATGTCCAGCAGGGCGTTATCGTCGGCGCTGCTTTGGAGTCCATGTTCATGGGCGCCATCATGGTCGGCGCGGCGGTTCCTCCCGAGGTCTATGCCTCCGGCGTGCTTGGCTGCGCGTTTGCCGTCATTACGGGTACGGGCACGGCAACTGCCGTCGCGCTCGCCCTTCCCGTCTCCGTCTTCCTTCAGGTGTGGCGTAACTTCTGCTACGCCGTTCCGGGTGCCTTTGCCTGCAAGAAGATTGAGACCGCTCTGGCAAATCGCGATCTTGCCAAGGCGAATCTGTACCATCTGACCATCGTGCCGCTGTCGATTGGCATTCCGTCTGCACTGCTGGTGTTTGGCTCGCTGTTCTTTGGTGCCGACCTCATCAACAATGCGCTCAACGCGATTCCGCAGTTTGTGATGGACGGCCTCAACGTTGCGTCCGGCGTCATGGTCTGCATCGGCTTCGCTCTTCTTATTAGGACCATGGGCGACAACAAGCTGCTTCCTTGGCTGTTCATCGGCTTCATTATGGTCATCTACCTCAAGATGGACGTGGTCGGCGTCGCCGCAGCTGCTATTTGCGTCGCGCTGCTCCTGGCCTTCCGCGAGGGCTCGTCCGGTCCGCAGGCGGTTGCTGCAGATGAAGAGGAGGACTTCTAATGGCTACCCAGAACACCGACCTCAAGGAGGCCAAGAAGGACGCGGTTATGACCCCCGATATGTATCGGAGCATGTTCCTTCGCCAGTTTACGAGCCAGTGCTCGCAGTCGTACGACAAGATGATGGCAATGGGCTTCATGTACACCATTCAGAAGCCCCTGCGAAAGATCTATCCCAACGACGACGATTACTATGCGGCGCTCGATCGCCATACCGAGTTCTTTAACATCACGCCTCATGTGCTTCCGTTTGTAGCCGGCCTAACGGTTTCGATGGAAGAGCAGGCGGCTGCCGATAAGAACTTCGACACGTCCTCGATTAACGCCATGAAGGTCGGCCTCATGGGACCGCTTTCCGGCATTGGCGATTCGTTCTACTGGGGTACGTTCCGCGTGGTCGCCGCCGGCATTGGTATTGGTATCGCTTCGACGGGCAACCCGCTTGGCCCCATCGTGTACGCGCTCATCTACTCCGTGATTAACTTTGCAACGCGTATCGTCGCAGCCCATCTGGGTTACGACCTGGGAACCAAGTTCCTGCAGCAGTCCGAAGAGAACAACCTTATGTCTCGCATGACGCATGCTGCCGGTGTCCTCGGAATGACCGTTATCGGCGCCATGATTGCGGCACAGGTCTCACTGTCCACTGCTTTGACCTTTGACGTGGGTGGTTCGGAGATTGTCCTGCAGGATCTGTTCGATTCGATCTTCCCCGGTCTGCTGCCCTTGCTGGCAACCTTTGCCTGCGTCGCCCTGTACAAAAAGGGCGTCAAGACCATTTGGATCATCTTGGGCATCTTTGCGATCTGCATCATCGGAACGGGCTTGGGAGTGTTCGCGGCGGCGTAATGTTGACTGCTATGCTCGCGCGTTGGATAACTAACTGACCGTTTGAAAACGGGGCTCGGCGTAAGGCCGGCCCCGTTTTTTGTTTGAGGGATTTTCCGACCGTCCAAAAATCCACGCTCGTCCATCACTCACGTATCTCTCGTCTCTCATTCGTCACTAATACGAGAGAAAGCAGAAAGACGAGAGATAAATTATGAGAGATAACTGATCAGCAAAGAGACAGGCAATCATGGTATTGTCTCAATGTCGATTGCTCTACCAGCAAAAACATGTATAAATGAAGCAAATGGTAGACATTCCATCTCTCATCTATCTCTCTATCTCTAAGCCGAGAGATAGAGAGATAGATGAGAGATAATTACGAGAGATAACTGAGAGACGAGGGAAATCTATCCGCGGATTTCCTTGATTCCCAGGGCAATGTCACCAAGGCTGGACTCCAAGTTGCGGGCACCTGCCCTCAGCAGTTTTATCCCAAGCTCTTTATCGACATGGCTGTCTATGCGGGGACCCGGAAAGGCACGGCGGAGTCGCTGAGGTTCATGGACCGCACAATCTGTGAGGGATAGTTGGACGAGATGATTTCGGATACTGTCGCGGCTGTCGCCAAAAACCTGCGCCGTACCTCGACCGTCCAAGGCATCTTGCGTTAGTGGACGAGGCGAACCAATAATCGACCCTCAATTGGCGCCCACTAAGGTAAAGCGGTTGTTGCTCAGTCGACGGTGATGCTAAAGACTCGGCTTACGCCGGCATGGCCCCGAACCCGTCCATTAAGAACAGCCTAAGAACCAGCTTGATGACATATCCCGGTTTGACTTCTGCCGCGTCAAAGACGTGGCGCTCGGCGAGCTCGCTGCAGTATGCATAGATGTCGCGGATAAGGTCCGCGCCCGAAAG
The DNA here is from genome assembly GCA_958437935.1 of uncultured Collinsella sp. Lineage (GTDB taxonomy): Bacteria > Actinomycetota > Coriobacteriia > Coriobacteriales > Coriobacteriaceae > Collinsella. Next base: position 22,286 of record CAUBPS010000013.1, on the reverse strand, counting down.
CGTAAACATGTAGCCTGCGTCCGAAAGCGCATTGGGTGCGGCGGGCAACTTGGTCATGCGACAAAAGGTCAACAGGTCGGGCGCCATAGCGTCTTGGTAGCCAAGATGGCTGCCGTCTTCTTGTGCGGCGAGTTCCAGCTGGCGTACTCGATCCAGCGCCGCTGCCAGCACAAAGCTCGGTGTGGGAGCATTGACGTCCTCCGTGCTCGCCACGAGTCTGCCCGCCGCCTGCGTGACGAGCCAAGCGACCTCGCGCTGGCAGCGTACGGCCTTGCGCGTAACCGGCTTGATGGACGAAGAAGAAACGCTCCCCTTAGGCGGATTCGAAACAGCCACAAGAACCTCCCATGAACAATCCGGCCCAACAAGCCCGGATGAAACACGTGCTACATCAGTATACAGGGGAGTGGGGTAGCGGGGTACAAGTGCGCCAGCGGCAAACCGAGAGCATCAACAATGTGCCTCCGCTCTATTTGGACGATGGTACGTGGGTCATTAAGTATTCGGTTCAAGCGCCGGGTACCGTTGGTTTTCGAGACCAGAATTACAACCGTAAAATGCTCAACTGCACGGAATGTGGCATTCCAGTCGGAGTCATATTTGCAACCGAGGTGGGCTACAAGGTGCTCGGCCTTGCGTTTGTTGAACGGTTCGAGCCCGAAAACGGATGGTTTGGACCCAATACGGTGTTTCTTGAGGCCCATCGCATTGAGTTCGATCACTCGGAAAAGAAGCGTGAAAAGGCGGGGCCTCTGCCGTATTAGCGTATTTGGCTTTGGCGGTCTTTTACGATCGTGTTGTTTGATCGGATCGCGCGGCGATGCAATCTCGCGCACGCCTGCTGGTGCATGCTCTTCCTGATTTGTATAGCGAGAGGGGAGCGTGTATGAGCTGGCGAGGCGATATTGCGATGGGGAAGTACGGAAAACTGCCGTGTGCCCTTATAGACAACAAAATGTTTCCGAGCGTAGAAGTTGATTGCGGGTCGTTTGTCGTCGCCTGTCCTTGCTGCGGCTCGCAAATACCGTGCCTCGACATTCGGTTCATCGATGCGCGCGACAGACTTAGCGACGAAGTGAGAAAACGGACGGGCGTTCATATGCCGGTGTATCAGGAGAAATGCCCTGTTTGTGGCCTCGATATCGTGTACGACGCCGGCGACGAGGGATAGGTGATGCGGAGGAGCTGGCTGTGAAGGCATCTCTGTCCCTATAAATAAATCCCCTCACCAAGCTGCTTGTGGAACTCGGCGTGATGGTCGCGTGCCCAGGTAAAGAGCGCCTGGTCAAAGTCGGTGCGTGTGGCCGGGACGCCAAAGACGCCGGCAACTTCGACGCGCACAAACTCCAGTGCCGGCAGTTTGTTGATGGCGGTGAGGGCAAACGGGGACGAGGGCTCCTCGAACAGATAGCGGCTGCCTTGCAGCGCGTCGCAACTGGTGCACGTGTTGCCGAGCGACGGGGCTTTGGAGGCTCGCGCGCCTACGGGCTTGTAGCCGCAGCGCTTAGAAAGATAGTCGCGGATCTCGCCCGGCACGCAGCCAAGAGCGGGCACGATGGCGAGTGCGTTGGCGTTGGCCGTGTCGATGGCAATGTGCCCGGCTTCGTTGGGCGCGTGCGCAATGGCGATGCCCTTGTCGTCATCGGTTCGATAGGGAATGCCGAAGGCCGCGACCGAGGTCTCTTCGTGGCATTTCCAGCACTCGCGCTTGCCCAGTACTAGATATATATACGGCGCTGAGGGGTCGGATCGGTCAACACCGGGCAGCCACTCGGCAAAGGGCTCGGGGTTGACGCCGCTGGGTACATACCAGATCTTCTTGGTCCGGTCCCATTTGGCGCCCAGCGCCTTGGCTTCTTCTTTGTGCGAAAAGGGGACATTGAGCTCGGTGCGCATGGCGGCTCCTTGGTGCTGCAGGTGCAAGTGGCTCAAGGATACCGCAGGGCGCAGACATCGCGGCGTTTTGCTGAGAAGTTGCGGTGCGGACTGATTGGTTATGCCGATGGATAGATCGGCAAGTAGATGGTCGGCTTTTGGCCAGTTGGGCGGTTGGAGCAGCTTGCGGCGCAGTTTTGTGCCTGGCTATTGTTGATGTTGGGGTATTGAATATGTTTGGCTGCCATTCGTCAGGTGAATTGATGTTGCGTTGCGATGACGGTTGGAACTGCCAGCGGATTTAGCGACATAAAACAAAACAGCCCAGAGGACATAGCCTCTGAGCTGCGAACATTTGGTGGGCGTTAGAAGATTTGAACTTCTGACCTCTTCCGTGTCAGGGAAGCGCTCTCCCCCTGAGCTAAACGCCCGATCAAGGGTGCGCAAGCGCGCAAGGGATAATATAACGGAGCCTGAACTCGGTGGCAAGAACATTTTTAAAAATCGCTTACATTGTGGAATTCGGGGGTCTTGTCATATCCATTTCAAAAGAGCCTGCTGCCGCGATTTGGCTGTCGCATAATGCAAGGCCGTTGCGGTGTCGAGCTATGGAAAGACGCCTGCGGAATTGTCCTACCGATAAACGGACAAGCCTTCGGCTGGTGCCTTTGCCGTGGTAAGGTAAGCCGAATTGTTTCCAGGCTGCTTCGAGGGAGTGGAATGAGCAAAGAGCGTGTCGAGCAGGTCGAAGGCGCAGGGGCTTCGGTGCCGATGACCGATATATCGAACATTGATGTGCCCGAGGGCACCGATGAGCTCAGCCGTAGCACCCGCCGCGCTTGGCGCGAGCGCCTGAACAGCGCTTCGACGCGCAAGATGATCACGGGTGTCTTGGCTACGCTGGTGGGCGGTTCGTTTTGGGGCTTCTCGGGCACCAGTGCGAGCTTTCTGTTCGATACCTACCACGTCGATACCCTGTGGCTCATGAGCGTGCGCCAGATTCTCGCCGGCCTGCTGTTTATGGTCGTGGTCGTCACGCGCGATTGCGCGCGCCTGGTCAAGCTCTGGACCACGCCTGCCGACCGCAAGCAGCTGCTGCTCTTTACCGCCTTTGGCTTGCTGTTCAATCAGTTTTGCTATCTTTCGGCCGTGCGCCTGACCAACGCCGGAACGGCGACGGTGCTTCAATGCCTGCAGCTGGTCATCATCATGGGCTACACCTGTGTGGTCGATCGCCGCATGCCGCGCGTGCGCGAGGCGGTCGGCATCGGCTTGGCCCTCGGCGGCACCTTTTTAATCGCTACCGGCGGGGACCCCACCAGCCTGAACATCTCGCCGCTCGGCCTGATCGCGGGCCTTATGTGTGCGGTCAGCGCCACCTGCATGGCAGTGATCCCCGCTAAGATTCTGCCCGAATACGGCAGCCCCATCGTCACGGGTTCGGCTATGCTCACGGCGGGTGTGGTCTCGTGCATCTTCGTGCAGCCCTGGGCGCATATGCCGGCGCTCGACGCTGCCGGCGTCGAGGCGCTCGCGGTGTTCGTGGTTATCGGCTCGTTTTTTGCTTACATGCTCTATATGCAGGGCGTTAAGGATATCGGCTCGGTGTGTGCGAGTCTCATCGGAACTGTGGAGCCGGTTTCGGCGACCATCACCAGCGCCGTTATGCTGGGCACGGTGTTTTTGCCGACCGACCTTATCGGCTTTGCCATGATCATCGTGATGATGTTCCTCACGGTGTAGCTGGCGCCGCCGCCAAGACGGAAAAGGTGTTGTGCCGCATTTTCGCCAATTGATGTCCGTGTCTGGAGTTTAGCTGTCGATGCCCAAAATGCCATAAACTAGTAACGTTATGGACTTTTTCATTGCGACTCAATTGCGAGGATTTCTTTATGGCTGGTAATCACTTTAAGGGCAGCGATAGCGGCCGTCCTGCAGTTCCGCCGCGTCCGAACGGGGCTGGTAAGGCCGGCACGCCGGGCGGCGCTGGACAGGGCGGTTCCGGTAAGCGCGTGTCCCCGGGCGAGACGGCGATGTTTACCGCCCTGTACGAGCAGTCACAAAAGGCAAAAAAGACCGGCCGTGCAAGAGGGAATGTCTTTGCGGGCGGTGCAACCTCCACGTCGCAGCCGAGTGGGGCTCCTTCGGTACCCGCGAACAACGCAGGTGCTACCAACGCCGCGAATGCCGCCGGCAACGTTAATGCCGGCAAGGCCGCCAACAATACTCCCTCTGCCGGTGGCGCGGGGCTTACGGGTAACCTTGGCACGATCTACACCGGCGCCTCCGAGACTGGCACGTTCGCCCGCCTGGATGATAGCGGTGCCGAGTTTGCGGGCTCGGGTTCCAAGGAAGATTATTACGATTTTGGCTTGAACTACGGTAGCGACGCTTCGTCGAGTTCGACCTCTGACGGTCTGGTCCGTCATCGCCATCGCAAGGGCGAGCGCAAGAAGCGCCATGTTGGCGCCGTTGTCGCCGCCGTTGTCGCGGTGCTTCTCGTTGCGCTTGGTGCGAGTGGCTTTATGCTGCTCAACTCGGCAAAGACCGTAAAGGGCGAAGCGAAGGAGGCTGTCGAGATTGTCGGCGGCCTTAAGGACAAGGTCACGTCGGGCGATTTTTCGACGCTGCCCGACGATGCTAAGAAGATCGACGAGCTCTGCAATAGCATGAAGGCGGAGACCTCGAGCCCGCTGTGGACGGCGGCTTCGTTTATTCCGGTGTACGGCAGCGACATCAACGCGGCCCGTACCATGATCGACGCCCTGTCCGATGTTTCGAGCAATGCACTGGTTCCCATGGCCGACAACCTTTCGCAGGCCACGCCCGGCAAGCTGTTCCAGGACGGCATGATTAACGTGTCTGCGCTGCAGGCGGTCGCCGATTCGCTTTCCAGCAGCTCGAAGGTGTTCAAGAGCGCCAACGAGAAGATCCAGGGTATTGGCGATACGCATATTTCTCAGGTGACCGAGCTGGTTGATAAGGCCAAGGACGGCTTTGCCACCCTCAACGGCGCGGTCGATGCGGCGGAGAAAGTCGCCCCCGTCCTTCCCCAGATGCTCGGCGCCAACGGCCAGACGCGCAACTACCTCGTGTATGCCATGAACAATGTTGAGATTCGTGCCTGCGGCGGCTTTGGCGGCTCGCAGGGTCTGATTTCGGTTACCGACGGCCAGATGTCGATTGGCGAGTTTGTTCCCCGCATTGGACTCAGCGAGGATGAGGCAGTCGAGAGCGTCGACGAAGAGGATGAGGCGCTGTTCGGCAACCACAGTAACCTGTACAACTCGGGCAATACCTATTCGCCCGATTGGCCCCGCAACTCGCAGCGTGTCGCCGCGCTGTGGAAGTCCCAATATGGGCAGGACGTTGATGGCGTCGTCGGCATCGATCCTGTGTTCTTGCAGTACCTGCTGGGCCTTGTCGGTAATGTCTCGCTGCCCGATGGTACGGTCGTCGACGGTACCAACGCGGCGAAGGTTCTCATGCACGATGTGTATTGGAACTATCCGGTCGAGGAATCGGACGGCATCTTTGCGGCTGTTGCCAGCGCCGCCTTCGACAAGATTCTCGGTGGCATCGGTGACGTCGACGTTACAAAGCTTGTCGGTGCATTCGAGCGCGGTGCCGAAGAGGGCCGTCTGATTGCTTGGATGAGAAACGATGATGAGCAGAATGCCATCAAAGAGACGGGCATTGACGCTTCGCTACCCGATCCGGATGATCCGAGTGCCGATCCCGTTGCCGGCGTTTACTTTAACAACCTGAGCTTCTCCAAGCTCGACTGGTACCTGAACGCCGATACGCAGATTGGCCAGGGCGTCAAGAACGGCGACGGCACGTGCTCGTATCGCATCACCGTTACCCTGACGAACATCATGACGCAGGAAGAGGCCGGCAAGCTGCCCGACTACGTTGCAGCGAGCGCACCCGATGCCGCGCGTGATGACGAGCGCCTGAATGTCTCGCTGTTCGCCCCGACGGGTGGCAACATCTCGGACCTTACCGTCGAGGGCACCCAGTTTGGGCTTGGCGCTGCCACGTGGCATGGCATTCCCTTCTATTCGGGAACCGTTGACTTGCACGCGGGTGAGACGACGACGATCGCCTATACGCTGACCACGTCGGCCGAGGCGGGAGACAAGCCGCTTGCGCTGCGCCAGACTCCTACATGCCAGGCGGCTCGCGACAGCGCTTCGGCGTAGGGTTTTTCTGGTAGTTCAGATAATCGAGTACCATTTTGGGGCGGACGGATAATCTGTTCGCCCCATTTTTATAAGGAGAGCGCATGAAGTACTTTGGCACCGACGGCTTTCGCGGCGAGGCCAACGTTGGGCTGACGGTAGAGCACGCCTATAAGATCGGTCGTTTTGTGGGCTGGTATTACGGCGCCAATCGCGAGCGCAAGGCACGCGTCATCGTAGGTAAGGACACGCGTCGATCCAGCTATATGTTCGAGGCGGCGCTGGTGAGTGGCCTGGTCGCGAGCGGCGCGGACGCCTACATGCTGCACGTGATCCCCACGCCGGGCGTGGCACACCAGACCGTGGAGGGCTGCTTCGATTGTGGCATCATGATCAGCGCGAGCCACAACCCGTTTTGCGATAACGGTATCAAACTCGTCAACAGCGACGGCTTTAAGATGGACGAGGACGTGCTGGAGCTCATCGAGGACTACATCGATGGCAAGATCGAGGTGCCGCTGGCCACGGGCAACCACATTGGCGCCACGGTGGACTACATGCAGGGCCGCAACCGCTACATCGCCTCGCTCATCGCGAGCGCGAACTTTTCGCTGCAGGGCGTCAAGATTGGCCTGGACTGCGCCAACGGCTCGGCGTCCTCGGTCGCCAAGCCGGTGTTCGACGCGCTGGGCGCCGATATGCGCGTGATCAACGCCGCGCCCGATGGCTTCAACATTAACGTCGACTGCGGCTCCACGCATATGGAGCGCCTGCAGCGCCACGTGGTGGAGCAGGGCCTGGACGTGGGCTTTGCCTACGATGGCGATGCCGACCGCTGCCTGGCCGTGGACGAGCGCGGTCGCGTGGTCGACGGCGACCAGATTCTGTACGTGTGCGGCGTGTATTTGAACAAGCACGGCCGTCTTTCGGGCGGTACCGTGGTGCCGACCATCGCCAGCAACTTTGGCCTGATCAAGTCGCTGGAGCTTGCCGGCCTGAGCGCCGTGACCAGCGGCGTGGGCGACCGTCACGTGTACGCCAAGATGCGCGAGGGCGGCTACAGCCTGGGCGGCGAGCAGACGGGCCATACGATCTTTGGCGATATCGAGCGCACGGGCGACGGCATTATGACTTCGCTGCGCGTGATGGAAGTGATTCGTGCCGAGCGCGAGACGCTCTCGCAGCTCACGGCTCCGTGCAAGCTGCTGCCGCAGGCGCAGGTTGCCGTGCGCGTAGCGGATAAGGACGCCGCGCTCGAGAACATGGGCGTGCAGAACGCCATCGCCGAGGCCGAGGCTGCGCTGGCAGGCGAGGGCCGCGTGCTCGTACGCAAGAGCGGAACCGAGTCGGTTATCCGCGTGCTGGCCGAGGCGCCGGACCAAGCATCCGCCGATGCCGCCATGAAGCGCATCGCCAACGCGCTCGAGGCTCTGTAGTTACGCGGTTTTACCAAACCGCGTAACTGCTCGACGCTGCAAGCGGCCCCAAGCGGCAATCTGACGTTCAATTTCAAGGGCGCGACCAGAAGGTCAGCGCCCTTTCATTTCACGTCACCTTGCTCGCTTAGGGTCGTTTTCGCTGACGTTGCCAAGACATTGGCGTCAACATGGTTGGCGTTGGCGATGGCGTGCTGGTCAATCCTTACAGCTCGTACAGCGTGGTGAACTTGTCCTGCAGGTAGCTGCAGTAGTAGCGGGCGTCAAAATCCATGCCGCAGGCACCCTTGATGAGTTCCGGCGCGTCCTTGGCACGGCCCCACTGCCAAATGTGCTCGCCCAGCCACGCGCGGACGGGTGCCAGGTCGCCGCTCGCGCAGGCGCCGGTAAGGTCGACGCCGTCGCGGCACATGGCCGGCACGAACATGGCGTCGTAGGCGCTGCCCAGTGCATAGGTGGGGAAGTAGCCAAACGAGCCGCCGCTCCAGTGCGTGTCCTGTAGGCAGCCGCGCGTGTCGTCGGGAACCGGAATGCCCAGGTACTCGTCCATAAAGCGGTTCCAGAGCGCGGGGATATCCTTAGCCGTGGCCTCGCCGGCAAACAGCATTCGCTCGATCTCGTAGCGCACCATAACGTGCAGCGGGTAGGTGAGCTCGTCGGCCTCGGTGCGGATCAGCGACGGCTGTGCAATGTTCACGGCGTGGTAGAGCATATCCTCGTCTACGTTGCCGTAGACTTCGGGCGCGTGACGGCGCAGCACCTCGAGCAGCGGGCCCATAAAGGCGCGGCTGCGGCCCACGGTGTTCTCAAAGAAACGGCTCTGGCTCTCGTGGATGCCCATGGAGGTGCCGCCCTCCAGGCACGTGCGCGAGTAAGCGGGGTTCACGCCCAGCTCGTACATGGCGTGGCCGGCCTCGTGGATGATGCTGTAGACGTTGGAGATGCAATCGTCCTCATAGATGTGCGTGGCGATGCGCGCGTCACCCACCGAAAAGCCCTCACTAAACGGGTGCTCGGTAAAGGCAAGCGTGGTGTCGTCCAGGTTCAGGCCGACGAGCTTCATAAGGTCAAAGCTCATGGCGCGCTGGGCGGCCTCGGGCACGCGGGCACGCAAAAAGTCGGCAGCGGGCTGCTGGCCGCGCTCGCCGATGACGTGCACGAGCGGCACGACCGTGGCCTTAACCTCCTCGCAAAACGCGTCGAAGCTCTTGGCAGAAAGGCCGTGCTCGTACTGGTCGAGCCAAACGTCGTATGGGTCGCGCTTGGGGTCCATGAGCTCGGCCTGATGCTTAAGCTGGGCGACGATTCTATCCACATAGGGCTCAAAGCTCGCCCAGTCATTGGCCGTCTTGGCCTTGTGCCACACGGCGTCGGCCTCGCAGGTGAGCCTGGTCCAGGCTTCGGCCTCCTCGGTAGGAATAACGCTTGCCTCGCGCTGGTCGCGGCCGAGCACGCGGATCTCGTCGAGCAGCTGCGGGTCGTCGATCTTGCCGTCTGCAACCGTCTCGCGCGCTAACGAGCGCACGAGCTCAACGGACTTCTCGCTGGTCAGCAGCTTGTGATGCTCGCCAGCAAGGGTGCCCATAGCATCGGCGCGGGCCGCGGCGCCGTTGGCGGGAGCAATCGTCGCTCCATCGAACTCGGCAATCTTGAGCAAGTACTCGCGAGTCCACAGCTTGCCCTCGAGTTTGCGGAACTTTTTGACGGCCTTGTCGACTTTAGCAGCCTTGACGCCCTTGGCGGCTTTTGCCACGGCGGCCTTGGCCTTCTTATCGAACTTCTTTCCCATACCATATCCTTGATCTCGCAGGCCGAGCGCCAAAGGTGGACGTGCGGCCAGTTTGCACAGCTACCTGCCTTGTACCCAGCGCGAACAAAACGGAACGCGGTGATACGCTCGCGAAATGTGTTATCCTATAGCCCAATGCGTTGACGGAGAGGGTTTTGCCCGCCGCGTCGCCGGCAAGAGAGGGAAGGTCATGGGCTGCAAGCCTTCCTGCGGTGGCAAGGGCCAAGCGTTCACTCCCGAGCAGCGACCTCAACGGGCGCGCGGCCAGCGGCGGCGAAGCCCCAGTAGGGAAGCCGTGAGCCTCGCGACAAGAGGCGCAGAGTGGGCACGGCGGGCCAGACATCCGCCGGGTCAAACAAGGTGGTACCGCGGAATTCAACCGTCCTTGGGCAATGCACATGCCCGAGGGCGGTTTTTTGTTACCGAACCGGGCCGCATATCCGCAACGTCGGACGGCATCAGCCGCTGCGGCAAGTGGACGTGCGAGAGACGAAAGGGAAGACATGAGTCTGATTGATGATCTGGTCAAACTCGAGGAAGAGGCCAAGGAGCTCGTCGCAGGCGCCGACGACGCCGCCAAACTCGAGGCCGCGCGCGTTGAGCTGCTCGGCCGCAAGGGCCGCATCACCGGCCTGATGCGTATGATGGGCAAGCTCGCCCCCGAGGATCGCCCCGTCATGGGCAAGCGCGCCAACGAGATGCGTCAGCTGATCGAGGGCATGCTCGACGAGCGCACGACCGAGATGAGGGCCGCCGCCCTCAAGCACGCGCTCGAGCACGAGGCTGTCGACATCACACTGCCGGGCATCCGTCCGCAGATCGGCCATCAGCACCTGATCAAGCAGATTATCGAGGAGGCCGAGGATATCTTCTGCGGCATCGGCTACACCGTCGAGTCCGGCCCCATGGTCGATACCTCCTACTACAACTTCACCGCGCTCAACGCCCCCATGGATCACCCGAGCCGCTCGGCCCGCGACACGTTCTACGTGGTCGACAACAATCCCGGTAGCGTCGCACACCCCGAGGCCCACGCCCACGGCGAGTCCGATGTGCTGCTGCGCACCCAGACCTCGGGCGTGCAGATCCATACCATGGAGTCGCAGAAGCCGCCCATCTACATGATCTGCCCGGGCACCGTCTACCGTCCCGACACGGCCGACGCCTGCCACCTGCCGCAGTTCAACCAGATCGAGGGCCTGGTCGTCGACGAGGGCATCACCTTCGGCGACCTCAAGGGCACGCTCGACTACTTTGTTAAGTGCATGTTTGGCGAGGACCGCAAGACACGCTACCGCCCGCACTTCTTCCCCTTCACTGAGCCGAGCTGCGAGGTGGACGTGAGCTGCCACGTGTGCGGCGGCAAGGGCTGCAACTTCTGCAAGCACAGCGGCTGGATCGAGATTCTGGGCTGCGGCATGGTCGACCCCAACGTCCTCATCAACTGCGGCATCGACCCCGAGAAGTACACCGGCTTCGCCTTTGGCATTGGCGCCGAGCGCGTCGCGGCCCTGCGCTACGACCTGCCCGACCTCAGAACTCTCATGACGGGCGATATGAGATTCTTAAATCAGTTCTAAATCACCCGTTCTAGCAGGCATTTCTTTCTCATAAGGAGTAATCAAGTGAGAGTTTCTTACGACTGGCTCAAGACCATGATCGATATTCCGGAGGATCCCAAGACCCTTTCGGACGAATATATCCGCACCGGCACCGAGGTCGAGGCGATCGACACCGTGGGCGAGTCCTTCGACCACGTGGTGACCGCCAAGGTGCTCACTAAGACCCCGCACCCCGATAGCGACCACATGTATGTGTGCTCGGTCGACGTGGGCGACAAGAATCTCGACGCCGATGGCAACCCCGCTCCGCTGCAGATCGTCTGCGGCGCGCAGAACTTCGAGGCCGGTGACCACATCGTCACGGCCATGATCGGCGCTGTCCTGCCCGGCGACGTCAAGATCAAGAAGAGCAAGCTCCGCGGCGTCGTGTCCATGGGCATGAACTGCTCCGCGCGCGAGCTCGGCTTGGGCGGCGACCACTCCGGCATCATGATCCTGCCCGAGGACACGCCCTGCGGCATGCCGTTTGCCGAGTACGTGGGCTCGAGCGACACCGTGCTCGACTGCGAGATCACGCCCAACCGCCCCGACTGCCTGTCCATGATCGGCATGGCCCGCGAGACCGGCGCCATCTTCGACCGCGATTTCCACGTTGAGCTGCCCGCCATCAAGGCCGAGACCGGCCGCGCGACCGACGACGAGCTTTCCGTCGAGATCGCCGACGAGGGCCTGTGCGACCGCTATGTCGCCCGCATCGTGCGCAACGTGAAGGTCGGCCCGTCGCCCGACTGGATGGTCAAGCGCCTCAACGCCCTGGGCGTGCGCCCGCACAACAACATCGTCGACATCACCAACTACGTGATGATGCTCACCGGCCAGCCACTGCACGCCTTTGACCTCGACACCTTTGCCGAGCGCGATGGCCACCGTCGCGTGGTGGTTCGCGCCGCCCAGCAGGATGAGAAGTTCACGACGCTCGATGGCGAGGAGCGCGTGCTCGACGCCGGCATGGGCCTCATCACCGACGGCGAGCGTCCCGTGGCGCTGGCCGGTGTCATGGGCGGCATGGATTCCGAGATTGAGGACGATACCGTCGACGTGATGGTCGAGAGCGCCTGCTTCAACGCCGGCCGCACCTCGCACACCAGCCGTGACCTGTCGCTGATCTCCGACGCCTCCATCCGCTTTGAACGCCAGGTCGACGAGACCGGCTGCGTGGACGTCGCCAATGTGACGTGCGCGCTTATCGAGGAGATCGCCGGCGGCGAGGTCGCCCCCGGCTATGTGGACGTGTTCCCCGCGCCCAAGACCATCGACAGCATTAGGCTGCGCCTGGCCCGTGTGCACGCCATCTGCGGTGCCGACATCGAGCCCGACTTTATCGAGCGCTCGCTCACCCGCCTGGGCTGCACCGTCGAGCGCGACGGCGAGGGCTTTATGGTTACCCCGCCGAGCTTCCGTCCCGACCTGCCGCGTGAGATCGACCTGATCGAGGAGGTCCTGCGCCTGTGGGGCATGGGTCGCGTCACGGCGACCATTCCGGCTGCCAAGAACCACATCGGCGGCCTGACGCGCGAGCAGAAGCTTACCCGCAAGGTCGGCGAGATCCTGCGCGCCTGTGGCCTCAACGAGACCACGACCTTTGGCTTTGCCGCCCCGGGCGACCTGGAGAAGATTGGCATGTCCACCGAAGGCCGCGGCTGCCCCGTGGTGCTCATGAACCCGCTGGTGGCCGAGCAGACCGAGATGCGTCGTTCGCTGCTGCCGGGCCTGCTGCAGTCCGTGGCCTACAACGAGGCGCACGGTACGCCCAACGTGCACCTGTACGAGGTCGGCAACCTGTTCCACGGTCGCGAGAACGCCAGCCTGCCCAAGGAGACCAAGTCCGTGGCGGGTGTGCTCTCGGGCCAGTGGAGCGAGCAGCCCTGGAACATGAAGTACCGCAAGCTGCGCTTCTTCTTTGGCAAGGGCATTGTCGAGGAGCTGCTCGCCCAGCTGCGCATCGAGAAGGTTCGCTTCCGTCCCGTCGAGGGCGAGGGCTACGCTTTCTTGCAGCCGGGTCGTGCGGCCGAGGTTCTGTCCGGCGGCACCGTACTGGGCTGGGTCGGCGAGATTCACCCCGAGGCGCGCGAGGCGATGGGCATCGATGAGGTCGTCGTTGCCTTTGAGCTCGATCTGGACAAGCTGATCAAGGGCGCCCGCAATCAGGAGAACTACCGCGAGTTCTCGCAGTACCCGGCTGTTGAGCACGACCTTGCTATCGTGGTCGACAATGCTGTGACCTGCGAGGATCTTGAGCGCCGCATTACCAGCGCCGGCGGCAAGCTGCTCGAGGGCGTGCGCCTGTTCGACGTCTACCGCGATCCCATCCGCATCGGAGCGGGCAAGAAGTCCATGGCCTTTGCGCTTACGTATCGCTCCGACGACCACACGCTCACCAGCGAAGAGGTCGAGAAGGCGCACCAGAAGATCGTCACCAAGGTATGCAAGGGCGTAAACGGCGAGGTCCGCGGATAGGGCTTGCGCTGGGGTATGGGTCAGCGGTGGTTGCCGCCGAGTCTTACGTGACCGCTATGCTCGATATAAGGCACCGTTGAGCCTTCATATATGACACGCGCATTACATAACGGCGTGCTGCTTTGTCGGCAGTGCGCCGTTTTGCTATGATAGCCCGCGGCGTGTTACGAATCTTACAATGCGTAACACTGACAAGGTGATTTAAGCGGCGTTGCAATTCTGTGCGCCGATAACCGGGAGGCGCCCATGCACATTCCAGATAATTATCTGTCCCCGCAGACGGATGCCGTCATGGCAGTGGCAATGGTGCCCGTTTGGGTCCACTGCATCAAAAAGGTGCGTGCCACGCTCGATCGCGAGCATATGGCTTTCCTGGGCATCTGCGCCGCGTTCTCCTTCTTGCTCATGATGTTCAACGTGCCGCTGCCTGGCGGCACCACAGGCCACGCCGTCGGCGGCGCCCTCATTGCGCTGCTGCTAGGCCCCGAGGCCGCGGCTATCGCTGTCTCGGTCGCGCTGGCGCTGCAGGCGCTGCTGTTTGGCGACGGCGGCATCCTGTCCTTTGGCGCCAACTGCTTTAACATGGCCTTCGTGCTGCCGTTTGCCGCTGCTATCGTGTTTCGTGCGCTCAACAGCCGTTTGCATGGCAAGGGCTGGGGCACCTCGGTTTCGGCCGTCGTAAGCGGCTGGGTCGGCCTGTGCCTGGCGGCCCTGTGCGCGGCAATCGAGTTTGGTATTCAGCCGATGCTCTTTACCAACGCTTCGGGCGCGCCGCTGTACTGCCCCTTCCCGCTGTCCGTGGCTATTCCGGCCATGTTGATCCCGCATATGTTGGTTGCCGGCGTGATCGAGGGCGTGGCGACGGCCGCCATCTACGGTTTCATTAAGAAGACGGCGCCGAGCGTTATCGTCGGGCCCGAGGCCGTCGATGGCCAGCTTACTGTCGAGGGCGCTGCTGCCAAGAAGACCTCGCTGGTCCCCACGCTCATCTTGGTTGCCGTGCTTGTCGTGGCTACGCCGCTCGGCTTGCTTGCCACAGGTGACGCATGGGGCGAGTGGGACGCCGAGGGCGCCGCGACCGCCGTTCAGGAGGCTGGTGACGACAGCCTGCAGGCTTCGGTCGGCCTCGATACCCCGACCTTTGCCGACGCTCTGCCTACGGGTGATTACCTGCAGGCCTATTCCGAGGAGCAGGGTCTTGGCTTTGCCGGTCAGGCTGCCATGTATATCCTGTCCGGCGTGATTGGCGTGGCGGTGCTTACCATCGCATTCCGTCTGATCTCGCTGACGGTTAAGGAAAGCGGTGCTCATGGCAATAGCCGAGCTGCCTAGCTGGCTTGCGGTCGAGCAGCGTTACGAGCCCGTGGGGGCTCGGCATCGTGTGATGCAAAAGAATGTCCTGCACCTGGCGAGCCTGCTTGAGCGGGTTCGCCTGGGTGGAGGCGCGCACGAGGGCGGGTCGATGGTCGACCGCGCCCTTTCTTGCGTTTCGGCTCCGGTGCGCCTGGTGGGGATGTTCGTTTGCGTCCTGTGCGTGTGTCTGACGCAGAGCCCGCTGTACCTGATGCTGATGGCGGCTATCGCGCTGGTGCTGGTCGCGGTGCGCCCCGCGCGCGGGTTGCGCGCGACCTTTGTGCCGGCGCTTGGCACCGCGGGGCTCGCCGTGGTTTTGGCGCTGCCTGCCCTGCTGCTGGGCGCTTCCGCTACGGGCGCCATGCTCAAAATTGCGCTTAAGACGTTCATTAACGTGTCGCTCGTGCTGGGCGTTTCGTGGACGCTCACCTGGAGCCGCATGTCGGCGGCGCTCAAGATACTGCATCTACCCGACGAGGTCATCTTTACGTTTGATATGGCGCTCAAGCACATTGAGGTGCTGGGTCGCACGGCGCACAATCTGTGCGAATCGGTCATGCTGCGCAGCGTTGGCCGTGCGCCTGAGGGATTTTCGCGTACCGATTCGATCGCGGGTATCATGGGCATGACCTTTATCAAGGCGATGGAATGCAGCCGCGCGATGGACGAGGCCATGCTGTGCCGCGGTTTTGCGGGTGCGTATCCGGCGCCCGCGCGCGCCGGGTTTGGCTGGCGCGATGCGGTCTATGCGGCCGGCGTGGCGCTGCTGGCAGTGTTGTGCGCCGTGCTGTAGACGCTGCTGGTTTCGACTGGGGATGCAAATAGGGAAGGGCGACGTTTTGACGATCGATATGAATAGTGCGGCGGGCACGAACGGCGCGCGCGCCGAGGCCATGCCGCTCATCGAGCTGCGCGACGTGGTGTTCTCCTATGCGGGGCATACGGTTGTCGATGGTGTGTCGCTGCAGGTCGATCGTGGTGAACTCGTTGCCCTGCTCGGTCCCAACGGCTGCGGCAAGACGACGATCATGCGCCTTATCAACGGCCTTGAGCTCGCGGACGCAGGGGCATACCTGTTCGACGGGCATGTGATCGATGCGGCGTTTCTAAAGGATTCCGCGGCTGCTCAGCGTTTTCATCAGCGCGTGGGCTTTGTGTTCCAGAATGCCGATGCCCAGCTCTTTTGCGCTACGGTGGGCGAGGAAGTTGCTTTTGGTCCCGCGCAGATGGGGCTGCCGGCAGACGAGCTCGAGCGCCGCGTGCGCGATGCCATGGAACTGTTCCAGGTTACCGATCTGGTCGATGCCTCGCCTTATCAGCTTTCGGGCGGGCAAAAGAAGCGTGTTGCGCTGGCTGCCGTCGTGTCGATGAACCCCGATATCCTGGTGCTCGACGAGCCTACCAATGGACTTGACGAGGACTCTTGCGACATCGTGGTCAACTTCCTGCTGGCCTATGTTGCTGCCGGTAAGACGGTCTTGATGAGTACACATCATCAGGATTTGGTGCGACGCCTGGGTGCCCGCACCATCTATATCGATCGATACCACCATGTGGTCGAGGCACCTTCGCCGTCGTATGGAACCGAAAGCGGTGCTACGGACTAGTTGCTGCGTAGAGCGTGCGTAGCCGCCCGCGCGGCTTTGCCGTGATGGTATAGTTATCCAGGTTTTTATGGGGGTGGCTATGCCAAGCTGGAACATTCATATCGCTCAGACGGAGCGTTTGCTGGAGCGCACCGGTGCGCTTGCCAATAGCGTGCGCGACCGCAATGCCTTTTTGTTTGGCTGCGTGGTTCCGGATATCTTCGTGGGCTATATGGTCCCTGGCATCGCCGATCCCATCCCGTACCGCATTACGCACTTTGCCAAGCCTGAGCCCATCCCTAAGCCTCGTGAGCATGAGTTCTGGGATACCTATGTGGCACCGTTGCTTAATAGTTCGCCCACCGGTGCGCCGGCCGCAGCGACCTCGATTATCGAGGAACGCGAGCGACTGAACCGCGTGCACTATCCCCAGCGTTACAAGGATGCCGAGCCGGTTGCCGGTCCCGGCACCTGTGAGTTCTCGCTTGCGTCCGAAGATGTGGCGCAGTCGCTGCTCGATTTAACACTGGGCGTCTGGTCGCATCTGGTGGCCGATACCGTATGGAATACGCGCGTGAATCAGTACCTGGAGGCGCACGGCGGCAAGCCATGTGAGGAGTTCCGCATTAAAAAGCAAGGCGACTTTGACTGGTTTGGCAAGACGCTCGGCATTGTTTCCATCCCGCGTGCGACCGATCGCCTGTATACCGCCGCGACGCGTTTTGGGCAGTATCCCATCCATAAAGAATATGTGCTCAAGACCATCGGCGTTATGCACGAGATTGTACGCGAAAACCCCGGCGAGCCCGATCATCCGCCGTATCGCCTGCTAACTGAGGAGTTCTTCGACTCAACGTTTACCGAGGTCATCGAGCTGACCGAGGCAGGCTTTGCGGCTCGCGTTGCTGCTTCTGACGTTCCGGCAGTCCCCCTGATCGCTAGCTGCTAGCCGGCCGGCTTTACGGAGAACAGTTCATCCCAATTGACCAACAGCTCCCGTCGCAGGCGTCTTCGGTGGTGCGCTCGGCATCGGAGAGGCTTGCGACTGAACGCAAATCGATGAGGCGGCATATGAAGAAGGTCTTAAAAAAGCCCGGAAGGCAATGCCTTCCGGGCCCTTTGCAATGCAAATCTGCTTGCAAGTGCGATTTAGCGCACCTGAGCGACGTAAGCGACGTTGGTCGAGGAGACCTTGTCCTCGAGCTGGACGCTCATGCGGGGATCGCCGGCGGTAGCGACGGTCAGGTCGCCGGCCTCGACGTAGCCGAGCTCCTTGGCGGTCTCGATCGCCTTGACGATCGTGCCGTTGACGGTGCCCTGGGTAATCTCGGCCTGGTGCGGGATAACGCCCCAGTACATGATCATCTGCTGGACGGCCCACTCGTGGCGGGAGAATGCGCAGATCGGCATGTTGGGACGGAAGTGCGAGATCAGGCGAGCGGTACGACCGGTGGTCGTCGGCACGGTGATGCACTTGGCGCCAACGGTGGTAGCCATGTTCACAGCGGACATACCCACAACGTTGTTGACGACGCGGGTGCCGTGAGCGTCAGCCGGAACCTCGAGCGGAGCGTGGGCCGGGAGGTACTTCTCGGTCTCGAGAGCGATGCTGGCCTGCATCTTAACGGCCTCGACCGGGTACTTACCGGCAGCGGACTCGCCGGACAGCATAACGGCGTCGGTGCCGTCGTAAATGGCGTTAGCAACGTCGGCAACCTCGGCGCGCGTCGGGCGCGGGTTCTGCTGCATGGAGTCGAGCATCTGCGTAGCGGTGATAACGGGCTTGTAGGCCGCGTTGCACTTGGCGATGATCTCCTTCTGGATGTGGGGAACGAGCTCGGGCTTGATCTCGATGCCCAGGTCGCCACGGGCGACCATGATGCCGTCGGAAGCCTCGAGGATCTCGTCGAAGTTCTCGACGCCCAGGGCGCACTCGATCTTCGGGAAGATCGTCACGTGCTCGCCGCCGTTCTCGCGGCAAAGCTCGCGGATGCCGCGGACGGACTCGCCGTCACGGATGAAGGAAGCGGCGATGTAGTCGATGTTCTCGGTCAGGCCAAAGAGGATGTCCTGACGATCGCGCTCGGTGATGGCGGGCAGCGAGATGTTGACGTTGGGCATGTTGACGCCCTTGCGCTCGCCGATCAGGCCGTCGTTCTTAACGACGCAGGTCATGTCCTGGCCGCTGACGGACTCGACCTCGAGGGCAACCAGGCCGTCATCGATCAGGATGAGGGAGCCCTTCTCGACCTCGGAAGGCAGAGCCAGGTAGTCGAGGGAGATGTGCTCAGCGGTGCCGTGGAAATCCTCGGACGTGGGCTGAGCGGTGACGACGATCTTATCGCCGGTCTTGACGGCAACCTTCTTGCCGTCGACCAGAAGGCCGGTGCGGACCTCGGGGCCCTTGGTGTCGAGCAGGATGCCGACAGGCAGACCGAGCTCCTTGGAAATACGGCGGACGCGCTCGATGCGACCGTGGTGCTCGTCGTAGGAGCCGTGCGAGAAGTTAAAACGGGCGACGTTCATGCCCGCCTTGATCATCTCGCGGATGGTCTCGTCGCTATCGCAGGCGGGACCCATGGTGCATACAATCTTAGTGCGCTTGTACATTCAGACCTCCATCTGACATCGTCTTGCGCTGATAGATAAACCATAAGAAATAAAACCGAGATGATTATAACGAAATGCCGACCGAATACCCCAAAAAATCGACCGTATGCCGAAATGGAAGTTCATTTTTTGCGGGAAAAACGGTATATGAAAAATCTTTACCAACCACTCCAACCGCTGCTATCTGGGCGATATGTCAGTTTGGCGATGTGCCGAAGAAAAAACGTTTTACCAATGTTGAGCATCACACGGTCTGCACCGTTGCGTGCGGACCATATTTCCAAACCGATTGTTTTGGCTAGACGCGTCGCTTTGGGGTACCATAGCTCCACTATCAACTGCCGCTCAGCACGGCAGCCTTGATGAGCCCTTGCCCTTCTCCTGGGAATTATGATCGGGCATCAATCTGCTGAGTGGCCCGAATCCCAGGAGGGGACTCTATATGCAAAAGGAATACCTGTCCGCCGCGGCGGAGGTGCTCAGCGACCAAGGTGTCGATGAGAACCTCGGCCTGAGCAACGACGAGGCGTCTTCGCGCCTCGCCAAGACAGGCCCTAACAAGCTCGAGGAAGCCGAGAAGACGCCGCTGTGGAAGCGTTTCTTTGAGCAGATGGCCGACCCCATGGTCATCATGCTGATCGTTGCCGCCGTCATCAGTGCGCTCACGGGCATGGTCAAGGGCGAGCCCGACTTTGCCGATGTTGCCATCATCATGTTCGTCGTTATCGTCAACTCGGTGCTGGGCGTGGTCCAGGAAGCCAAGAGCGAGGAGGCCCTCGAGGCCCTGCAGGAGATGAGCGCGGCGCAGTCCAAGGTGCTGCGCGACGGCAAGCTCGTGCACCTGCCGAGCGCCGAGCTCGTGCCCGGCGACGTGATCATGCTCGAGGCGGGCGACTCCGTCCCGGCCGACTGCCGCGTGCTCGAGAGCGCCACGATGAAGATCGAAGAGGCCGCGCTCACCGGCGAGTCCGTGCCCGTAGAGAAGCACGCCAACGTGATCGAGCTCGCCGCGGGCACCGATGACGTGCCGCTCGGCGACCGTAAGAACATGTGCTATATGGGCTCCACCGTCGTGTACGGCCGTGGTCGCGCCGTCGTGGTCGGCACCGGCATGAACACCGAGATGGGCAAGATCGCCGGCGCCCTGGCCGAGGCCAAGGAAGAGCTCACGCCGCTGCAGGTGAAGCTCGCCGAGCTCAGCCGTATCCTCACCATCATGGTGATCGTCATCTGCGTCGTGATCTTTGGCGTTGACATCCTCCGCCACGGCGTGGGCAACGTCCTTACCGATCCGACTGCCCTGCTCGACACCTTTATGGTTGCCGTCTCGCTCGCCGTCGCCGCCATCCCCGAGGGCCTGGTTGCCGTCGTGACCATCGTCCTTTCGCTTGGCGTGACCAAGATGGCCAAGCGCCAGGCGATTATCCGCAAGCTCTCTGCCGTCGAGACCCTTGGCTGCACACAGACCATCTGCTCCGACAAGACCGGTACCCTTACCCAGAACAAGATGACCGTCGTCAAGCACGAGCTCGCTGCGCCCAAGGAGAAGTTCCTGGCCGGCATGGCGCTGTGCTCCGATGCTCAGTGGGACGAGGAGCTGGGCGAGGCCGTGGGTGAGCCGACTGAGTGCGCGCTCGTCAACGACGCCGGCAAGGCGGGCCTCACTGGCCTGACTGCCGAGCACCCGCGCGTGGGCGAGGCCCCGTTTGACTCGGGCCGCAAGATGATGTCCGTGGTCGTCGAGACCCTTGACGGCGAGTATGAGCAGTACACCAAGGGCGCGCCCGACGTGGTGATCGGCCTGTGCACCCATATCTACGAGGGCGATAAGGTCGTACCCCTGACCGAGGAGCGTCGTGCCGAGCTCGTGGCCGCCAACAAGGCCATGGCCGACGAGGCCCTGCGCGTGCTGGCGCTGGCAAGCCGCACCTACACCGAGGTCCCGGCCGACTGTAGTCCCGCCGCGCTCGAGCACGACCTGGTCTTCTGCGGCCTGTCCGGCATGATCGACCCGGTTCGTCCCGAGGTCGCCGACGCCATCCGCGAGGCGCACGATGCCGGTATTCGCACCGTCATGATCACGGGCGACCACATCGACACCGCCGTGGCCATCGCCAAGCAGCTGGGCATCGTCACCGATCGCAGCCATGCCATCACCGGTGCCGACCTCGATCGCATGAGCGACGAGGAACTCGACGCGCACATCGAGGACTACGGCGTGTACGCCCGCGTCCAACCCGAGCACAAGACACGCATCGTCGAGGCTTGGAAGTCGCGCGACCAGATCGTGGCCATGACGGGCGACGGCGTCAACGACGCCCCGTCCATCAAGCGCGCCGACATCGGCGTGGGCATGGGCATTACTGGTACCGACGTCACCAAGAACGTCGCCGACATGGTGCTCGCCGACGACAACTTCGCTACCATCATCGGCGCCTGCGAAGAGGGTCGTCGCATCTACGACAACATCCGCAAGGTCATCCAGTTCCTGCTTTCGGCCAACCTTGCCGAGGTGTTCTCGGTGTTTATCGCCACGCTCATCGGCTTTACCATCTTCCAGCCGGTGCAGCTGCTGTGGGTGAACCTAGTTACCGACTGCTTCCCCGCGCTCGCGTTGGGCATGGAGGATGCCGAGGGCGACATCATGAAGCGCAAGCCGCGCAACGCCAAGGACGGCGTCTTTGCCGGCAATATGGGCCTGGACTGCGTGGTCCAGGGCCTAATCATCACCGTGCTGGTGCTGGCGAGCTTCTTTGTGGGCGTGTACTTTGACATGGGCTACATCCACATCGCCGATATGATCGCTGGCAATGCCGACGAGGAAGGCGTGATGATGGCGTTCATCACGCTCAACATGGTCGAAATTTTCCACTGCTTCAATATGCGCAGTCGTCGTGCGTCGCTGTTCACCATGAAGAAGCAAAACAAGTGGCTGTGGGCTTCCGCCGCGCTGGCGCTGGTGCTGACGGTGATCGTAACCGTGCAGCCGACGCTTGCCGAGATGTTCTTTGGCCCCGTGACGCTTGAGCTCAAGGGCGTTGTCGCTGCCCTGGGCCTGGCCTTCCTGATCATCCCGCTGATGGAGATCTACAAGGCGATCATGCGCGCGGTCGAGAAGGAGTAACGCTCTCGTCCGGGCCTGCCCCACGCCCTTTCTCCCTCACTGGTCCTCGCGCTTCGCGCTGCGGGATCGTTCGGGAGAAAGGGCTTCCGGGGCGGGCCCTGCGGTATCCTTGCTGGCTTTTCTCCCGCGCGGATGATAAAGGGCTGAGGGAAAGTGTGTGAGCCGGTCGAGCGTTTGCTCGACCGGCTCTTTTTGATTAAAGGCTTTAGCCTGTGCGGGGCGCGCAGCGCGCCGCATCAGAAACCACCCG
>CAUBPS010000012.1 GCA_958437935.1 uncultured Collinsella sp. | reverse complement strand
TATGGACACATAACCCAGTTCAAGTGTAACTACCGTGTGTACAACTAAAGCAACCCGGCCGGGACGAGGGGTGACGCAAAAGCGTCGCCCCTCGTTTTTAACCATGCCAGCTGAACCTGGTTCAGGCTTCAATGCAAGAAGAAGCAGGCCGAGGTCCAGATTTCGGACAAGAAGAGGGCGCTCGCGCGCGAGGCACGCAACCACGCGCTCATGGTCGCCGGCGGGCTCATCGTGAACCACGCGCCGGGCGGCAACTGGAAACGCATCGACTGGGACAGGCTTGCGGCGTGAATCGACCGCTACGGATACAAAATCACCGGCTCCACGCAGCACGGAATCTGGATCCGTAACCTTTCGTAGCCCAGATCAAAATACCGGTTGCAATACCAGTTGTTTCTAGAAATCCTCTAGAACATATATAGAGGATTTCTAGAAACTTTACCGTTTATCTTTAATGATTAGGCGCTACGCAGTGTCAAAATACGCCTGACATATGTGCTCGTCGACACACCGTGGGCACGAGCCTCATCCTCAAGTTTCGTCTTTTGTGATTTTGGAAGCCGGATCGTCATCGTCGACATACGCTCGCCATGAAGCGGGGGCCTGCCGACCGTCGCCACACCATCGACGGCATACCCCTCCGGCAGCTCACCCTTATCGTAAGCCGCGCACCATTCATCAACCATGGCCCCGGTGACGGGAACGCCGTTCTCAGCGACGGCGATCACTTTCTTCTTATCGCTCGTATCGATAACGCTCATAGCATTCCTCCGTTCTCGATGTACTCCTTCTTGAAGCCTGGGGTCATCGGCGTCATAGCATGGAACAGATACCAATCGAACCCATCCGTAAAAGCGATCAGTTCGACTATTCGTCCGTCAACCGTCGTTCCGACCATCATGTAGTGCGGCGGCTGCTTGCCGTGCCGAACGTGAACGACGGAGTCTTCCGGGACTGTTTCCCAGATGCCGCGCAACTCGGACTCTGAGAATCCGTGCCGTAGCGCCGAGTCTAAAATCTCAAGCACGCCGCTCCAATCACAAGACGATTATGTAAGACATAATTAGATTACATCATTTCGCCTCGCAAGGACAAGTAGCTAGCCGCCACTGCCCTCACTCAATCACATTCGGGTCCGCCATGCATATATATCTAGAAAGTTTCTATATTATTTCTAGAAGTCCTATAGATTTGATTGAAATCCCAATCACCGCGGGCCTGCGATACGCTAAGATAAATCTATAGGTTTTATAGAAATGTTCTAGAAGAGATGCGGAAAGGACGGTTGGGAATGATTGTCTCGCTGTTGAATCTGAAGGGCGGGGTAGGTAAGACGACCAGCTGCATTGCGCTCGCCACGGCGGCGACTCGCGACGGCAAGGACGTCATCGTACTCGACGCCGACCCGCAGGGATCGGCCACGTTCTGGGCCGACAGTGCCGAAGACAGCGGAAGTCCGCTGCCGTTCGTTGTCGACGCCGCGAATCCGGCGACGGTCAAGCGTGCCGCACGGAAGTACAAGGGCGACCCGGAGAAATGGGCGCTCATCGACTGCCCGCCGAGCGGCGCAATCCTGGACGCCGCACAGGAAGCATCCGACTTTGTAATCGTGCCGACCGGCACCGGCAACGCGGACCTCGTCAAGACTGCTGAAACCGTTAAGACAATGGAGGCCAACGGTAGGCCGTATGCCGTCTTGCTGACGCGCGTGCTCACCAACACGAACGGGTTCAAGTCTGCGCAGGAGAACCTTGCCGGAGGCGGCATCTCGTACTTCGACGCCGCTATCCGCCAGAAGGAGGACCTGAAGGGCTACTTCGGCCTTCCTTTCGGGTCGAGCCTGTACGGCTACGAGGACGTTTACAACGAGATCAGGGAGGCCCTGTAATGCCCATCAAGAACAACTTCAACGCCTTCGCCGATACCGGCTCCAAACCGGCAAAGAAACGGCTCATGGACAACCAGGACACGGCTCACAAGGGCGATTCCGGCAGCGATGACCGCAAGATGATCACCTTCTACGTGTCCGCAAAGAAACACGCGGCCCTCAAGGCCTACTGTAAGCAGGAGGGAAGGACCATCACGGCTCTCCTGCAAAACGCCGTCGATGAAATCTTAGATGGGTTCGAGTACGGCGATTAGTTCGACTCGTTATGGCAAAATGAAAATCCAAGAGGATCAGGGCAGGGGTATCGAAAGGTGCCCCTGCCTCTTTTTAGGCCACTGAGAGCCGATTTAAGACCATGTTTTATATAGCAATGAGAAACCGGTCGAACCCCACCAATAGGACGTCTTATATTCGATTCTGTGATCTTCTAGCGGTATTCGGTGTAAGGTTGACCAAATGTCGGTATCCAGATCAACCGGAAAACGGATTCGGCGGTCATTGCCGAATTGTAGGGTTACAGCCACGTGCAGGCAATCGGCCGGTGAGCGAAGCGAGGCCGGCGTTGTGGGCTGACAGCAGCGATGTCGGGGAGTTGGGGCGTTAGCCCCCACACTTTTGGCCGATAGGCCATGCCAAGGAGCGGTAGCGACGCGGAGGGAGCGTAAGCGACCGGAGTGCGAGCGCAGCGAGCGCCAAGGAGCCGTAGGCGACGCGGAGCGAACGTAGTGAGCAGAGGGCAAGGCCGGTAGGCCGCGCAGGGAGCGTAAGCGACCGGAGATCCGTTTAATTATTTATTCACTTTCCCTTTATTTAATTGGAATATGACTTTGCGTCATATGGATTTGCGGTCTGACCTCGCTTAAGTTACAGGTGATTCCGTATTACTTTGCGTCATATCCCATATGACTTTGCGTCATATCCCATATGACTTTGCGTCATATTTTTGTATGACTTTGCGTCATAAATATGACTTTACGTCATAATCGCGCCAAACGAATATGGCTTTGCGTCATATTTCAGCCGAAAAATTATGACTTTGCGTCATAAATATGACTTTACGTCATAAATAAATATGACTTTACGTCATAAATAAATATGACTTTACGTCATAAATATGACTTTACGTCATATTTATGTATGACTTTGCGTCATATGGATTTGCGGTCTGACCTCCACTAGATTACATATGTCGTTTATCTCGAGATGCGCTGGCCATAAAAAGGGCGTCCGCAGACGCCCTTCCTACATTACTTTCCTTCTTCGGGAGCCCAACCGCGCTCACGTGCCTGAAGCTCAAGTTCTGCCCAATTCATGACCCAGACCCCGTCAACTTTGAAAATCAGACCGCGATCGGCAAGACTTCTCAACGCTTTCGATATGGTCGACTGATCCGTGAACAACTGATCGGCGAGCTTCTGCTGCTGCATAAACAGACCGCGAGGCAACGGCCGCCCATTGCGCGTCGGCGTTTGCCCACCCCCGCAGCAAAATGTGCCAATCAACTCCAAGAGCGCGAGCTGGACGCGACTTTTGGCGACGGCATTGTAGGGATCGTAGCTGAACTTCCGCTTCACGCTGCCCGTGATCAGCTGCTTCGATCGGTCCATCCGATTGGCGTCGCGCGCTCCAATGACGCCTGCGGCAGCTTCCTCTTGAACAATCGAACGCTCTGCGTCGCTTTTCGGCGAGCTGTCGTCCGGCAGGACGGACTTGCCGCCGGCCAGCTTCCTTCTTTCTTCTTCGGTTAATACCTGTTGTTTAGCCATCGGTCAGTGCCCTTCAGTGTGAAGGCATTTCAACCTGTTTGACCGCAATGCTATGACACCATGATATTTTGGTATCACTTTCGATACGGGAGCTAAATCCCAGCACCTATTATGCTAAGATGCAGCTAAACAGGCCAAAAGCCAAAGATTGATATGAAAGAAGACCCAAATTGCTTGGCGGCACGGGTCTTTTTTCATGCCTATTTCTTCTCCTCGCGCTCGAGGAATTCGCTAATCGCAATCGACGCCATGGCAGACTTCGATACGCCGCGAATCTCGGCGAGCTCGGTGAGTTTCTTCCACATCGCGAAGGGCAGCGCGACCTGAATTCTTTTTTTTGGTTCCGCGACTGCCATTAAAACCAACCTCCTTTCACAAATAGAACTATCTTTCGATTCTGTTTTCGGAAATTGTAGCATACCGTTGCAAGAGTGGTGCATTCTTTCACCACTCTTGCATTAAACCCGTTAAGTCCGAGCATATACTCGTTTCACTGTGGGTTATCCCAACCCACAGTGAGCCCGGCAATCTGACAAATCCGAGCTGACGGTCACATCCATCATGCCGTCATTCCTCAAGCTGCTACAATACCCACCCATGAAATCCCCCTAGCAGGGGCTTTGCCGTTATAGAATTCTGAAAAGCGGAAATCCGGCGATTGGAGCTTAAAGCATGAGGGATATGCACCTCATGTCGCTCAAAATACGTCTCCTGACCTCGAAGGAGAACGTTCTTTAGCGACAAAAGGAGACAATAAAAATGATCTGGTTCACCAGCGACACCCATTTCGGGCATGAGAACGTGCTGAAGTTCACCGACCGCCCGTGGGAGACGATTTGGCAGATGAACGACGCCATCGTCGACAACATCAACGGCAAAGTCGCCGTGGACGATGAGCTCTACATCCTGGGGGATTTCTCATTCAAGATGACCGCCCAGGACGCCTACGGGCTGCGCAAGCGAATCGCCTGCAGACGTATCCACCTCGTCCCGGGAAACCACGACAAGGACTGGACCCAGCCGGCGGTCGCGGGCGCGTTCACCGTGGAGCTGCCGATCTGCGTGCTCAAGATCGACGGGCAGAAGATCGTCCTGAGCCATTACCCCATGGCCGACTGGCAGGGCATGAACCATGGATCGTGGCACCTCCACGGGCACATCCACAGCAGCGGCGGCGCGTACAACGAGTTCAACCGCAAGCAGGGCCTTCTGCGCTACGACGTCGGTTGCGATGCCAACGGGCACTCCCCGGTGAGCCTCGACGAGCTGAGGGAATGGTTCGCCGGAGTCGGCGAGCCGTGCGGCCGGGTGAAATGGCCCTGGTGGGTCAACGAGACCGGCGACAGGCAGGTCGAGCGCGAGCTGGCGGCGTACAAGAGAGAAGAGGTGATTCGATGACGGTCTATGTGACAGGCGACATCCACGGCGGGCTCGACATGCAAAAGCTCCGCGACTGGGAACTTGGGGACAGTCTGACGAGCGACGACTATCTCATCGTTGCCGGTGACTTTGGCTTTCCGTGGAACTTCTCTGCCGAGGAATGCGCCGACATCGCCTGGCTGGAGTCGCGCCCCTACACGGTGTTGTTCGTGGACGGAAACCACGAGCGCTTCGACTACTGGGAGGAGCGACCCATAGAGCAGTGGCACGGCGGGCTGACGCAGCGCCTGTCGGATACTTCGTCCGTTCGGCGCCTGACGCGCGGCGAGATCTTCGAGCTCGACGGCTCGACGGTCTTCACCATGGGCGGTGCCACGAGCGTGGACAGGGAATACCGCGTGCCGTATTCCAGCTGGTGGCCTCAGGAGCTCCCGGACGAGCGCGATTTCGATACCGCGCGGACAAAGCTCGACGAGGTCGGCTGGAAGGTCGACTGCGTCATCACCCATACCTGCGCCACGCGCATGCTCTCGCCGACGCTCTACCCGGACCCAGGCTGGGAACGCCCTGATGTGGACCGGCTGACCGGATTCCTCGACGAGCTCGAGGACCGCCTGGACTACAAGCGCTGGTATTACGGACATTTTCACCGAGACGGCAATCCGGACGAACGGCACACCGTACTCTACGACCGAATCGTAAGGATCGGGGACAAACTCCTGCCGTGGGGCGCGTACTGATGACTATCTATGTGACCGGCGATGTGCATGGCAGGGCCGAGTATGGGGCTAGCCGTTTCTCATCCAAGGCCTGGCCGCTGGGCCGCACGCTGACGCGCGATGACGTAGTGATCGTCGCAGGGGACTTCGGCTTTGTCTGGGATGGGTCAAATGCTGAGAGGTATTGGCTCGACTGGTTTGAGTCGAAGCCGTGGACCACGTGTTTCGTAGACGGCAACCACGAGAACCATCGGATGCTGGCAGAACTGCCGGTACGGGTGTGGAGCGGCGGGCTCGTTCACGAGGCGCGACCGCACGTGCTGCACCTGATGCGCGGAGAGGTGTTCGACATCGGCGAGCTCACGGTTCTTGCCATGGGCGGTGCCGCGAGCAACGACAGGCAGTATCGCAGGGAGGGGAGGAGCTGGTGGCCCGAGGAGATGCCGAGCGAGGACGAGACGGGGCACTGCCGCGCCTCGCTCGACCGCGTTGGCTGGAAGGTCGACTACGTGGTGACCCACGAGGCTCCTGCTGACCTGGCAGAAAAGCTGTGCCTCGAGCGCGGACGCGAGTATCGAGGGGACCGGCTTCAACGATTCCTTGGCGAGATCGACGGTTGGCTCGACTACCGAACCTGGTTCTTCGGCCACTACCACGGCGACAAGTGGTGCGACAGCAAACATCGCCTCATCTACCAGGACATCGTGTCGATTGAAGGCACTGTGCCCAGTTCTAGAAACCTTCTAGAGCAGTTCTAGAAGGTTTCTAGAAAACTAGATGCTGCGGCCTATTCCAATTGAAAAGTCTGGTCGAGGGAGTTCGACCCGGCACTCGTCCCGTTGATCTTCACTTCAATGGGGGACATGTCTTTGAGCTCGAAGACCGATATACCATCAAATTCGCCCCCTGGCGCAAGTCCTTGCGCAGAGAGTTGATCGTCTTCCAGGTCTGCGGCGAGGCCGGGTGACAGCACCTGCTTATTCTGATAGGCCGTAATGTAGCTTCCAGCGGCAACGGAATCTGCGGTGTGGTTGTTGATGGCGTGCCAGCGAACAACGGCGACCTTCCCGCCATCGCCAAACGAGGAATCATGTACCTCGACGGCAGTGACCGAATACTCCATCTTGCCGTAAACTGCGCCGTCTTCCTGCGAGCTATCAGAATTGGAAACCTGGCCTTCCGACTGGTGATTATCTGTACGAATGCATCCAGAGGTCGTAACCAGGGCGGTTGCCAGAATGCCTGCAACCCCAAAGTTCCGAGCCAGGTTGATTGCCTTTTTAGCGGAGAGATGTTCCATCGATTGCTCCAAACTAAACCGTTTTTGAATTCCGTCGGCCAAACAGCCAAACCCCAATGAGCGTGACCGCTGAAACTGCTGTAATTGAAGCCCAGACGGCATTTTGATGGGTGATGACGCCGCTGATGGTGAGCGCATTTGCGCCGGCACCATCGATGGCAGTCCAGGCGAGTGCCGTGACCAACAAGACAACTAGCCCTGCCGTTATCAACCCACGGCGAGACGCCTTCAGCTTGCCGGGCATATCTACTCGCCACTCATCTGGGTCATAATTTCGGCCTTGGCCTCGGCCACGGCCGCCCGCTGCTCGGAGGCGGCGAGGCGGTCCTTGAGGGCGGCGACCTCGGCCATCAGGTCGCGCTGGGCCAGGAGCGCGGCGTTCAGCTCGGTTTGGACTTTCAGCGCGGCGTTACGCTCGCCGCGCAGGCGCTCGATCTCATCGACCATGGCTACGGCCTCGACATGGAGTTGGACGACCTGTCTGTCGAGCTCCCTGGCATCGGCGAGATACCTGACGCTCGCGGCGTGGAGCTCGCTGTTCTCAAGCTCGAGGCTCGCGGTGTCGAGTTCGAACTTCTCCTCTATAAAGGCAATCCGCTCATTGCAGTCGGCCTCAATCTTTTCATTCCGATCCGTCGCCTCGGCGAGCTTGCGGTTTGATTCGTCGAGCTGTGCCCTGAGCAGCGCGTTCTCGGTCTTGAGGTCGGCCGTCTCGCGCAGCAGCTTCTCCCGCCATGTCGCCTCGATCCGCTCGGCAGCCTCATCGAGGACGGCCTTCACGCCGGATGTCTCGCTGATTTTCTTCTCGCTCGGATTGTCTGCCATGGTGCGGCACTCCAATCAACAAAGGGCATGGCTCCGCCATGCCATACGGCTGGGGACAATGCACGGCCGCTGTTGATTTGTAGTCATCCTGCGATCGGTGAGTTCTAAAAAGGCGTCTCAGGTCATGCGTTCACGCAGGGTTTCAGTTGGAGAAATACCGCACTCTTATATAGTAACGCCGCTGCACTCGAGCTTATTGACAGATTGCGAAACGATGGACGGGCTCATTTCCTGACGCCCACCAATCCGCGTTCACGGAGCACGCGGTACAACGTCGATTTCGAGATGCCCGTGGCGGCGCAGATGTCAGTGATAGGCGTCTCGCAGGCGAGGTAGAGCTTCACGGCCGCATCGACCTTGACGTCCGCGATACGCGGGCGGCCCCCGACGTTGCCGCCATGGCTTCGCTTGACGGCGATACCCTCGGCCTGGCGCTGCTTGATCAGATCGCGTTCAAGCTCGGCTGTGCAGGCGTGGGTACCCAGCACGAAACGGCCGAACGCGGTGTCCAGATCAACGGGTTGTTTCAAGGAAGTCAGTTTGACCCCGAGGTTTCGGAACATCAGGTCGTAGTTGAGCAGCTGCCTGGTCGATCTGGATAGACGCTCCCAAGACTCGACGACCACTTCATCGCCACGCTTCATTTTTTTGAACAACTTTTTCTGCTGCGTGCGGTCACCATCACGACCGCCAGTTTCTTTGTCCTTATAGATATGGCCATAGGGTACGCCGGCATTGACCAGCGCTTCGATTTGGCGATCTAATTTCTGCTCCTTTGTACTTACGCGTGCGTAGCCGTATCTGGTCATTTTCGGCCTCCCAACCTCGTATTTGATTTTCCCATGGGAATCTAGGGGGAGGTTTTGACACTAGGTTTCGGCACTCGATGTTCACGACATCGAGAGTTCGATTTTCGAGTGCCGCGCGGCATACGTTTTGAGACTTTGAATATGAACAATAAGATGTGTACCAGTAAAGTCCGGTGCCGGCATTGATTGGAACAATCATGGCAATGTGCGAGATTGCGGTCATGTTCGACGAGAACGAAATGGCCTTGATTCAGGCTCATGCGGACAACTCAAGCATGACCTTTTCCGAGTTCGTGAGAAGAGCTGCGCTTGAGAAAGCGGAGGACATGGCAGACAAAGAAACCTACGACGAGGCTTTGGTCAACGATGACGGCGCTCGTTTCCCGATGGACAACGTCATTCATATGGCGATGAAAGCCGATTAGGGCCGTTCTCGATGCCAAACAGACCGTTCGCGGTGAGCGGCGGCATTGCCGAAAAATCGACCTCACCAGATGCGTTTTAAGGATCGAAAAAGAGGTGGTGCGAGTATCCGCACCACCCTTGGTCTAATCGCCTCGTAAATCGACTCCTGTTGAGCCGTTTACCTGCGGGCTTGTGAACATACGCCACTGCCATACCTTAGGTGAGAATCGTGTCCGCACGGGGCGATATATTAAGTAAAAACACCCAAGGGAAAGGAATAGCTATGAGCGACACGCAGGAAATCGTTCAGCGTCTCGAACGCGAAATAGCAGATCGAGCTGCCGCAGTTGAGAAGGTCGATGCTTTCAAGGTTCAGTTCAACCAAGCAATCAAGGCCTTTATGGATGCAGACAGCGCAGTCCGCGACGTTAACGACCATGACAGCGAGATCGATGCCCAGATTGCAACTGCCATCGACGAGCATCTTCGCGCCATTGACAGGCTCTGCCGTTTCGGCATCGACGGTGGTTTCGGTGAGAAGCATCCGGTCAAGGAGTGCTAGACCGCTGCATGGCCATGGAAGTAAAGTAGAAGAGGGTCGAACCAAGCAGTTCCCGGACAATTGGCGTCCGGCCAGACACTTCGGTTCGGCCCTTTCTTCTCAGGATTCTGGGCTGATGAATGTCACTCCAGCAGTTCAAAACTAGCGAGGCGTGTCGCGCGAGTAGTCACCGCGATCAACGACGCGATCGTCCATCTGCCGCGACACGACACTACCGCCGTGCGCCTGGCCGGCGGCGCGAACGCGGTCATCGCCGGCATCGGGAACGGCGCCGGCGTAACGGTTGCGAATCTCCCTCGCATAACCGCGACGCGCAAGAAGCTCATCGCGAACCGCCGGATCTTCGAGCAGGTCCTCATCACACTTCGGTGCGATGAATCTGGGAAATGAATTGTAGGCCACGCCCTTGCTCGCTTTCGCCTGCTCGACCCACGCCGAGTACGCCTTCTTGAGGCGCTGGATGTAAATCTCACAGCGCTTCTCGTACGGCAACGCTCGCTCAGCTTCCAACATGTTATTTTCGAAAGCCGTCTGCAATGACTTCAACGCAAAGCGCCCGTCAAGACGAGTCAGGTTGAAAGTGCATTTCGGATTGCCGGCCTCTTTGATATCAAGATCTGTCGCATAGACTCGATTGTTCTTGATGAAAATATCCACACCCCATGATGCAAGTATTTTTTTGAACTGCTCCATGTTCTTTACGCGACCTTCGTCAATTGCGATATGGATCAGCTCGCGCAGATTGTTTTTGTAACTGTATTCGTCGCGGTCGATGATTTCCTTTTCGATCTCGCGAGGTTGGCGCTCACGAATCTTCGAATTCTTCTTTCCCTTCTCAAGTTGGACGAGGTTCCATTTGTCATCAAGTTCACGAACCCATGAAGCGCGCTCGTATTTGCCTCGACGGCCACCGGTGTCGCAGCGTTTACCCGTCAGCAAATCGGTTCGATTTATCGCCATGTGGACGGCATAACGTTTGCCAGCTTTATCGCTTTCTTCATGCAACGCAAAGATAACTTGCTGATTTTGATAATGCTGGGCGACCCATTCTTTCGCGTACGACATGCATTTTTCCGGAGTCATCTTACCGCCGTTGCACGAACATTCTTCGGGCAGGAACGCGAGAATCTGGTGAAGGATAGTCACGTTCTTGGCACCGGCTCTCGAAGGTTTGTCGTGATGAAAAACCTTTCTGGTCATCGCCATTTTAGAAAACCAATACTTGTCGCATTCGATGTTCCAACCGTCACGGGCCAAGGCATGTTTTCCGTTGATGTACTTACGGACATTCTTTGCGTACCGATCGCTCGAAACGCTCTTCTGCTTGATAACCGTCATTTCGTTTTGCCACCTTCGATGAAATAACGACGCTCAAGAGTTTTCAGGAATCGAAAAGCGAGATCCGCGCTTTTCGTAACGTGGTCAACGGTTCTGAAAACCGCTATCTCGTTATAAGAGGGAAGTCCGTTAGCATTTATGAAATGCATGAGCTGATTGAGGTTTGTGCCCTGCTTCAAAAGTTCGTGATAAATTTTCTCGGCACTTCCGCGATCGAAATCTATCTTTTCGACTTTCCCACTGATAAGAACGCGACGGGCGTATGAACTGACGGTTACACCGAGCGAGTTCGCGTTGCTTTCGATTTTCTTTTTCTCTGCTGGAGAAACCTTGATGTGAATCTCTTCAGATCGAGATTTCTGGTCGACGTTTTCTGCAGAACCGAAATCAATATCAAACTCGTTGATGTTGCATAAAACAAACCGTATAAGTTCAGCTTCGCTTAACTTATGGCGTTTTGCAATTGAAGCGATTGCTTTCTTCTCTTCATCGGAAAGAGATGCTTTGACGGTGTGCGGGCGAAGCCTGCTCATGATTCCTCCGGAAACGAATCAGCGATCGGAGGCCCCTCCGATCAAAACCTGCTATGCGATTCGCTTTCCTTGGGGAACGGCTGGCGTCGTTCCAAAAATGAAGAATCGACTCCACGATTCTTTCGCGCGAAGTTTCAACTTCGAATAAACCTTATCGCCGTGAGAGGTGATAAGCAAGATTTGTGGTGTGGTGTTTTTTGGGACGAATAGGCCCACAAAAGTGCCACCCACAGTCATCTTGCAATCTCCGGAACGGTGATTGGGCGAAACGCAGTGTAGACGTGGAATGAGAGGCCTCATTCCAAGCGAGAGGCCTCGCGGCGTCGCAACTGCGTGAAGACCGTGAGCGGAAGCGAATTTTTAACGCGAAGGATGCTGAGTGTTAAGAGTTCGCTGTAGCGAGAGCGGAGCGGTGATGCGAATGCGAGGGATGCCGAGTATTTGCGTCACCGCGCAGCGGGTTTGCGGCGCCCGCGCCGCAAACATTCGACTTGTCGAATCGTTTTTTCGTAACGCCCGCGAAAAAGTTGAGGCAGCTTTCGACATTTCAATGACGCGGAGAGTCTTTAGTGAGACTCGTAGCGTTGTTGGATTGTCGAAAGGTACCGCGAATCGCATTACGATTCGGATTAGCGAATCGATTTTCATGCGGCGGCCAAGCCGCCTATGATCGCTCCCTCCGGTCACTATCGATTTTCAAAACTCACGTTTTGTTTTGATGCGATTTGAAAACCGAAACGAAAAACGAGGCGGATAAACGAAACGCCCGCGCGAGTCGCTTTGACCTTTGCGCGGGCGCGATTCGAATCAAACGAAAACCAAGGCGATGAGATTTTGAGTTTCACGGCTTAGATCTCAGAAAACAGATTTAGAAACTGCGGCGTCAATTCCAACTGTCATCAATCAACCGATACAGTCGCAGTCAACTTATCAATCCCGGTCCATGGGCGGAGCCCTGGCAAGAGCCAACGGCTGCGAACTTGTGGCTACATTTACGATGGAGGTACAAGTTCGCGTCTCTTGCGAGATTTTTCATCTCACAGCACATTTCACGGCAAACCATCGCCGCGCTTAGATCGCCTCGGTGTCCGGTGGCTGTCCGGTAGCGAACCTTTTACCGAGACGCACCGGAGACATTGCGTAACTGTGTCATGCCGCAACAATGTAAAAGTGTGACTGCCGAACTGTGTAATGACGCAATAACGTAACAACGTTATTGCGTCACTTTTTAACGCCGCCAAGGGTGCCGGGTTTTTAGGGCAGAGCCCTAGTGCGCCGCCGGGCTTTGTACGGCGGCGCACGACACTTGCGGAAAATTTTCAGGCGCGATTAGTTCAATGTTCAATTGTTCTGCTATTCCACAGTCACGTTGTTCTGTTATTTCGATTTGCCGTAATCGCGTTATCGCACAGCTACGCTACTACGTAGTTACGTTATGACACAGTTGCGTTGTGTCATAGTTCGGTTCCGCAAGAGTCGTACACCGCCGTACAAAACTGCGTTTTGCCCGGCGGCGTACGATTTAGGGCTCTGCCCTAAAACCCGGCACACGGCAAAACGAAATAACAGAACTATGTAATAACGACATTACGTAAATACGGCATTGCTGAAAAAGTGAATACCGATAAATCCAAAGGCCGCATTGAGACAGACGGGCGCGCGGCAAGGGTCTGGCCCATCTCATATGTTACCAACGCTAACGGTAAACCTGAACGCCCGGGCACATTCTTTGTTGGATGAAACCATCATAGCGGCTAGCGGAAGGTGTCATCGAAGGAGTGCGCTGTAAAGCACCCGTCTCCTTAACTGTTAGAAATGCGAGTTAATAATCTATGTGGTCGATATGCCGTTAAACCCGCATATCGATACCGTTCAGCCATTCGCCTCGCCCCCGCCGCACGTATCTTCATCCGGTCTGTTACTTTTAATCTAACGATTCTTTGAGGAACGTAGGTGCTTCTGAATGTACTGTCGACTTCTTCTCAAACTAATCCTAAGAGACAAGGCCGTATGGATTTGTACGCTCGTTCTCGCTGCAGCCTTTTTCGTCCCCATTGCGTTCAATTCACCCATCTACGGGCCCTTCTTTATGAAGCAGGGCATGCAGGGCTTTGTCGACGCATTCAATACGCGCGCGCCCCAGGCCAGCGGCACAGACCTATCGCCAGAGCAGCAAGATGACGCTGAGCTTGCAAGATACGCGAACGCCGCCCTCGCCGCTCAAACCGACGCCGCCTTTCTCGATTCTGCCGAGAGCTACTACGCGCTCATGGGCGAGGGCTTCCAATCCGGGTCCATCGTGGGAGACCGAGAGACCAATGACGCGGAGCTCGCATATTGCCGCGCCCTGAGCAGCTCCGGCATCACGGATATCCCGGCCTCCGCAAACGACCTGCCATTCCTTTCCTTCCTGCCTTACGCCATTGCCGCGGCGCCGTCTTTCCTTCCCTTCATCCCCTTCCTTCTCTCGTCGATACTCCTGCTCGGCGCCACAAGGCCCGGTACCCTGGCGGCAAAGGCGCCCGCACCCAAATTCCGGCGCCTTATCCAAACCGTGTTTTCGATAATTGGCGCGGGGACCGCGATGCTCCTCGCCGGCCTTGCGCCCGGGAGTATTTACGCCTTGGTCCTAAACGGCTTCGGGCAGATCGGGTACCCGATCGCCTTCTTCCATGACGGCGCGCTTGCCACCACGACCGCGGGAGACGTCTTCACTACCCTGCTTCTCGCGCTGCTCGCGGGTGGAACCTTGATATCCGTTTGTTCCGTCGTCCTATCGACCGCAACGAGGCGCGTCTTCGCGGGCCCCCTTGCCTCCGCGTTGCTTGTCGCGGCCCCGGCATTCCCGTTATTGTCCGATTCGGCGCTGGAGCATAATGCCGTGCTCGGGCTCCTGCCGCTGGCCGTGTTCTCGCCTATCGAGGCAACGGGTTACGTAGGATGCTTCCCGACAGAATTCATTGGCTCCGGTTCGGGCGGCGCATCGATGCTTGCCGTGGCCCTGGTATACGTCGCGGTCCTTTTCGCGGTCGGCGCCGTCGTGACGCGTTCGCCCAAACAGGCTGGACCCGCGAAAAAGCACCATGGGCTTGAGCTCCTGGACGTGAGCGTGGGATACGGAAGCACGACGATACTTTCAATCGGGTCGCTTTTCCTGAGCCCGGGAACGGCGGCGGGCCTCGTTGCTCCCAACGGCTCGGGGAAAACCACTCTTCTGGAAGCGCTGTCGGGCCAATTTCCCACCCGTATCCGATCGGGAAGCCTGACGGCAGACGGAATCTGCCAACGTCAATCAGCCGAATTTGCGGAACTTGTCTATCTGAGCTCTTCGGGCAGCGCGGATCTTTACCCCACGCTATCGGCCCTCGAGCACCTTGCCTTCGTTAGGGAGGAGTGGAAACCAGCCACCGACATCGACTCGCTCTGCAACTCACTCGGAATCTCCCCATATCTCGACAAGCCGACCCGTAAACTCTCGACAGGAATGAAGCAGCAGGTAAAGCTTGCCATGGCGATAGCGACCGATTGCCCGTACCTCGTCCTCGATGAACCGCTGAACGGCCTCGATCCGGGAAAACGGAAAACCTCCTGCGGCGCGATGCGCAGCGAGGTGGAGCGGGGACGCAGCGTGCTCATCTCAAGCCATCTACTCGACGACCTGGCAGACCTCACCAACTCGTTCTACTTCATCGAGGCCGGCACGCTCGTGGAAAAGATCGAGTCGTCCTCGCAAACACTCAAGCAGGAATACCTCGATACATACGAAGGAGGTGAATGACATGAAACCATTTGAACAGCTGAAGTCCAATGCGTCGCGCATGGCTGTCTACGCCATCCTCGTGGCAACAGCTTTATGCGGAATCGCGGCACCCGTCTATGCGCTCAACGGGGAGAAAGGCGATGTCGAACCCGCGTACATGGCTTCGACGGTTAAGGACCGGTACAAAGCCTTCTCTGGAGACACGTTTTACGTAGCAGAGTACGACACGACCTACCGTGAGCTTCGCTACAACAAGAGATACGAATATCTAGGCGCAAAAGCAATCAGCTATACATCGGGTTGGTACGGCTCCCACTATGGACACATAACCCAGTTCAAGTGTAACTACCGTGTGTACAACTAAAGCAACCGGCCGGGACGAGGGGTGACGCAAAAGCGTCGACCCTCGTTTTTAACCATGTCAACTGAACCTAGTTCAGTTTGGTTGATTTCCGATCTCAGCCGAACACATTGAGCGGAAAGGCCGTTCCCGCAGTCAGTCGAACGTCCCCGGGGCCCTTCTCAGGCCCCGGGGACGGCATTTTCCCAGTTGAAGGAACGGTGGAGATGTGTTTCGATGGGTCAGATTCGTGTCGTTCCGAAAAGACCGTGAACCTTTTGTGGGACGCGCGGCGCCGTGGTACCATAGCCGAGTTTGTTGTCTTGGTCGGAAACCAAGACGCCTTATGCGCTGATCGGTAACCAGCGCCTGACCAATAAGGAGTCCTACCATGAAGCAGGGTATCCATCCCCAGTATGTCGAGTGCACGGTGACGTGCTCCTGCGGCAACACCTTCAAGACGCACGCTACCGTGTCCGAGATGAAGGTCGAGCTTTGCAACGAGTGCCACCCGTTCTACACCGGCCAGCAGAAGTTTGTCGACACCGGTGGACGCGTCCAGCGCTTCGCCGACAAGTTCGGTGGCGCCGCTGCCGCCCAGCTCAAGAAGGCCGAGGAGGCCAAGGCTGCCAAGGCCGCCAAGGCTGCTGAGGCCGAGGCCGCTCGCAAGGCCGCCGCTGAGGCTAAGGCTGCCGAGAAGGCTAAGCGTGCTGCTAAGTTTGCCGAGGAGGCTGCCAAGCAGGCCGCCGAGGCTCCCGCAGAGGCTCCCGTCGAGGAGGCCGCTGCCGAGGCCGAGACCACCGAGGCTGCTGAGTAAATAGCTCGCCGCGGAATCACTCGCATTCATGGCATGAGGGCCGTGCATCCATTTGGATGCGCGGCCCTTTTTCTTTTTAAATTAGTGCAAACTAACCTGTCCCCATGGCACCACATGGCAGAGAGGCGGCGTTTGCCCAGATAGACCTGCCAAAATTAACCTGTCCCATTGTGGCAGGTTGGTCGTAGTTATTACGTGGCGGTCGAGCTCGACCGTATAGGCCGCGTCCTGTTTGGCTAAAATACATTTATCTGTGTTTAACTCGCCCGAGGCTGCATGGCGTGGGCGATGGCCAAAAAGGAAAACCACATGGGATTCATGTCAAAGCTGCTGTCCTTTGGATCCGATAAGGACCTTAAGCGCTACTACAAGATCGTCGACCAGATCAACGGTCTTGAGCCCCAGTTTGAGAAGATGACCGAGGAGGAGCTCCGCGGCCAGACTGATAAGTTCCGCGAGCGCTACGCCAACGGCGAGTCGCTCGACGACATGCTCCCCGAGGCCTTTGCCACCGTGCGTGAGGCTTCCAAGCGCACCATGGGCATGCGTCACTTTGACGTGCAGCTCATCGGCGCCATGGCGCTTCACGAGGGCCACATCGCCGAGATGAAGACCGGCGAAGGCAAGACCCTCGTCTCCACCCTGGCCGGCTACCTCAACGCTATCGCCGGCAAGGGCGTGCATGTCGTTACCGTCAATGACTACCTGGCCAAGCGCGACTCCGAGTGGATGGGCCGCATCTACAAGTACCTGGGCATGACCGTCGGCCTGCTGCAGAACAATATGCCGCTCGAGCTCAAGCGTCCGGCCTACCAGGCCGATGTCACCTACGGCACCAACTCCGAGTTCGGCTTCGACTACCTGCGCGACAACATGGTCACCCGCCCCGAGCAGCGTGTGCAGCGCGGCCACAACTACGCCATCGTCGACGAGGTCGACTCCATCCTGATCGATGAGGCGCGCACCCCGCTGATCATCTCGGGCGCCGGCACCAAGTCCGCCAGCACCTACAAGGACTTTGCGCGTGCCGTGCGCGGCCTGGAGCGCGGCGAGGATGTGTCCCACGACATGCTCACCGCCACCGAGGACGTTGAGCCCACGGGCGACTACGTCATGGACGAGGCCAAGCACACCATCGCCGCCACCGAGCGCGGTCTTAAGAAGATCGAGCGTCGCTTGGGTATCGAGGACATCTACGCCGACCTCTCGGGCCAGCTGGTCAACCACCTGCAGCAGGCACTGAAGGCCCAGTACATGTTCCACCGCGACAAGCAGTACGTGGTCACCAACGGCGAGGTCAAGATCGTCGACGAGTTCACCGGCCGCATTATGGAAGGCCGTCGCTACTCCGAGGGCCTGCACCAGGCCATCGAGGCAAAAGAGGGTGTGCTCGTGCGCGAGGAGAACCAGACCCTTGCCACCATCACCCTGCAGAACTACTTCCGCCTGTACGACAAGCTCTCCGGCATGACCGGTACGGCACTCACCGAGGACGCCGAGTTCCGCGAGATCTACAAGCTGCCCGTCGAGGTCATCCCCTCCAACAAGCCCGTGCAGCGCGTTGACCACGAGGACCTGGTGTACCGCACCATCCAGGCCAAGTACAACGCCGTTGCCGACGATGTCGAGCAGCGTCACGCCAAGGGCCAGCCGGTCCTGGTGGGCACCGTCTCCATCGAGAGCTCCGAGAAGCTTTCGGCCGCCCTTGCCAAGCGCGGCATCGCGCACGAGGTCCTCAACGCCAAGCACCACGAGCGCGAGGCCCATATCGTTGCCCAGGCCGGACGCTACGGCGCCGTGACCATCGCTACCAACATGGCCGGTCGTGGTACCGACATCCTGCTGGGCGGCAACCCCGACGAGCTGGTGCGCGAGCGCCTGGAGTACGAGGGCCTGACCATGGAGGACGTGACCCCCGAGCAGCTCGAGCAGTTTAACGCCGAGGCCAAGGAGACCTGCAAGGCCGAGCGCGAGCGCGTGCTTGCCGCCGGCGGCCTGACCGTTATCGGCACCGAGCGCCACGAGTCCCGCCGTATCGACAATCAGCTGCGCGGCCGCTCCGGCCGTCAGGGCGATCCGGGCGAGACCCAGTTCTACCTCTCGCTCGAGGACGACCTGATGCGCCTGTTCGGTGGCGACAAGATGGACCGCGTCTCCAAG
Source organism: uncultured Collinsella sp. (assembly GCA_958437935.1). Classification (GTDB taxonomy): domain Bacteria; phylum Actinomycetota; class Coriobacteriia; order Coriobacteriales; family Coriobacteriaceae; genus Collinsella. Next base: position 63,919 of record CAUBPS010000012.1, on the reverse strand, counting down.
ATGATGGTCACGGCCGACATGGGCGACGACATGCCCATCCAGCACAAGATCATCTCCAAGGCCGTCGAGAGCGCCCAGCACAAGGTCGAGAGTATCAACTTCTCCATGCGTAAGAGCGTCCTTGAGTACGACGACGTCATGAACAAGCAGCGCCAGGTCATCTACGCCGAGCGCAACAAGATTCTGGACGGCAAGGACCTGACCGATCACATCACCGAGGTCATGCACGATACCGTGTACCGCTGCGTGCAGGAGTTCTGCACCAAGGACAGCCACGAGGGCGAGCGCGATCTGGAGGGCCTGCGCAAGTGGGTCGTGGAGCTCACCGGTCATATCGACACGCCCAAGTTCCCCGACGAGGACTTTGAGGCCCTGGCGGCCGACGTTCTGGCCTATGTTGAGAAGTGCTACAACATGAAGGCCGAGCGCTTGGGCGAGGACCTGATGCGCGAGCTCAACACTCAGGTCATGCTGCGCGTCATCGACACCCGCTGGATGAACTACCTGCAGGAGATGGACTACCTCAAGACCGGTATCGGCCTGCGCGGCTTTGGCCAGCGCGACCCGTTGGTCGAGTACAAGACCGAGGCCTACGGCGCATTCCAGATGCTCGTCGACACCATGTACGAGGACTACCTGCGCACCGTCCTGCGCATCGAGATCAAGGCTGCCCCGCGTGCCGTGGAGCATAAGGAGGAGCCCGCGCTCGAGGGCGCCCAGTTCTCGGGTCCTGCCGAGGTCGATGGCGACAACGGCGATTCCGTGCTTCGTAAGCAGGCGCAGGTGCAGGCCCGCACGGCTGTCCAGGGCGGACCGGCTGCCGTCAACAACGGTGGCAAGGTGACCACCTATCGCAAGTCCGAGAGCGACGATCCGTACGTCAACGTGGGTCGCAACGACCCGTGCCCGTGCGGTAGCGGTAAGAAGTTTAAGCACTGCCACGGCAGGAATCGTTAATGGCTGAGGCTTTAGAGATAACGCCCGCCGAGCTGGACGCGTTTGCGGACCGGCTCGGCGAGGTCGAGTCGTATCTCCATCTGGACGAGAAGCGTACCCGCGTGACCGAGCTCGAGGTCAAAAGCGTGGCCCCCGGCTTTTGGGATGACGCCGACGCCGCTCGCGCCACGATGGAGGAGATCGCGCGCGCCAAGGAAGACATCGCTGCCGTGGACACCGCGCGCGGCGAGCTTTCCGATGCCCGCGCGGCGTTGGAACTTGCCGAGGAGATGGGGGATGACCCTGACGCCGCTGCCCTTCGTGAGGAGGCTGCGGCTACGGCAGAGCGTCTGGCTCGCGCCATCGACGAGCTTGAGCTCTCGAGCTGGTTTACCGGTGAGTTCGATCACGGCGATGCCATTGTGACTATCAAACCCGGACAGGGTGGCCTGGAGGCACAGGACTGGACCTTCATGCTCTTTAAGATGTACATGAAGTACTGCCAGCGCCGCGGCTGGAAGGTCACCATCAACGACTGTCCCGCGGCCGAGGTCATCGGCATCGACCGCGCGACCTTTACCGTCGAGGGCAAGGACGCGTTCGGTGTGCTGCGCGCCGAGGCCGGTGTGCACCGTCTGGTGCGCATTAGCCCCACCGATGACAAGAAGCGCCGCCAGACCACGTTTGCCGGCGTCGAGGTCATCCCCGTGCTGCCCGACGATATCGACATCGAGATCAGCCCCGATGACATCCGTGTGGACGTGTATCACGCGAGCGGCCCGGGCGGCCAGGGCGTTAACACCACCGACTCCGCCGTGCGCGTGACGCATTTCCCCAGCGGCATTGTGGTCACCTGCCAAAACGAGCGCAGCCAGATCCAGAACAAGGCCGCGTGCATGCAGATCCTCAAGGCTCGCCTGTACGAGATTGAGCTCGAGAAGCGCGCCGAGGCGCTCGACGAGATCCGCGGACCCAAGACCACGATCGGTTTTGGCAACCAGATTCGCAGCTACGTGCTCTACCCGTACCAGATGGTCAAGGACTTGCGCTCGGGCGTGGAGACCAGCAACGTCGAGGCCGTTCTTGACGATGGCGACCTGGATCCGTTTGTGATCGGCTATCATCGCTGGGCCACCGGCAACGCCGATGTGGAAACGCCGGACGCATAAGTCGCCGGACGGCTTTTGACCGCGGCAAAACCCATCGGTTGGACGGGTTTGTATCCAGAATAAACCCTGCACAGGGGTGGTTTTTGTCCGGCGAATCGGTAGAATCGAACATAGCAAGAAGTTCAAAGCGCATCCGTTTGGGTGCGCTTTTTTGAGGGAGGTAGCATGGCATATCGTCTGGACATCAAGCGCATTCTTTCGATGAACTTCTTCCACGACCTGCCCCAGATTATGCTGGGGTGCGCCCTGGCCGCTATTGCGACCGACCTGTTTTTGATCCCCAACGGCCTCGCTGCCGGCGGCGTTACAGGTCTTGCCACCATTATCCAGGCGGTTGGCGCCTCACACGGCGTGTCGCTTCCCGTCGGCATTCAGACTATCGTGATGAACGCCTTGCTGCTGCTGGTGGTTATGCGCGCGGGCGGTATGTTCTACGTGGTGCAGACGGCGACGGGTTTTGTGCTGTTGGGCTTTTTCACCGACCTGTTTGCTCCGTTTGTGGCACCGCTGGCTCATGCCGACCTGATGCTGCCGGCCATGTGGGGCGGTATCGTCACGGGCATTGGCTATGGCATGGTGCTGCGTGCCGGCGCCAATACCGGTGGCTCTGACACCATCGGCCAGATTATCTCGCGCAATACGTCGCTGCCGGTGGGCTCAACCGTTATGGCGATCGATGTTGCCGTGTGCGCCTTGTCGGCCCCGGTCTTCTCGATCGAAAACGCGCTGTACGCCGGCCTTTCGATGGTCATTAGCGGCTATGTGATCGATGCCGTGGTCGATGGCGGCAACAAGCGCCGTATGGTGCTCATCATCTCGGACAATTTCCCCGATATCGCGGCCGACATCATGTACGGCCTGGGCCGCGGCTGCACCAAGTTTAAGGCGACCGGCATGTATTCGGGCGCCGAGAAGCCGGTAATCATGGTGATCGTGAGCCGTCGCGAGCTCAACACGCTCAAGACCATTGTGCGCGAGCGCGATCCGCATGCCATCGTCACGGTGGCCGACGTTACGGAGACCTTCGGCGAAGGCTTCAAGGACATCAGCGCGTAGGATTGAGCGCGGCCGCATCCAAAAGACGTTCACATTGATAAACCGTTTCATCAGGGCGTCTGCCTGCTCAATTGTTCAAATACTGATAAAATCTCTGGTAAAGCCTTCACTTTCCCGCATAATGGATGGCGTACGTGCATCGCGGCCGGGCTGGGACTACCTTCTGTGCCGTGCGCATCTTGTCTAAAGAGGATGAAAGGAAGGCACAATGAGCGACGAAGAGCTCAAAAAGGTTGCCAACGAGGTAAGGAAGGGCATCGTCACCGGCGTGCACGCTGCCAAGTCCGGCCATCCGGGCGGTTCGCTCGGCGCTGCCGACATCATGACCTATCTGTACTTTGAGGAAATGAACGTCGACCCGGCCGATCCCCGCAAGGCCGACCGCGATCGCTTTGTGCTTTCCAAGGGCCACTGCGCGCCTGGTCTGTACGCCGTGCTCGCCGAGCGCGGGTTCTTCCCCAAGGAGGATCTCGAGACGCTGCGCCACATCGGCAGCCACCTGCAGGGTCATCCCAACATGAACGACACCCCGGGCGTCGACATGTCCACCGGATCGCTCGGCCAGGGCATCTCCGCCGCCGTGGGTATGGCCGTTGCCGCCAAGCACTGGGGCGATGACTATCGCACCTACGCCCTGCTGGGCGACGGCGAGAGCGAGGAGGGCCAGGTCTGGGAGGCAGCAATGTTTGCCGGCAACCAGCAGCTCGACAACCTCTGCGTGATCGTCGACCACAACGGCCTGCAGATCGACGGCCCCGTCGAGGAGGTCAACGACCCCATGCCGCTCGCCGACAAGTTCCGCGCCTTCAAGTTCCACGTGGTGGAGCTGGCCGACGGCAACGATTTCGACCAGATCCGTGCCGCCTTCGCCGAGGCCCGCGCCACCAAGGGCCAGCCGACTGCGATTATCGCCGAGACCACGAAGGGTAAGGGCGTCTCCTTTATGGAGAACCAGGTTGGTTGGCACGGCAAGGCCCCCAACGATGAACAGTTTGAGCAGGCCATGGCAGAGCTCACGGCCGCCGGAGAGGAGCTCTAGGATGGCAGACGTCAAGAAAATCGCCACGCGCGTAAGCTACGGCGAGGCCCTCGTCGAGCTCGCCAACGAGCACGACGACTTTGTGGTCCTCGACGCCGACCTGGCCGCCGCGACGCAGACCGGCAAGTTCAAGGCCGCCTGCCCCGATCGCTTCTTCGACGTGGGCATCGCCGAGAGCAACCTGATGGGTGTCGCCGCCGGTATCGCAACCACCGGGCGCGTCGCCTTTGCGAGCACCTTTGCCATGTTTGCCGCCGGCCGCGCCTTTGAGCAGGTCCGCAACTCCATCGGCTACCCGCACCTCAACGTCAAGATCGGCGCCACGCACGCCGGCATCTCGGTGGGCGAGGACGGCGCCACGCACCAGTGCTGCGAGGACATCGCCCTGATGCGCGTTATCCCCGGTATGACCGTGATCGTTCCTGCCGACGACGTCGAGGCCCGCGCCGTGACGCGCGCCGCCTACGAGTGCGACGGCCCCGTTTACATGCGCTTCGCCCGTCTGGCCTCGCCGGTCATCAACGACCCCGAGACCTATAAGTTCGAGGTGGGTAAGGGAATCGTCATGCGCGAGGGTGCTGACGTGACCATCATCGCCTGCGGCCTGATGGTCGGCGAGGCCCTCGAGGCCGCCGAGCAGCTCGCTGCCGAGGGCATCGATGCCGAGGTCATCAACATGCACACCATCAAGCCCATCGACGCCGACCTGATCGTCAAGAGCGCCACCAAGACCGGCCACGTCGTGACCGTCGAGGAGCACTCCGTGATCGACGGCCTGGGTAGCGCCGTCGCCGACGTCCTGTGCGAGCAGCGCCCGACGCCGCTCAAGAAGATCGGCGTCAACGACACCTTCGGCGAGTCCGGCCCGGGTGCCGAGCTCCTGCACAAGTACGGCTTGGACGCCGCCAACATCGTGACGACAACCAAGGAGTTCTTGGCCTAAGACAAGACGAGCCAAGATATTGTCTCGACAACTTGAACCAAACCCGAGTAGGGGCGTCCTCTAGCAGGGCGCCCCTATTTAACTTGCGGTGAAATAGGGACTGTTTTACCAGTTAAACAGCCTAATCAGTCCCTATTTCACCGCAACTTATGAAGAAGTCCTGTCAAGCAAGGCCTCATCAGGGAAAAGGGTCCAGTACAGCAAAGTGCAATTCAGACCCTCTCAACTTTGTATGCGCAGCACCTCAAGGTGGACGCGTCGGCCCCATAGTAGTCGCAGGCCGGGCACAGGGTTACCCTCCAAATCTTTCCGCAGGACGGAGGAGCCCCCGCCGCGCGAAGCGCGCAGCGGGGGCTCCGACATGTCCGAGGACGATTTGGAGGGTAACCCTGTGCCCGGCCGACGGGAATCCAAAGCCCGCCATGCTTCTTATGTGCAGCAAAGTTAATGCTGCTAAAATACAAAGCGCTCATGTAGTTTAAACGCACGACGATAAGGAGCACCAGTGGGTAACCACTTCCGTACCTCCGGTGCGGGCGATGATGCCCCCAAGACGCAGGCAGGCGTCCAGGGCAGTCGTTTCGCCACTCCGGATTCAGAGGGCCAGCCTGTCGATCAGGCCCCCGTTCAGCCGGCAGATCAGGCACAGCCGGCATCCGATCCCTTTGCCTACAATCCCACCAGCGATGTCGCGCTTTCCGGCACGGCGGGTTTTGAGCCCGTCCAGACCGTAACCGCTCGCGTGGAGCAGCCTCAGGCCAGTGCCGCCGCGCCGCAGCCTACCATGGCCGGCATTCCCGACCCCATGGCGCCTGCGACACCGGCTCCTCAGCCTGCGCAGTCTGGTCTTTTTGCCGCTATTCCCGACCCCACGCAGCCCGCTGCGCCGGTGGTCGAGCGCGATCAGGCCGCTGAGGTCGCAAGTCTCGACAACGCGCTCAACAACCCCGATTTTACGTCGGTGTTCGCGCCCATCGACCCGCAGGCGAGCCGCAAAAAGATGGCCAAGCAGGCAGGTGTCGAGCCCGTCATCCTCATGGAGCACGTCACCAAGATCTACCCGGCGCAGCCCAACAAGCCCGCACTCGATGACATTAACATCGAGATCTATCCGGGTGAGTTCGTCTTCTTGGTCGGTCACTCCGGCTCGGGTAAGACCACGTTGCTGTCGACGCTCAACCGCGACGTCAAGCCGACGAGCGGCCGCATCCTGGTTGCCGGTCAGGACCTCATGAAGATCAAGAACCGCAAGGTTCCGTTCCTGCGCCGTCAGATTGGCGCCGTGTTCCAGGACTTTAAGCTTCTGCCGCAAAAGACCGCCTACGAAAACGTAGCGTTTGCCCTGCAGTGCATCGGCAAGCCCAAGGGCGTCATTCGCAGCCAGGTGCCCGAGGTCCTGCGTCTGGTCGGTCTGGCCGATCAGATGGACTCCCTGCCCGACCAGCTTTCGGGTGGCGAGCAGCAGCGCGTCGCCGTCGCTCGCGCCATGGTCAACCGCCCGCCGCTGCTGATCTGCGACGAGCCTACGGGCAACCTCGACCCGGCGATTTCGCTGGGCATCATGAAGCTGCTCGAGCGCATTAACCGCACCGGCACGACCGTGATCGTGGCTACGCACGACCGCGAGATGGTCGATAGCATGCACCGTCGCGTGATCGCCCTCGAGGGCGGCCACGTTATCCGCGACCAGGAGAGGGGAGGTTACGGCAACTATGGCACCAACTAACGTAGGCTACTCCTTCAAGGAGGCAATCAGCCACTTCTTCCGTAACTGGACCACCTCGCTCGGCGCCGTCATCACGATTTTCCTTTCGCTGTTTATCATCGGCCTCTTCATCATGGGCTCCGCGATGCTGAACTCCGTGATCGGCACCGTCGAGGATCAGGTTGTCATCAACGCGTTCATTAGCGATGACGCCGATCAGGCCGATGTTCAGGCTTTTGAGGCCGAGCTCAAGACGTGGAGCAACGTCAAGTCCGTGACCTACAAGGACAAGGACGACGCGCTGGCCGAGTATACGAGCAAGATGTCGGGCAACGCCGATGCTACCATGAGCGCGCTCGATGGCCAGAACCCGCTGCCGGCCTCGTTTGCGATTGAGATGGACGATCCGTCCAAGGTCGAGAGCACGGCTGAGAAGCTCAAGGACGACGCCGATTTCCAGAAGATCGCGGATGATGGCGATGTCAACGCGAGCGTACTGTACGGCCAGGAGGAAGTGAGCCGCCTGTTCCAGGTGACCAACTACATCCGCATCGCCGCCGTGGTACTCGTCGGCCTGCTGACCTTTATCGCGTTCATCTTTATCAACAACACGATTCGCCTGTCCATCACGGCGCGCCGTCGCGAGATCGCGATTATGCGTCTGGTCGGCGCCAGCAACGGCTTCATTCGCGGCCCGTTTATCACCGAGGGCGTGCTGCAGGCCATTTTGGGCTCGCTGCTTTCTATCGGCGTGCTGGAGCTGCTGCGCAACCTGATGATTCCGCGTCTGCAGGAGAGCATCGGCTGGATGTCGTTTACCCTGCCGATGCAGTACTACCTGGTGACCTATGCTGCGCTGATTTTGGTCGGCGTGATTATCGGTCTCTTTGGTTCTGCCATTGCCATGCGCCGCTACCTGCGCGTGTAGGCATGCCTGGAATTCATTTCTTCCAACGGGTCGTCTCTTATGGGGCGGCCCGTTTTTTGATCCCTAGGGGACGGCAGGAAAACGGATCATTGTGGCGCTGGTCTATCTATGTGACCCGCAATCCTGCCGTCCCCTAGGGATCATTTGGGTAGACTCTTGGGATGTAAACGGCAATCGATAGCAAGGAGGCGCCATGGGGCGCAATAACAAGCATAAGCGCGGTGCTCGCAATAAGCGTGGGCCGGTGCGCAGCGAACGCCGTCCGAGCCTGACCGGGCGCGTGCAGCTCCATGAGCATGGCGCCTATGTCATAACCGAGAGCGGCGACTACAAGGTTATGGGCCGCGGTAAGCGCGAGATCATGGATGGCGATACCGTTGCCGTGAGCATTAAGAATAGCCCGCACGGTGAGCGGCGCGCCGTGATCGAAGGCGTGGTTGAGCGCGCAGCCATAAGCGTGGTGGGTACGTACCAGACCGCTGGTCCGCTCGGTGTGATCGAGCCGCTCGATTCGCGCCTGAAGGCCGACTTCTTCATTCTGCCCGAGGATACCTCGGCGGATCGTCTGGGCGTCCACCCGGGTGATGCCGTTGTCGCGCGCATTTTGACCTACCCGACGCGCCTGGAATCGGGCACCGTGACGATCGAACGCCGCATTGGCGGAGATGACGCGCCCGATTTGGGCGTTCAATACGTGATGGCGCGTTACGGCTATACCGATAGCTATCCCGAGGCCGCGCTGGACGAGGCCGAGGGGCTTTCGCTCGATGTGTCCGCGGCGCTTAAGGACCCGCTCCGCCGCGATCTGCGCGACCGCTTTGTCATCACGATCGACCCGGTCGACGCGCGCGACTTTGACGATGCCATTTCGCTTGAGCGCACGCCCGAGGGTGGCTACAAGCTGGGTGTGCATATCGCTGACGTTTCTCACTATGTGGCTTGGGACGGGCATATCGATCTTGAGGCTCGCCATCGTACGACATCGGTGTATCTGGCCGATCGCGTGCTTCCCATGCTGCCCGAACGCCTGTCCTGTGACCTATGCTCGCTTCGCCCTGACGAGGACCGTCTTGCGTTTACCGTTGACATTGAGCTCGATGCGCAGGGTCGCGTGCGGCATTACGATCCGTACCCCAGCGTGATTCGCTCGCGTGTGCGTATGGACTATGACGGCGCCGAGGCGCTGCTGGTGCGTGCCGACGCTGTTGAGTATTCGGTGCTGGAAGGCGCCGCTGAGGATGTTGCGGCTGCTGAGGCCTCGCGCGAGGAGGCGCTTGAGCGCGGTCTTGCGTGCGAGGAAACTGCTCGCGGCTATAACGTCGACCTCGGCGATTTCCTTGTCGCCGCCAACGAACTCGCCGAACTTCGCCGTCGTATTCGTCGTGCCCGCGGCTCAGTCGATTTTGACACGGCCGAGATTCGCGCTTTATTGGATGAGGACGGAGTGCCCGTGCAGATTGTGGCGCGCGAGCGTTCGTGTGCCACGTCGCTTATCGAGGAAGCCATGCTACTCGCCAACGAGTGCGTTGCAGAGTGGCTGGCAGACCGTGATATCGAGGCCTGCTATCGCGTGCATGAGGATCCGAGCCCCGATAGCCTGCACGGTGCCGCCGTTGCGCTGGCGCAGCTAGGCATCATCGACGATCGCCGTGCTGCCGGTATCGCCCTGGGGAGTCCCGATGAGCTACAGGCTGCAGTTGATGCTGCCGCCGGTACGGCCAACGCACCGCTCGTCAACACGCTGCTTCTGCGCAGCATGCAGCGCGCACTGTACAAGCCGCGCAACGAGGGCCACTTTGCGCTCGCCGCGCCGTGCTACTGTCACTTTACGAGTCCCATCCGTCGCTACCCCGATCTGGTGGTGCACCGCGTGCTCAAACTGCAGTTGGCCTATGAGCAGCTCGGCGGCAAGGACGCCCTGGTCCGTACGCCGCGGCTGATCGGCAAGGGGCGCGAGTCGCTGCCGCGCATTCTGCCGCAGATCTGCCGCGCATGCAGCGATGCCGAGCGCGCGGCAGATGCCGCTAGCCATGCGACGCAAAAGATCAAGATTGCCCAGTACTATGAGGACCGTCTGGGCGAGCGCTATGCCGGAACCGTCTCGTGGGTTAGCAGCATGGGCCTCTTTGTGCGCTTGGACCTGACGCAGGTCGAAGGCTTGGTTTCGATCAAGAGCCTGGGCAACGAGTGGTTCGAGTTCGACGAGGATGCGCTTACGCTGACGGGCGCCGACACGGGGACTCGCTATGAACTGGGCCAGCGCGTGATTATCGAGGTCTCGCGCGTCAATACCACGCGTGGGCGCTTGGACTTTAAGCTTATCCATTAGCCAAATCTCGACTCATGGCGGGAGAGCGGAGGGCGGTCTTTCGGGGCCGCCCTCCGCATTTGGATCATGGCTACCTTGCCGTCTGCTCGGCCGCCCGCTTACCTGCTATTTGAGAGGTAAAACCTACCAAAATAAACCTGTCCCTTTTTGGCAGGTTTACAAGAAAGCGGGGATGAGATGGCGACGGTGTATGGTTATGCGCGGGTGAGTTCGCGCGATCAGAATCTTAATCGGCAGCTGGATGCGCTGGGCGCCTATGGCGTGGGCTCGGCGAATATTTATGCCGACCATGCGAGCGGCAAGGACTTCGATCGACCGCGCTATCGCGAGCTGCTGCACGTCCTGGGAGACGGGGACGTGCTGGTGGTGCTTTCTATCGACCGACTTGGTCGTAATTACTCCGAGATTCTTGAGGAATGGCGTCGCATTACCAAGGAGCTCGGGGTTGCCATTGTGGTGTTGGACATGCCATTGCTTGACACGCGCGCCAGGGCAAGCGGCACGCCGGATGTGACTAATGCCCTGATTGCCGATATTGTGCTGCAACTGCTGAGCTACGTGGCGCAGGTGGAGCGCGAGAATATCCATCGGCGCCAAGCGGAGGGAATTGCAGCGGCGCGGGCGCGAGGGGTGCGGTTTGGCCGGCCTCGCAAGCCATGCCCTCCGCAGTTTGAACTGGTGCGCGACAGTTATGAGGCGGGCGATATCACCCGCAGCCAGGCCGCAAAGCGCCTGGGTGTGTGCGTGGGGACGTTTGATCGCTGGATGCGCGAGGCGGGGTAGGGGTTTGCGTCGCCTTGTCGCTTCCTGTTGCGATTCAAATTTTGATACGGTGACGATGTCATTTGGGGCTACACTCGCTGATATTCAAAAAAAGGAGGTTGGCCCTTGGCGCGCGTAAAACAAATAATCGGATGGACCGCGATCGTTCTGTTCGCTGCAACGCTGGCGGGCATCTGGGTGCTGACGGAGCAAAATGCGGTGGAGACGTCGTTGCTGAGCGAGTCCACCGCGCGTGTGGTGGAGGGTCAGGCTACGGGCGTTCAGGCCGCCGATGCCACGGGTGAAGCCCAGACGGAGAACGGAATGACCGGGGGCACCGATTCGGCTGCCTCGAATGTCCGGTCTGGCCGACTTGCTTCCATTCGCATGTGGGTGGGCGCAAACGTCCGTCGCGTTGCCCATACCGTAGAGTTTTTCTTCGTCGGATTGTTCGCCTCGGTGATCGTGGCTTGCTTTTCCAGGCGTCCGTGGAGCGTGTGCTCCCGTTGCGTGCCCGTATTGCTCTTTTGCGCCGCCTGCTCCGTTGGCGATCAGGTACATAAGATCTTTGTTCCCGGCAGGCATTTCGACGTTATCGATTTAGGATTCGATGCTGCGGGCTATATCACCGCCATGCTGTTGGTATTGCTGGCAGCGGCGTTGGTGCGCCATGCGACTCGGCCGATCGGCGCCCATGCGAGGCGCTAGCCTTAAGACGAGACATCGCGACTGCCTATGCTTCGACATTGACTACAATAACGGCTGCAATCGCGAGCGGTCGTCGATGTGCAGTTTTCCATACACCTGTTTTCTCTAAGAAAGGAAATCCCATGGCGGTATTGTTTGTTGAATATCCCAAGTGCTCGACCTGTAAGAAGGCCAAGGCATGGCTGGACGAACATGGGGTAGAGTATATCGACCGCGATATCGTTTTGGACAATCCCACGGCTGATGAGCTTGCGACCTGGATTGCTCGTTCGGGGCTGCCGGTGCGGCGCTTCTTTAATTCGTCGGGCATGAAATATCGAGAGCTGGGCCTGAAGGCGCGTCTGGATGCGGGCATGACGGATCGGGAATGCTATGAGCTGCTGGCGACCGACGGCATGCTGGTCAAGCGTCCGCTGCTGGTGGGCGACGACTTTGCGATTCCTGGCTTTAGGGAAGCGGCTTGGGCCGAGGCGTTGCTGTAGCGGCTCCGGAAAATGCGACCCGTTTTGAGTGATCGGGGTGGGATGTGTTTTCCATCGGCGGGCTCGCTCGGCTCAATCCTCGAGCTGTGCCCATTCGTGCGGATCGTAGACCTTTACGTGCTTGTTGGGCTTGCCGCTCCAGTACTCCTCGTCCATAAAGGGCAGATATGCCTGAACGCCGGGACAGATAAAGGGAATCCGCTGCTGTTGCAGTCGCTCGCGCTGGCGCTGCTCCAGGTGCGCCTCGGATATGACGGTCGGCATACCGGACAGCTCGACGAGGCTTGCCTGGATTCGCTTAAGGTCGGGGAGTCCCGCGTGCCATGACACTCGCATGATCAAAAAGGATGCACGGCGGTATTTTGCCTGCATCACCGTGATGGCGGGGCGCAGTGTGGGATGGATTTTGTCCCGTTCGGGCCAAAGGTCAGCAGTGATCTCGAGGCCCAGGGTCTCCCATAGGTAATCAAGCTCTTCGTCCATGGTGCCTCGATATCCGTGCAATGATGACGGTTCGATTGTGCCATCAGCCGTGAGTGCTGCATTGTTGTAATCTACCAGCGGTAGATGTGGGATGTTTTACGGGCTTTGACGCCGTAGGTGTCGCTGGTGCTTCACAGGTCCTTCACGTGTTGGCCGTATTTGACTGAATTTCAAAAAAGTCAAAATTAGGGCTTGCGTCACGGCGGGACTTCCCGTATATTTCTTTCTTGCGCAAAGGCACAGCCGAGCGCAGCGATGCAGTCATTGGGATGTCGTCTAATGGCAGGACAGCGGATTCTGGTTCCGTCAATGGGGGTTCGACTCCCTCCATCCCAGCCATTGCATTTGCTACATATGGCCCGTTCGTCTAGCGGTTTAGGACGCCGCCCTCTCAAGGCGGAGATCACCAGTTCGAATCTGGTACGGGCTACCAAAATTGAACGCCCGGGCCTCGTAAGAGACCCGGGTTTTGTGTATTGACCGATGTTTAAGGCGCGTTGAGTCTGCCGCCTGGACCGAGGAGTTGTCATGGACCTGCCCATCAGCTTGCAAGACATCACGTATGCCGAGAACTATCTGGCGCAGGGCGACCTGGCTACGGCGACGCCGCTGCTGGAGCGCCTGGTGGAGCTCGCCGAGGAGTATATCGACGCCGAGTGCAAGACGGAGGAGAAGCGCCAATACTTTAGCTTCGATAGCAAGTTTGAGCGCTTGGCCTATCGCCGCGTGGAGAAGGATCCGCGCGAGCTCGTGCAGGTCGAGGTGCCGTTTGACCGCCTGTACTCTGACATGGCGTTTGCCTACATTCGCCAGCAGGATTATGTGAGCGCTCGCAATGCCCTGATGCAGGCTGTGCGTTGGGACCCCATGAACTGCAACTATCGCTTGGATTTGGCCGAGCTGTTCCGCGCACTCGAAGACAAGCAGGAATGGGCATCGCTCTCGTTTTCGGTGCTGGAGCGTGCAAGCGATGGCAAGTGCGCCGCCCGCGCTTACGCCAATCTGGGACAGTACTTCTTGGAGCCCGAGACCGAGAACATTTCGGCTGCCGTGGGCTGCGCGCGTCTGGCGCTGCGCCTGGCGCCCAACGATGCGCATACGACGCGCCTGCTCAACAAGATCCATACTACCCATCCGGATGCCGCCGAGGAGAGCGACGAGCACGTGATGGGTGAACTGGCCCTGCAAGGCGTTCCGACCTCGCCTTCGGCCGAGATTGCCATCTGCCTGATTATGTGCGCGACCGATGCTGCAAGCGACGGCGACAAGCAGGAGGCGACGCGCCTGACGGTGCGTGCTCGTGACTTGGTGGGCGAGGAAGCCTGCGCGGCGATTATCAAACTGGTGCGCGAGAGCGATGCCGAACTCAATGCCGAGCGCAAGGCAAAGCGCGAAGCTACGGGCAAGGGTTCCGATGGCGCCAAGGAGGCCGGCGATGCCCAGTAAGCGTGAACGCAAGCTCATTTCCAAGAATCGCTCGGCACATCACGAGTACTTTATCGATGAGACGTTTGAGTGCGGTATTGAGCTGAGCGGCACCGAGGTCAAGTCGATTCGCGAGCGCGCGTGCCAGATTACCGATACCTTCGCGCTGATCCGCGGCGGGGAGTGCTGGCTCGTCGGCCTGCATATCCACCCTTATAGCCATGGTGGCGTGTGGAATCGCAATCCCGACCGTCGGCGTCGTCTGCTGCTGCACCGCAAGGAGATCGACTTTCTTGACGGCAAACTTCGCAACCGTGGTTATGCGCTGGTTCCGTTGGAGCTCTACTTTAATACCGACGGCCGCGTAAAGCTGCTGCTGGGTTTGGGTCGCGGCAAGAAGCTCTACGACAAGCGCGAGGACATGGCCAAGCGCGACGTTCAGCGCGAGATCGACCGCGCCCTTAAGGAACGCAACCGCTAGGCACTCTGTATAAGTTGCGGTGGAATACGGACTGTTTTGCCTGTTTGAGGGGCTATTCGGTCCCTATTTCACCGCAACTGCGGGCGTCTCATCTTTCTTACTGTTCTGACACATATGTCTCAAAGGCGGCGTCCGTTATGGGTGCCGCCTTTTTTGTGGGTACATACATCCATGAGGTTCCAACCCGAGCTAGGGGAGTGATCGTTATGGACAAAACTGCGTTCTTTACCATGCCGAGTGGCCTGTACGTGGTGAGCGCCGCGGCGGACGGGCTGCGTGCCGGCTGCGTTATCAACACAGCAGTGCAGGTGACATCCGTCCCGCCGCGCATCTCGATTGCCGTGAACAAGGAAAATGTCACGTCTGGCGTTATTGCATCTGCCAAGGCCTTTGCACTGACCGTGATTGACCAGACCGCCGACATGCTCTATATCGGCAATTTTGGCTTCCGCACCAGCAGCGATTACGACAAGTTTGCCAAGTACGAGACGCGCGAGACCGCACTGGGTATGCCCTATGTTCCCGAGCACGCGGCAGCGCTGTTTAGCTGCCGTCTGATCGACACCGTGGATGTGGGCACGCATCTACTGTTTATCGGCGAGGTTGAGGATGCCGAGCGCTTGAGCGACGAGACACCGCTCACCTACGATTACTACCATAAGGTCCTGAAGGGCAAGACGCCTCCGAAGGCGTCCTCATATCAAGGCTAGAAATGTTCTAAAAATACTTGCATTATATTATTGAGAATCTATACTAATAAATGAAGTACATCACCAGTCGCGTTCGAGAGGAGAACATCATGGCTGAGGAGAAGAAGACGTATAAGTTTGTGTGCACCGTTTGCGGTTACGAGGTTGAGGTCGACACGCCCGAGCTGCCCGAGGACTACGTGTGCCCGGTCTGCGGCGTCGGCCCCGATGAGTTTGAGCTTGTCGAGGAGTAGCTCGTAGACACACGACTTGCAACAACATGTAGCTCTGTCCAAGGGTCCCGGTCGAATTCTCGGCCGGGACCCTTTTGATTTATCTGACGGTTTAAAACGGTCTCACGTGTTACAGATTGAGACGTTATATCTGGACAGTCACGCCATCCCAATTACATCCCCGTTAGCAGCACGATGTCGAGAATCGTCACGATGACGCCGATCCCTACGAGCAGCGCGTTGAGCGGGCGCGAGTTGGCGTATTTGCCCATAACGCGGGGCGAACTGGTGAGTCGTATGAGCACAAAGACCGTAATCGGCAACTGAAGCGACAGCAGCGCCTGACTCCAGATGAGACCCTCAAAAGGATTCGGGACGACCAAGCATGCCGCCACTGCGCCGACGAAACAAGCCGCCACCCCGATCGAGGAATGTCGGTCGTGGATGTCGTATTCCTCGTCGAACATGCCTGCGGTGATGGTGCCCGCCGCCATGCCCGCCGTCACACTACTCGATATACCCGCAAACAGCAGTGCCACCGCAAAGATGGCCGAGCTTGCCGGGCCCAGAATGGGGGAGAGCGTGGCCGCTGCGACTGCGAGGTCGTCTACGACAATGCCGTGCGCAAAGAAGGTCGTTGCGGCCAGGATGACCATGGCCGAGTTGATTGCCCAGCCCACGCCCATCGAAAAGAGCGTGTCGAAGAGCTCGTAGCGCAGACGTTCCTCGATAACTTGCTCGCCTTGGCCTTCGAAGTGCATGGATTGGATGACCTCGGAGTGCAGAAAAAGGTTGTGGGGCATAACGACCGCACCCAGGACACTCACGATAATCGCGGCAGAGCCAGTGGGCATACTGGGCGTGATCCAGCTTGCGGCGGCTTGCGGCCAGTCGACCTTGACTAGCGCAAGCTCGGCCAAAAACGAGAGTCCTACCACGCCGACGAAGGCGATGATCCAGCGCTCGGCACGCTTGTAGGAGTTCGTCATGAGCATTGCCATCGATGCCGCGGCCACGATGACGCAGCCGGCGCGCACGGGCAGTCCAAAGAGCATCTGGAGCGCGATCGCGCCGCCCAGGACCTCGGCCATAGCGGTGGCGATGGTCGCGAGGTAGGCACTGGCGAGTACCGCGCGTCCCACGATGCGGGGGAGGTAGCGTGTCGTGGCCTCGGCAAGACAGGTGCCCGTGGCGATGCCCAGGTGCGCCGCGTTGTGCTGCAACGCGATGAGCATAATCGTGGACAGCGTGACGATCCACAGCAGCGCGTAGCCAAACTGCGAGCCCGCGGCCATATTGGAGGCCCAGTTGCCCGGGTCGATAAAGCCGACGGTCACGAGCAGCCCGGGGCCGATGTGCCGCGCAATGTCTAGGCCTCCGTGACCACCGGTGCGTCGGGAGCCAAAGTGTTGTTTGAGATGGTTGAGCATGGTGCGCTCCTGTGTATGGGCGGCGTGGCGTCGCATCTGGGTCATGCGGCGCCACGCGTCGGGTTTGGGTTGGGGTTACCTGCGCGCCTTGCCTTGGTTGGCCACGTCGTCGATCTTGGCGGCGATGGTCGCCGGGTCGCCGATGTAGCGCTTGTCGAGGACGTTGAAATCGGTGTCGAAGGTGTAAACGAGCGGCACGCCGGTGGGGATGTTGACCTTGAGGATCTCCTCGGGCGTGAGGTGCTCGAACTTCATGACGAGAGAGCGCAGGGAGTTGCCGTGTGCGGCGATGAGTACGCGCTTGCCGGCGAGCATCTGGGGGCGAATCTCGTCTTCGAAATAAGGCCAGGCACGGGCTATCGTGTCCTTGAGGCACTCGGTGTAGGGCAGCTGGTCGGGTGCGACATCACGGTATTGCTCCTGGGTGTGGGGATCGCGCGCGTCGTTCGGCTCGAGTGCCGGCGGGCAGATATCGAAGGAGCGGCGCCAGATGAGCACCTGTTCGTCGCCGTGCTCCGCCGCGGCATCGGCCTTGTTGAGACCCTGCAACGCGCCGTAGTGGCGCTCGTTGAGCTTCCAGGATTTGATGACGGGCAGCCACTCGCGATCCATTTGGCCGAGCACGATGTTGAGGGTGTGGATCGCGCGCTTGAGGCGCGAAGTGTAGCAGACGTCAAAGTCGAAACCGGCTTCTTTGAGGGCTCGACCGCCTGCGGCGGCTTCTTCGCGGCCCGTGTCGGTGAGCTCTACGTCGGTCCAGCCGGTGAACAGGTTGAGTTTGTTCCACTCCGACTCTCCGTGGCGGATAAGGACGAGTTGGATCGTCTGCCGGTCTGTCTGGTTTGCCATAGGGGCCTCCTTAATGTGGCACGGCATGCGTGCCGTTTGTTTGACGCCGCAAAGGATACCCGTTTTAGGCTCAAAAGTTAACCAAGACTAACAAAATTATTGTATTTGAATAGGATGGTGAAAGGGGGGTTACCGAAATGTCTTGATCTGTAACAACTAGGGATGGAAATTGGGTCTAGGTGTTACAGATTGAGACGTTTGAAGAGGTGAGTTTGCAGGCCGAACTTGGGGCCTATGTTGTCGCCCTTGAGGTCGGCGGTGTCCACTCGTAGGGCGCGCGTTACGCGATTGTTTCGAAACGGGTGGGAAACACAACGGGCCGGCGATGCTCCTAGTATGCCTAGTCAACTGACTGTCTAAATATCTAGGGGAGGATCGCGATGCAGGCAGATTCCGCTCAGCAGCAGGGCCTTTATCGCCCCGAATTCGACCACGATGCATGTGGCATCGGCGCACTTGCCGATATCAACGGCGAGCGCCATCACCAGATTCTGGACGATGCACTGTCCATTCTGGTCAACTTGGAGCACCGCGGCGGCACGGGACTCGAGAAGAACACCGGCGACGGCGCTGGCATCCTGTTCCAGGTTCCGCATCACTTTTTCCGTAAAGAGGCCCAAAAGTGCGGCCAGATTCTGCCGGCAGAGGGCGACTATGGCGTGGCCATGCTGTTCTTCCCGCAGGACGACAAGGGCGTAGAGGATGCCCGCCGCGTGTTTGAGGAGGGCTGTGCCGAGGCCGGCGTGCCGCTGCTCTTTTGGCGCGAGGTGCCGGTCGATCCGCACGACCTGGGCGAGACGGCCCGCGCCTGTATGCCTACCATCCTGCAGGCCTTTCTGGGCCGTCCCGACGACACGCCGGCGGGCGACGCCTTTGAGCGTCGCCTGTACGTGTGCCGCCGCACCATCGAAAAGAAGGCCGACGCCGAGTTTGCCCTGCGCGACAAGATCTTCTATGTGTGCTCCATGAGCTCGCGCACCATCGTGTACAAGGGCATGCTGGTCGCCACGCAGATGCGCCGCTTCTTCATCGACCTCAACGACGCCGCCGTCAAGACGGCCGTGGCGCTCGTCCACTCGCGCTACTCCACCAACACCACGCCCAGCTGGGAGCGCGCGCACCCCAACCGCTTTATCATCCACAACGGCGAGATCAACACCCTCAAGGGCAACGTCAACTGGATCCGCGCCCGCGAGCCCAACCTGTACAGCCCCGTGCTGCAGCACGATCTTGAGCGCGTGATGCCCATCATCAACCGCGAGGGTTCCGACTCCGCGATTCTGGATAACGTGCTCGAGTTCCTGGTCATGAACGGTCGCCCGCTTACGCGTGCCGCATCCATGCTGCTGCCCGAGCCGTGGGACCACAACGACAGCCTGAGTGAGGAGCGCCGCGCCTACGACGCTTACCAGTCCATGCTCATGGAGCCGTGGGACGGTCCGGCCGCCATCGCCTTTACCGACGGTCGCACGCTGGGTGCCGCCCTCGACCGTAACGGCCTGCGTCCCGCCCGCTACTATGTGACGCGCGACGGTCGCTTTATGCTGGCAAGCGAGGTGGGCACCATCGAGGTGAGCCCCGAGAACATCCTGACGAGCGGCTGCCTGGGACCGGGCCAGATGCTCGAGGTCGACTTTGCCCGCGGGCGCGTCATCTACAACGATGAGCTGCGTGCCCGTTACGCCAAGGAAAAGCCCTACCGTGATTGGATTGCCGAGGAGACGCTAACCGTTGACGCGCTCGACAAGCCCGCCGCGCCCGCGCCCGCCGAGGATGCCGAGGTGCCCGCCGCCGTGCGCATGGCCAAGCTCGGCTACCACTGGGATGACGTCGACGAGGTCGTGCGTCCCATGGCCCAGCAGGGCAAGGCACCGCTTGCCTCGATGGGCATCGATGCGCCGCTGGCCTGCCTGTCCAAGAAGACGCGCTCGTTCTTCGATTACTTCTATCAGCTGTTCGCCCAAGTCACGAATCCGCCGATTGATGCCCTGCGCGAGCACATGGTGACTTCGACCACGCTCTACCTGGGCAACCACGGCAACTTGCTCGAGGACTCCCGTACGGCCTGCCAGCTGGTGCGCCTGGAGCGCCCGCTGCTGAGCGAGGAGGAGTTCGACCGCATTTGCGCGATTGACCGTGTTGGCTTTAAGACCCGCCGGTTCCGTGCCGTGTACCGCCGCGACGCGGGTGAGGGCGCGCTGCAGGCTGCGCTCAAGCAGCTTGCCGAAGACGTCGAGGCTGCGGTCCGCGACGGCGTGAACATCGTGGTGCTGAGCGATCATGCCGCTGCGGGCGAGGTGCCCGTGCCGTCGCTGCTCGCCGTGGGCTGCGTGCACAACCACCTGATCCGCGCCGGCGTGCGTACCTTTGCCGACATCGTGGTGGAGTGCGGTGACGCCGTGTCCCCGCACGACTTTGCGGCGCTAGTGGGCTACTCCGCGAGCGGCATCTATCCGTACAACGCGCATGCGTGCATCCGCAATCTGGCGGCACGCGGCGACCTGGACGTGACGGCCGAGCAGGGCATCGCCAATTACAACAAGGCCGCGACGGCGGGCATCGTCTCCATCATGTCCAAGATGGGCATCTCCACGGTGCAGAGCTACCACTCCGCGCAGATCTTCGAGGCCGTTGGCTTTACGCCGGAGTTCGTCAACGCGTACTTCGCCGGCACGGTGAGCCGTGTGGGCGGTATGGGTGTCGAGGAGGTCGAACGCGAGCAAAATGAGCGCTATGACGCCGCTCTCGCTATCCTTAAGAGCCCGGCTCCCGATCAGCTGCCCACGTTGGGCCTGACCAAGTGGCGCCCGCTCGGCGGCGAGGATCACCTCATCGATCCGCAGACTGTCTACTTGCTGCAGACCGCCTGCCGTGAGGACAGCTACGACACCTTTAAGGAGTACAGCGCCCGCCTGCACCGCACCGGCCGTGCCGTGCGCCTGCGCGACTTGCTCGACTTTAATGCCAACGGTCGCACGCCGGTTTCACTCGACGAGGTGGAGCCCGCGCTCAACATCGTCCGCCGCTTTAACACCGGCGCCATGTCGTACGGCTCCATCAGCAAAGAGGCGCACGAGTGCATGGCCATCGCTATGAACCGTCTGCACGGCCGTTCCAACTCCGGCGAGGGCGGTGAGGATCCGCGTCGCGAGACCCCGCTGGCTAACGGTGACTCCAAGAACTCCGCCATCAAGCAGGTGGCAAGCGCGCGCTTTGGCGTGACGAGCCGCTACCTGTGCAGCGCCTTCGAGATTCAGATCAAGATGGCCCAGGGCGCCAAGCCCGGCGAGGGCGGCCACCTGCCCGGCAAGAAGGTCTATCCCTGGATTGCCGAGGTCCGTCAGTCCACGCCCGGCATCGGCCTGATCTCGCCTCCGCCTCACCACGATATTTACTCCATCGAGGACCTGGCAGAGCTGATCTTCGATCTTAAGAACGCCAATCCCGGCGCACGCGTGTCGGTCAAGCTGGTCAGCGAGGCCGGCGTCGGCACCATCGCCACCGGCGTGGCCAAGGGCGCTGCCGACAAGATCTTGATCAGCGGCCACAATGGCGGCTCGGGTGCCGCTGCGCGCGACTCTATCTGGCACGCGGGTCTGCCGCTGGAGCTTGGCCTTGCCGAGGCCCAGCAGACGCTGCTGCAAAACGGCCTGCGCTCGCGCGTAGTGCTCGAGGCCGACGGCAAGCTCATGGACGGCACCGACGTCGCTGTCGCCTGCCTGTTGGGCGCCGAGGAGTTTGGCTTTGCGACCATGCCGCTCATCTCCATGGGCTGCCTCATGCAGCGCGACTGCCAGCAGGATACCTGCCCGGCCGGCATCGCTACGCAAAACTGCCGCCTGCGTCGCGGCTTCCGCGGCAAGCCAGAGCACGTCGAGCACTTTATGCTCTTTGTTGCCGAGCAGCTGCGCGAGGTCATGGCGAGCCTGGGCTTCCGCACGGTCGACGAGATGGTCGGCCATCCCGAGTGCTTGCGCCAGATCGAGGTCCCGGGCAACCGCAAGGCTAACCTGCTGGATCTGTCGCCCGTGCTGGCGAGCGCGACCTGTGAGTTTGGTGCCCACATCCCGGGTGCCGACGGCCGTCACTTCCTGCCCCAGATGGCTGCGGACAGCGAGCTCGACAAGACGCTCGACTCCACGTTGTTTGTGCCCTACACGGCCGATGCCCGTGCGCACCTGCGCCCGATTCGCTTCCGCGCCGATATCGCCAACGTCAACCGCTGCGTGGGCACCATCTTGGGCAACGCGGTGACCAAGGCGCATCCCGAGGGCCTGCCCGCCGGCTCCATCACTATCGATTGCGACGGTTCGGCCGGTCAGAGCTTTGGCGCCTTCCTGCCGCGCGGCATTACGCTCAACGTGTGCGGCGACGCCAACGACTACTTTGGCAAGGGCCTTTCGGGCGGCGAGGTGTCGGTGCGCCCCAACCCGCATGCGACCTACAAGTTCGATGAGAACATCATCGTGGGCAACGTTGCGTTCTTTGGCGCCACGAGCGGCCGCGGCTTCATTAACGGCCTGGCAGGCCAGCGCTTTGGCGTACGCAACTCCGGTGCCACGGTGGTGGTCGAGGGCTGCGGCAACCATGGCTGCGAGTACATGACGGGTGGTCTGGCGCTCATCCTGGGCGAGGTCGGGCAGAACTTCGCCGCCGGCATGACGGGTGGCGTGGCCTATGTCTTTGACCAGTACGGCACGCTCAATGCCCGTGTGAACCACGAGAGCGTTGAGCTTAAAGCCCCGACGGCCGGCGAGCTGGCGCAGATTCGCGAGCTCATCCAGGAGCACGTGGACGTGACGCAGAGCCCGCGCGGCATTAAGCTGCTCTACAGCTTTGAGACGATGAGCAAGCACTTTGTGAAGGTCATTCCAACCGAGTACGAGCGCGTGCTGGCGATTGTCGCCGCCGCCGAGGCCGTCGGCAAGACGCATGAGCAGGCCGAGGAGCTGGCGTTTGACATTGTGACCGGTCGCGCCGACGCCGCCGATGTCGCTCGCTTTGATGTGGCGGGTGGTGTCGCTGGCGCTGTGCCCGCCGCCGCCAGCTCTGTTGCTTCGACCAAGAAGGAGGCGTAAGTGCCATGGGTAAGCCCGGTGCTTTTCTTGATATCGATCGCGTGACCCACGAGCTTCGTCCCGTGGAGGAGCGCAGCCATGATTTTGATCCGCTGTACGTGGAGCTCGATGACGATGCACGTCGCGCCCAGGCGAGCCGTTGCATGATGTGCGGCGTGGCGTTTTGCCAGATGGGCGCGAGCTTTGGCAAGGCACGCCCGAGCGGCTGCCCGCTGCACAACCTGATTCCCGAGTGGAATGAGCTGGTGTACCGCGGCCGCTGGGACGAGGCTGCCGAGCGTCTGTCGCTCACCTCGCCCATGCCCGAGTTCACGAGTCGCGTGTGCCCGGCGCTGTGCGAGGCCGCATGCAACTTGGGGTCGGTCGACGGTCAGCCCACGACGATCCATGACAACGAGCGTGCGATCAGCGACCACGAATGGGCAAACGGTGGCCCGCGTCGCTTTGAGCCGGCGGGGGAGGGCGCACCCACGGTCGCCGTGGTGGGCTCCGGTCCTGCTGGTCTGGTGGCAGCATGGGAGCTCGCGCGTCGCGGCGCCCGCGTGACGGTGTTTGAGCGTGACGACCGTCCGGGCGGTTTGCTTATGTATGGCATTCCCAACATGAAGCTCGGGAAGTCCGTGGTCGAGCGTCGCGTGGCGCTCATGCGCGAGCTGGGCATTGTTTTTGAGCTGAGCGCAGATGTGACGGACCCTGCGGTGGCAGCCAAGCTCGATGGCTTTGACGCTGTCGTGGTGGCTGCCGGCGCTCGTGCTCCGCGTGGGCTTTCGGCTGCGAACATTGATGCCCCGGGCGTGGTGTACGCCGTGGACTACCTGACGGCTTCGACCGTCTCGGTGCTCGATGGCGGAGAGCCCGTGGTGAACGCGTGTGGCCTGGACGTCGTGGTCATTGGCGGCGGCGATACCGGTAACGACTGCGTGGGCACCGCGGTACGTCAGGGTGCGCGCAGCGTGCGCCAGTTTGAGTTCTTGCCGGCGGCGCCTGATGCGCGCGCGGCGAGCAACCCCTGGCCGCAGTGGCCAAACGTTAAGAAGACCGACTACGGCCAGCAGGAGGCCATCGCTGCCATGGGCGGCGAGATGCGCGCTTGGGGCGTGGATACGCTCGAGGTGCTGCTGGACAAGAAGGGCGCGGCCGCGGGCCTGCGCGTGGTCGATCTGGATTGGTCGGCTGGCAAGCCCGAGCGCATCGCGGGCTCCGAGCACGAGGTGCCGGCGCAGCTGGTGCTCATCGCCTGCGGCTTTACGGGTCCTGAGCATGGCGTGTTCGATGCGGTAGGCGTGCCTGTTGCCACCGCTGGTCGTCCGCTGCCTGTGATGGCCGCCGAGGACTCGCATCTTGCGGCGCGTGTCGACGGCGTCGCCGCGGATGCCGCGCCGGTGTATGTTGCCGGTGATGCGCGCAACGGCAGCTCGCTCGTTGTGAACGCCATGGCCGACGCCCTGGCCTGCGCTGCCGAGGTCGCCGAGGCGCTGGAGCTGTAAAGTAGTCATTTAAGAACGTCCCCAATGACTGGTCATTTTTGTCTAGTCGTTGGGGACACTCTTTGCGAGCGGTTCGTTCGTTTGTCGACGCGCGAGTGTCCATTCGGCGTCTTCTTGAGCTGTGGTGCTCTGCTGTTTCTGTGGTGGCCGGGGGCGCTTGGCTCAAAAGGGCGGGTTGGCCGCCTATGTTTACCTGCGGTTTTGTTCCAGTGCGCATTTTCGGTCAAGCTTTTCGTCAAGTGTTTGGTCAGCATCTGGTTTGCAGCCGGAGGCCTATTTTGCCCGCGCTGGTCGTGGCTGCCCACCCTCCTCGTAAGCTCAAATTGAGGTCCATCAGTTTGAGGAGGATGCCATGACTGATCACGCTTTAGATCGAGCGCAGCTGGCCGAAGCCGTCGGCAACGATATTGCCGACATGGCCCATTTTTGGATGCTGCGGAAGTTCCAGTTTTTGGAGCCGGCGCGTGAACAGTTCGAGATCATTGTCGACCCGTGGCTCAGCTATTGCACCGAGCCTTCGCAAAACGAAATCATGGCCTACAACATGGCATTTACCGATTGGCTGCTCTTCGAGCGCCCCTATCGCCATGGCAAGACGTTGCTCGAGCTGTATGTTGAAGAGCCGCCGACATTGCTTTCGCCTGCCTCGCTCAAGCGGCTCGAGCAGGTACGCGACACACAGTATTTCTCGCGCTTTGGCATTTTGGACAAGGATCCTGCGAACGGCATGGTTGCGCTGAAGGATACGCGCACCGACCGTCGCTTTGATGTCTACGACCCGCATATCGTGCAAAAGGAGCATTGGAGCGACGGCGCGATTGCGGTGCGCCTCGCCTGCGTCGACGATGTCTGGCTGACGGCGGGACAACTCTATCTGTATGACATCGCACGCCTGAGTGACACGGCGGTCGATGGGCCTGGTGCGGTGCATCCGGAGGACCTGCAGGATGGCTTTGACACCTTGTGCATCAGTTTCTTCTTGCGTCTGGTCCGCGACATCATGGGCGCCCAGGGGCGGTACGTAAAGTCGCTCAACATCTACGAGCAGGAGTGGGAGTAGGGGATGTTACTGGTGTCGCTCTGCTGCCCTGACTTTGTCTCAATCTGTAACGTTTGGCGGCTGTTTGGGCCCGTAACTGTTACAGATCGAGACATTTCCCTGGTGTCGCTGGGGTGGGACTGCAACGTATTCCGTCCCCCACATCCCCTCTTCCCTCCGTTAACCGATGCGTCTGCAGTAATCCAACGGGACTAGGTGATAATGGACAAATGTTCAAGTTAATCGTGAGGGAGGAGCTCGATATGGCGTCTGCCGATCGTTCCACGTTGTTTATCAATGCGACCGTCCTGGATGGCTCGAAACATATGGAGCCGCAGCCCGATATGGCCGTGGCCGTTGAGCGCGGTGTCATCACGTGGATGGGGCCGAGTGCTGTGGCGCAGGCGCCTGCGGGTGCCGAGGTTATCGACCTGGCAGGTGCGTATCTCATGCCAGGCCTCATCAATATGCATGTGCATCTGTGCGGTTCGGGCAAGCCGGTTTCGGCGGGCGATGCGGGCGCGCTGATGAAGAAGCTCGATAATCCCGTGGGGCGCGCCATCGTGCGCCATATTCTTAAGGGCAGCGCCCAACAACAACTGGCAAGTGGCGTGACCACGGTGCGCGGCGCGGGCGACCCGCTGTTTGCCGATCTTGCCGTGCGCGATGCTATCGATGCCGGCAAGTATCAAGGTCCTCGCCTGGTGGCGCCGGGAACGGGTGTCACGGTGCCGGGCGGCCATGGTGCGGGTTTGTTCGCCCAGGTGGCCAACAGTCCCGCCGAGGCAGCCGAACAGGTGCGCGACCTGTATGCGCGCGGTGCCGACGTCATCAAGCTGTTCGTGACGGGCGGCGTGTTCGACGCTACCGAGGTGGGCGAGCCGGGTGTGCTGCGTATGCCGGTCGAGGTTGCCGCGGCGGCGTGCAAGGCGGCGCACGAGGTGGGCCTGCCGGTTATGGCTCATGTCGAGAGCACCGAAGGCGTGAAGGCCGCGCTTGAGGCCGGCGTCGATACGATCGAGCACGGTGCCCCGATGACTCCCGAGATCTTGGAACTGTACCGCGGCGCCGCGGGCACGCAGCTCGAGGGGCGTGCGCCCAGCGTTACCTGCACTATCAGCCCGGCGCTGCCGTTTGTATTGCTCGACCCGGAAAAGACCCATTCGACCGATACACAAAAGAAGAACGGTGACATCGTGTGCTCGGGCATCATCGAGAGCGCCCGTGCCGCACTGGAAGCTGGCGTTAAGGTGGGCCTTGGCACGGACTCGAGCTGCCCGTTCGTGACGCAGTACGACATGTGGCGTGAGGTGGCCTATTTTGCCAAGTATGTCGGCGTGGGCAACGCTTTCGCGCTGCATACGGCCACGCAGGTCAATGCCGAGCTGCTGGGGCTGGGCGGCGAGACCGGCACAATCGAGTGCGGCAAGGCCGCCGATATTCTGGTGACGCGCGAGAACCCGCTCGATGACCTGTGCGCACTGCGTGATCCGACGCACGTGATGTGTCGCGGTGATCTGGTGCGCAAGCTCAAGGTGAAGCGTATTCCCGAGGTGGACGCCGAGCTCGACGCGATTATGGCCATGCCTGCCGAGGCGTTGGCCGAGGAGCTTGCCCGCGATGGCGTGGCGTAAGCGCGCGATATGGCGATGCGACAAAGGGACAATCCTTTTGTCATAATCAGAAAAAGCCGAGGTCCCAGTGCGAGGCCTCGGCTTTTATTTGTCCCATAGTATGGCAGCTATGAGCGCGTCTCCATCTTGGCATGGCACTTGGGGCAGGTGACGCGGATCTTGCCTTTGCCCTTGGGAACGGAGAGCATCTGGCCGCAGTTGGGGCACTTAAGATAGGCCGTGGTCTTGCGGCCCTTCCACATCTTCTTGGCTGTGCGCTTGGCACGTTCAAAGTCTTCCTTGCTAGTACCGGCTGCGCGCGAGGCGTTGGCCGCTGCAGCTCCGCCGCCCAAGCTAGCTACAAACTTGCCCAAGCCGGGTACGTTTGCAGTCGCGGCGACAAAGGCCTCGTTCTCCTTGTGACGTGCGTCGATATTTTTGGACAGGCCGCGCAGCACGCCAATCACGATTACGGCGATGGCAATCCAGCTGAGCCACTGGATGCGGGCTATCGATCCGATCATCGCGATGACGATGCCGGCAAAACCCATCACGATGGTGAGTTCATCGGCACCATTGCGACCCTTCATAAAGTCATTCATGCAAATTGCCTTTCGTTCGATATGCTGCACGCCTTTATACCCGATTTAGAGCAAGGGGGACAGGTTAATCTGCACCAATGTGGTGCAAACATACCTGTCCCCGGAATACCAAGACGGTGCAAAGAAATCTGTCCCCAATGCCCCTATTACTTGGAGAGCTTGTCGACGACGCGTTCGATTTCGGCGAGCTTGGCGGCTTTGAGGTCTTCGTCGCCCGATTCGATTGCCGAAGTCACGCAGCCCTCGATATGCGCCTTGAGCACGTCGGCGTTAATGCGCGCGAGGAGCGCCTGCGTTGCCATGAGCTGCGTGGAAATATCGACGCAGTAACGGTCCTCCTCGACCATCCGCAAGATGCCGTCGATCTGGCCGCGTGCCGTCTTGAGCATGCGGGTCACCGATTTATGGTCTGCCATCATGTCGGGTCCTCGTTTCTGGTCGATCTTCCGGATGTCCCCGTCAGTTGCGGTGAAATACGGACCGTTTAAAGGCCTAGGGCGGCACAACAGTCCGTATTTCACCGCAACTTCTGAGGATTCAGTAGGCAGCGACTGCTATGCGGCGGTCACCGAAAGGGCGTGGAACTTCTCGCCGGCGCCCTCGACGGCGGCGGTGAGCTGTTCAGCGGTCACGGTGTCGGCGCACTCCACCTGTACGGTCTGAGTCTCGTGATCGGCATCGGCGTCGGTCACGCCGACCACGTTGAGCAGCGCGGTCTCGACGGTGGCATCGCAATGGCCGCACATGAGGCCGGAAGTCTTGATTGTGTAACGCATGGATATTCCTCTCTGTTGTGTCGGCTTTCCCAGGCACCCGACCTTGACCTTCAAGCCGTCGCTCGCGTACCAAAGTACGCGTCGCCCCTCTTTCAGGTCAATCTCGGGCACCTGGAAAACCCGTTCTAAATGGACTTAATGGTGAGCTTATTTTGCCACTTTGGGTTTAAAGGATTTCAGGCGCAGGGCATTGGACACGACACATACGCTCGACAGGCTCATCGCCGCGGCGCCAAACATGGGCGAGAGCTGCCAACCGGTGAGGGGGAAGAACACGCCCGCCGCCAGCGGAATGCCGATGCCGTTGTAGAACAGCGCCCAGAACAGGTCCTGCTTGATGTTGCGAATTGTGGCGCGCGACAGCTCGATGGCACGGGCGACGTCCATGAGGTCGCTGCGCATGAGAACCACATCTGCCCCTTCTTTGGCGATGTCGGCGCCGGTACCGATGGCAAGGCCCACGTCGGCGCGCGCCAGGGCGGGGGAGTCGTTGATGCCGTCGCCCACCATGGCGACCTTGCTGCCCGCATCCTGCAGCTCGCGCACGTGGCGTTCCTTGTCGGCGGGGAGGACGTCGGCGATGACCTGCTCGCTGCTCAGTCCCACGCGGCGGGCGATCGCTTCGGCTGTCGCGCGGTTGTCGCCGGTGAGCATGCGCACGTCGACGCCAAGCGAGCGCAGTGCGGCGATGGCCCCGGCGCTCGTCTCCTTGACCTCGTCCGCCACGGCGATGGTGCCGACAAGCTCGCTGTTCTTGGCAAAGAACAGCGGCGTCTTGCCCTCGGCCGCGAACTGTTCGGCAAGGCCGGCGGGAACCTTCACGCCCAGCTCGTCCATCAGACGCACGTTGCCGGCGGCGATGACATTCTGCCCCTCGCGTGCCGTAACGCCTCGCCCGGGCACGGCGGCAAAGTCCTCGACCATGCGTGCGACGATTCCGCGCGCCTCGCACTCGGCCATAATCGCCTCGGCCAGCGGGTGCTCGCTTGAGCGCTCCAGCGCAGCGGCCAGCTTGAGCAGCGCCTTTTCGCTCATGGCGGGCGATCCGTCGGCACGCGTGGCTACCACGATATCGGTCACGGCAGGCTTGCCGCGAGTGACCGTTCCCGTCTTATCGAGCACCACGGTGCCCACGCTGCGCAGATTCTCCAGCGCCTCGGCGCTCTTGAACAGAATGCCCATCTCGGCGCCCTTGCCGGTGCCGACCATAATGGCGACGGGCGTGGCCAGACCCAATGCGCACGGACAGCTGATCATCAGTACGGCCACGGCGGAGGTGAGCGCCTCGTTTATGCTGCCGGTCAGTGCCATCCACGCCGCAAAGGTCACAGCCGAGATCACGAGCACCACGGGCACGAACACGCCGGCGACTTTGTCGGCCATGCGGGCGATAGGCGCCTTGGTGGCGTTGGCGTCCTCGACGAGCTGGATAATCTTGGCGAGCGACGTGTCGGCGCCCACGCGTGTGGCACGGAAGGTAAACGAGCCGGTGCGGTTGACAGTGGCGGCGTTGACGGTGTCGCCGGCGGTCTTTTCCACGGGGATGGACTCGCCGGTGAGCGCGCTCTCGTCCACGGCCGAGCTGCCCTCGAGCACCACGCCATCGACAGGGATGGACTCGCCGGGGCGCACACGCAGCACCTGGCCGGGCAGAATGGTATCGACGTCGACGGTGGCCTCGCTGCCGTCCTCTGCCACGACGGTCGCGGTCTTGGGTGCTAAGTCGATGAGCGCCTCGATAGCGCCGCCGGTCTTGGACTTGCTGCGCGTCTCGAGGTATTTGCCCACGGTGACGAGCGACAGGATGGTGCCGGCGCTCTCAAAATACAGGTTGTCCATGCTCGTCATCATGGCCTCGTGCACCTGACCTGCGGCCAGCTGGTCGGCCATGATGAACATAGCGTAGAGCGACCAGGCGATCGACGCGGTGGCACCGACGGCGATGAGAGCGTCCATGGTGGGTGCGCCGTGCACGAGCGACTTGAAGCCGTTGATAAAGTACGCGTCGTTGACGTAGACGATGGGGATGAGCAAGACGAGCTCGGTGAGCGCCAACGTCATGCTGTGGGTGTGGTCGGTGAAGACGCTGGGCAGCGGCCAGCCGAGCATGTGCCCCATGCCTATGTAGAACAGCGGAATGAGAAAGATGATTGAGATGATGAGACGGGTGCGCATGGCAGAGGCGGCGGCCTCCAACTTTTTGGTCGGCGACTCCATATGGGCGGCGCCGGACCTGGTTTGCGCACTTCCGCTTTGGACAGCGTCGGTGCCCGTGCTGATGGGCGAGGCTGAGTAGCCCGCGCGGTCGACAGCGGTGCAGATGTCGTCGGGGGAGACCTGCGCAGGGTCGTAGTCCACCAGCATAGAGCCGGCGAGCAGATTGACCGCGACGCTTTGGACGCCGTCGAGTTTGCTCACGGCACGGTCCACGTGCGCCTGGCAGGCGGCGCACGTCATGCCGCCCACATCGAATTTATCTTGAGCCATGGCTTCTCCTTTCTGTGGTTCGGTATTGGAATTGTTAACCTGCCGATACTATACACCCATACCCCCTGGGGGTGTCCAGTACAGAAATAATATATGAGATTTCGTTACAGATGAGGATGGATGGTTGGCCGATGGACCGTCCCAACCAATCATCTCAATCTGTAACATCTAGCAGGGAAAATGACCTCTAACTGTTACAGATCGAGACAATTGCCGGGGAGGGGTCCCGTCGCGGCAAGACGCCCGCCGCCTAGATACAGAACCCGGGGATCACACAGGTTAGCTTGTTTGGCTTTTCCGCAGGCGTTGCGTACGTAAAGACGTCGCCGTCGTGCCCCACGCGGTTCATATAGAGCGTGCCTTCGCTCTCCGATGTGTCGGGGCTCACCGTGCGCTCCCACCAACAGGTGTCCTTGCCCTTCCACTGGCGGACCATCGTCTCGTTCGTGGAATACGGGCTCACCTTGAGCTCGCGGAAGAGCTGATACTCCTTGCCCTCGCCGTTGTAGATGTCTGCCAGGTAGTGATAGCCCTCGGTAAACGAATCGGGCGGTTGCGTACCGCATAGCTCGACCATGGCGGGCAGCCAAAGGGTTGCGGGCAACTCGCTCAGGCACGATGCGCTGTTGGCGGCGCCCACATTGTTCGAGACCTTCTTGACCCCTTTAATGAGTGCGCGCAACTCGTTGGGCAGCAGCTTAAGGCCGTCGCCGTTGAGCCATTCCCGCAGCTCGCAATCTGCCCAGCCGGCGCTCGGCGGTTCAGCCGCAGCGTTGCGCTCGGCAATACCCGCATCGAACATAAACGTTAGTCCGGCCTTGCCCGTCCCGTCCAGAAGCTCATCGTGGCGGATGCCCACAAGCTGCGCGCCAACCTGCAGCCCGTTGGTGAGCGTGACACGCTTGGTACACGGATAGGGGATATGCCCATCGGCATCGAGCAGATGATAGCGCTTGGCAATCTCGCGTGCCTCGCTACGGGCCTCGGCGGCCTTAATCTTGAGCGAAATCTCCTGCAGCTGATCCCAGGTGTAGTCGTCAAGTGAACCGCGGATGCCGTCAAGGTAGTCGGGGATGCCAAAGCCATGGGTTGCCGCCCCGATAACGCTGAGCCCCGCAACGGCTGCGATAGCGCCGCCGATAATAAAGCGGCGGCGGGTCATGGCATCGTGACGGGCCTGATTCAGGATCTCTCGTGCGCGCTCGCCGGCGACGTCGACCTTAAGGTGCGTGCCAGAATCGATATCAATCGCGGCCTCGTCTCCTGTGCCTTCGCGGCCCTCGGATTCGGCATCGGTGAGGTATGCCGAGAGCACCTCGAGCATCTGCTGCTCGGTGGGACGATCGCACTGCTCGACTGAGAGACCCTTCATGATGATTTGGACGAGCGCTTCATCGCCCTCGCAGCGCGGCTCGAGCGGTGCCGGCTTGGTCTTGGTCTTTACGAGATAGAACGAGCCGGTTGCAGCGGCGTCCGTCGACTCAAAGTCAAACGGTTTGCGACCGCTGTAGAGCTGGTACAGAATGCTCGAAAGCGCATAGACGTCGATTGCCGGCGAACGGCGAAGGGCCGCGATGCCTTCGATATCCTGCGTGAGCATCTCGGGCGCGGCGTATGCGGGCGTGGCAAAGCGCCAGATGTCGGCGCGCCGGGTGATCGTGTCGTCGCCGAGAGCCATGGTCGCGGAGCCCATGTCGATGAGGCAGGGGTCAAAGGAGCAATCGGCAATCTGCTGCTCGAGCGTTCGGCTGGTGGTGCGGAACATGATATTGGCAGGCGAAAGGTCGCGATGGACGACCGGATTCACGAGGCCTTGGGTCATCAAGAGCGCACGAAGCACGGCGTTTCCGACGGCGGCGACCATCTGGGTGGTCAGCCCGCCCGAGGCGTCGTGAGGAAGCAGGGGCAGCGCCTGCTTGAGTGAGGTGCCCTCGACCCACTCCATGAGGATGAGCGGGTCATCCTCGCACGATCCGTAGCCATAGACGCGCGGAAATCCGCGCAGGTGCGAGACGGTACACAGATGACGGTACTCCTCAAACAGCGCAGCGGTGTTGGCCAGGTGCGCGGCCGATTGCTCGGCGGAGCGGTCGGGGGCTTGGCCAGAGAGAATGACGTTGTCCTTGAGCAGCTTGACGGCAAAGACCTCGCCGCTCGTGTTGGTCGCGCGCAGCACGTGCCCGATGTTGCCGTTGTTGCGGTGGGCCGTCTGGAGAATAAGTGTCATAAACCGGCGTTTGGCGTCGTCCTCGGCGCTGGGGTCGACCGCCACGGCGGTATCGAACGTATCGAGACGGACGAGTTTGTCGCCATAGGCGCTATCGGTAGTATCCATGGCGTTCCTTTGTCTGGCATGGGTTGCCGCACGTATACGCGAGCAGTGCGGATATCGGTAAAGTACCATGATAGTCGCACTGCCCACGTATACCGCTGAGCATTGTCGTTTACGACGCAGAAGGCAGAAGACGCAAGACGGACGGCGACCGTCTTCCGATCGCTGTCCGTGCTAGTCCACAATGACAAGGAATGTCGTGTAGAGACCCAGATGGAGCCTGTCGCTGTTGGCGATTTCCACGGGGGGATAGACTTTGCCGGGCTCGCGTTGGTCGCGCGGCGGCTCAATCACAATATCGCCGTCGCCCGCGCCCGATTCGAGCACTGTGCCGTTGGTCGATCCAAGGCCCTGGGCGTACCAGTGCTCACCCTCGAGCCAAATGCGAAGATGCTCGCGCGAGGCGTCGGCGCCTACATCGGTGATGCTGGGCGAGGTTTTGGGCAAAGAACCAATCACGGTGCCGCGCGGATCGCGTGTGAGGGGATGGATTTGCATGTCGGCGCAGTTATCGGCATGGGTTCTGAGCAGACCGAGGTTGGGAGCGACGGCGTGCGGCTGCTCCAGGCTGCTCATAAAGCCACGTCCGACGGTAGTTTCGGTGGTGCCAAAGTGCCCGCCCGTCTTGCTGTCGCAAAAGCGCTCGACGGTGGCCACGCCCTGAACGGGATCGGCGAGCGCCCCCGTTGCCACAAAGAGCATCAAGAAGAGCGTGCTTTTTTCGCGCACGGCATTGCCGTCAAAGTTGTCGATGCGATTGAGGGCATTTGCATATAGGCGGCTGTCCAGCTTGTAGCTGGCGAGAGCCGACATCATTTCGTCGGCGGCCGGACCGCGATAGTGCTCGGCGATTGCCCGATAGGCGGACTCGCCGCCGCCGAGCTTGCTGCAGATTGCCGCGGAAAGGTTGAGCGTGGTGACGGTAAAGTCGCTGTAGATGGCGGGCGCGCACTGGTCAGGCTTGCGATGGACGATGTAACGGGTGAGATACGAGCGGTTGGAAGAGCATTTCTCGAGCAGGGTGCTGCCGAGATAAGAGTTTCCATTGATGAGCATTCGGGCGATCTCGAGATGTTTAAGACCGCCGAACGAGCGAATATCGTTATAGAGGACCGAGCAAGGCGTCTCTGCTGCCACGGATACCTCCTTTGATTGCTTCCTAGCCAATATGGCGATAGGAATTAATGGCCCCGGTGGGCGACGTATTAAATGGCTGCGCAATATATAGCGTAACCAAAGCAACATTATAGGCCACATGTTCGAAATTGCAGGAAGACTGAGGGATTTGGTTTGGACTGGACGGAAATCCCCCTCTGTCTTGATCTGTAACATTTGGACCCGATTTTGCCCTGCATCTGTTACAGATTGAGATAATCGGCCGGGCCCACCTCGTCCGCCTCGTCATCTGTGGTTTACGTGGGGGCATACGGAGTGCGGGTATACTAACCGGCGGCGAATCTGCTCCATCGCTTAGAGCTGCTGCGTCTGGACGGCGCGTGATAGGGCTGCCAAAGCGATCGCCAGCGTGCTGAGCAACGTCCTCTCTGTGCGCACCCGTTTTTGTATGTATTAGCGCACTACCAAGCACGCCAGCGCGGCCGCATGCCGTGCCCATAGCGCGTGCAGATAAGGAACAACAACATATGCGTAATTCTGTATCCGACGTCACCGACGCCGAGATTCTGGACGAGACCCGCGAGGCCATGACCCAGGCTGCCTTCGATGCCGCCGACGAGGCAAATGCTGCCCAGGCCGTCGAGTCCGCTACCGAGAGCCTGCCCGCCTTTGACGAGCTGGGGCTTTCCGACGAGATGCTTCGTGCTATCGAGAGCCTGGGCTACACGGCGCCGACGCCCGTGCAGGCCGGCTCGATCCCCGTGGTGCTCGAGGGCCGCGACCTGCTTGCCGCCGCCCAGACCGGCACCGGCAAGACGGCCGCCTTTTTGCTGCCGACCATGAACAATCTGGAGCACATCGCTCCGCTCAAGCCCGTGCGTGAGCGCGGCGGCCGCAACCGTCGTCGCGGCGCCAAGAAGCCCGAGGGCAACGGCCGTGGCCCCGTGATGCTCGTCATCACCCCCACGCGCGAGCTTGCCCAGCAGATCGACGAGGTCGCAAGCAAAATCGCCGACGTCACGGGCCACGTTGCCGTGACCCTCGTGGGCGGCGTGAGCTACAAGCCGCAGACCGCGGCACTCAAGTACGGTTGCGATATCCTAGTTGCCACGCCGGGTCGTCTGGTCGACCTGATCGAGCAGGGCGCCTGCCACCTGGACGAGGTTAAGGTCCTGGTGCTCGACGAGGCCGACCGCATGCTCGACATGGGCTTTTTGCCCGCCGTCCGCCGCATTGTGCGCGAGACGCCGGCCGAGCGCCAGACGCTGCTGTTCTCGGCGACGCTCGACGAGGAGGCCGTGGGCGAGATCACCGACCTGGTGAGCGATCCGGCTCGCGTGGAGATCGCGCCCGCCACGTCGACCGCCGACACCGTCGACCAGTTTGTGTTCCCGGTGTCCATCGAGGCCAAAAACAACCTGCTGCCCGAGTTCCTCAAGAAGGAGGGCCCGGAGCGCACCATCGTCTTTATGCGCACCAAGCACCGCGCCGACAGCTGCTGCCGTCGTCTGGAGCGCAAGGGCATCAAGGCCGCCGCGATTCACGGCAACCGCAGCCAGGCTCAGCGCGAGCGTGCCCTTTCGGCCTTCCGCGACGGTACCGTTGACGTGTTGGTGGCAACCGACGTGCTCGCCCGCGGCATCGACATCAGCGACGTGCGCTACGTCGTGAACTTTGACGTGCCGGCCGAGCCGACCGACTACATCCACCGTATTGGCCGTACGGGCCGCGCCGGCGAGCTGGGCTGGGCCATCACGTTTGTGACCGAGCAGGATGTCGATGAGTTCTACGAGATCGAGAAGCTCATGGACAAGACCGCCGACATCTACGAGGCCGGCGACCTGCATGTGGGCCCCAATCCGCCCGCGGTTGACCCCGAGCGCGATCCTGCGGCCTTTAAGGTGAAGAAGAAGACCAAGCGCGGCAAGTCCAAGAGCAAGAAGAAGCTTGAGCAGGCGCGTCGCGACGGCAAACGCAACGGCGACGATTACGGTGATGTGGCCGGTCGTTCCAACCGCGGTCGAGACGAGCGTCGCGGCGACGGTGAGCGTCCGAGCCGTCCCAAGCGCGGCGGCAAGACCCGCGTGCGCGAGGGCGTTCAGGCTCGCGTGGACGAGGCTGTGGAGAGCGTGGCCCGCGAGGTGGCTGCCGAGGAGCGCGGCGGTGCTGGTGTCGTTGAGCAGGCCCCGCACGGCAACCGTGCCGAGCGCCGTGCCAAGCAGTTCCAGGGCGAGGCGCATCGCCGTCGCCGCGAGGACGAGGACCGCGGCGGTCGTCGCCGTGTTGAGCGCGAGGACGAGGGCCGTGGCTCGCGTGGCGGCAAGCGTGGTTCGGGCGATCGTCGTCGTTCCGGTCGCGACGGCGAGCGCGGCGGCCGTGATGAGCGCCGTGGCGGCGAGGGCCGCGGTTCGCGTGGCGAGCGTGGTACTCGCGGCGGCGAGTCCCGTGGCGGCAAGCGCTTTGATGAGCGCGGTGGCCGTGGCGGCGAGCATCGCGAGGGCACTCGTGGCAATGGCAGCCGCAGCGGTGCTGGCCGCTCTAACGAGTCGCGCGATCGCCGCGATCCGCGTGCCAGCCGCGATCGTCGCGATGACTGGCGCAACTACGACGATACCCGCGAGGAGCGTCGTGGCGGCTATCGTGGCGGGCGTGGCGGCAACCAGGCCGGCTCCCGCGGCGGCCGTGCCGGCGGTCGCGATAATCGTGGTAGCTATGGCAATAGTCGTGGCGGCAAGCGCGGCGGCAGCTCCCGTCGCCCCGGTGACGGCGGCGGCAAGCGCAGGTAACATACGCATCGCCCGCTAGAGCGAGGTGAACCAAGGGCCCCGAGCAACTACGCTCGGGGCCCTTTTTGTTTGCCGTATCCGATCGCTAGTTCAAATGTGATTTCCTCGGGAATGCATCTAGAGGATGCCGTGGGCCTGTTTCCTACCATGCGGCAATGGGTCCCATGGGGTGCGCCGTGCATTTTTTGGAGTATTCTGCAGTTCGAGTTGTCTGCATATGATTTGACGTCGCCAACGGTGGCTTTCGGATATCCCTAGCGAGCGTTCTGAGTCAGATTTCGTCGTTTTCCGGAGCAGGGGCGCGTCATTCTCGCCATGTCGGAACCCAAAATGACGCAGCGCCCTAAAGGTTTGCCCGCTCGGGGTATTGCTGGCGCGGTCACGTTGCAGAATACTCCGTTTTTTGCACGGGCCAGGATGGGGTACCTCGGGAGAACACGGCGGTATCCCGTAAATATATACAATCTGTACCGTAATTTATACAAAACGAAGAGGCAGACAGCGTAGGGTTGGTGCATTGGGGTGCTTGATGCACCAAAATGGGGATCCCACGTGCCGTATACTCTGGCTGGATGTGAAAACGGCTTGACGCGTTGCCAGACGTAGGGGGAGGGTGTCTCGATGAGCGTATTCGAAATTGTGTTTAGTCCGACGGGTGGAACGCAGAAGGTGTCTGGCCTTGTGGCCGGGGCACTGGACAAGAATACCGTTACCGTCGATCTGACCGTTAGCGGGCTAGATTTCAGCGCTGTCTCGATGACCGAGGACGACGTGGCCGTAATCTCTGTGCCGGCGTATGCCGGTAGAATCCCGGCTGTGGTGGCTGACCGGTTGGGCATGGTGCGCGGCAACGGGGCTCGGGCTGTTTTGGTTTGCGTATACGGAAACCGCGCGTTTGAGGACACGCTCGTAGAGCTGGAGGACGTTGCGAAGCATGCGGGATTCCGGGTGATCGCGGCAGTTGCAGCCATTGCAGAACATTCCATTGCACGACAGTTTGCTGCCGGTCGTCCGGATGCGCAGGATGCGGCGCAGCTCGCAGAGTTTGCGCAGCAAATTCAGCAAAAGCTGTTGGCTGAGGATGCGTCCGAGCCCTCTATCCCCGGCAATCGTCCTTATAAACAAGCCAGAGGTCACCGCATGGCACCCGAGGCAACAGGGGATTGTGTCTCCTGCGGTGCATGCGCCGCGGCGTGCCCCGTTTGTGCTATCGACAAGGGTGACCCCAAACGAGCAGCTGGCGAGGCGTGCATCTCCTGCATGCGCTGCATCGCCGTATGTCCGCGAGGTGCTCGCAAGCTTGATTCCAGCAAACTATCCGCTGTTTCCCAGATGCTGAGCAAGGTTTGCGTCGTGCGGAAGGAATGCGAGCTCTTCATCTAGCGCATACGAAATTGGCGCAATGGGGGCAGGTTAATCTGCACCAACCTGGTGCAAACAAACCTGTCCCCAATGCACCAGAGTGAGGAGTGCTCCCGAGTGCCGGCAGAAAAGGAACGTCCCTAAGTGCCGCTTAAATACCGTTTATCGGAGAAAAAATACCGTTCGCCGGTCATAATGATTGTTCCGGCTTTGGGCTTGTCTATAATAACCCACGTAAAAGAAATGCGGAAGGTTACCGAGTCCCCTCGGACGTGGGCCTAACCAAAGTCTTAGAACGGGTGTGTCTCAATGGGTGCATTCGATTGATTTTGGTTGGGCTATATTTATGAAGGGACATGTCACCATGGGTTTCTTTTCTCGCCTAATGGGTGGTTCGGATAAGCAGACGACTGCGGCTTCCGAGTTCGAAATCCTCGCTCCCGTTTCCGGCGAGCTTGTTAATCTAGAAAAAACCAATGACCCCGCTTTTAGCAGCCGTGCAGTGGGCGATGGCGTTGCCGTGGTTCCCCAAGAGGGAACGGTGTGCGCTCCTGTTTCCGGTACCGTCGCCGCTCTGTTTCCGACTGAGCACGCGCTGGGCATCATGTCCGATAACAGCTCTGCTCAGGTGATGCTGCATATCGGAATCGACACTGTTAAACTTGAGGGCAAGGGCTTCCATGCGCTTGTTGCCCAGGGTGATCACGTTGACGCGGGCCAGCCCCTCGTCGAGGTCGATTTCGACGTGGTTCGCGCTGCCGGCTTTGATCCCACGGTCTTCGTTATCGTGTGCGAGCGTTCGGAGAACTCGACTCTTCGTGAGCATGCTTCCGGCCCTGTTGCTGTTAAAGAGCCTGTCGTCTGGCTTTCCGAGTAAATTCTTGTGGTGGGTACCGTGGTTATCAAGCGAGTTTTTAACAACAACGTCGCAATGGTCACTTCGGACGATGGCTCCGAGCTCATCGTCATCGGTCGAGGCCTCTGCTTTGGCCGTCATGCCGGCGATGCCATCGACGAGGCGTCGATCGAAAAGACCTACGCGTTGCAGGAGGGAACTTCTCAGGACTCGCGTACGATTGACCGCTTGGCACATCTTTTGGAGTCCATCCCCACCGTCAACCTCGTGATTTCCGAGGAAATCGTTCAGATGCTTCGTCGAGAGCTCAATGCCGACATCAACGATAAGATTCTCATTGCTCTCGCAGACCATATCAGCCTTGCTTTGGAGCGCGAGCGCAAGGGCGTCCCCTGTGAGAATCCGTTGCTACTCGAGATCCAGCAGTTCTATCGCAAGGAGTACGCGCTTGCGGGCCGTGCGCTGCAGATTATCAAGGAGTATATGGGCATCCAGATGAGCGAAGAAGAGCAGGGTTTCATTACGCTGCATATCGTCAACGCCACCATGCCGCAACGCTCCGATCGTCTGATTGTTTCGGTCCAGCTTGTTCGCGACGTGCTCGCGATTGTTTCTGAGCGCTATGCTACGACCCTCGATGACACCTCGCTGCCTTACGAACGTTTCGTTCGTCACCTGCAGTTTTTCGCACAGCGAGCGCTCGATCCTACGGCCGGGCAAATCAACGGAGACGCGCTGTTCCGAATCGATGAAACGGCGTATCCGTGTGCATTCTCGTGCGCGGACGCCATAGCCGCTCACTTGTCGTCTATCTATAACGTTGTCGTTACCGATGCCGAAAAGAGTTATCTCGCATATCACATTGTTAACCTGCTTGGAGAACCTGGTCTCTAGGCATAACGTGCCCACACATCGATTGATATAAGGCAAGGCTCACGGTCTTGTCTAGGGCACATCTGTCTTAATTTGCGGAAAAGGAAGGGGAGTACCGCTATGACCGCAAAAAAGAAGTTCAATTTCAAAGCGCCGTTGGAGGTGTTCGCGAAGTCGATCGTCCAGCCGATGATGTATCTCTCGGTTGCCGGCATCCTGCTCATCGTGGGCATTATTCTGACCAACAAGACCATCTGCGCTTTGGTCCCCGTACTGGGCTCCGGTCCGTTCCAGCTTGTGGGCGCCGTTGTCTATCAGTCGCTGATGTTTATCATCAACAACCTCTCGATTCTGTTCTGCGTGGGCATCGCCGGCGCCATGGCAAAGAAGAACAAGGGTCATGCTTCGCTGATCGCCCTGATGTCGTTCTTCCTGTTCCTGCAGGCTAACAACATCGTGCTCAACGCCACCGGCTCTCTTGCCGATGCGAGCGGCATGCTCGGTCTTACCGGAACCGGCCAGGCCACCGTTATGGGCATCCAGGTGCTCGATACCGGCGTGTTTGGCGGCATCATTCTTGGTTGCATCACCGGTGCCGTGTTCAACAAGTACTCGAACAAGCAGTTCCCCATTGCCCTTTCGATGTTCTCGGGCGTTCGCTTCCCGTTCCTGATCATGATCATCATTTCCTGGATCATGGGCGCTGGCTTCTGCATCGTTTGGCCTCCGGTTCAGGGTGCCATCTCCTCCGTTGCCGGCATCATTAAGGAGTCGGGCAACATCGGTCTGTTTATCTACGGCATGCTCAACAAGCTGCTCGTTCCCACCGGTCTGCACCACCTCATCTACACCCCGTTCCAGTTCTCCGATGTGGGCGGCACCCTGACGCTGGGTGATCAGGTTATCGCCGGCGCCTATCCCATCCGTGTCGCCGAGATGGCAATGACGGGCCAGCCCTTCTCCGATAGCACCTACTTCAACAGCTATACCTTCAACAACCTGTGGCCCTACATCGGTATCGGCCTCGCCTTTATCTTCACCGCTTACAAGGGGAACAAGGATAAGACCAAGGCCGTTATCATCCCGCTGATCATCACCGCCGTGCTCTCCTGTGTCACCGAGCCCATGGACTTCCTCTTTGTCTTTGCCGCTCCCGTGCTCTTTGTCGTTCACTCGGTTCTTTCCGGTATCTTCCTGGTCCTGCTCAAGGTCCTTTCCGTGCCCGCTTCGACTGCAGGCGGCATCATCAACATCGTGGTTTCCAACCTGGTTCTTGGTGTCGACAAGACCAACTGGCCGGTTATGCTGGTGCTTGGAGTCGTCAACGCCGCTCTGTACTTCTTCCTCTTCACCTTCCTTATTAAGAAGCTCAACCTCCACACGCCTGGTCGCGAGGAGGAGTCCGAGCTCGCCGAGTCCGTTGCCGAGGGCGAGGCCGCCGCGTCTGTCGCGGTGAAGCAGGGCGCTGTTGCCGCGGCTCCCGCAGAGGGCGTCGATGCAGGTATTGCCGACCTGGTCGCAGGTCTTGGTGGCAAGGACAACATCGAGGAGCTCGAGAACTGCTTTACGCGTCTCCGCGTGAACGTTAAGAACCCGGACCTCATCAATGAGGACCTCATCAACCACGTGCCCAACAGCGGCATCAACCGCAACGGCAATAATATCCAGATCATCTTTGGCATGAAGGTCGCCGAGATGCGCGACAAGGTCGAAAACGCAATTGAGAAGGAGCAGTAAACAATGATCATTACTCTGTGTGGTGGCGGATCCACCTTTACCCCCGGCATCGTCAAGTCCATCGCCCTGCGCAAGGACGAGCTCGACGTTGACGAGATTCGTCTGTACGACATCAACGAGGAGCGCCAGCGCAAGATCGGCGTGCTCGTGGACTGGATTTTGCACGAGGACCTCGGCCTGGACATCAAGCTCACGGTGACCACCGACAAAAAGACGGCTTTTACCGACGCGAGCTTCGTGTTTGCCCAGATGCGCGTGGGCGGCTACGCCATGCGC
Organism: uncultured Collinsella sp.; assembly: GCA_958437935.1. Taxonomy (GTDB): domain Bacteria; phylum Actinomycetota; class Coriobacteriia; order Coriobacteriales; family Coriobacteriaceae; genus Collinsella. The sequence goes on along the minus strand of CAUBPS010000012.1, from coordinate 21,852 downwards.
GAGCAGGACGAGAAGATTCCGCTGCGTCACGGCTGCGTGGGTCAGGAGACTTGCGGTTGCGGCGGCCTTGCCTACGGCATGCGCACCATCTTCCCCATGGTCGAGCTGATCGATGACGTTGAGAAGTACGCCAAGAAGGACTACTGGATTCTCAACTACTCCAACCCTGCCGCCATCGTCTCCGAGGGCTGCCGCGTGCTGCGTCCCAACGCTCGTATCATCAACATCTGCGACATGCCGATCGCGATCATCGACGTGGTTTGCGCCGCGCTCGATATCGACAAGAAGGATGTCGAGTACGATTACTTTGGCCTCAACCACTTTGGTTGGTTCACCTCGATCCGCCACAAGGGCGAGGAGGTGCTCCCGCAGCTGCGCGAGTACATCAAGGAGCATGAGATTCTGCTGCCCGACTCTTACCTCAAGGGCATGGGCTCGCTCATGGCAAAGAAGCCCGAGGAGGCCGTCGACGAGCACCCCGAGCAGAACCGCCACACCAAGGGCAGCTGGTACTACGTCTGGAAGGGCGAGTACGAGATCATGGAGTGCTTCCCGGAGTACCTGCCCAACACGTATCTGAACTACTACCTGCAGCAGAAGGAGTTCGTCGAGCACTCCAACCCCGAGCGCACCCGTGCTAACGAGGTTGAGGAGACGCGTGAGAAGAACCTCTTTGATGGTATCGACCATTACGAGAAGACGGGCGAGATCGACGAGAGCACGTTCTATGCGGGCAGCCACGGCGACTGGATTGCCGATCTGGCTATCGCTCTGAAGAACGACACCAAGCAGCGCTTCCTGGTCATTTGCGAGAACAAGGGCGCCATCCCCAACATGCCCTACGACGCTATGGTCGAGCTGCCTGCCTACATTGGCAAGAACGGCCCCGAGGTCATCAGCCGCGACAACATTCCGCTGTTCCAGCAGGGCCTCATGATGCAGCAGCTGAACTCCGAGAAGCTCATTGTCGAGGCTACGATCGAGGGTTCGTACGAGAAGGCGCTTAAGGCCTTTACGCTCAACAAGACCGTGCCGTCGATGAAGGTCGCCAAGGAGGTTCTCGACGACATGATCGAGGCCAACAAGGACTTCTGGCCCGAGCTTAAGTAAAAGCAACAGGGTCGCTGGCCGCATGCCTGGAGCAATGCCCCGTCCACGTGATTGCGTGGGCGGGGCATTGTCATTTGGTAACGCGTTTTATCAAATATGGCATTTATCTGCGGTAATGTTCGTTTTCACCGCTGATGGTGACATTTTATACCGCCTGCCGAACCGTGTGGAGACCTAACAACTTTTTAGGTCAGTGTTGTGCGTGTAGCAACTTTGCCCGGCCTCGCCTCCGGGCTGCCGCATGAGAGGGGATCTTATGGCACGACTGCACGTAATGGAACGCAGCCACGCTCAGGCCGTCATGGACGACCTGCACGATGCACTTGGACGCCGTCTGGCGGTGAGCTCGCTCGCTCCGTGCCCCGTCGAGTTTACGGCGGCGCTCGTCAACCTGTGCTCGACGCAGAGCTGCGGCAAGTGCACGCCCTGCCGTGTGGGCCTGAACGCGCTGAGCGACCTGCTCGCTGATGTGCTCGAGGGCCGCGCCGACGAGTCCACGCTCAACTTGATTGAGCGCACCGCCCGCACCATCTATCTTTCGAGCGACTGCGCCATCGGTTACGAGGCCGGCGCCATGGCACTCACGGCCATTCGCGGCTTCCGCGACGATTTTGAGCACCACATCCGCGAGCACTCCTGCGGCTTTGACCGCGAGGCTCGCGTCCCGTGTGTCTCGGGCTGCCCGGCGCACGTCGACATTCCTGGTTACATCTCGCTCGTCGAGGCAGGCCGTTATGCCGACGCCGTCAAGGTCATCCGCAAGAACAACCCGCTACCGCTCGTCTGTGGCCTGGTGTGCGAGCATCCCTGCGAGATGCATTGCCGCCGTGGCATGGTCGACGACCCCATGAACATCCTCGCCCTCAAGCGTTTTGCCGTTGAGCATAGCGACCTCAACGACCACAAGCCACATGTAGTGGACAACACCGGCAAGCGCGTCGCCGTGATCGGCGGCGGCCCGGCCGGCCTTTCCTGTGCCTACTACCTGGCCGTGATGGGCCACAAGGTGACCATTTTTGAGCAGCGCCACCACTTGGGCGGCATGCTGCGCTACGGCATCCCCAGCTATCGTCTGCCGCGCGAGCGCCTGCAGGCCGAGATCGACTGGATCTTGAGCGCCGGCATCGACGTGGAGCTCGACCACTCCGTGAGCGGCGAGGAGCTCGCCCGTCTGCGCGACGAGTTCGATGCCGTCTACCTGGCCATCGGTGCCCACAGTGACAAGAAGCTCGGCCTTCCGGGTGAAGAGGCGCCCGGCGTGGAATCGGCCGTCAAGATGCTGCGCGCCATCGGCGATGACGAGCTGCCCGACCTGAGCGGCCAGCGCGTGTGCGTCATCGGCGGCGGCAACGTTGCCATGGACGTGGCACGCTCCGCCGTGCGCTGCGGTGCCGAAAAGGTAAGCATCGTCTACCGCCGTCGCATCTGCGATATGACGGCCCAGGACGCCGAGATTGCCGGTGCCCAGGCCGAGGGCTGTGAGGTGCTGGAGCTCACGGCGCCGCTCGCCATCGAGACGGGCGAAGATGGTCGCGTGAGCGGCCTGCGCGTGCAACCGCAGATTATCGGCGAGCCCCGCCGCGGTCGTCCGGCTCCGCGTGCCGCCGCTACGCCCGAGCGCGTCATCCCCTGCGAGCGCGTGTTTGTCGCCATTGGCCAGGACATCGATTCCAAGCCGTTTGAGGACATGGGCATCGCCTGCAAGTGGGGTTGCGTGGTCACCGACTCGGACGGTGCCGTGCCCAACTTCGATGGCCTCTTTAGCGGCGGCGACTGCCAGACCGGCCCCGCCACCGTCATCCGTGCCATCAACGCCGGCCGCGTGGCTTCGGCAAACATCGACCGCTATCTGGGCTTCGACCACAAGATCAAGCTCGACGTGGAGCTGCCGACCGTTCAGTTTAAGGGCAAGCACGAGTGCGGCCGCTGCGAGCTGGGTGAGCGCGAGGCCGGCGAGCGTATTCACGATTGGAATCTGGTCGAGCAGGGCCTTACCGAGGAGGAGGCGCGCCAGGAGGCAAGCCGCTGCCTGCGTTGCGACCACTTTGGTTTTGGCGCGTTCCGCGGAGGGAGGAACCTGGAATGGTAGAGCTCAACAACCCCACTGTCAGCGATAACACCGAAAGCGGAGCACTCAATATGGTCAAGCTCACTATCGATAATTGCGAGGTCGTGGTGCCCGAGCACACCACGATCCTGGACGCGGCCAAGTCCGTCGGCATCCAGATTCCCACCCTGTGCTACCTGCGCGATCTGAACGAGATCGGCGGCTGCCGCGTGTGCGTGGTCGAGGTTGAGGGCTGCGACCAGCTGGTTGCCGCCTGCAACAACTACGTGCTCGATGGCATGGTGGTCCACACCAACAGCCCCAAGGCCCGCGAGGCGCGCCGCACCAACGTGCAGCTGCTGCTTTCGCAGCACGATTCACGCTGCACGAGTTGTGTGCGCAGCGGTAACTGCAACCTGCAGACCATTGCCAACGACCTGGGCATTTTCTATCTGCCGTATCAAAGGCATTTGGCGGGCGAGGGCTGGGATTTCGATTTCCCCATCATCCGCGAAAACGACAAGTGCATTAAATGCATGCGCTGCATCAAGGTGTGCGAGAGCGTACAGGGCCTAGGGATTTGGGACCTGACCAACCGCGCCACGCATACCGCCGTGGGCACCCGCGGGCGCGTGCCGATCGGCAAGACCGATTGCGTCGCGTGCGGCCAGTGCATCACGCATTGCCCGACGGGCGCGCTGCGCGAGCGCGACGACACCGAGACCGTGTTTGACGCCATCGCCGATCCCGACAAGATCGTGCTGGTGCAGATTGCGCCGGCCGTGCGTAGCGCCTGGGGCGAGGAGCTCGGCATTCCGCGCGATGAGGCCACCGTCGAGCGCCTGGCCTGTGCGCTGCGCCGCGTGGGCTTTGAGTACGTGTTCGACACCGATTTCTCGGCCGATCTCACCATTATGGAGGAGGGCTCCGAGCTGCTCGAGCGCCTGGGTAAGGCCGCCAAGGGCGAGGGCGACAGCCGCAGCTGGCCCATGTTCACGAGCTGCTGCCCGGGCTGGGTACGCTTTGTGAAGGCGCGTTACCCCGAGTTTGTCGACAGCCTGTCCACGTCCAAGTCGCCGCAGCAGATGTTCGGCGCCATCGCCAAGACCTACTACGCCAAGGTGCTGGGCGTGGAGCCCGAGCGCCTGTTTGTGGTGTCCGTGATGCCGTGCACGGCCAAGAAGGCCGAGTGCGCGCTGCCGAGCATGGTGGGCGAGGGCGGCACGCCCGATGTGGACGTTGCGCTGACGGTGCGCGAGATGGTGCGCATGGTCCGCGCGAGCCACGTGAGCGTGGATACGCTAGTTGAGGAGCCGCTCGATACGCCGCTGGGCTTTGGCACGGGTGCGGGTGTGATCTTTGGCGCCACGGGCGGCGTGATGGAGGCCGCCGTGCGCTCGGCCTATTACCTGGTGACGGGCAAGAACCCCGACGCCGACTTCTTTACCGATGTGCGCGGCCTGGACGGCTGGAAGGAGGCCGTCGCCGATATCGATGGCACTAAGGTGCGCGTCGCCGTGGCACACGGGCTGGGCAACGCTGCCCGTCTGCTCGACGCGATTCGCGACGGCCGCGTGAGCTATGACTTCGTTGAGGTTATGGCGTGCCCGGGCGGCTGCGTCGGTGGCGGCGGTCAGCCCATCCACGACGGCTGCGAGCTGGCAGCCGAGCGTGGCCAGGTGCTCTGGGGCCTGGATGCCGCTGCGGACATTCGTTTCTCGCACGAGAATCCCGATGTCCAGGCGTGCTACCGCGAGTTCTTGGGCGAGCCGCTCTCGCCGCTGGCTGAGGAGCTGCTGCATACCGACCATCACGCATGGACGATGCCTAACGAGGGGACGTGCTAGCGATGCGCGCGTTTGATTTTGAGATGTCGCGCCGGGGGTTTGCCTCGGCGCTTGCCGCGGGTGCGCTGTCGCTCGCACTCGCGGGCTGTGGCGGCGGGGCTGCCGGTGCCGGGTCCGCCGCGGGCTCGGCTGCCACGGACGGCGCCGGTGCTGCTGCAGAGCCGGTCGAGGTGCGCGTCGCCTCGCTCAAGGGGCCGACCTCGATTGGTCTGGTGCAGTTTATGGACCGGGCAGTCGATGGCGAGACGGACAATGAGTTCGACTTTGCGATCAATACTGCCGCCGATGAGATTGTGCCCAAGGTCATTCAGGGCGATATCGACATTGCCCTGGTGCCCGCCAACGTGGCGAGCGTGCTCTATAACAAGACTGAGGGCGCGGTGCAGGTCATCGACATCAACACGCTGGGCGTGCTGAACGTTGTGACGGGCGACGCGAGTGTGACCTCGTTTGGCGATTTGGCGGGCCATACCGTCTATATGACGGGCAAGGGCACCACGCCGGAGTACGTCATGAACTACCTGCTGGGGCGCGCGGGCCTGGCCGGCCAGGTGGCGCTTGAGTTTAAGAGCGAGCCCACCGAGGTGCTGTCGGCCCTGCTTGCCGATCCTTCTGCCGTGGGCGTGCTGCCCGAGCCGTTCAAGACCGCTGCCATCGCAAAGAGCGAAGGCAGGCTGTCGGCTCCGGTAAGTCTGACCGATGTGTGGGATGAGCTGGCAGGTGACACGGGTTCGCGCCTGCTGACGGGCGTGACCGTGGTGCGCCGTGCCTTTGCCGAGGAGCATCCCGAGGCCGTGGCGGAATTCCTGAGCTGCCATGCTGCGAGCGTTGAGGCCGTGAACGCGGCGCCGGCGGACTGGGCTCAGGCCGTGGTCGATGCGGGTATCGTGGATAACGCCGCGATTGCCGAAAAGGCGATTCCCGGGTGCATGCTCGTGTGCCAGACGGGGAGGGATATGAAGGCGGCGCTCGGTGGGTACCTGCAGGTGCTGGCCGATGCGGACGCGAGCGCCGTGGGCGGCAAGCTCCCGGCTGACGATTTCTACTGCATGGAGTAGCCCGTGCGTGCGTTTGCTCGACAAATGACAGAGCGTATGAAGGCGGTGGCGGCAGCAGGTGCCGTTGCCGCCTTTTGGCTTGCCGTGTGGGTGCTGATGGCGGGTTTCGTGGCGCAGCCGTTGATTTTGCCGGGGCCGGGCGCCGTCGTGGTGGCGTTGCTGCGACTGGTATGCGATGCCGGCACATGGGCGATTCTGGCAGGCTCGGGTGCGCGAATCTTGGGCGGGCTGGCGCTTGCCGCGGTGTGCGGCGGCGTACTGGCGGGAGTCTCGGTGCGATCGCTGACGTTTGCCCGCTTGGTGGCGCCGGCGCTTTCGTTTGTTAAGGCGACACCGGTTGCCTGCGTGGTGGTCCTGCTGCTCATTTGGTTGGGGTCGGCGCGCGTGAGCATTGCGGCGGTCTTTTTGATGGCACTTCCGGGCGTGTATTTTTCGTTGGTCGAGGGTTTGACGCAAGCGGATAAACCGCTGGAGCAGATGTTTCGTCTGCATGGCGTGCGGGGCTGGCGACTGTTTTGCGCCCATACCTGGCGCGAGGTCCTGCCGTTTGTGCTTTCGTGTGCGCGTGCCGTGATCGGCATGAGCTGGAAGGCCGGCGTGGCGGCGGAGCTCATCGGCATGGCGACGGGCACCGTGGGCGAACGCATCTATCAGGCGAAGCTGCTCATCGAGACGGCTGATCTGCTGGCGTGGACCGTGTTGGTCGTTGCCGCCTCGTGGGCGTGTGAGCGCGTGCTGGTGTGGCTGCTGCGGGTTTCGGGACCCGTGGCGTGGCGCGCGGCCGTGCGGGCACATGGGCATGGACTGCGCGGGCGTGCGGGCGGCTCTGCTGGTGGCGGGGCTGCGGCGGAGCTTGCGCTCGCCGTGGGCGACCGGGCACCCTGGGCTCCGGCGCTGGATGGTCTGGTGCTCAACGTGCCCGCGGGCGGGCGTATCTGCGTGATGGGAGCTTCAGGCGTGGGCAAGTCGACGCTGCTTTCGTTGACAGCGGGGGAGTGCGCGCCGTGCTCGATGGTGTTTCAGGATACGCGCCTGGTTGAGGACGCCTCTGCTTTGGATAACGTGCTGGTGTGCGCCGATGCACGCGTGAATGCCTCGAGTGCCGCTGCCTTGTTGCGCCTGCTGGTACCGGGGATCGATGTGCATGCCCGCGTGGCCGAGCTCTCGGGCGGGCAGCGCCGTCGCGTCGAGATTGCCCGAGCCCTGCTGTGTCCGGGCGGCGCAGTGATTCTGGACGAGCCCTTTACCGGTCTAGACATCGCTGCGCGCGACGCATGCGCCGAGGCCGTGCTCGACTTGCTCGACGGCCGTATGCTGTTGCTTGCCACGCACGATTTCGCTGACGCTCGGGCCCTCAATATCTCGGACATCATCACGCTCTAAATACTTACCCAGCAACAAAATGATCCGTTTTTCTCCGTCTCCATAGGGCCGGGTATGGTATTCTATCTGCGGGGTAATACTTAGGAATACCAAGTAATACCAACGCCGTAGAAACAAACTCCAGATGCGGGCCAATCGGGTTGCCTTCACAGCCCGTCGCCCAGCCGCGTGGCCCGCATCTATCCGCATCACCGTCGTTTCAAAAAGGAAGCGCCATGGCAGAACACATGACCCCGGTTGTCGCGAAGGTCTTGCCCGAGGAAAAGGCGGCCTTCGCGGCGGCAACCCAGCTCGTGGGCACCACGCCGTCCAACGCCATCCGCATGTTTATCGCCGCGTTCAATCGCTGCGGCACCTTCCCGTTCGACATTTCGCCCAACGGGGCCTTTGGCGCTGCGCCCGATTCTCGTCAACAATGACCGTCCCAAACTGCCGGCACTTGGGGACGTTCCTTTTCTGCCGGCAGTTAAGGAACGTCCCTAAGTGCCGGGTTTTGAGGAGGTTGGCATGCTCAATGCGATGATTTGGGCGCTTGCCTGTTTTGGTGTTGTTGCTGCCGATATTGCCCTGAGCATGGTTCTGTTTTCAGTTCTCGATGCCGTGTCGGTGCTGACGGGCTATCCGATCGACAATCTCGATATCCAATGGTTCCAGGCTGCCGCTCAGACGGCGTCATTTTTGATGGCGCTGCTGTGGTGGCGCTATCTGTGGCCCCGCTCCTTCATGGCGCGCCGGCAAGGCGAACGCCCACTCGGCGGGGGAGCAGGCGCGGCATGGAAGCGCATTGCCTGCGTTGTCGTGATCGGCCTATCCATGCAGGTGGTCATTAGCTACCTATGCGACGGCGTACTGTCGCTGCTGCCCGAGGTCGCGGCAGACTATAGCGAGCTCGTCGAGGAGACGGGCATGGGCGATACCAGCCTTCTTGCTGTCTTGACCACAGTGCTCGGCGCTCCGTTTTGCGAAGAGCTCCTGGTGCGCGGCATCATCTTTGAGTTTTCGCTGCGTGCGTTTAATCCACAGTGCCGTTCGTTCTGGAAGCGCCGGCGCCGCGCGAACGCGCAGGACGGCGCCATAGTGCCCTGGGCGGCCCCGAGTACCTGGGGCGTCGCCGCGGCAATCGTGCTGCAGGCGGCGGTCTTCGGCTTTATGCACATGAACTGGGTGCAGGGCTGCTACGCGGGCGCTGCCGGCCTCATTTTTGGTTGGGTACTCGTGACCACCGGAAAGCTTCGCTACACGATTCTGCTGCACTTTGCGTTTAATGCCGGGTCGTATCTCATGGGGCTGCTGTGGTTTGTGGGCACACCGCTCGACGTTGTGGTCACGGTTGGTATCGCCGGCTTTGTGCTGGTAGAGGCGATGCGCTCGCTGCTTCGATTGCGCATTCCCGTGTCGCGCGAAGCTGATCGGTCTGAGTAATAACGCCTTTAATTAGACCGATGCGTCCTGAACGCACCTGGCGTTTCGCCGAATGCTTCTTTAAATTTTGAGTAAAAGAATGACATGTTGGAGATGCCGACTTTTCGGGCTACATACTGCACGCTGCGCTCGGTGTTATTGAGAAGATATGCCGCCTCTGTGAGCTGCTGGTTGAGCTTGATTTGCGAAAACGTTTTGCCGGTTTTTTGCTTGATCAAGCTGCTGAGATAGCTGGTGCTATAACCCGTATCGCTCGCAATGCTTTCGAGTGTGCAGTCGCCGTAGCTTCGCTCAATATGATTCAGAATCGACACGATGCGTTCGTCCGACATGATCGCCTGGTTATCAGTTGCGGAGCGTCGGTACAGTCCTCGAATGAGAACAAGGAATAGGCTGACGGCGAGGTGCCTCATGAGTTCATTGGAATAGGCATCTTTAAAGTGATATTCGATAAAGAGCATCTCGATGAGGCGTCGCGCATGTCGGGCGTATTCCTCTGGAAGAATGAGATATTTTCGGGCCTCGCGGTTTTTGGACACAAAATCAAATAGAAGATTCGTTAATGGTGACGCGCCGGGTAGCTGGCTCAGGAACAACGAATCGAACATTTCTTTTTTGAAGACGATCGAAATGACGATATCATGCTCGCCCTTAACGTATGGAACGCTTCTGACTACGCCGGTGTTGCAAATGAGCACATCACCCTTTTTAAGGAGCAGTGACCGTCCGTTGACGATAAACGTGCAGACGCCGTCGTACACGTAGTTAAGCTCCATATCCCGATTGATATGAGGAGGAATATCGGTAAAGCGCGACTCCTTGATAAGGCCCACGGGGTTTTCGTCGAGAGTTTCTTTCCAATCAAACAGATAGACCTCTTCGCCGTTAATGGTTGTGGTTTCCACCCTGTTATATCGCGGGCTGAGCTCTCCCGGATGTGTGCGATGCCACTCTTCGGTCTCGGTATGCGTATAGAGCAGCTGTTTGAGATTCGAATCCATGGGGTGTTCCAAGGGTGAACGGTAGAATCGATGCCTTAAACGGTATTATATCTAAAAAAATGTTATAAACAAACGCTTTCTATGCGATATCTTATGCATCTTGTTCTTCCTAGTATTGGGTTATCCGCTGGAGCATCCGATCAAGGAGGGCAAATGAGTAAGTTAAAACATGGGTTTGACTCCGACTTTTTATGGGGCGGAGCCATATCGTGCTCGCAGGCCGATGGCGCCTGGAATGAGGGCGGAAAGGGAAAGTCGACGCAGGATTGTCGATGGCTGGATGGTACCTGGACTCATGACCAGATTGAGGACAAGCATCAAAACAACCCCTTCTGCCATGACGAACTAATGAACGCTCTCGCAGATGATGGTGTTGAGTTCTACCCGTTTAGGCGCGGTAACGACTTCTATCATCACTACCGTGAGGACATCGCGCTTTTTGCGGAGATGGGCCTCAAGCTGTTCCGCACTTCTATTTGCTGGAGCCGAATCTATCCTAACGGAGATGATCTTGAGCCTAACCGCGAAGGCATCGAGTGGTATCGAAGCATGCTGGGTGAGTGCAAAAAGCACGGCATTAAAACCTTCGTCACCATGCTCCACTATGACATCCCGGTAAATCTTGTCACCACATATGGGGGATGGAAGAATCGCAAGACGATTGATTTCTTCGCCCGCTATGTCGAGACAATCGTTACGGAATTGGGCGATCTGGTCGATTTCTGGCTGCCTTTTAACGAGTTCAATGCAGCGCGTTTTTCGCCTTGGGACGGGGTCTGTCTGGTCAAAGACGAAGAGGGGGAGAACTTCGATCGAGCCATCTTCCAGTGCCTGCACCACGAGTTCGTTGCCAATGCGCGTGCCGTCGAGATTGTCCATCGTCTTTCGCCCGATACTCCCGTTGGCGGCATGATCGCTCGATTCTGTACGTATCCCGCCACCTGCCGTCCCGAAGATAACATGCAGGCTATTCACGACGACCAGTATTCCAACTGGTTCTATACGGACGTGATGGCTCGTGGAAAATACCCCGCTTATATGAATCGCTATTTCGATGCGTGTGATATCGAGATTCAAATGGAACCGGGCGATGAAGAGCTCATCGCTCGCAACACGGTCGACTTCCTGGCCTTTTCGTACTACTTTTCCCAGGTATCCACCTGCGATCAGGGATGGGAGAAGACTGCGGGTAATCTGGTCATGGCAAACAAGAACCCTTATCTCGAGACGAGTGAGTGGGGCTGGCAGCTCGATCCCATTGGCCTGAGGGTTACCCTTAACCAGATGTATGACCGCTATGGGCTGCCTCTGTATATCGCCGAGAACGGCCTCGGTACATCTGATGTAGTCGAGGAGGATGGCAGCATCCACGACGAGTATCGAATCGATTATTTGCGCCAGCACATAAAGTGCCTTAAAGAAGCGGTGATCGATGGCGTTGACGTGCGCGGATACATGATCTGGGGATTCATTGACCTTGTTGCCTGCGGTCCTCTTACGATGGACAAGCGCTACGGGCTTATCTATGTCGATCTGGATAATTGCGGCAACGGCACTGCGGAGCGCTCGCGTAAAGACTCTTTCTATTGGTATCAGAAATGTATCGCCACTAATGGCGAGGATCTTGGGTAGGAGTGATTGTCGTGGCAGACAAGAAGGAACTGGCCGCTCGTGTCCTCGAGCTCGTGGGCGGCGCCGATAACGTTGTTATGGCAACGCACTGCATTACAAGGCTCAGATTCAACCTGAAGGACGATAGCAAGGCAGACCTGGAGGCCCTTAAGACGCTTGACGGCGCCTTGGGCGCGCAGGTTAAAGACGGACAGTGGCAAGTTATCATCGGCGCCAGCGTGGGGTCGGTATATGACGAATTGGAGCCCATGCTAGGTGACAGGATGGGTGGCGAGGTCTCCGCCGACGCCGAGCAGCCTGAGCTCCAAAAAGGTTCGCCTCGCGTATTCGATATCATCACCGGCATCTTTTCCGCTATCATTCCCGCACTGGTGGCGGGAGGCATCGTAAAGGGCATCCTGGCTGCTATCGCGGCTTTTGGAATCGACACGGGTGCCGGCGACTTTGCGATATTCAATATGATTTCGGATATCCCGTTCTACTTCTTGCCGTTTTTGCTGGCAATGTCTACAGCTGATAAGTTCCGGGTCAACCGTTCGCTTGCGCTTTGTGTTGCCGGATCGCTGATGTACCCGACCATTGTCAACGCTGTCGGTACGGGCGAGACGCCCCTTGCGCTGTTCGGTTTTGCGGTGCCGATTTTTAGCTACGCCGATTCCGTGTTCCCGGTTATCTTTGGCGTCATTGGCTTGTCTTTTGTATATCGTGCAATCGACAAAGTCGTGCCGGATCTTTTTAAGCTCGTTGTCGTTCCGGCGCTCTCCCTTGCTATCGTGATTCCCGTCAACCTGTTTGTGCTCGCTCCGATTGGTGCCTGGTGCGGTCTTGGTCTTGCCAACGGTATCGTTTGGCTATTCTCGACGTTAGGCCCCGTTGCCGGTTTTCTGCTGGGCTTCTTTATGCCGCTTATCGTGCTCTTCGGCATGCATCAGTCAACGAGCCCTATCCAGATTTCCAATATCGCAACGCTTGGGTATGACTATCTGCTCCCGATCTCTTTCTGCCATAACCTCGCCGAAAGCGGTGCGTCTTTTGGTGCAGCCCTGCGCATGACCGACGAAAAGCTCAAGTCCGCTGCAATGACGTGCGCCTTCTCAGCATTTATGGGAATTTCCGAGCCCGCCTTGTTTACCGTTCAGGTTCCTAACAGGACTCCGCTTATCGCTGCGATGATTGCGGATGGCATTGGCGGTGCGCTTACCGTTGTTCTCGGCGCAAAGTGCTTCGGCTTTGTTATGCCCGGCATTACCTCGTTGCCCGTTTATGCCGATCCAAGCGGCAATCCCATGAACCTGATCATGATTATCGTCTGCATCGCTTTGACTTGGGTTATCTCTGCGGCGCTCTCGTTTGCGCTCTATGGTCGTTTCGACAAAAAGTAACGACGTTTTGAGATAGACAATATTAATCGGCCGCTCGCCGGGGAATCGTTCTGCGACGCCCCAGCGAGCGGCATTTTATTGGTGGGGCGTGTCGTGTCGCCAACGGCGGCATGCCGCCTCGCCGCGCTAGTTGCGTCTGCCGCCTCCGTTGGCGCCCTGACGCCCCTGTGCCGCGCGATTGCGACCGGCAGTGTTCTGCGCGCGGGACATACCGCCGTGACCCTTGCTGCCCTTGGGCCCCTTGCCGGCGGCGCCACCGTGGGCCTTGCCGCCCTTCTTGCCGGTGCCATGCCCACCGCCGGCAGACGTCTCGCCCGGGCGTGGCGGCACGGGGCGAATCAGGCAATGCTTGGTATAGCCGATCAGATCACGACGCCCGGCCTTCTCTAGCGCCTCGCGCACCAGCTTGTAGTTCTCGGGCTTGCGATACTGGATGAGCGCGCGCTGCATGGCCTTCTCATGCGGGTCGCGCGCCACGTAGATCGGCTGCATGGTGCGCGGATCTACACCGGTGTAGTACATGCAGGTCGACATGGTGGACGGGGTGGGGTAGAAGTCCTGTACCTGCTCGGGCATGTAGCCCATGTCGCGCACGGCTTCGGCAAGGTCCACGGCTTCCTTCATGGTTGAACCAGGGTGGCTCGAGATCAGATACGGCACCACGTACTGCTTGAGTCCGTATTCGCGATTCAAGCGTTCAAATTTACGGCAGAATGCGTCGTAGACAGCTCGGCTCGGCTTGCCCATCACGGACAGCACCGCGTCGCTCACGTGCTCGGGCGCTACGCGCAGCTGGCCCGAGACATGGTGTTCCAGCAGCTCGCGTAAAAACTCGTCCGAGGCATCGGCCATGGTGTAGTCAAAACGGATGCCGCTGCGCACGAAGACCTTTTTGACGCCCGGCAGCTGGCGCAGGTCGCGCAACAGCTGCGTGTAGCCGCTTTCGTCGACCACCATGTTCTTGCACACGCTCGGCCACAGACAGCGCTTGTTCTTGCACACGCCGTGCTTGAGCTGCTTGTCGCAGGCGGGACGGCTAAAGTTGGCCGTCGGTCCGCCTACGTCGTTGATGTAGCCCTTAAACTCGGGATCGCGCGTGAGCAGCTCTGCCTCGCGCATGATCGAGTCGTGGCTGCGCATCTGCAACACGCGACCTTGGTGGAAGGTGAGGGCGCAAAACGAGCATTCACCAAAGCACCCGCGGTTGGAGCTGATTGAAAACTTGATCTCGGCAAAGGCCGGCACGCCGCCCGCGGCATCGTAGTCGGGATGCCAATCGCGTGCGTAGGGGAGCTCGGCCACCTCGTCCATCTCATCGGTCGTCAACGTCGCCGACGGCGGGTTCTGCACCACATAGACGCTGTTGGGATAGGGCTCTACCAGGCGATGTCCGGTGATGGGGTCCATATTCTGCTGTTGCACGTTAAAGCTGCGTGCGTAGTTGAGCTTGTCGGCGGTAAGGTCGTCCCAGCTGGGTAGCAGGTCGTAGTCGTAGACCTCGTCGAGCGAGCCTGTGCGGTAGACGGTGCCGTTGATATAGGTGATCTGATCGATGGGCAGCCCCGCGTCGAGCGCGTCGGCAATCTCGACAATCGCGTGCTCGCCCATGCCGTAGATGAGGATGTCGGCGCCCGAGTCGAGCAGCACCGAGCGCTTGAGCTTATCCTGCCAGTAGTCGTAGTGGGCCAGGCGGCGCAGGCTTGCCTCGATGCCGCCGATGATGATGGGGGCGTCCTTAAACGTCTGGCGGATGAGGTTGCCGTAGACCGTGACGGCTCGGTTGGGACGGCGCCCCTCCTCGCCACCGGGGGTATAGGCGTCGGTGTGGCGGCGGTGTTTGGTCACCGAATAGTGGTTGACCATGGAGTCCATGTTGCCGGCACTGACCAAAAAGCCCAGGCGCGGCTCGCCGAGCGCGGTAATGCTGGCGGGGTCGGTCCAGTCGGGCTGGCAGATGATGCCCACCTTGTAGCCGTGCGCGTCGAGTACGCGGCTGACGATGGCCATGCCAAAGCTGGGATGGTCCACGTAGGCGTCGCCGCAGATGTAGACAAAGTCGCACTGGTCCCAGCCACGCGCATCCATGTCGGCGCGGCTGACGGGGAGGAACTTATCGCGGCCCGGTCGCCAGGGGCGGGCGGGCGTCGCTTGGGAATGCTTGGTGCGGGCGACCGTGGCCTGCGCCTTACCGCCGCGCTTTTGCTGCTGGCCCTGTTTGCCCTGCTGACTGCGCTGGTTGTTCTGAGCGTGCTGAGGCTTTTTTGCCACGATCCCTCCCGGTGTTTGTATGCTGCACGTAATTGTAACCAGTCTTTTTGGGACGGGGCTAAAAAGACTGGGGGAGTACATGAGCTGGGGATCGGCGCGTCGATGCGGGGATCGTTTGTTTCCAGACTGTGTATCTGCGCGTTGGAGAACCCGTCTCGCGCGCACGCCATGTTGTCAATGGGTTACAGTATGAACGGCGGCTATGTTTCCGCCAACGCACGAGAGAGTCGTCAACAAGGAGGATGCACGACGATGCAGCGTGCCAAACAGATATCGGAGTCTATTGAGCTGGGCATCATCTTGGCGCTCGCCGGTGGCTTTATGGACGTCTATTCGTACATTGGGCGCGATCATGTTTTCGCCAACGCGCAGACAGGCAACATCCTGCTCGTGGGCGTGAGCATCTCGGAGGGCAACTGGGCACTTGCGGGACGCTACTTCTTCCCCGTGGTGTCGTTTGCCGTGGGCATTATGCTTGCCGACCTGGTGCATGAGCGGTTTGGCAGCGTGATTCACTGGCGCCAGGTAACGGTGTTCTTTGAAGCCGTCATCTTGCTGGGCGTGAGCTTTATCCCGGGCGGCAATTTCAACCTGCTCGCCAACTGCCTCACCTCGTTTGCCTGCGGCATGCAGGTCGAGAGCTTCCGCAAGATCCACGGTCACGGCATCGCTACGACCATGTGCATCGGCAACTTGCGCAACGCGCTGCAAAACGTGGACGATTACATCATCACCCACAGGCGCGGCTTTTTGGAAAACGGCCTGCTGTACTTTGGCGTGATCTTTACCTTTGTGTTTGGCGCCGTGTTGGGCAACTGGTGTATTGAGCGCATGGGCCTGCACGCCATCGTCGTGGCGAGCTTGCTGCTGTTTGTCGCGTTTGCCATCATGTTCATCGACCGCGAGCGCGACTTGCGCTTACGCTGGAAGGTTGCGGCCGAGGCTTGGAAAGAGGGCTGCCGAAAGTAACCGAATGCGGCAAAGGGGCTGTCCCTTTGCCGCGATATTTTTCATCGTCTGTTGAAACGCTTTAAATAGTTTGACGTTCTCACGCGTTTTTTGTTTCAAAAGCGTTAGGATGGGACTCATAGCGTGGGGCGTAATGGATGCCCCGCACACGATGGGAGGCTATCAATGGCTAATCGTTTCGTTCTCAATACCATCTCTTATCATGGTTCCGGCGCCATCAAGGAGATCCCCGGCGAGCTCCAGCGTCGCGGCTACAAGAAGATCTTCGTCTGCTCCGACCCCGATCTGGTCAAGTTTGGCGTTACCGCTAAGGTGACCGACGAGCTCGACGCCGCCGGCATCGCTTGGAGCCTCTACTCCGAGATCAAGCCCAACCCCACGATTCAGAACGTCAAGGACGGCGTCGAGGCCTTCAAGGCCGCCGAGGCTGACGCTATCGTGACCATCGGTGGCGGCTCCTCCATGGACACCGCCAAGGCCATCGGCATCATCATCAACAACCCCGAGTTCGCCGATGTCCGCAGCCTCGAGGGCGTTGCTCCCACTAAGAACCACGCCGTGTTCACCATCGCCGTGCCGACGACCGCCGGTACCGCTGCCGAGGTGACCATCAACTACGTCATCACCGACCCCGAGAAGGTCCGCAAGTTCGTGTGCGTCGACACCAACGACGCCCCCGAGGTTGCCGTCGTCGATCCTGACATGATGGCTTCCATGCCCGCCGGCCTGACCGCTTCCACTGGTATGGACGCTCTGACCCACGCCATCGAGGGCTACACCACCAAGGGTGCTTGGGAGCTCTCTGACATGTTCCACTTTGAGGCTATTAAGCTGATCAGCGAGAACCTGCGTGACTCCGTCGCCGAGGCCA
This sequence comes from uncultured Collinsella sp., assembly GCA_958437935.1. Lineage (GTDB taxonomy): Bacteria > Actinomycetota > Coriobacteriia > Coriobacteriales > Coriobacteriaceae > Collinsella. The sequence continues at coordinate 4,862 of CAUBPS010000012.1, read as the reverse complement.
AGTCCGGCCAGCCCGGCTCCGGCCGCGAGGGCATGGCCCTTGGCCAGTATGTCGCCGGCATGGGCTTCTCCAACGTTGGCCTGGGCATCGACCACGCAATGGCTCACACCCTGTCTGCTCACTACGACACCCCGCACGGCGTCGCTTGCGCCATGCTGCTGCCGATCGCCATGGAGTTCAACAAGCCGGTTTGCGCTGAGCGCCTGGCCAAGGTTGCCCTTGCCATGGGTGTTGACACCACGGGCATGAGCACCGACGAGGCTGCCGACGCCGCTATCGCCGCCGTCAAGCAGCTTTCCGCCGACGTGAATATCCCGCACGTCTGCGAGGCTATGAAGGCCGACGAGATCGATGTTCTGGCCAAGGACGCCATGGCCGACGCCTGCTTCCCGGGTAACCCGCGCGAGGCAACGCTCGACGACGTCATCGAGCTCTTCAAGAAGATCTGCCCGGCTGCCTAACTTGGTTCGGCGGGCCCCTGCCCGTTAGCCCCGCAATCGTCCTCGGATATGTCGGAAGCCCCCGCTGCGCACTTCGTGCGGCGGGGGCTTTCTCCGTCCTGCGGAAAGATTGCGGGGCTAACGGGCAGGGGGCCCGCCGGCTCGTTGTCGTGGCGGGCGCAGTTCTGGGGAGTTCAATGGGTCATCTCGCTAGGTAAAAAGATGGTTCGCGGTGGTATTGTTGCTGTGGGTTTAATTCGATATGAAAGGGTGACTTTGGTGTCCAAGATGGATTCTACGCTCTCCTATATTACTGACCAGTTGAAGGCGCTTACCTCGATTGCTTCGCCTACGGGGTTTACTCGTGCGGCGACTGATTATCTGATGGAAACGTTGCGCGATATGGGCTTTGGCCCTGAGCGTTCTAATAAGGGTAACGTGCTCGTTGAGCTTGGCGGCGAGGGCGAGCCGCTCGTACTGGCGAGCCATGTCGATACCCTAGGCGCCATGGTGCGTTCCATTAAGGACAATGGCCGCCTGCGCCCCACGACGCTCGGTGGGCATCAGTGGTCTACGGCCGATGGCGAGAACTGCACCGTCTACACGCGCGACGGCAATGTCTACACGGGCGTGGTTCTTAACACCGAGCCTTCGGCGCACGTGGCCGACGAGCCGGTCAAGACCATCGAGAAGAACATGGAGATCTTGCTCGACGAGAACGTCGACAGCAAGGACGATGTGCTCGAGCTGGGTATTCAGACCGGCGACATCATCGCTATGGATCCTCGCACGACGGTGACGGAGAGCGGCTACATTAAGAGCCGCTTCCTGGATGACAAGCTATCGGCCGCCATTTTGTTGGGCTTGGCGCGTGCCGTCGCCGCTGGCGAGGTGACGCTTTCGCGTAAGGTTTCGCTGCTCTTTACCGTGTACGAGGAGGTGGGCCACGGCGGCGCCTTCGTGCCGGCCGACACGCGCGAGATGATCAGTGTTGACATGGGCTGCGTGGGCGACGACCTAGGCTGCACCGAGCACATGGTGTCGATCTGCGCCAAGGATTCGGGCGGTCCGTACAACTACGACCTGGTGACGGCGCTGTCCAATATCGCGCGCGAGCTTGAGCTCGATTACGCTATCGACGTGTATCCGCATTACGGTTCGGACGTCGAAGCCACGCTCTCTGCCGGCTACGACATTCGCCATGGTCTGATCGGCCCCGGCGTGTATGCGAGCCACAACTACGAGCGTAGCCACATGGACGGCGTGCGCAACACCTTCGAGCTCGTCCGCGCCTACGTACAGCGCTAGCGATGCAGCGGCCTCGGCTGATACGGCAGTACCGACCGAGGCCGTCCTCTCTAAGTTGCGGTGAAATAGGGACTGTTTGGCGGTTTTAAACGCTTAAACAGTCCCTATTTCACCGCAATTTATGAAGGGGATGGGGCGAGGTGCTGCTATTTGATGGCTGCCGTAACGGTGCCGCCGCCCAGGACGACGTCGCCGCGGTAGACGACGACTGCCTGGCCGGGGGCGATGGCTCGCTGCGGCTCGTCAAAAGTCAGCAGCATTTGCCCGTCTTCGCCGCGCGTAAGGGTCGCTGCTTGGTCTTTCTGACGGTAACGGTACTTGGCGCCCACGCGAATGCCGCCGGCATCGAGTTCTGCCTCCATGCGGTCGGCAGGGGCACTCCAGATCCAGTCGTTGGCCGTGAGCGCTGTGGCCGTTAGGTCCTCGGCCTCGCCCAGATGCACGGTGCTGCTGTCGGCGTCGACGCCCGTTACGTACACGGGATGCGCCATCGCGACGCCCAGGCCCTTGCGCTGGCCGATGGTGTAGCGCAGCGCACCGTTGTGGCGCCCGACCACGCTGCCGTCGCGCCACACAATGTCGCCCGGTGCAGCGGGATGTCCGCAGCGGCGCTCGATATAGCCCGCGTAGTCACCGTCTGGAATAAAGCAGATGTCCTCGCTTTCGGCCTTCTTGGCGTTGGTAAAGCCCTGCTCGGCGGCAATGCGGCGCACGTCGCGCTCTTTGTCCAGCCCAGCCAGCGGAAAGATCGTGTGCGCCAGGCGTTCCTGCGTAAGCGAATACAAAAAGTAACTCTGGTCCTTTTTGGGGTCCTCGCCGCGGTACAGCTGCCAGGTTCCGTCGGACGCCTGGCTCGTTTTGGCGTAGTGGCCCGTGGCGATGTAGTCGCAGCCCATATCCAGCGCCGCATCCAGCAATGCGCCAAACTTAATGTGGCGGTTGCAGATGATGCATGGGTTGGGCGTCAGCCCCTCCTGATAGGCGGTCACGAAGCGCTCGATAACGTTGCGGTCGAAGGCCTGCTGCAGGTCGAGCACATGGTGGGGCATCCCCAGGCACTCGGCGACAGCCTTTGCATCGGCGATGTCGCGGTCGACCTTACTCATGCCCGTGACGGGATCGGGCGCGGGGCAGGTGAGGCGCATGGTGGCGCCGACGCATTCGTAGCCCTGGCTTTTGAGCAGGTACGCGGTCACGCTAGAATCGACGCCGCCGCTCATGGCGACGAGCACGCGCTTGTTGTGCATGGGGAGGTTCTCCTTGGTGGCATGTGGCCAAAAAAGAAAAGCGGCGCGGGAGGCTGGTTCCGCGCCGCAGACATTGTAGCAAGTTCGGACGTCTCGTGGGACACCCTAACGAGATGGGCTCAGGCAGCCAGAAGAGAGGATAGGCCGGCATGCCATGGGCCTATCGACAAGTGACGGGCCCTTAGTCCTGGAACAGTGCCGTGGACAGGTAGCGCTCGCCGGTGTCGGCAAGCAGGGCCACGATGGTCTTGCCCTCGTTTTCGGGGCGCTTGGCCAGCTGCAGCGCGGCCCACACGGCGGCACCGGACGAAATGCCCACGAGCACACCCTCCTTGTGGCCCACGGCGCGGCCGGTGGCAAAGGCGTCGTCGTTCTCGACGGGGATGATCTCGTCGTAGACCCGGGTGTCGAGGACGTCGGGCACAAAGCCGGCGCCGATGCCCTGGATCTTGTGCGGGCCGGCCTGGCCCTTGGAGAGCACCGGGGAGGTGGCGGGCTCGACGGCGACGACCTTAATCTCGGGGTTCTGCTCCTTGAGGAACTCGCCCACGCCGGTCACGGTACCACCGGTGCCGACGCCGGCGACGAAGATGTCGACCTTGCCGTCGGTGTCGTCCCAGATCTCGGGGCCGGTCGTGGCCTTGTGGATGGCGGGGTTGGCGGGGTTCACAAACTGGCCGGCGATGATGCTGTTGGGAGTCTCCTTCTGCAGTTCCTCTGCCTTGGCGATAGCGCCCTTCATGCCCTTGGAGCCGTCGGTGAGCACGAGCTGCGCACCGTATGCCTGCATCAGCTTGCGGCGCTCGACGGACATGGTCTCGGGCATGGTGATGATCACCTTGTAGCCGCGGGCGGCCGCCACCGAGGCGATGCCGACGCCGGTGTTGCCGCTCGTGGGCTCGATGATGGTGTAGTCGCCGCCGCGCACGAGCTTGCCTGCCTTCTCGGCCTCGTCAATCATGTTCTTGGCGACGCGGTCTTTAACTGACCCGGCGGGGTTGAAGTATTCGAGTTTGACGAGCACACGAGCCTTGAGGTCCTCGTCGGCCTCAAAATGAGTGAGCTCCAGGAGCGGGGTGTGGCCGATAAGCTGATCGATGGACGTGTAAACCTTGCTCATGGTGAACCTCCAAAGTGTTCAAGTTGCTGGTTGCCGTGTGGTTTCACGGTGCGTGTAGCAGCTAAACCCATAAACCTTATAGGTTGTTCGTTTAGCTGTTGGGAAGCATACTAGACACTAAAGCCTAGTAATGCAATAGGAAATAGAAGATTATTACGAGCTGATTAACCATCTTGACCGGAACGGGTATTTTCAAAACCAATTTTTCGGCTAGAATTTCTACGGACTAAATGACCGAAAGGCAGCACTATACATGTTGGTTTCTACAAAGGGCAGATATGCCCTGCGCGTTATGGTCGATCTGGCCGAGCACCAGGCGGCCGGTCGCATCCCGCTCAAAGAGATCGCGGCGCGACAGGGGATTTCCGAGAAATATCTCGAGAACATCTTGGCTACGCTCGTGCGCGCCAACATGCTTTCGGGCATGCGCGGCAAGGGCGGCGGCTACGTGCTCACGCGCCCGCCCGAGCAGTACACGGTGGGCGAGATCCTGCGCCTGACCGAGGGCAGTCTGGCACCGGTTGCATGCCTGGATGGCGACTGCAAGGGCTGCTCACGCTCGGATGAGTGCCCCACGCTCGACGTGTGGAAGAACCTGGACAAGCTCATCAACGACTACCTCGACGGTGTGACACTCGATCAACTTGTCGCTCCCAACCATGGCTACGACTACGTCATCTAACCCACACCTGCGGCTTATAGGACAAAATGTGTGTCCACGTTGGGGGCATCGGCGCAGGTCGATGC
>CAUBPS010000011.1 GCA_958437935.1 uncultured Collinsella sp. | reverse complement strand
CGTACATGTACGGATGAATGTGGGAAGTGTTCGGATGAAGTTGATAATCAAGGCGTGCGCTTTATGGCCCGGTAGGCCAGGCGCGAGCGATCCCAGTCCATAATGGATTGCATAGCCTTGTAGCGGCCGGCGCCCTCACGCCGGTCCATGGCCTGAGCAATCAGTACCGCCCCCGCGGGCACATTGCTCTCTGTTACTTCTTTAGCAGCCACAATAAAACTTACGTCCCTGTCCCCAGGAACCCCCCCCCGTCTATGAATTCAAAATGCGAACGAATTGCCGGCGCAACGTCTCCCTTACGTTTTGCTGGGCACGTCTAACGGAAGCAGCTCCCTAAATGTGGAGTCACCCTCGCCCACGTCTACCAGGCACCAGCGTTTATGACGGTCGATCTTCTTTACACGGGCCTCTTGCCCCACCAAGGGACCCTGCTCTATGTGCAACACGCCGTCTTCGATGCGCGCAACGCTGTTGCGAACCACGCCGTCATCGTCCAGCACGCTGCGGTACCAATCCTGCGCATCGTCCGGCATGGGCATGTACGCCCGCTCCCTACTGCCGGCGATGCGGCAGCCAAAGCTCAACTGGGCCAGGGCCCTATCGAGCGCGGCGGCATCGTGCGTGGCGACGAAGAAATATTCCTTGTACATGGGTTTGGTTTGGAGCGACCAGGCGCCGTCCCGCTTAAACCAGAACTCCTTTTGCATCACAAAAGCGTCCTGCATTAGCTCGTGCGGGATAATGTGGCGGACCTTTTCGCAGATCTCGCGCTCTTTTCCATGGGGGGTGTGAACCAGATACCAGCGGACGCGGCCATGCTGGCTGTTGGTAGTTACGCCGTTAAATGCGCCCGGCAGCTGCTCTTGGCGCCGTGCCGTCTGTTCCATGCTCTCGCCCCCTTTTCTTGCTTTGCGACACACGCAAATGCAGGGGCGTTTAGAACAGGCTTCTCGCTCGCAGCTAGGCGCAGTCGCAAAAGTACAGGTTTTTGTATCTTTCGACATAGGCCATTATACGAGCAATTAATCCGCGTTTGCCCAGATTACGCAAAATGTACTGCCCGTAGATACATCTCCATACCCCTCTACAAAAACCTGTACCTTTTTGTGCAACAAAAAAAGCCGCTCAACCAGCGCCTTTTCTTATTTAGGCACTAAAAAAGGTGACCGCCCTATGCGGACGGTCACCTTTGTTAATTGTTGTGAAGCTTGCCTTAGGCGCGAGTCTTGATCTCCTCGAGCACCTTAGCAACAAACTCGTCGACGCTCATCTGAACGGTCTCGTTGGAGCGATCGCGGACGGAAATGTTGCCGGCCTCGACCTCCTTCTCGCCCAGGATGAGCATATAGGGCACGCGGTCGATGCTGCGGGCCTGGCGGATCTTGTAGCCGATCTTCTCGTCGCGGTCGTCGCAGGCCACACGGATGCCGGCCTCCTCCAGCTTGGCGCACACCTCGTGGGCGTAGTCACGGCTCTTCTCAGAGACAGGAAGTGCCTTGACCTGCACGGGAGCCAGCCAAGTGGGGAACTTGCCCGCAAAGTGCTCAATCAGAATACCAATAAAGCGCTCGATGGAGCCAAAGCACACGCGGTGCAGCATGATGGGGCGCTTCTTGGTGCCGTCGGCGTCCACGTACTCCAGGTCAAAGTTGAGCGGCATCTGGAAGTCGAGCTGCACGGTACCGCACTGCCAGGTACGGCCGAGCGAGTCCTCCAGGTGGAAGTCGATCTTGGGGCCGTAGAAGGCGCCGTCGCCCTCGTTGACCTCGTAGTCCATGCCCAGCTTCTCCAGAGCGGTGCGCAGGCCCTCCTCGGCGCGCGCCCAGTCCTCGTCCGAACCCATGGAGTCCTCGGGGCGGGTAGAAAGCTCAACGTGATACTTAAAGCCAAACTTCTGGTACACGGAGTCGATGAGGTTGACCACGCCCACGATCTCGTCGGTCAGCTGGTCGGGACGCACAAACAGGTGGGCGTCGTCCTGGTTAAAGCAGCGCACGCGGAACAGGCCGTGCAGGGCGCCGCGCAGCTCGTGGCGGTGCACCAGGCCAATCTCGCCGGCGCGAATGGGCAGCTCGCGATAGGAGTGCGGCTTGGAGGCGTACACCAGCACGCCGCCCGGGCAGTTCATGGGCTTAATGCAGTACTCTTCGTCGTCGATGACGGTGGAGTACATGTTGTCCTTGTAGTGGTCCCAGTGGCCCGAGGTCTTCCACAGCTGCTTGTTCATGATGAGCGGCGTGGAGATCTCCACGTAGCCGGCCTTGTGGTGGATCTCGCGCCAGTAGTCCAGCAGCGTGTTCTTAAGGATCATGCCGTTGGGCAGGAAGAACGGGAAGCCGGGGGCCTCGTCGCGCATCATAAAGAGGTCCATCTCGCGGCCGATCTTGCGGTGGTCGCGCTTCTTGGCCTCCTCCAGCATGTGCATGTGCTCGTCGAGCTCTTCCTTGGTGGCAAAGGCGACACCGTTGATGCGGGTGAGCATCTTGTTGTCCTTGTCGCCCTTCCAGTAGGCGCCCGAGACGCCGGTGAGCTTAAAGGCCTTGAGCGCCTTGGTGTAGCAGATGTGGGGGCCGACGCACATGTCGATGTAGTCGCCCTGCTGGTAGAAGGTGATGCGAGCGTCGTCGTCCAGGTCGCCGATGTGCTCGACCTTGTACTTCTCGCCGCGCTCCTCCATAAGGGCGATGGCCTCGGCACGGGGCTTCTCGTACACGGAGAACTTGAGGTTCTCCTTGACGATCTTTTTCATCTCGGCCTCGATCGCGGGGAAGTCGTCCTCGCTGATCTTGACGCCCTCGGGCAGGTCGACGTCGTAGTAAAAGCCGTTGTCGGTCGCGGGACCGTAGGCAAAGTCGGCCTCGGGGTACAGGCGCTTGATGGCCTGCGCCATGATGTGCGCGGCGGAGTGGCGGATGACGTGCGTGACCTCGTCCTGCGGGAGCTCGGCCACCGAACCGTCATTGTAGAGTGCCTTCATGGGTATGTTTTCTCCTCTCGGATGCCTGGTGCAAGTGCGTGCGATGCGTTCGGCGTTTTAACTTGCATCATTATAGGCAGGTTGCCTTGGTATACAAGCGCCCGCCGCACCTTACTGGCACGGCGGGCGATTTTCTACGCATGCTTCATCGTGTGGGCGGGGTGCGTGCTTGCGGCGTGCGCGAGATGCGCGGCGCCCGTGGCTTGCGGCCGGCCCGGCGATGGATGCGTTACTGGATGCGAGTTCGGCAGTAGGGGCAGACCTTCCAGTGCGCATCGAGCGGGCGATGACAGCTGGGGCACACGTTGCGAACCTGGGTATCGCACACTGGGCAGACAACAAAGTCCTTCTCGATGGGCGCGCCGCACTGCGGGCAGGTGCCGTACTGGGCAAGTTGGCGCTCGCGCAGGGCCATGTCCAGCTCCTGCTCCTCGCGGTCAGACGCGTAGGAGTGCGGGCGCAGGACCAGGTAGGCGATGAGGCCTACAAACGGGATGAGGGCGATGATGCCCCATGCCACGTAGGCGCTGGCGCCGCGGCGGCGAGCGTCGATGAACACATAGACGACCGACAGCACATACAGGGCGATGATAAAGCCAACAAAGGCATAGATGACGCCCATAAGCTGCGGCGACATGAGCTCGGAGATGTACTTGGACATTACGGGTACCTTTCGGGGTAGTTACAGCTCGAGTTAGTGTAACACGGGGGTCAACGATTTGGCAGGTCGGGGCGGTAGGTGGACAGAAACATCTCAATCTGTAACAGGTGCTCGGCATAATCCATCCCAGATGTTACAGATCGAGACGAAAGGTTTGCCCGCCCGGCCAATGTCTCGATCTGTAACAGTAACTCGGCAAAACCGTCCCCAGATGTTACAGATCAAGACAAACGGTGAACCCGCCAGTCAATTGTCTCGATCTGTAACAACTAGACCCCAAATCCACACCTTACTGTTACAGAACGAGACAAACGAAAACCATCCCGACCAATCATCTAAATCTGTAACACCTAGGGTCCAAAAAACCTTCTTACTGTTACAGATTTAGACAAAGGGAAACGTCCAATCCCAATGTCTCAATCTGTAACAGTAACTCACCAAAACGGGTCTACCTGTTACAAATCGAGACAGAAGAATCCCGCCCCGGCTTTTATCTCGATCTGTAACATCTGGAACCCGAATCCTCTGCTTACTGTTACAGGACGAGACAAAACTCTGACGTTTGAGCCGGCAGACGCAGTTGTCACCGTTACCAGGTCTCCCCTCGCCTGCCGTTGGCGGATGCTGCGGGACTGTTCGCCGCATTGCCGCCTCACTGGGGGTGTGCAGACCGTAGGATAGTCTTATTGACAGCCTGTCAACTCGTCTGGGAGGCACTGTGACAAAAACGTTTGATATCGCGATTGTGGGCGCGGGCATCACCGGATGCGCTATCGCGCGGCAGCTCGCGCGCTATGACCTGTCCATTTGCGTGGTCGAGGCGGCCAACGATATCGCGCTGGGCGCGTCGAAGGCCAACGGTGGCCTGGTGCACGCCGGCTACGACCCGGCGCCGGGCACGGTAAAAGCCCAGGTCAATGCTCGTGGATGTGAGCTGTATGGTACGTGGGCCGAGGAGCTGGGCTTCTTGTTCCGCCGCACCGGGTCGATGGTACTGGGTTTTAACGACGAGGACCGCGCGCATCTGGAGCAGCTGCGCCGGAATGGCCTGGCCAACGGCGTGCCCGAGCTGTCGATCATTGGCCCCGAGCGCATCCACGAGCTGGAGCCGCGCGCCAGCGCCGATGCCACGTGCGCCCTGTGGTGTCCCTCGACCGGGTTTGTCGACCCGTTTGAAGTCGCCATCGCCGCGCTGGAGAACGCGGTGGCCAACGGCGTGACGTTTATGCGGTCCGCGCCGGTGGAGGCGATCGAGGCCGCCGACACGGGCGCGACCGGCGCCGATGACTCCCCGCGTTTTACGCTGGTAACGCCCGCCGGCAATGTGTGTTGCCGCTATTTAATCAACGCCGCGGGCAACGGCGCCGCGGACATCTCGCATATGACGGGCGCCGAGGAGTTCCAGATGGTCTGGCGCCAGGGCAACATCGTGGTGCTGGACAAGGAGCCGCGCGCGCTCATGCCGCTCTACCCGGTGCCGACGCCTGTGTCGAAGGGCGTCATCGTGACGGGGACCGTGCATGGCAACACCGTGATCACTGCGACCGCCGCCGTGCGCGAACCGGGTGACACGCAGACCTATGCGAGCGATATCAACGCGCTGCTGACCGGTGCGCGCAAGCTGGTGCCCGATCTGGACACGCACTGCGTGGTGCGCGCATTTGCCGGCGGGCGCCCGGTCATTCAGGGAACGAACGACTTCTTTATTGGGCAGTCGACCGTGATGCCGGGGCTGTTCCAGGCGGCGGGCATTCAGTCGCCAGGCGTCGCCAGCGCGCCGGCCATTGCCGAGCGCATGGAGCTTGTGATGCGCGAAGCGGGCGTGGAGCTGCACGAGCGGGCGGACTGGAACCCAATTCGCCGCGCGCCGGACGACTTTGACCGCGCACCGCTGGCGCGCAAGGAAGAACTGATCGAGTCCGATCCCGCGTGGGGACAGATTGTCTGCCGCTGCGAAACGGTGCCCGAGGCCGAGATTGTGGCCGCGATTCGACGCCGTCCAGGCGCGGTTTCGGTCGAGGGTGTCAAGCGCCGCTGCCGCGCCGGCATGGGTCGGTGCCAAAGTGGCTTTTGCCAAAGCCGCGTGGTTGCGATTCTGGCGCGCGAGCTGGGCTGCGCCCCCAGCGAGGTGTTGTTGGAGGATACCGGATCTTGGTTGGTTGAGGGACCGCTGAAGGGGGTGCGCTAGGATGGCGGAATTCGGATCGAGCGCGATTAATACCGACGCCGTTGAGACCGTGCAAACGCGGGCGTTCGACGTGGTCGTTATCGGAGGCGGCCCCGCCGGCATGGCGGCCGCGCTGGCCGCGCATAAGGCCGGAGCGCGCGTGGCCATCGTGGAGCGCGAGCAGCACCTGGGCGGCATCCTCCGCCAGTGCATCCACCCCGGCTTTGGCCTGTCGCACTTTAAACAGGAGCTCACCGGTCCCGAGTACGCGCAGCGCTTTATCGACCAGGTGCACACAACCGACATTGCGCTGTTCCTGAACAGCATGGTGCTTGGGATTGATTCAGGCGAGCCTACGGAAGACACCGCGGTCCATACCGTCACGCTCATGAGCCCAGCCGGTATGCTGCAGCTCACCGGGCGGGCGGTCGTCCTTGCCATGGGCTGCCGCGAGCGCACGCGCAGCGAAATCAAGATCCCCGGCAGCCGTCCCGCCGGCGTGTTTACGGCCGGCCTGGCGCAGCGATACATCAATATCGAAAACCTCAAACCCGGCTCGCGCGCCGTCATTTTGGGCTCGGGCGACATCGGGCTGATCATGGCGCGCCGCTGCACCCTCGAGGGGATTTCGGTCGAGGGCGTGTACGAGCTCATGCCATACGCCAACGGCCTGCGCCGCAATGTCAAGAACTGCCTGGACGATTTTGGCATTCCGCTGCATCTGTCTACCACGGTCACGCGCGTGATCGGGCACGACCGCGTGGAGGCCGTCGAGGTGAGCCAGGTCGATAAGCAACTGGCGCCCATCCCGGGGACTGAGCGCATCGTTCCGTGCGATACGCTGCTGCTTTCGGTGGGATTGATTCCCGAGAACGAGCTTTCGGTGGGCGCGGACGTAGAGCTGGACCCCCGTACGCGCGGTGCCGTGGTGGACCAGAGCCTGCAGACGGTCGTACCGGGCATCTTTGCCTGCGGCAACGTACTGCACGTGCACGACTTGGCAGACAACGTGACGACCGAGTCCGAGCGCGCCGGCGCTGCCGCGGCGGCGTACGCGCTGGGAACCGGCGCGGGCGCCGTTCCGGACTGCGAGCTCACCGTCTCCCCTGCCGGCATTGCGGGATACGCACTGCCGGGACGCATTACGGCTGTGGCGCTCACCAAACTCAACTTCCGCGTGCGCCGACCAGTCGATGCCGCCCGCGTGAGGATCTTGGCCGACGGCGAGGAACTGTTCGCCGGCAAGGTCCGCGCGTTTAAACCGAGCGTTATGGAAAGCTTTCCACTGCAGGCAAAGGTCATCAAGCAGGCACTCGACATGGGTGCCAGCGAGCTTATTCTGTCCGTCGATCCCATTGAGGAGGCGTAAGGCCATGAGCACGAATGCGACCGAGACGCTGCAGTTCAGCTGCACCACTTGCCCATCCGAATGCCTCCTGACCGTAGAGGTGGAGCGCGATGTCAACGGTGCCGTAGCAGCGGTGCGCTCCGTGATCGGCAACAGCTGCCCGCGCGGCAACAAGTTCGCGCATCAAGAGCTCACCTGCCCCATGCGCGTGCTCACCACAACCGTGGCCGTATCCGGCGGCGACGAGGCGCTGCTGCCCGTGCGCACGGCCGAAGCCATCCCGCTGGCACTCCACGCCCAAGCCATGGACCTCATCCGCGGCGTTGTCGTCGAGGCCCCCATCCGCATGGGCGACGTCGTGCTGGAAGATCTTCTCGGCACCAACATTGACCTAGTCGCCAGCATGAACATCGATCCAGCCTAAGCAGCTAATTTGGGACGGGCTCTTATAGCTGCTTTTTGCAAGGAGTGTCCCCAGGTGCCGGCATAAAAGGAACGTCCCTATGTGCCGAGCTTGGGATACCATGGTGGCACCATAGTGAAAGGATGTTTCATGGCACATGTCGATGACCAGCGTGTGGCACGCGTGCTCGATGCGCTCGAGGCTCAGCACCCCGGCGCACAGCTGCTCGTAAACGACCCGTGGTCAATCTATTACCTGACCGGCTTTTATGCCGATATGTTCGAGCGTTTTTGCGGCGTGCTACTCGCGCGCGATTGCGAGCCCGTGATCATGGTCAACGCGCTGCATCAGCTGCCCGAGTATGATAATGCGCGCGTTGCCTACCACAACGATACCGACGTCGTGGCCGACGCCATCGCGAGTGAGATCGACCCAGCCAAGCCGCTTGGCATCGACACCGTCATGCGCTCCGGCTTTTTGATGCCGCTCATGGAGCGCCACGCCGCCAGCGAGTTTTTCCTGGGCGATTTTGCCGTCACCGCCGCACGCACCTACAAGGATGCCGCCGAGAAGGAGCTCATGCGCGCGTCCTCGGCCGCTAACGATGCCGTGATGGCCGATGTTATCAAGCTCGTCCACGAGGGCGTGACGGAGCGCGAAATTGCCGACCAGATGCTCAGTCTGTATCGCAAGCACGGCTGCGAGGGCTTTAGCTTTCCGCCCATCGTGAGCTTTGGCGCCAACGCCGGCGACCCACATCACGAGCCCGACGATACCGAGCTTAAACGCGGCGACGTGGTGCTGTTCGACATTGGCGGACGCCATCGCAACTACTGCTCGGACATGACGCGCACGTTCTTTTGGGGCGAGCCGGACGAGGAGACGGCGCGCATCTACGATATCGTGCGCCGCGCCAACGAGGCCGCCGAGGCGCTCATCGCACCGGGCGTGCGCATGTGCGACCTGGACCGTGCCGCGCGCGACGTGATTGAGGACGCGGGCTACGGCGAATACTTTACGCATCGCCTGGGTCACTCGATCGGCCTGCAAGACCACGAGCCGGGCGACGTCTCGCTCGTCAACGAGCAGGTTGTCGAGCCGGGCATGACCTTCTCCATCGAGCCGGGCATCTATCTCCCCGGCCGCACCGGCGTCCGCATCGAGGACCTGGCCCTGGTGACCGAGTCCGGCGTCGAGATTCTCAACGCCTACCCCCACGATCCGACGCGCCTAGACTAGGCAACGCGGCAAAGGAACAGCCCCTTAGTCACATCCTGCCAACGATTCGCCACAAAAACGGCCCATCTACTACGTTTAACCCGCATGGGTCGACCATAACCGGGTTTTCACAAAATCCGCAAGCCGTCTACCTGCGGTTTTCATTTCGCAATTCTCGGTGTGGTCGGGGGTATTCGCTAAAACGTAGTAAATAGGCCCATTTCGTGGCAAGCGAGTCAACTCGGGGCACAGGGCAGCCAAAAAAGCCCCGTCCCAAATTGACTACTTTTAAGTTGCGGTGATATACGGACTGTTTGAGGCTCCTGGCTTGTAAAACAGTCCGCATTTCACCGCAACCGCTGAGGGGATGGGTTAGCGCAGCAGGCCGGCTACTTCGCCGGCTAGGGTGATGGTGCCGGCGGCTACGAAGGACTCGCCCGCGGCATCGAAGGCAGCGAGGGCCTCGGGCACGCTCGGATATACGCCCGCGAGCTTATCGACGTCCACCAGGGCAGCGAGCTCATCTGCCGGCAGGGCGCGATCGGAATCGGTCTGGGTCACGACCACGCGTGGGAACGCCGGAACCAGAACGTCAACGATACCCGCCACGTCCTTATCGGCCAGCGCGGCACACAACAGCGTGGGGCGGTTCTCCACACACGGATCGATCTCGTCCAGCGCGCTCACAAAGTTCTCGCAGCTCTGGGGGTTATGACAGGCGTCGATCAGCTTGAGCGGATCGGTTCCCAGCACATCAAAGCGACCAGGCGTGGGGCAGCCCATAAGCGACGCATCGAGCTTGTCATGATCGAGCTCGCGACCCAGATACCCCTCGCAGAGCATAATCGCGCACGCAGCATTCTGCGGCTGATAGGCCGGCTTGACCATGCTCGACGTATAGATCGCACGCGGCGTAGTGCAGCTAAACTCAACCGTGTCGCCCACGTGTGCCGGAACCTTGGTTGTGGCATGGTTCACCACGAGCGGCACCACACCGCACTCGCGACAACGGGCATCCATCACGCGCTGAACGCTCTCCTCGTGCGTGCCCTCGCCCAGCACAACCAGGCGTCCGGGCTTAATGACCGCAGCCTTCTCCCCCGCAATAGCCTCGAGCGTATCGCCCAGAATGCGTGTGTGATCGAGCCCAATGCCCGTAATGGCAACGGCGACGGGATCGGTCGCGCTTGTGGCGTCCCAACGCCCGCCCATGCCAACCTCGAGCACTGCAACATCCAACGCAGCCTCGGCAAACACTACAAGCGCGGCAGCCGTCAGCAGGTCAAACGGCGTAATGGTATACGCGCGCTCCCCTGCCGCCAAGCGATGAGCATTCACGCGACGCCCCGCCTCAACGGCAGCAGAAACGCCCCGAGCAAACGCCTCGTCACTCACGACGCACCCGTCGACCTCCATGCGCTCGGGATAGCGCACAAGCTGCGGCGACGTATACAGTGCGGTCTTGAGCCCCTCGCCGCGAAGGATAGCAGCCGAAAAACGCGTGGTCGAAGTCTTGCCATTGGTACCGGCGACCTGAATGCAATCAAAGTACTCGTCCGGACGCCCGAGCTCATCGAGCATATCGACAACCGTCTCAAGCAAAGGACCAGCATCCCCAGAAATCCGCCCCGTATCAGCAGCAAGCCCAACAGCCTCATCAAATGAAAGCAGCTCAAACGAGAACGGCACAGAATACGACCCAGAACGCTTAGCCATAACCCAAAGTCCCCCATAACAGAAAAAGAGGCCCACCAAAAAGAATGAGCCCCTCGCGTTGACAATATCAGCCTTTAACCGATTGCAGCGGAATCAAGGCCACAGCCCAGTGGCCCTACCAGGCAGCGGACGCCCCCGTAACCGCTATGGGAGCGGTTTGGGGCTTTGCTCGATACAAGTTCCGCACGAGCCGAAGGCCACTTAATGTGGCCTTCGTGCGAGCAGGACTGTCCGCAGTAGCGAGCAATGCCCCAAACCGCGTCCCCCAGTAAGCCCTACGAGAAGTCAGCAACCTGAGCAGTCAGCGCTACCAGGATCTCCTTGAGCTCAGCTGCACGGTCTCTCTTCTTCTGGACCACCGCGGGCGCGGCCTTGGCCACAAAGCCCTCGTTGGCGAGCGTCTTCTCGCAGCCGGCGAGCTCCTTCTGAGCCGCGGCGATCTCCTTCTCCAGGCGCGCCTTCTCGGCCGAAAGGTCGACCTTGCCCTCGAGCACCACAAAGACCTCGACGCCGCTGTCGACCACGGCGATGCTCGCGGCCGGCTTCTCAACGTCGGGACCCATGACCAGCGAGGCGGTATTGGCCAACGGCTCGATGGTCGAGCGCAGGCTCTCGAGCTTCTCAATGTCCTCGGCACCGGCGCGCACGACCACGTCGAGCTCGGCCTTGGGGCTCAAGCGATAACGGGAACGCGTGGCGCGGGCGGCAGACACAACGGTACGGCACAGCTCGAACGCGCGCTCGGCGGGCTCGTCGACATACTTGGCGTAGTCGGCGGGCTCCGGCCACTTGGCAATCATGAGTGCCTCAGCGCGGTCCACGTTGCCCTCGGCGTCCAGGTCGAGCACGCTCGCCGGCATGTTGTCCCAGATCTCCTCGGTAACAAACGGCATGAGCGGGTGCATCAGGCGAATGGAGGTATCGAGCACAAAAATCAGGTTGCGCTGAGCCTGTAGACGGCCCTCGCCCTTCAGGCGAGCCTTGGTAACCTCGACGTACCAGTCGCAGACCTCGTTCCAGAAGAACTGCTGCACGCCGCGAGCCATGTCGCCAAAGGTGTAGTTCTCGATGCCCTCGGTGACCATCTTCACGGCCTTGGCCAGGCGGCTGAACATCCAAGCGTCGGCCGGCGTCTCCACGACGGGCTCGCCGGGCGTGTAGCCCTCCATGTTCATGAGCAGGAAGCGGCTGGCGTTCCAGATCTTGGTCACAAAGCTCTTAGCCTGGTCGGTACGCGGGCTGTCGATGAGCTTCTTGGTCTTCTTATCGATGTTCGCGTCGAACTTGACGTCCTGGTTGTTGGTGCACAGCGTGAGCAGGTTGTAGCGCATGGCGTCGGCGCCGTACATGCCAATGAGGTCCATGGGATCAACGCCGTTACCCTTGGACTTGGACATGCGGCTGCCGTCCTTGGCCAGAATCGTCGGGTAGATGACGACGTCCTTAAACGGCACCTCGTCCAGGAAGTACAGCGAGCTCATGACCATGCGGGCGACCCACAGCGCGATGATGTCGCGCGCGGTGACGAGCGCCGTCGTGGGGTGATGGCCCTCAAGCAGCTCCAGCTTTTGTGGCCAGCCCTGCGTGGCGAAGGTCCACAGCTGCGAGCTGAACCAGGTGTCCAGCACGTTCTCGTCCTGATGCACGTGATGACCGCCGCACTTGGGGCACACGTCGGTGTCCTCGGTCAGGGCGTCCTCCCAGCCGCAGTCCTCGCAGTAGAACACGGGGATGCGGTGGCCCCACCACAGCTGGCGGCTGATGCACCAGTCCTTGAGGTTCTCCATCCAGGTGGTGTAGGTCTGCGTCCAGCGCGCGGGATGGAAGGTGACCTTACCGGAGTTGACGGCATCGAGCGCCGGCCCCTTGAGCTTGTCGACGGCGACGAACCACTGCTCGGACAGCCACGGTTCCAGGGCGGCGTCGCAACGGTAGCAGTGCATGACGGAGTGATCGTGCTCTTCGACGTGGTCGAGCAGGTCGTGCTCCTCGAACCACTTGATGACGGCCTCGCGGCACTCGTCGCGCGTCATGCCGGTGAACTCGCCGTAGCCCTCGACGACCACCGCGTGCTCGTCGAAGATATTGATCTGCGGCAGGTCGTGGGCCTGACCCATGGCGTAGTCGTTGGGGTCGTGGGCCGGGGTGACCTTAACGAAGCCGGAGCCGAAGTTGGCGTCGACGTGGTAGTCGGAGAAGATGGGGATCTCGCGGTTGACGATCGGCAGCATGACGGTCTTGCCCACGAAGGCGGCCTTCTCGGGATCCTTCGGGGAGACAGCAACGCCCGTGTCGCCGAGCATGGTCTCGGGGCGCGTGGTGGCGACGACGATGTAGTCCTGGCCGTTGACCGGCTCGGTCAGCGGGTAGCGCAGGTGCCACAGGTGGCCCTTCTCGTCCTTGTACTCGGCCTCGTCGTCCGAGATGGCGGTGGTGCAGTTGGGGCACCAGTTGACGATGCGCTTGCCGCGATAGATCAGGCCGTCGTGGTACCAGTCGCAAAAGACCTTGCGCACGGCCTGGGCGTAATCCTCGTCCATGGTGAAGCGCTCGTTATCGAAGTCGACGGAGCAGCCCATGCGCTTGATCTGCTCGACGATGATGCCGCCGTACTCGTGGGTCCAGTCCCAGCAGGCGTCGACAAACTTGTCGCGGCCAATCTCCAGGCGGCTGATGCCCTCGCTCTTGAGCTTCTTGTCGACCTTGGTCTGCGTGGCGATACCGGCGTGGTCGGTGCCGAGCACCCAGCGCGTGGACTTGCCGCGCATGCGGGCCATGCGGATGATGGCGTCCTGGATGGAGTCGTCGGTGGCGTGGCCCATGTGGAGCTTGCCGGTCACGTTGGGAGGCGGAATGGTGACGGTGCAGTCGCCCACGCCCTCGCGGCGCTTGTAGTAGCCGCCGTCAAGCCACTTCTGCAGAATCGCCGGCTCGTTGGTCGACGGATCGTAGTTCTTGGGCATTTCTTCCATATATCTCTCCCTGTCCCGCCGGCGTGTCCGCCTGCTTGGTTTTCGCTCGGTCAGGTCCTGGGCTCGCACGAAGAGCACATTTAGTGCTCTTCGGCTCGTGCGGAATCTACGAAAACCAAGCAGGCGGACACGCCTTAGGTATCGATTACTTCAGTCTGAATGACTTCGCTGAGGCTTAAACAAACACACAGAATAACACAGGTAGTTGGGGTTATTGCGTATCTATAAAATAGCCTCCGACCGCGGGTGGCCGGAGGCTATTTGCAAACACGTTTATGGCTGGTTTAGCCGTAGATGCGCTGGGGCTGTTCTTCGCCCTTTACGGCGGCTTCGGTTACGACGACCTTGGCTACGCCTTCTTCGCTGGGGAGGTCGAACATCGTCTGCTGCAGCACGTCCTCGCAGATGGCACGCAGGCCGCGGGCGCCGGTCTTGCGGGCGAGCGCCATGCGGGCGATCTCGTGCAGTGCGGCATCCTCAAACTCAAGCTCGACGTCCTCGAGCTGGAACATCTTGCGGTACTGACGCACCACGGCGTTCTTGGGCTCGGTCAGGATCGACACCAGGTCGTCCTCGTCGAGTGCCTGCGTCTGGGTGACGACGGGCGTACGACCCACGAACTCGGGGATCATGCCAAAGGCGTTGAGGTCCTGCGGGAGCACCTGGCGCAGTAGGTCGTTCTCGTCGACCGAAGTGGGTCCGGCGATCTCGGAGTTAAAGCCCACGCCCTTGTTGCCCACGCGATCGGCGATGATCTTGTCCAGACCCACAAAGGCACCACCGCAGATGAACAGAATGTTGGTCGTGTCGATCTGCAGCAGCTCCTGCTGGGGATGCTTGCGGCCGCCGGTGGGCGGAACGCTTGCCACCGTGCCCTCAAGAATCTTAAGCAGCGCCTGCTGAACGCCCTCGCCCGAAACATCACGGGTGATGGAGAGGTTCTCGGCCTTGCGGGCGATCTTGTCGATCTCGTCCACATAGATGATGCCCACCTGCGCGCGCTCGATGTCGCCATCGGCGGCGTTGATGAGCTTGAGCAGGATGTTCTCCACGTCCTCGCCCACATAGCCGGCCTCGGTGAGCGCGGTGGCATCGGCGATGGCAAACGGCACCTCGAGGATGCGCGCGAGCGTCTGGGCCAACAAGGTCTTGCCGGTACCGGTGGGACCGAGCAGCAGGATGTTGGACTTGGCAAGCTCTACCTCGTCCATATCGTCGTCGAACTGCGAGCCCATGCCGCCGTCAAAGGCAGACACCGCGGCGCCACCCTCGATCACGCGGCGATAGTGGTTGTACACGGCCACCGACATGGCGCGCTTGGCGTCCTCCTGACCCATAACATAGGCCGAAAGCTCGTCATAGATCTCGTGCGGCGTCGGCACGTGCGTGATGACCTGGCGATCGTCCTCGAGCTCAAAACCCTCGGTCTCGGGGTCCGCGGCGGGCTGGGATGCAGCCTGGCCGTGGTCGTTGAGGAAGCCCGGCAGCTTGCCGTTGCGGGCAGCGTCCATAAAGTCCGAAGCCAGCGACTCCTCAAGGATCTCGAAGCAGGCGGCAACGCACTCGTCGCAGATAAAGATGTTGGTCGGACCCTTTACAAGGCGGCGAACCTGCCCCTGCTCTTTTCCGCAGAAGGAGCAGCGGATGGGGTTGCCATTCTCGTCAAAGTTGTCCTGCATGTTTCCTGCCATCCTAGGCGTCCTTCGCGGCGAGATCGCGCGAGGTGACGATACGGTCGATCAGGCCGTAGTCGAGGGCCTCGGCAGCGGTCAGGTAGTTGTCGCGCTCGGTATCGGCCTGGACCTTCTCGATCGGCTGGCCCGAGGCATCGGACAGGATCTGGTTGAGCTCGCGGCGGGTCTTCTTGATCTCCTCGGCCACGATCTCGATCTCGGTCTGCTGACCTTGAGCACCGCCGCTGGGCTGGTGAATCATGACCTTGGAGTGCGGCAGGCAGAAGCGCTTGCCCTTGGCGCCGGCCGAAAGCAGCACGGCAGCCATAGACGCGGCCATACCGACGCAGATGGTGGAGACCTGCGGCTTGATGAAGTTCATGGTGTCAAGAATCGCCAGGCCAGAGTAAACCTCGCCACCGGGCGAATTGATGTAGAGCGAGATATCCTTCTCGGCATCCTGGCTCTCAAGATGCAGCAGCTGGGCAACGACCAGGTTGGCGCTGACGGAGTTGATCTCCTCGCCCAAGAAGATGATGCGGTCGTTGAGCAGGCGCGAATAGATATCGTAGCTGCGCTCGCCGCGCGGCGTCTGCTCGATAACGTATGGCACGAGGGCGGAATCGAACTTAGCGATCATACGCATCTCCATTTCTCTTACGGACCAATAGTGGTTCTAGATAAACGTACGGTGCCCGCATGCTATGCATTGGCTGGCACCGTACGAAGCAACCGGATAACCGGTGTATAACTTTACCCCATCACGGGCACATGCATGCGCTCGCGAGCAAGGTGGCGAGAATTACTCGGCGTCCTTGGCGGTCTCGTCGACCTCGGTCACCTTGGCGTTCTCGACCAGGTGATCGACGGCCTTGGAGCGACGGATGGACTCGCGGACGGCAGGCATGCGGCCATCGGCGATGAACTCAGCCTTGGAAGCCTCGACGTCCTTGACGCCGGCCTTCTCGAACTCGGCGTTGATGTCGTCCTCGGTGACCTCGATCTTGAGCTCACGGGCGAGGGCGTCGAGCGCCAGGGACTCACGGGCAACGTCGTTGGCCTGCTTGTGCAGGTCGCCGATGAACTGCTCCATGGTCAGGCCGGAAGCGGGCAGCCAGGTGTCCAGCGTCATGCCGCGGGCAGCGAGGTTGGACAGGAAGTTCTGGCCAAGCTCCTCAAAGACGGACTGCTCGTAGTCGGCATCCATCTCGTCGAGCTGCAGGCGCTCGGCGAGAGCGGAGACGCAACGGTTCTCCTTCTCGGCCGGGAGGCGGGAAGCCTTGTCCTGCTCGATCTCGATCTTGATGGCGTCGCGCATAGCGTCGATGCTGTCGAAGCCAAAGTCGGACTTGACGAGCTCGTCGGTGAGCTCGGGGGTGTTGCGGACCTTGATGCCCTTGACGGTGACCTCGACGGTGTGGGTCTCGGCCTCCTCGCCCTCCTCGGCCTCGTCGGTCCAGGTGACGGACTTGACATCGTCAACGTTGGCGCCGATCAGGGCCTCGTTGAACTCCTTGGGGTTGCTGTCGCTACCGGCGATGAGCATACGGCCCTCGGCGGCAAAGTTGTCGGCGTTCTCGACGGCCTTGAGGTCGACGGTAACGTAGTCCTCGGCCTCGACAGCGCGGCCCTCGACGTCCTCGAAGGTGGCACGGTAGTTGAGGAGCATCTCGACCTGGTTGTTGATCTCGGACTCGGTGACCTCCGCAGGGGGCATCTCGATCTCGACAGCGTCGAAGGAGGAGAGCTCAGCGGCGGGACGCAGGGAGAACTCGACGGTGTAGGTGTAGTCCTCGTGATCCTTGGCGAGGTCGAGCTCCTTGTAGTCACCGCTCTTGGTGGGGACGATGTCCAGCTCGTTGAGGACGGCGGACTCGTTGGCGGCGATCAGGTCGTTGGTGGCCTGAGCGAGGGTAGCCTCGGCGCCAAGAGCAGAGTCGATGACCGGACGGGGAGCCTTACCGGCACGGAAGCCCGGGAAGCGGTACTTCTTGGCGGTGTCCTTGTAGGCCTTCTTGATCGCGGCGTCGACGTCGGCGGCCGGGATGGTGACCGTAGCGGTGAGCTTGGCGTCCTTGACGTCAGAAGCGGTGATGTTCAACACGTTCCTCCTCATACTGCCCAGCTTATCTGAGGTGCTGGTACCTTTATGCAACAAAGAGTCGCGACGGCCAGGGCCGACGCAGATGCGTTGGTGCGGGCGAAAGGACTCGAACCTTCACGGGAATCCCACCAGAACCTAAATCTGGCGCGTCTACCAATTCCGCCACGCCCGCATGAGCGCACAGACTAGGAATGATAGCAGATACGAACGACAAGCGCACGCACACGTTTTACAGGCTCACGACCTCACCACGAGTGCGAAAGGCGGGGCGAGTTGCCCCGCCCCGCCCATTACGACTTGTTCGCTGACCCGCTACTCCCCCAGCAGGGCCTTCTCGGGCGTGATCGGCAGCGAGCGCACCTGGTGGCCGGTGGCGTGTGCCACGGCCGATGCAACAGCGGCGAGCGGCGTGTTGATGACGACCTCGCCGATCGACTTGGCACCAAAAGGACCCGTCGGCTCGTAGCTCGGCTCAAAGGCCACGCGAATGCTGCCGATATCCAGGCGCGTGGGCAGCTTGTAGCTCATAAAGTTGCCGGTGCGCAGACGACCGCGGTCGTCGTGCTCCACGATCTCGTAGAGCGCGTGGCCGATACCCTGGGCAATGCCGCCCTCGGCCTGAACGCGCGCGAGCGCCTCGTTGATCACGGTGCCGCAGTCGACGGCCGCCGCATAGTCCACCACAGTCACCTTGCCGGTGGCCTTGTCGACCTCGACCTCGGCAATGCCGGCCATAAACGGCGGAGGCGAAACGGGCAGGCAGGCAGAAGCGTGCGAGGTGAGCGCGTCGCCGCCCGCGATGTTCTTGACGCACAGGTTGGCAAAGTCGCGCAGCGTGAGGTAGCGGCCGCGCTCACGAGCGGCACGCTCGTCGGACAGGCGCACGTACTGGCCGTCGAAGACCACGTCGGCGGCGTCAACGTCCCACATCTGAGCGGCCTTGGCGCAAATCTTCTCGCGCAGCTCGGTCGCGGCGTTCTTGGCGGCAAGGCCCGTCACGTAGGTACCGGAGCTCGCGTACGAACCGGCGTCGAACGGCGACACGTCGGTGTCCACGCCGCGCACCACAATGAGCGAGCTTTCAACGCCCAACTCCTCGGCGGCAATCTGCGCCAGAATCGTGTCGACACCCATGCCGTTATCGGTGGCGCCGGTGCCGATGGTAATGAAGCCGTCCTCTTCCAGGCGCATATCGATGCCGGCGATGTCGACATTGGAAATGCCCGAGCCCTGCATGGTGAGCGCACAGCCCAGAGCACGCACGCGGTCGCCCAGGTCGACGGCCAGCGGCTTGTCGCGCCAACCGATCATGTCCATCGCGCGCAGCAGGCAGCGGTCGAGTGCGCAGGCGTTGAGCTTTTCGTTGTAGTACTGCGGCATGATCTCGCCCTCACGCACGATGTTCTTAAGGCGCAGGTCGGCGGGGTCCATGTGCAGCATGTCGGCGAGCTCGTTAACGGCGCTCTCCACGGCAAACTGGCCCTGGGTGGCACCATAGCCGCGATACGCGCCGCCGCGGTTGGTATTGGTGTAGACAGCGTCCCAGCTAAAGCGGCTCGCCTTCACATGGTTGTAAATCGGCAGGCTCTTGTGGCCCGAAAGGCCGATCGTCGTGGTGGCGTGCTCGCCGTACGCTCCGGCGTTGGACAGCGTGTGCAGGTCGATGGCCGTGATGGTGCCGTCGTTCATGGCGCCCAACTTGACGGTCATCTGCATCTGGTGGCGCGAGTTGCCCGCGGTGATGGTCTCCTCGCGGGTGTAGCAGCAGTAGCTCGGACGGCCAGTCTGCTGGGTGACGAACGCCACGAAGATCTCGCAGCAGCCCGTCTGCTTGGAGCCAAAGCCGCCGCCGATGCGCGGCTTAATGACCTGCACCTGCGACTGCGGAATGTCGAGCGACTGCGCGACCATGCGGCGCACGTGGAAGGGCACCTGCGTCGAGGTGGTCACGGAGATGCGCCCAAACGCGTCGGTCGTCGCGAAGGCGCGGAAGGTCTCCATGGGCGCGGTCTGCGTGGCCTGGCTGGTGTAGGTGCGCTCAAAGACGATGTCGCTCTGGGCGAAGGCCTCGTCCAGGTCGCCAAAATCGCTGGTACCGCTGCACACCAGGTTGCGCGGGACATCGCCGCCCTGCGGGAACATAAAGGTCACGTCGCCCTCGGGGTGGACCACGATATCGTTATCGAGTGCCTGGGTAAAGTCGAGCAGGGGCTCGAGCACCTCATAGTCGACCTTGATGAGCTTGAGCGCCTTGTCGGCAGCCTCCTCGGTCTCGGCGGCGACAATCGCCACCTCCTCGTTTTGGTAGCGCACCAGGTTCTCGAGGATCAGGCGGTCATAGGGACTCGGCTGCGGATAGCTCTGGCCGGCAATGGTAAAGCGGCGCTTGGGCACGTCCTCGTAGGTGTAGACGCCCACGACGCCGGGCACCTTCAGGGCGCGCGACGTATCAATGGAGCGGATCTTGGCGCGGGCATAGGGGCTGCGCTTGAGCTTAACGATGAGCGCGCCGGCGGGCACCATATCGCCCGTGTAGACGGGACGGCCCTCGAGCAGGGCCTTCGAGTCCTTCTTGGGCTGCTTGTGGGTGATCTGCTTGTAGGAGACGCCGTCGCAGCTCGTGTCGTTGACCGGCAGCTCGGGCATCTCAAAGCCCACCTGCACGCCGGACTCGTTGAGGAAGCGAACGATAGCGCGCAGTTGGCTCTCGTAGCCGCTGCAGCGGCAGAGGTTGCCGGCAAGCTGGCGCGAGAGCTCCTCGCGCGTGGCGACGAGGCTCGGGTCCTCCTTGGCGGCGCGGGCGAGCGCCAGCACGTTCATGATGAGGCCGGGGGCGCAAAAACCGCACTGCTCGGCGCCTTCGGCGGCTATCGCGCGGGCGAGCGCCTCGGACTCGGTCTTGAGGCCCTCGAGCGTGGTGATGGAGTGACCCTCGACGCGCGCGGCGGGCACCGAGCAGCTGAGCACCGGGTCGCCATCGAGCCAGACCGTGCACAGGCCGCAGTTGGTGGTCTCGCAGGCGCAGCGCACCGACGCGCAGCCTTGCTCGCGCAGCAGCGCAAAGAGCATGGTGTCGGGGGCAATCTGAACCTTGACCTTGCGGCCGTTGAGCGTAAAGGAAAGATCGATGAGTTTGGCAGCCATTAGCGCACCTCGCTAGAATCGACGCCGGGCACGCGGCGACAGGAATACTCGTCCGTGGCAAACTTAGGAATCTGCACGCCCTCGAGCTCGTGGGCAAGCGCGGCCGAAAGCTCGATGCCGGCGGCGCGGCGCACAGCCTGAATCGCCAGCGGGGCCGAGATGCGGCGGCGGTAGTCAGCCGAGCCCCACAGGTTGGTGCCATAGCTCAGCGCACGCACGGATACGGCAAGGGCGCGAAGCTCGTCCTCGGAAGGCTGCTCGTTGGTGAGGCCGCATGCCTCGCTCTGCAGCAGGGTCGCGCGCAGCGGGCGGGCGCCGACGGTGACGTGCCAGGTGTTGTCCCACCAGGCGGCGGTGACGTTGAGCGAGGGGAAGTCGGTCGCGGCCTTGCGCACGGCCTCGTAACTCGCACGGTAATCGTGCTTGACGACTACGACGCGCTCGATCACGTCACGCACGTAGCCCATGTCCACGAACTCCGCGAGCGGCACGCGGCCGGCTCCCGTCAGCTCAACATAGGAATCGAGCGCGAGGAAGGCAGAGAGAACGTCCGAGAAGCCAAAGCGACCGTAGATGCTGCCGCCCACCGTGGCGGTATTGCGCAGCTGCACGCCCACGATATCGTGGACGGCGAACTCAAAGACATTGTTGACAAGCGCGTTGAGCCCGGCCTGACGCTCGAGCTGGCGCAGGGTGCACATGGCACCGATGCGAAACTCGGTCTCGGTCTCCTCGATCTGATCGAGTCCGCAGGCCGAAAGGTCAATCGCAGTCGCCACGCGACGCGAACCCAGACGCATCCAGATGCCGCCGCCCACAATCTTGTTGTTGCGGTTCTTCTGTAAGAGCTCATAGGCTTCGGCCGCGTTTCCAACACGGACGTAGGTACCGAACTTGAGCACGTTCTCCCCCATCTCTTCACTTGTCCAGTACCTTTAAGTGTACCAAACGAGGGGGCACAGCTCGCGTCGGGACAAAATGAACCGTTTTCCTCCGTCGCATGCGGATCAAAAAGGCTCCCAGCCAAGATGACTGGGAGCCTTCTGCGATGCTATATCGAGCGAAGATTTAGCAGACGCCCTGGGCGAGCATGGCGTCGGCGACCTTCAGGAAGCCGGCGATGTTGGCGCCCATGACGAAGTTGCCCTCCTCGCCGTACTCCTTGGCGGTGTCGTCCACGTTGTGGAACATGCCGCGCATGAGCTGCTCGAGCTTGCCGTCGACCTCCTCGAAGGTCCAGGACAGGTGCTCGGCGTTCTGGCTCATCTCCAGGCCGGAGACGAGCACGCCGCCGGCGTTGGCTGCCTTACCGGGCATAAAGGCGACGCCGTTCTCCTGGAAGTAGGTCGTGGCCTCGATGGTCGTGGGCATGTTCGCGCCCTCGCCGACCACCTTGCAGCCGTTGGCGACGAGCGCCTGGGCGTCCTCGAGCAGCAGCGTGTTCTCGCGAGCGCAGGGCAGCGCGATGTCGCAGGGCAGCTGCCACACGCCGCGGCCGTCGCCCTCGTGCCACACGGCGTTGGGCTTCTCGTCAACGTACATAGCGAGCGTGACGCCCTTGTCGTGGCCGGAGCGCTTCTTGTTGTAGACATGCTCGAGCACGGTGTAGTCGATGCCGTCGGGATCCTCGACCCAGCCGTGGGTGTCGGAGCAGGCCAGCACCTTACCGCCGAGCTGGGCGACCTTCTGGACCGCGTAGATGGCGACGTTACCGGAGCCGTGAACGACGACGTTCTTGCCCTCGAAGGAATCGCCGCGGCTCTTGAGGTACTCGTCCACAAAGTAGACCAGACCGTAGCCGGTGGCCTCGGTACGGGCGAGCGAGCCGCCAAAGGAGAGGCCCTTGCCGGTAAGGACGCCGGTCCACTCGTTGGTCAGGCGCTTGTACTGACCGAACATGTAGGCAACCTCGCGGCCGCCAACGCCCAGGTCGCCGGCGGGAACGTCGGTGTTGGGGCCGATGTGGCGATAAAGCTCGGTCATGAAGGACTGGCAGAAGTGCATGATCTCGTTGTTGGACTTGCCCTTGGGGTCAAAGTCGGAGCCGCCCTTACCGCCGCCCATGGGAAGGGTGGTCAGGCTGTTCTTGAGGATCTGCTCCAAGCCCAGGAACTTGAGCATGCCAAGGGTGACCGTCGGGTTAAAGCGCAGACCGCCCTTGTAGGGTCCAATGGCAGAGTTGAACTCGACACGATAGCCGCGGTTGACCTGAACCTTGCCCTGGTCATCGACCCAGGGGACACGGAACATAACGATGCGCTCGGGCTCGACGAGGCGCTCAAGCAGGGCGGCCTCCTCGTACTCGGGATGGGCGTCGAGCGCCGGCTGGATGGTGCCGAGGATCTCGGTCGCGGCCTGGATGAACTCAGGCTGCTCGGGATAGCGGGCCTTGAGCTCGTCGAGAACTTTCTGCGTGTAGCTCATGCTTCCTCCAATGATAGGAAACGAAAAGTGTCGGTCGCGGCACCCTGTGCGCCGCGAACTTTATCGTGTATGGATAATATCGCACTGTTGCGGGAAAGTTTCGCATAAGCAGACGAGCAGATGTTTCGTTTTGATTACGATGCAGGTAGAGGCGTTTTTGAGTGCCTGACGTGCAAAACCCGTGTTTCAAACCTGTTTCGTCCACGTGTTCCAAACCACCACAAATGAACTGCATCCCATTTCTTGGACTTTGAAATTAAGGTTCGAGAAAAGGGAGGCATCGGAAATGCCCCGCAGGAAGAAGGCAAGATACGGTCGCGAGATGAGGGCACGCGCCGCCGACCTGTTCGAGGCCGGCCTCGGCTTCGAACTCGCGGCCAAGAAGCTCGACGTTCCCGCCCCGGCGGTGAGAAAATGGCTCTACGCGTACCGGGCAACCGGGAGGAAGGGGCTGATCGGGATGGGCGAGAGCCGCAGGACCTACGACATGGAGACCAAGCTCGCCGTCGCGAGGGCCGTCGTGGACGAGGGGATGCCGCGGTCGGAGGCGATGGCCCGCTTCGGCATCGCCGCCGCCACATCGCTCGACCGCTGGTGCAGGCTGTACCGCGAGGGCGGGCCGGAGGCGCTCGAGCCGGGACGCCGCGGCAGGCCGGAGGGCCCCGGGGGGCGGACGCGCGAGCGGGAGCTCGAGGAGCGCGTGCGCAAACTCGAGGCCCAGGTGGCGTATCTAAAAAAATCGATAGCCCTGAAAGCGGAGAAGAGCTCTCAAACTGGGAGAAAGCCCAGGTCGTAGCCTCCCTTTCAGGGCACCACCGCCTATGCGACCTGCTCGCGGCCGCGCGGCTCGCGCCGTCGAGCTACCACTATGCCGTAGCGCACCCGCCGAGAGCGACCCGGCCAGAGCTCCGGGAGGCCGTGCGCGAGATCTTCTCGAGGACGGCGAACGGGTGCGGCCACCGCCAGATAGCCATGTGCCTGAGGGCCGAGCTGGGCGCGAGGATAGCGGACAAGACGGTCCTCAAGATGATGCGGGAGCTCGGCATCCGCTGCGGCATCCGCCGGGAGACCGACTACCATCGCTACAACTCCTACCGCGGTCCGGTCGGCGAGAGGTTCGACAACCTGATAGCGCGTGACTTTCGCGCGGGCGCCCCGTGGGAGAAGCTCGGGACCGACGTCACGGAATTCAGGCAGCCCTGGGGCAAGGCGTACTTCGCCCCGGTCTACGACTTCTGCACGAAGGAGATCGTCTCCTGGTCGGTGTCGACGAGCCCGGACATGGCCCAGCAGGAGGAGGTGCTCAGGCGCCTGTTCGCGAGGATGCCGGCCGGGGCCTCGCCGATCGTCCACAGCGACATGGGCTGGCAGTACCAGCACCCTAGGTGGACCGGCGAGCTCAGGAGGCACGGCGCCAGGCAGAGCATGTCGAGAAAGGGCAACTGCCTGGACAACGGGGCGACGGAGCAGGTGTTCGGGCATCTCAAGGACGAGTTCTTCAGGGGCGTCGAGTGGGCCGACTTCGAGTCCTTCAAGAGGGACCTCGACGCCTACGTCGTGCATTGGAACACGAGGCGTCGCCAGGTGGCGCTCGGCGGCCTCACCCCGGTGGAGTTTCGGAAACGGCTATTGAAAGCGTCCTAGTGTTCGCTTCTAATAAAGAAGGCCAAGATTCGGGACGCAGTTCAAAAGGGGCCTGTCCCCAATGTGGTGGTTTTGGTGGTTAGAGGACGAGTTGGTGGTAGTCGGCGGGGGTTACGCGGCCCTCGGTGGCGGCGCGGAAGGCAGCGAGGGCATCGCCCGAGAACGGCATGGCCCAGCACAGTCCGCAGCCGGCGGTGATGGAGCCGGGCAGCGGCATGATGCGCCCGGGAACACCGGCGGCAAGGCACAGCTGCTCGCATTCCATCACATCGAAGGTGCTGTCGAACGAAACGATGATTTTGCGTTCGCGATCGAGGGCATCACTGGACGGGTCTTCACGGTGTGCCTCACGATACGCCGCAGCGGCCGCTTCCTCTTCCGCGGTATGTCCACAGCTACCGCAACCGCAGGTACAGGGTTCGGACCCGTCGCAAGTGCAAGGTTCTCCCGTGTCGGGACAAATATCGTGAGACATGGCAACTCCAATCGTCTAGGCGAGCAGCTCGGCTGCCGCAAACTCCTCGGGCGTATTGACGTTTTCGAAGCAGAGCGTCGAGCCTGCGACCGCGACAATCTGAGGCTCATCCATATAACCAGCCTGAACGCGATTGATCAGGCAGCGAATGCGCTGGCGGTCGCAGGAGAGCAGCTCTTGGGCAACCGGCGCACACGCGTCACGGCGCCAGACGGCGCAAAGCGGCTCAATTCCCCGCTCCTCGCGCGGCACGCACACATCGAGTGCCTCGGCCTCAACACGATCGGCAAGCGTGCCGATGAGTTCCGACGAGACAAACGGCATGTCGCAGGCGACGATAGCCACGAGCGGCAATCGGGCCGCGGCCAACGAGCTCGCGATGCCGCGCATGGCGCCCGCCGACCCCTCAATGTCCGCCACCACTCGCGGCACCAAGCCGCCAAACGCGCACTCCTCAAGGTAGGCAAGCTCGCTGGGACGCGAAGTCGTCACGACTAACTCGCCGGCAACTGCCGCCAGACGACCCAGCACGCGCTCGATGAGCGGCTCGCCGCAAAACGCCATGCGCGCCTTATCGCAGCCCATGCGCGAGGACAGCCCGCCCGCTTGAACGACACAAGAAAGATCGGTCCGTCTTACGGTAGTCATACGGCAAAACACCTCCATCGGCACGTTCAAAATCCAGCGCACGGGGCAAATACCGTAGACGACATGACAGGCGACACGGCGGACCCGTACAAAAACAAAACAGCGCCTTTGCGGCACGCAGCAAGACCGCGAGCACAAAAGCGCTGGTAGCGTATGGCGGGAACGTATGTGAATCGAACACATCCAAGACGTTTTGCACGCCTCGCAACGGTTTTGAGGACCGCGGAGCCCACCGGAGCCCATCCGTTCCCAAGTGCGCCGGTATTTTACCAAACCGAGCGGGCTAGCTAGCGTAGGGACCTCAGGCCGCCGGCTTCCTTGTCGAGCACTGTAAAGCGCACGGCATCCAGGTGCTCCAAGATGCTGATGGCACGCTTGCGCGACACGCCCAGGGCCTCGCGCAGCACGCTCGTGGTGGCAGCGCCGCCGGCAGCCTCAATGGCGGCGGCAACAAGCTCGCGTGCATGAGCTTCCGAAATGGCGGACAGGGCAACGTCGCGCTCGACCTTCACGATGGAACGGTTGAGCGAAAGCTCGCGCAGGGCACGCGTCATGGTGTCGCGGCCGAGCTGCAGCTGTTCGCCCACCTCGGGAAGCGCCGGTGCATCCAGGCCGGCCTCGTCAAGCAGCGCGACGATCCGCTCGCAAGCCTCTCGCACCACGCGTGCCGCCGCGGCGGCCGAATGCGGATCGAATACCTCGGAGCCCTCGGCGGCGCACACGCCGCGCGAGCAGCCCTCGGAAATCAGGGCTGCGGCAACTGTATCGTCAGCGGCAGGCCACGCAGCATGGGCAACGGCGCCAGGCGTAAAGCCCGTCTCCTTGGGAGACGCTGTATGCATGGCTGACAGGGTCGCCGCCAGTGCATCCATCGCGGCGTCGAGCACCACGGCGTCCGCCAAGTAGTCCGCATCACCCACGGCAAGCTTGCGAACAGAGCCCTGCGACACCAACCCGCGCAGTGCGGTATCGACCTCGCCGACACCAAGATCCAAAGCCTCGGCAACATCAACCGCCGTAACCGGCAGCATCTGCAGCGCCAGCCAAGCGCCCACACCGCCCGCGATATCGCCGGACTCGAGCGCCGCGTACAGCACGCGTTCCCCCTCAGTAAGTTCGCGCGAACGGCGGCAGCGCGACAACAGCACGCGCCCTCCACCAATAAGCATGACCGGCGAATAGGACAGCACCACGGCATGGTCGCCGGCGCGCAGCGGAAGCGGTTCCTCCAAGCGTACCTGTACGGTACGGGCCTCGCCCACCGCCATGGGGGCCTCGCCCTCCATGAGCATGATACGGCCGACGGCCTCGGCCGTGCCGGCCATCACGTGCACACGCGCACCCGACTCGAGCACACGCGGCTTGGCTCCCTCGCGACCCAAATACGTAAACGTCATCATAAAGCGCAACGTCTGACCAAAGCGGTCCGCAACGCCCAGCATCTCACCGCGATCGAGAGCGGCGACACCATCGCCCACCAAGTTGAGTGCCACGCGCTGTCCGGGCAGCGCTCGCGGCGTATCGCCATGCACCTGAATCCCACGCACGCGACAGACCGTACGCGACGGCAAAGCCATCAGCTCGTCGCCCACCGCAACCGGCGCATCGTGCAGCGTTCCCGTCACGACGGTGCCGACGCCCTTGATCGTAAAGCAGCGGTCGATGGGCAGACGCGGTGCGGCATCGCTCCGATCGGAACGGTCGCGGCAGGCATCCCAGCAGGCACTTACCTGCTCGTCGAGCACCGCAAGCAACCCGTCGATCCCCTCGCCCGTCTTAGACGACACGGGCACAATCGGCGCGCCCGCAAACACGGTACCCGACAAAAAGTCATCGACATCGAGCTCGGCAAGCTCGGTCATCTCGGCATCGGCCAGGTCGCACATCGTCAGCGCGACCACCATATGCGTAACGCCCAGCAGCTCCAGCACATGCACGTGCTCGCGGGTCTGCGGCATCACGCCCTCGACGGCAGAGACCACCAACACGGCAACATCAATGCCCGTGGCACCCTGCACCATGGCGCGCAAGTAATGCGCGTGGCCCGGCACGTCGACCAGGCCGACGATCTTGCCGCTCGGCAGCGCCAGTTCGCCAAAGCCCAGCTCCACGGTCATACCGCGACGGCGCTCAACCTCCAGACGGTCGGGATTCTTGCCGGTCAACGCCTCGATCAGCGCCGACTTACCGTGGTCGACGTGGCCCGCCGTGCCAACGATAACGGGACACTCCACCGGCGCCTGAACCTCACTCATCGAGCAATCGCCTTCTCAACGCACGCGACGAGTGTCGATGCCGCCGTCTCGATATCGCGGTCGCCAACGAGCGTGCGCACATCAAACAGAATGCGGTCGTGCGAGGTGCGCGTGACGACCGGCGTGTCGAAGTCCTGGACAAGCGAGCGCTTGAGCGCGTCGACCGTCAGGCGCTCGTCAACAAGACGCACGGCAACGCACATCGTGGGCAGCTCCACGGTAGGCAGCGAGCCGCCACCGGGGGTCGACGATTCCTCGACAATCTCCAACTCAACGGCACACGGGCAACCAGCCTTATCGAGCCCGGCGACCATACAATCACGCAGCTTACGGGCACGTCGCTCCAAATGAGCCTGTGGCAGTGTAAGCATGCTGAGCACCGGAATATCGCGATGGGCAACATCGGCGCCATCCATGTAGATACGCAGCGTGGCCTCGAGCGCCGACAGAGCCAGTTTACCCGGACGCAGAGCGCGCATGAGCGGATGCGACCCACAGGCCTGGACCAGATCGCGACGGCCCATGATGATGCCCGCCTGTGCCGCGCCCAGCAGTTTATCGCCCGAGCACGACACCAGATCGAGCCCTGCAGAAACCGAAGCCGGCGTGGTTTCCTCGCCGCCACGAACCAGGATGTCGTCAGGCAATAGCGCGCCCGAGCCCTGGTCCTCGTAGAACAGCAGGCCATGCTTGTGAGCAAGCGCCGCAAGCTCCCGAGAACCCACCTCCTCGTGAAAACCCTCGATGCGATAGTTGGAAGGATGAACCTTAAGGATCATCGCCGTATCGGGCGTAATGGCGCGCTCGTAGTCGCCCAAATGCGTGCGGTTGGTAGCGCCGACCTCGACGAGTTTGGCGCCCGAAGCCGCCATGACATCGGGGATGCGGAAGCTGCCGCCAATCTCGACAAGCTCGCCGCGGCTGACGATAACCTCCCTGCCTGCGGCATGGGTCGCCAGCACCAGCAGCACGGCGGCGGCGTTATTGTTAACGACCAGTGCGTCCTCGGCACCGGTAAGCGAGCGGATGAGCTGCGCGGCGTGCTCCTTGCGCGACCCGCGCGAGCAGGTGTCCACGCTGTACTCGAGCGTGCTGTAGCCGCGCGCGACCTCGGCCACGGCCTTGGCGGCCGACTCCGCGAGCGGGGCGCGACCCAAATTGGTATGGATAACCACACCCGTGGCGTTGACGGCGGGACGCAGGCTCGGCAGCGCGGAGCGATGCGCACGCCACCCGATGGCCGAGGCCAGCTCGCGCTTGGAACGCGGGGCGGCGCCGGCACGAATCGCAGCGCGCTCCTCATCGAGCTCGGCCGTGACGGCGACATGCACCACCGCGTCGCAGGTCTCCCCCGCCGCCTTCACAACCGGCCACTCTGCAAGCAGCTCGTTGACGGAAGGAATAGCGCGAAGGCGGGCGCGTACCTCATCGGACATGTTCTGGCTATCGCTCATGTGCGACCTTTCAAAACCAAAGGTGAATCAATCGTTCGAACGTCAAACTATCAGCCAATTCGATCGGCTGAGTCAATCAATCGCTATTATCCTCGCGTGCCGCGATCTTTTCTACGCGAACGGCGTTTTCCTGGGTGAGCGCAGCGCCCGTCAACGGGTCCCAACGCAACGGCGTATGGTCGAGCGGACCCACGCCCAAGGCTTGAGCGCCACCGGCATCGGCGCCAAACGAACGCCCGCCGGGAGCGGCCGAGGTGAAGATGCACGTCGGATGCAGATAGGGCGTGGTCTCCACGCGCACGCGATCGCGCCCCATGTCGCTCACGAGCTCGACGACCTCGCCGCTGGCGATGCCCATACGCGCGGCGACGTCGGCATTCATCTGCACGGCGTCCAAGTCGGAGCCCGCCTCGGCAGCACCGGCCGCAGCGAGCCTGCGCGACGTATGCGACTCGAAGGGCCGATTGCCGCTAATGAGGCGAAACATCCCCGGCCCCGGCTCCACCATCGGGGCAATCCAGCCGGGCACACGACCCAAACCAGCGCGCTCCCACACGTCGCTTGCCAGCGCAATCTTGCCGCCGTCGAGCGGAATCACCGGCTCGCCCGAACGTGCTGGCAGCACCACACCCGTGTCGGCCCAACCGCGAGCCTTGAGCTCGTCCAAGTCAATCCCAAACGGAGCCACCTGGGCCGCCGCCAGGTCGTCGGACGTAAACCGGAAGTACTCCCCCACACCACACGCCTGCGCCAGACCGGTAAAGATCTCCCGACCGGGGCGTGTATCGTCATGCAACACAGGCAACACGGCGTTGCGGTAGAACACGCGCGCGTCATTTACGCCCATCACCGTGCCCACGCCGCGGTCTGCCTCAAGATACGTCACGTCGGGCAGCACGTAATCGGACACACGCGCCGTCTCAGACCAGCGAATATCGATGGTCACGAGCAGATCGAGCTGCCTCAAAATATCCAGCCAAGCCTGCGCATTACCGTAACCCGCACCGGGGTTGCTGGCATAGACGATGAGCCCGCGCAGGTCGCCGGCAAGAATGGACTGGCCGATCGTCGTGCACAGACCGCGCACCGGATCGACGAGCGGATAGCGCTCGGAGCCCAACTTGGGTTCACACGGCACCGGCGGCATCGCAAAGTGTGCGGGGTCCAAGTCGCCCAGCGCGAGCGGCGTCGACGGGTTGAGCGCACCGCCCGCATGCCCCAGGCAGCCCAGCAGCACATCGACCAGGCAGATAGCGCGCGCCGTCTGGGTACTGTTGGCATACGCAATGCCGATACCACCGTGAAAGCCCGCGTCGACCACGGCGGCAGGCGCCGCAGCAGCCAAATCGCGCGCCGTCGCAACAATCTCTTCGGCCGGCACATCGCACATCGACTCGGCCCACTCGGGCGTCCAGGCGACAGCCGCCCGCGCCAACTCATCAAAGCCCGTGGTATAGCGGGCCACAAAGTCGCGATCGTACAGGTCCTCGGTTATCAAAATGTGGGCAATACCCAGCAGCAACGCCAAGTCGCAGCCAGGACGCACGCGCAGCCAGCGGTCGGCAAGCGCGGCCGAACCGCTGCGCCGCGGATCAACCACAATAATCTTGGCCCCGCGCCGACGGGCATCGTTCAAAGCATCGACCGCACCCATCGTCGACGAATCCACGATAGAGCGCCCCAGGTACACGATGCAATCGGTATGGGACAGGTCGGAGGCCGGGCTGTAGCCCAAGCTGTGCTCCCAGCCGGTCAGGCGGCTCACCTCGCAGGCGCCGTCGGCACCGTACACGTTGGGAGATCCCAGCGCGTGCATAAAACGATAGGCCCAATAACGGTCGAACGAGGGCACGCCAAGTGTCATGCCCAGCGCACGGGCGCCATGCTCGTCAATAATCCCCGCAAGGCGCTCAGCAATCTGTGCAAACGCCTCGTCCCAGCTCACCGCGTCGAACCCCGTGCCATCCTCGCGGCGGCGCATGGGGTGCAAGATACGATCACGCTCGTCAAATGGCATGGACAGGCGATGCCGCCCTCGGGCGCATAGGGCCCGCGCCGCGCACGGATGCCCGACAACCGGCAGCTCGGCCACCACGCGCCCATCCTCAACATGGGCCGCAAAGGCGCAATCGGCATAGCATCCCCCGCACGTGGTCACCACGGTGCGACCGGTACGCTCAGCATCAGATGCCATCTCGATTACCCCTTTCACCAGCCAAACACAACAGGCCAAAAGCCCGGCATCGAGCCCCAGACCCAAAAAGCCTCCCGCACGGCAACGCCCCGCGGGAGGCCTAACGTCAAACAGACGATACCTTACGCCTCGGACTTCTTGGCGTAGATAAACCAGTAGCCGAGCGCGACCAGAACCGCGCCGCCCACGATGTTGCCCAGCGTGGCGGCGGACAGGTTGAACGCAATGCCCGCGGCGTTGAGCGCATCGGCGCCGGCGACCTTGGCACCGTAGCCGCATGCATGCATCACGGCGCCCATGGGCAAAAAGTACATGTTGGCAACGCAGTGCTCAAAACCGCAGGCCACAAACGCGGCAATGGGCAACAAAATGCCCACGACCTTATCGACCACGGTCTTGCCGGCGGTACCGATCCACACGGCCAGGCACACAAAGATGTTGCACAGGATGCCGCGGAAGAAGATCGTCACCCAGTCGATCGTCACCTTGCCGGCGGCGACGCTCACCATGGAATTGGCGACCGCCTCGCCGTTGAGCTTGTAAATGCCGGCCATGTACACCAAAAAGACGATGAACAGGGCACCGACAAAGTTACCGACCCATACGACGACCCAAGCTTTGAGCATCTGGACCAGGGTGATCTTATTGCTCTTGAGCGCGCAGACCATAAGCGAATTGCCGGTGAACAGCTCAGCACCGCACACCAGCACGAGCACCAGGCCCAAGCAAAAGCACAGGCCGCCCACGACACGCTGAGCGCCCCAGCCGAGCGTGCTATCGCTCAAGAACACCGTAAAGAACAGGCCGCCGAAGGCGATGAACGCACCGGCGAACATTGCCAACAGAAAGGCCTTAGCGACCGGCAGGTTAGCCTTGGTCACGCCGGCAACCTCGGTCTTGGCCTCGATCGCGGCGGGCGCCAGGCAATCGGGAGCGGGATACTCCACCTTGGAATCTGCCATGTCAATCACTTCTTTCCTAATCAGCAGGGACAAGCGCTTCTATTGCTCTTGCCCCAAGCGGACAAAGTGGGAAAAGTCGTTGGCGGCCACGGCGTCGTACACGGCGTCGACGGCGTCAAAGACTTCCGGGGACATGGGGTTGTAGAACTCCGTATCGCCCGGCTGAATCCCTATGAAGACGATATCTTCGCACGATTGCTCGATTTCCTCGATCAGAATCGACAAAGGAAGCGAATGCGTGGTGAACATCGACTTGCGGGCCACATCGCGCTTGTCGAGCAAGCGGATGGACCCGACGGGCAGCGCCATGTCGGCGGCATCGACCAAAACCAGACGCGGCGGACGCTCGCGCTTGACCTCGATGATGTCATCCTCGGGCGTTTGGCCGCCGTCGATGGTGTACCAACCGGCGATGGGCGCGTCCTCCATCTTTTTGGAGAGCACAGGGCCGGCGGCATCGTCGGCACGCAGCACGCTTCCCGCAGTGAGTACGATACCCGCAAACGGGGCGCCGTTCACACGTCCATCCACAACGTGACCCATTACTGCAACCTTCCCGTCAGATACACGCCCGACACATCGCGCACGCGCTCAACCAGATCGCGGAACTTCATTAAGAACGCGACCTGCTGGGCATGCAGGCCAAAGTCGTCGTCGAACACCGAGATGCCGGCCTTGGCCGACCCGCGAAAACCGCGCTCGTCGAGCAGCGCATCGCAGGCCTCGAGCAGCGACGGCACCGCCGCCTTGTCGAGCTGGCACTCACCAAAGGAGCGGATGGCTTCAAACTTGGTTTTGGCCTCCCCCTCCGGCAGCGTATCGACGAGCGAATAGAACACATCCACCGGCACCGACAGGCGCGGCTCAAAGCAGTCGAGCACGCCGGTGTGGTGGCCCACGGCGAGCGTGTAGTACAGCACGTCGCAGGCCTCCTGGGGAACGTCTTCCTCGGTCTCCACAAACTTACGCGTGAGCTCGTAGAAGACCACCTGGTCGGGCGCATGGCCCAGGCAGGGGTCGGCGACGCCCTCGGCGGCCTCGTCGCTTGCGCGCGAGGCATCGCCAAAAGAGCCGCCGAGCATGCCGGGGCCCGCAAAGTAACCAGAGCGGTCCGTGAGCTCCATCTAGCGACCTCCGGCCAGCACCAAATCCTGCAGCGCCGAGTAGACCTCAACGCGGCGAGGATCATCTTGCTTGTCGATGAGCAGCGCCATGGCACCGCGGATATCGCCCTTGGGTGCACCCTCGAGCGTATCCATAAACTCGTTGGCCAGGTCGCGGCCGTAACGGTAGCCGCTCATGGCGCGAGCCTCGCGCTCGATGGCAACACGCAGCTTGTACGGCACGCCGGGGTGCAGGATATCGGCCTGCTCGCCGGCGGCCTCCACCGTGGTCTCGGCATGGAGCTTTTGGTCCAGCAGACCGAGCGCCATGGCAAAGCCGTAGACGGTCTGCGCGGGGCTGGGCGGGCAGCCGGGGATGTAGACATCGACCGGCAGAATCTTGTCCGTGCCGCCCCAGACGCAGTAGTTGTCGTAGAAGATGCCACCGGTGCAGCCGCACGCGCCATAGGACACCACGATCTTGGGATCGGGTGCGGCCTCAAAGGCGCGCAGGGCCGGCATGCGCATGGCACGCGTCACGGCGCCGGTGTACAGCAGCACATCGGCGTGACGGGGCGAGGGCACGACCTTGATGCCAAAACGCTCGACGTCGAAGACGGGCGTGATGGAACCGAAGATCTCGATCTCGCAGCCGTTGCAGCCGCCGCAGTCAACGCGGTAGACGTACACCGAGCGCTTGATCTTCTTAAGAAGGGTCGCCTTGGCCTTCTCGATGCTCTCGTCGAGCTCGATCTTGGTCGGGCGGTACTGAAGCCGCTCGGGCAAAAGCGTGGGTTCGGCCATGGTTACTCCTCCTTCGTATCAAAATCCATGATGATGCCCTCGACCGGCGCAGGACCGGCGGGAATCTCGGGCGCATCGGGGTTGAGCTCGCGGTCGATATACTCCGGGTTCACGCCGTGGCCGCCCAGATACTCCATGCCGGGGCCCTGGGGCTCACCGGGCGCAAGCGTCTCGTTGGCAGCCATGCCGCGCGCGTTGCCGGTCTTTACGGCTGAGGCGGCGCGCAGGGCGTCGAGCTCGCGCTTGCACTCCTGGCACATACCGACGGTGCGGGCAGCCTGCTCGGCCTCCATGCCGCCGGCCTTTTGCAGCAGGCGCTTAGCGTAGTCAATCTCCTTGTGCGGAGCGAACGGCTTGCCGCAGCGCGAGCAATGCTCGAGCGTATAGACACTCTTGCTGGTGAGGTCGTCCTTGCTCATGACGGCCAGCTCAAACTCCTCGGTGAGCTTGATGGCCTCCATGGGGCAGGCCTCCTCGCAGCGGCCGCAGAAGATGCAGCGACCGTAGTCGATCGACCAGGTGATGGTATCGGCCGCAAGGTCGGTGTCCATGCGAATGGCATCGGCCGGGCACGCCACGCCGCAGGCACCGCAGGCGATGCAGAGCTCGGCGTTGTGCTCGGGCTTGCCGCGCATGTCCTTGTTGGTGGGAAACGGCGCAAACGGGTACTTGACCGTCGCGTCGCCGGCCTTGGCGTTAACCTTCCAAAGCTTCAGCATATTAGAGCGCCTCCTCATCGAGCGGAGCGGCCATGGTGCCCTCGCCCGCAAGCGGCGACTTGTCGCGCCAGACGTTCTCGAACTGCTCCTTGTCGAGCACGTGGTCGCGCTTGGCGGCGACATCGGTCACCGTCACGCGGTCGGTGCAGGAGTAGCACGGGTCGAGCGAACCGACGATCAGCGCCGCGTCGCCCACGGTGTTGCCGCGGAACATGTAGCGCAGGACCGGCCAGTTGCTGTACGTGGCGGCCTTGGCGCGCCAGCGGTAGCACTTCTGGTTGTTGCCGAGCATGGCCCAGTGCACGTCCTCGCCACGCGGCGCCTCGGTGGCGCCGATGGCGTACTTGTGCGGGGTGTACTCCCAATCCGTGGTGAGGATGGGACCCGACGGGCAGTTCTCGAGCATGGTCTCGATCATGTCGATCGAATCGTAGACCTCCTGGATGCGAACGGCGGTACGGCCGAAGGCATCGCAGGTGTCGGCCGTAGCAGCGTGCATCTTTTGGACGTCCGGATCGGCGTAGCCGTCGAAGGGATGGTCAAAGCGCACGTCGCGGGCATAGCCCGAGCCACGCATGAGCGGGCCGACCGGCGAAAAGTCGCGGGCGATCTTACGATCGAGAATGCCGATGCCGCTCGTGCGCTCAATAAAGTTGGGCGTGGAGAGCAAAACGTCGACGAGCTCCTGGACCTCGGAGCGCAGCTGGTGGATGGTCGTGAGCGTGGAGAGCTTCTGCTCGGCCAAGATGTCGCGACGCACGCCACCGATCACATTGAGGCCATAGGTCTTGCGGTGACCGCTGAGTTTCTCGGCCAGGTCCATGGACTTCTCGCGAACGCGGAAGAACTGCTGGAAGCCGGAATCGAAGCCGGTGTAGTGCGATGCGAGGCCAATGTTGAGCAGGTGCGAGTGCAGGCGCTCGACCTCGAGCATGATGGCGCGGATGTACTGCGCGCGCGGCGGGACGTGAATGCCCTGGGCGCGCTCGACAGCCTCGGCGTAGGCCACCGAGTGGGCGCAGCCGCAAATACCGCAGATACGGTCGGCAAGGAACGTCACGGCGTCATAGTTCAGGCGCGTCTCGGCGACCTTCTCCATACCGCGATGCACGTAGAACAGGCGGTAGTCGGCGTCGACGATCGTCTCGCCCTCCACGAACAGGCGGAAGTGGCCGGGCTCGTCGGAGGTGATGTGCAGCGGTCCCATGGGGACGAGCGTGGTCTCCTTGCCCTTGGTGTCGGCCAGGAATTCGTAGTTTTCCATGTCGCTCGCGGGGGCGGGGCGGAAACGGTAATCCATCGAATCCTTGCGCAACGGGTACAGCCCGCTGGGCCAATCGTCGGGAAGCACCAGGCGACGGCGGTCGGGCAGACCCTCGGGAATCAGGCCGAACATATCGCGCAGCTCGCGCTCGCCCCACACGCAGGCGGGGACAAACGGGGTCACGCTCGGGAACGTCATCTTGGCGGGGTCGACCTCGGCACGGACGGTCACCCAGCCGGGGTCCTCGCCCTCCATGGAGATGACGTAGTACACGGCGTAACGGCCGCATAGGCTGCGCTCGTCGTTGCCGACAATCACGGGAATCCAGCCGTAGCGCTCGTAGTACAGGTAGTGGACGGCCTCGGGCAGACGGTCCAGCTTGACGGTGATCGTCAGCTGGTCCTCGCACTGCCACTCGACCTTCTCGATGCAGCCCGGAACGGCGCGGCGCAGGGCCTCGACATGGCTCTCGCAGCGACGGGCATACACCTTGTTCTCAGTTTCAATCATTCGTTACTCCACCTCGCTCTGAGCGGTCTCGGTACCGAACACAGCGCGGTACATCGGCGTCGCGTGAAGTTCCTCGGTGCTCTGCTCGAGCACGATGCCGGTCGCGGTCTCCACACCGTGCACGAGAGGCAGCGGGGTGGCGATGCCAAACCACAAGATCATGACAGCCAGGACGATTTCGGGGATAAGCATGAGCGCCGGGGCCTCATGCTTGCCCATGCCCTGGGGCGCATGGCCGAATACCGACTTGAGCGCGATACGGGTGAGCGCGGAGATGGCCACGGTAAGACCGAGGGCGACCACGACGACCAGCCACATGGGGCCGGTGGTAACACCGGCGACAAAAGTCAAGAACTCGGAGATAAACATGCCAAAGGGCGGGAAGGCGGCAAGGCCGAGCAGCGCCAGGATGGCGAGCGCGGCGGTTGCGGGTGCAACCTCGACGACGCCCTGGATCTTGGCCAGGCTACGCGTGCCAAAGGCGTGCTGGATGTTGCCGGACACGCAGAAGGCAAGCGTCTTGGTAAAGCCGTGGAACACGCAGTGCAGCAGGGCCGCGGCGACACCCAGCGGGCCACCGATACCCAGGCACAGGGCGATAACGCCCACGTTCTCCACAGACGAGTACGCAAAGCGGCGCTTGAGGTCGTCCTGGCGAAACATCGAGAGTGCCGCCACCAAAATGGACAGCGTGCCGACGATCAGCAGCAAAAGTTGCGGATACTCGGCGCCCACGGCCTGGATGGTAAAGCCGTAAAAGCGCATGATCACAAGCATGGCGCACTTAAGCAGCACGCCCGAGAGCAGGGCCGAGACAGGGCTCGGGGCCTGGGAGTGGGCATCGGGCAGCCAAGTGTGCATGGGGAACAGGCCGGCCTTGGTGCCAAAGCCAATCACGACAAACGCAAAGGCGAGGCGCATGAGCGTCGGGTCGAACTGGTCGGCATACGGCAGCACGCACGACAGGAATGCGGCCTCGTGGGCGTTGGGAATCACGTCGGCGGCGTTGGCGTAGATCAGCAGCGTACCGAACAGGCCAAAGGCCACGCCGGCGGTGCAGACCATGGCGTACTTCCAAGAAGCCTCGAGGGCGGTCTTGTTCTTGTAGATACCGACCAAAAACACGGTGGACAGCGTGGTTGCCTCGACGGCGGCCCACGTGAGGATCATATTGTTGGACAGGCATGCGAGCAGCATGGTGAACACAAACAGGCTAAACAGCGCGTAGTACTGCTTGGTGCGCTCGGCGGGCATGGTGCCCTCCTCGATGTCGGCCTTCACATAGGGCAGCGAGAACAGCCCCGTGAGAAAACCGATAAAGCCGATGAGCAACACAAAGATGGAGCCCAGCGAATCGAGGTGGAACCACAGGCCAAGGGCGTTGGCGGTGTTGCCGCTCACAAGGACGTCGCCGGCGGTCATAAGCGACAGCACCAGGACCGCCGCGACCGAGACCAGGTTGAGTCCCGCAAACACGCTATAGGACGTGTTCTTGGGCAAAAACGCCATGACGAGCGAGAACACCAAAGGGGTCGCGAGCAGGGCGAGAATCAACGTTTCCATGGACTACCCCCTCAGCTCGGACAGGTCGTGCGAATCGAGCGAATGGGAGTCTTCCCAAATGCGACGCACGACGATGGACATGATGATGACGGCAAAGATGGCGTCGGTGGCAATACCGATCTCGATGATCTCGGGAGCGGT
This sequence comes from uncultured Collinsella sp., assembly GCA_958437935.1. GTDB lineage: Bacteria > Actinomycetota > Coriobacteriia > Coriobacteriales > Coriobacteriaceae > Collinsella. Next base: position 44,626 of record CAUBPS010000011.1, on the reverse strand, counting down.
GGGCGCAAGGAGCGCCAGCGTCACGTGGCTGCCGTTTTCCATGAGGCAGTAGCCAAAGATCTGCTTCATGATGTTGCGCTGCGAGATGATGCAGGTCAGGCCCACAAAGAAGTGGGCAAAGCTGATGGCGAGCGCCGGCGTTGCGACCTCGGCCGTGGGCAGGCTGATCTGCGTCACGACGGCAAAGCAGATGGCGACCTCGACGGCGATGATGCAGATGGCCCATGCGGGCTTAATGCCGGCAGCCAGCGAAGCGTCGCTCGGCTCGCCCATCTTCTTGTACGCGCGGTTAAGAATGTACGGGACCAGGACGACCTTGGTGATAAAGGCGGAGCCGGCCCACATAAGGAGCTCCTGCGCACCGGTGGTGACACCGAGCGTGGCGAGCAGCCCCACGAGCACCAGCGACTGAACCGCATACCAGCGGATGGAGTGCTTGATGTTCTTGGAGATGACCACCATGGTGGACGTGACGATCAGAAGGCCGCCAAGGATGTTGACGATCGAATAACCCATGTCGTTCTACCTCCTAACCGATCCAGCTGGCCGAAAGCGGGCCGCTGACGATGACCATGATGATGAGCACGATGAACACGAATGCCATCGCCTTGGGGAGCGGTGCTCCCGCGGCGACCTCTTCGCTCGGCTCGCCGGGCAGGCAATAGCCCATCCACTTGAGGAACCAGGCGAAGGTGGCGACGGTCTCGGCGACCATGATGCACACGAGCACCAAGATCGCGACGTTGCCGGCACCGACGGAGAAGCCGCCGGCGATGATCTGGAACTTCGAGAAGAACGTGTTCATAGGCGGCACGCCGGCAATGGCGAGCGCCGCGACACCAAAGCCCACACCCGAGATCGGGTACTTCTTTACGATGCCGCGCAGCTTGGGCAGCATACGCGTACCAAGCGTAAAGGAGAACGAACCGGCGATCAGGAAGAACAGGGTCTTGGCAAACGCGTGGTTAAAGATGTGGCACACAGCGCCGTCAAAGGCGAGCTGGCTGCCAAAGACCGAAAGGCCCAGGCCAAAGAACACGTAGGAGAGCTGAGCGATCGTGGAGAAGGCCAGCAGGCGCTTCATATCCTTTTGCGGCAGGTACATGAGGAAGCCAAAGAGCATGGTGACCATGGCGTCGATGACGGCGGTCCAGCCCACAATCTCGGGCACGTCGCCGGCAGAGACGAGGGCGCGGGCGAACACGCACACGCCGACCTTAACCATCGAGGCGCCGTGCAGGTAGGCCGAGACAGGCGTGGGGGCCTCCATGGCCGAAGGCAGCCACATGTACATTGGAACCTGTGCGGACTTTGCCCAGGCCGCGAACAGCACGAGCAAAAGGACGATGGCCTTAAGGTTGGAGTCCAGGCCGGCAATCGCGGTGATGGCGAAGGTACCGGTGTGGGCGAACACGATAGCGGCACCCAGGTACAGGCCGAGCGCGCCGATATGCGTGATGATGAGGGCCTTCATGCCGGCCTTCTTGGCGGTGGGGCTCATGTAGTAGCTGATGAGGCCCCAAGAGCACGCGCCCGTGATCTCAAAGAACACGAGCTGGCCCAGAAGGGTCGAGCTGTACACAAGACCGGCCATGGCACCGATAAAGGTCGCGAGGTATGCATAGAAGCGACGACGCGGCGCATCGGGGTGCTCACGGTTGTTCTCGCTCATATAGGGAATCGAGTAGATCACGACGAGCAGGCCGATACCCACAAAGGCGGGCGCGAGCAGCGTGCTCATACGGTCAAACGTAAATCCCATGACGAGGGTCTGCCCAAACGAGATCAGGGGGACCTGCGTATCGGGCATGCCGGCACCGGCGAAGTTCGCGGCGAGGGCGATGGTGCAGACCGTCGAGACGGCAGCACCCAAGACGCTGAACCACTTGGCGTACGGACGGGGGAACAGGGCGACAAGCACCGAGGCCACCATCGGGGCCGCGATAGCGACCAAGCCGAGAAGGGACAGACTGACTGCGAATGACATTGTTTCTCCCTTCTCCTACACGCCGACGACCACGAAGACAAACGCCAAAACGGCGATGCCCACGACGATCCAGGTCTGGTTGCCAAGCACCTTAAAGCGCGAGCGCGAGCAGGAGTTCTCGATCACGCCGCAGATCACAAAGTCGATGAGGCACTTCACGAGGAACACGACGGCTCCCAGAACGGCCGCGGCGCCGATGGCAGTAGGCTCGCCCCAGGGGACGAAGATCGCGCAGAACCAGGCGACGACAAGGACCTGCTTCATGGACATGGCGAGCTTGGCCATGGCAAGCGACGGACCGGAAAGCTCGGCAAGCGGGCCCTCCTGAAGCTCCTGCTCGGCCTCGGCCTGGTCAAACGGCAGCTTGCCCAGCTCCATATAGCAGGCAACGGCAAAGGCGATGCCGGCAAGGATCACGGAGACCGGCGCATCGACGGCACCCGTCATGATGTGCTGGCCCATGGTGGCGATGTCGGTAGAGCCGCATACAAGGGCTGCGGCGAACAGCGCCAGCAGCATGGACGGCTCGATGAGCACGCTCATGAGCAGCTCGCGGACACCACCGATACCGGCGTAGGCATTGGAGGAATCGACGCCGCAGAGGGCGAAGAAGAAGCGGGCGAGCGCCAGGCTGTACATGATGGTGATGGCGTCACCAAAGACCGGAATGGGGCTTTGTGCCGTAAAGAGCGGCAGGCCCATGGCGAGCATAAAGGCGACGGCGAAGAACAGCGGCGGCATGATGCGAAGCGCGAAGCTCGCATCTTCGCTTTGGGACTCGGGGCGCGCAAAGAGCTTTGCGATGTCGCGGTAGTCCTGCATGATGCTCGGTCCGCGACGGTTATGCATCTTGGCGCGGATCACGCGGCCGAGGCCGGAGAAGAACGGAGCGACGGCCATGACGACCACGCCCTGCAGAACGGCAAGTACGATGTTGTTCATGCTCTCCCCTCCTTAACCCATTTTGACGGCGAGCACGAGGAACACCACGAGCGCCGCGACGATGTAGCAGATATAGATGCTGTAGTTGCCACCCTCGAGCTTGGTCGCGAGGTCGGCGAGCTTCTCGACACCCTTATGCGGGGCATCGACGAGAACCTTGTCGGGCACGGGCTCGACAGCCTCGGCCACACCGGTGAGCTTCTGGAAGAAGTGCGCGATGGACCAGCAGACGGCCGTGCAGCGGTCACGCAGCGTGTAGAGCGGCTGCATAAACCAGGAAACCTCGGAAGCGAAGGTGGTGGCCACGACGGGCATATGCTCGTTGGGAGCATAGCCGCATGCCCACGGCTGGGACTTCTGCACCTTGCCGACCGTCTTGAGCTTGCGGAAACCGCAGGCAAGGCCGACAAGCACCACGAGCGCGATGGCGATCGCGGGCGTGGAGGTGGCAGCGCCGGAGTACTGGTTCATGAGCTCCATTCCTTCAGCGGCAAAGACGCCACCATAGGGATGCAGCACGGACGCGGCGACGTCGACGAGGACGGGCGCGATCACGGGAGCGCCAATGCCCAGCACGACGCAGATGGCTGCGAGCAGGCCCTGCGCAAACACCATGGGAGCGGGGACCTCCTTGGCGTTGGCCGCGGCCTCGGAACGAGGGGCGGATGCAAAGGAGACGCCGTAGGCCTTGACGAAGCACGTGACGGCGAGCGCACCGGTAATGGCCAGCGCGACGGCGGCGAACACGGCCACGATCATGACGGCCTTGTCACCCTGCATAGCCGCATTAAAGAGCGACTGGTAGGTAAACCACTCGGAAACAAAGCCGTTGAAGGGCGGAATAGCCGAGATGGCGAGTGCGCCGACAAGGAAGCAGATGGCCGTTGCCGGCATACGGCGGAACAGACCGCCCATCTTTTCCATGTTGCGCGTGCCCGTCGAGTACAGCAGCGCGCCGGCACCCAAGAACAGCTCGCCCTTAAACATGGCGTGGTTAAACGTGTGGTAGAGGGCGGCCATCAGGGCCAGGACGGCGACACCGACCGAGTCGAGCGCCATGGCGGCCATGGAGGCGCCCACGCCGAGCAGGATGATGCCGATGTTCTCGACGGAGTGGTAGGCCAGCAGGCGCTTTATGTCATGCTCCTGCAGAGCGAAGGCAACGCCGAGGACCGACGAGATCGCACCGAAGACCATGACCATGAGGCCCCACCAGACCTGAACGCCCGAGGCGCTCAGCAGGTCCAGACCCACCTTGAGAATGCCGAAGATACCGATCTTGATCATGCCACCGGACATGAGGGCCGACACGTTGGACGGCGCCTCGGGGTGCGCCTTGGGCAGCCAGCCGTGCAGTGGGATGATGCCGGCCTTGGCGCCAAAGCCAAAGAAGGCAAGTACAAAGCAGACCGAGGCGACCACAGGGCTAAACTCCGTGGCGCGGAAATCGGCAAACGCAAACGAGCCGCCGGCGAAGTTGGTCATGGTGAGGAAGCTCGCCATGATGAGCACAAAGCCAACGTGCGCGATCACAAAGTAGAGCCAACCGCCGTGGATGGAGTTCTCGTTCTCCTCGATCACGACGAGGAAGTACGAGGTGAGCGACATGAGCTCAAACGCAACCAGGAACCAGAACACGTTGTCGGCCGTGATGACGAGCATCATCGAGGCGACAAACGTGTTAAAGAAGAAGCCAGCGCGGCCCTTCTTGCCCGGATACTCATCAAAGTAATTGAGACCGTAGATCGATCCGGCAAACGCCAACACCGAGATGAGCATCACAAAGACACCGGCCAGCTGGTTGAGCAGCAGCTGGAAATGGGCAAACGGGAAGAACACGATGGTGTCGACCGACGTGACATCGCCCAGCACGGCCTGGATACCGGCCACAAACGAAAGCACCGCGGCGACGGCGCCGATAAGGCAGCCGGCGGTCTTGGCGGCGTTATCGGCCTTGATCAGCAGAACCGAGGCGAGCGCACCGATGCACGAGACGGCAAGCGATGCGATAAACAGCGTCATGCTATCCATTGTTTACGCCCCCTTCTGCTTTCTCGGACAGGCCCTGGGCCACAGCGGTAGCGTCGACGGCCGGACCGTTTTCGATCGAGCGCAGGCGCTTGGCCTCGTCGAGCTCGCGATCGGCCGCGCCGCCCATGACGGTCAGCGCCTTGGTGGGGCACGCCGCCACGCAGTGGGGGCCATCCGGGTCGAAGGCACACAGGTCGCACTTGACGGCGCAGGTGTACTGACCGGGCGCCCACGTGAGCAGGCTGCTCAGGGACTTGGGGTAGGACGGTGTCGGGTCGCACATGCCAGCGACACCGGCGATAGACGTGCCATCGGGATGGATGGCTCCGAAGGGGCACGCGATGGCGCACAGCCTGCACCCGATGCACTCCTGCTCCTTGACGTGGATGCGGTCGCCATCGTGCTCGATGGCATTCACCGGGCAAACCTCGGCGCAGGGGGCACCCTCGCAATGGTGGCAGGCAAGGGCGGCCGAAATACCGCCGGTCTTCACGAGCGCCAGGCGCGGCGTATCCTGAAGACCCTGCATCCGGTGGGCGTCGGCACAGGCGGACTGGCATGTTCCGCAGCCGATGCACCTCTCCGGGTTGATGTCGATGAAGCGGTTCATCCCCACTTCCTTTCAAAATAACGGGCCGGGCTCCCGAACGTACGGGACGCCCGGCCCAAAAAGCCAACGAGAACGGGACTACACGATTTGATTCACGTGCGTCTCGTCGTCGAACTTGGCGGCGCCGGGCTCAACGTCCTGGGGAGCGGCGGCGTCGACCAGAGCCTGCTTGAGCTCGGTGTACTGACGCTCGACCTCGCCCTCGGCCCAGACCTGGTCGGCGATAGCGTCGACCTGGCAGGCGGAGAACTTGTCCTCGGGCGTGTGCGAGACCGGGTCGACCTTGTGCATGGTCAGCTCGTTGCACTTGCCGATCCACCACTGGTAGGTCATATAGACCGTGCCCTTGTTGATACGGTCGCTCACGTCGGCGCGGCTGTATACCTGGCCGCGGCGGCTGTGAATCGAGACGATGTCGCCGTTCTTGATGCCGCGCGCCTGGGCGTCCGCGGGATTCATGCGGACAAAGCCGGGCTCGTCGGCAAGCAGCGCCAGCGTCTTGCAGTTGCCGGTCATCGAACGGCAGCTGTAGTGGCCGACCTCGCGGACGGTGCACAGGATGAGCGGGTACTCATCGTCGGGAAGCTCGGAGGGCGCCTCCCAGTCGTGCGCCATCAGGTTGGCGCGGCCGTCCTTGGTGGTGAACTTGCCACCAGCGAACATGTCGGGCGTACCGTGGTCGTTCACATCGGTGCTCTTGACGGGCCACTGGGCGTAGCCGCCCTCGGGAGCCATCTTCTCGTAGGTTGCGCCCACAAAGTTGGGGCACAGGCTAATGCACTCGTTCCAGATCTGCTCGGTGTTGTCGTAGTGCATGGGGTAGCCCATGCGCGTAGACAGGTCCGCGAAGATCTCCCAGTCGTGACGGCACTCGCCCTTGGGCGGAACGGCCGCGTCAAAGTGCTGGAAGCTACGGTCGGATGCGGTAAAGACACCCTCGTGCTCGCCCCAAGAGGTAGCGGGCAGGATGACGTCGGCGAGCATGGTCGTCTGCGTCATAAAGATGTCCTGACAAATGAACAGATCCAGCTCGGAGAGCGTCTTGCGCATACCGGCCGAATCGGGCTCGGTCTGCACCGGGTCCTCGCCGTAGTTGTAGAAGCAGTGCACCTTGCCCTCGTCGACCAGGTGGCCCAGGTCGGTGAGCTTGTAGCCCTCCTCGAGCGGGAGCTTTTCCTCGGGCACGCCCCAAGCCTTGGCAAACTTGGCGCGAGCGGCGGGGTCGGTGACTTTCTGGTAGCCAGGGTACAGGTTGGGCAGCATGCCCATATCGCAGGAGCCCTGGACGTTATTCTGGCCGCGCACGGGCGCGAGACCGGAATTGGGCTTGCCGATCTGGCCGGCAACGCAGGCGATGGAGGCGATGGTGTGCACCGTCTTCAGGTTCTGCTTCTGCTGGCATACGCCCATGCCCCAGCCAATGATGGCAGAAGGCTTCGCCGTGGCGTACATCTCGGCAGCTTGGTGGATCAACGCGGGCTCGACACCCGTGATGTCCTGTACGGATTCGGGAGTGTAGTTCTTGATGGTCTCCCACCACTCGTCAAAGCCGTTCGTGTGCTCGGCGACGAATTCCTTGTCGTAGAGGCCATCGTTGACCAGACAGTTGGCAAAGGCGTTGAGGAACGCGACGTTGCAACCGTTCTTGATCGGAAGGTAGAGATCGGCGATACGCGCGGTTTCGATATGGCGCGGGTCGGCGACGATGATCTTGCAACCCTTTTCTTTGGCTCGCACGATACGCCTTGCGACGATGGGGTGCGAATCGGCAGGGTTATAGCCGAAGAGGAAAATGCAGCCCGCATCCTCCATACCGGGGATGGAGCATGACATGCAACCTGAACCAACCGTGTCCATCAGACCGAGGACAGTAGGGCCGTGTCAAGTACGGGCGCAGTTGTCTACGCTGTGGGTGCCGATGCACGCACGCGTAAACTTCTGCATGACGTAGTTCGCCTCATTGCCGCCGCCTCGCGAAGAGCCGGTGGTCATGACAGCGTTAGGACCATATTCGTCAATTATGGCCTGCATCTTAGATGCGGTGAAATCCAGCGCCTCGTCCCAGCTTACGCGCTCAAGATCCGCGCCCTTAGTGCGGCGGATCATCGGGTGCAGTACGCGAGGAGTCAAGATCTTGGTGTCGTTGATGAAGTCGTAGCCGCTCATGCCCTTAAGGCACAGCTCGCCCTGATTGGTGATGCCGTTGAGCGGTTCGGTACCCACGACCTGGCCGTTTTGGACCAGGAGGTTAAACTGGCAACCGGCGCCGCAGTACGGGCAGATCACTTTATGCTTCTCCATGACACCCTCCTTCCTTTCTCTGCTACCGAATACTCGGTACTTATTTGACAATCATTGGGCCTGTCGCCCGACGCTTACGCCTCGTTTTCGATGGTGGCGCGGGCACGCTCGGCAGTCAGTTCCGCCAGGCGCTCCTCGTCTACCAGGGTGAGGCCCTTGGTCGGGCACGCCTCGGCACACGCCGGACCGCCGGGACGGTCCACGCACAGGTCGCACTTGAGCACGAAGCTCTTGGTCTGCGAACCCACGCGCACGTCGCCCATCAAGACGGGGACCTGCGTGGTCGCCACGCTCACGGCGCCAAAGGGGCAGGCCATGACGCAGCTCTTGCAGCCGATGCAGTTGTCCTCGTTGACGCCGATACGATGGTTCTTTGGATCAAAGAACAAGGCGCCCGTAGGGCAGGCCTTGGCGCACGGGGCATCCTCGCAGTGATGGCAAGCCACCGGTGCGGAGATCTCGTACGTACGCGTCACGCGCAGGCGCGGCGCGGCGATGTTGCCGGGAATGTCGTGCGCCTCGATGCACGCCGCCATACAGGTTTGGCACCCAATGCAGCGTGAGGAATCGGCTACGACTCGTTTATTGCCCATGTTGTTCACTCCCTCCTGAATCCCATGCCGGAGAGACCCTGTCGACGTTGCCCCGGACCGCCCGTGGTCCGGCATCGGCGTATCGAGCGCATGCGGCGAAACAGGCACTTCGATAGAATTCCTCCAACGATATACAGGTTAAATATACGCAGTTGCAGGGGGCAAACTTGAGCATAGGCCCTGCAATACGGGTGTATTGCAGGGGTTTTGGCAGGTTGGAATTATTCTCTATAGGATATAAAGGTGAGTGTATTACACGCGTACGCCTCAGAGATTTTTACGCGCTCTCATTTTAGATGTACTACGCTTGTATTCAAGTTAATGGTTATTTACTTGAGCGAAATAAAGTAATCGTTATAAGATGCTCAAGTATCGGCACATGCCGCATTTGACCGACTATATTGCACGCTCATTAAGGGGGCCAGTGATGTCATCGACTCAAAAAAGAGCCATCCTGCAGGTGCGCATTCGCGAGGAAGACAAGCAGCATGCCGAGCGCCTCTACGACGCCATGGGCACATCGCTCGCCGAGGCCGTACGTCTATTTGTCGCGCAGAGCATTTTGATGCGCAAGCTCCCCTTTCAGCCGGTCGCCGTGCGCTCAAAGGACGGCACCGCCGCCTATGGATCGCTCAAAGCATATGGGGACCCCAATCGCCGCTCCGAGGAGCGCAATGCCTGGATTGAATACCTTGCCACAGAAAGTGACGATTCGATTTTGGGCCCCGAGGAAGTAGATATCCATGAGTAGCACCATCATCGACGAGACCGTCATCCTGCGCTATCTGCTCGACGACGACGAGGTCCTGTCACCGCGCGCCGCCAAGGTCATCGCCACGCGCACCGCTCGTGTCTACCCCGAGATCATCACGCGCGTCGTGGTCACGCTGCGCGACGTCTATAAGGTTCCCCGCGTTGAGATTGCTGCGGCCATGAAAAGGCTGCTCGATGACGTCATGGTCGACGAGCCCACCGTTGTCGCCCTTGCCGTCAAACTCTTTGGCAAAACGCATATGGACTTTAGCGACTGCCTCCTCGCAGCCCGAACCGCCATCTACAACGATGATGTCGTGAGCTTTGGCAAGCCCATCATCCAAGGCATGATCGACTACCGCCGCAAGCGCCAAACCGCAGCCGAAGCCCGCAGCCGAAGCACCGACGCCACCATCGACAAGCTCCGCCACCGCCCCCGCAACTAACCCCATCCCCACCTAAGTTGCGGTGAAATAGTTCCGTTTAGGCTTATTCGCGCTTTTCAGAAACTACTTCACCGCGACTTCTACGTTGGCCATCCGAAACCGGCGGCCTTGGACCGCGAATCACACCGTTCGCCACAAAATGGGCCCATCTACTACGTTTAACCGATTACCCTCGACCATACCGAAATCCGAAATATCAAAACAGCTGGTAGACGGCTTGCCGATTTTCCGAAAATGCCGCTATGGTCGACCCCTGCAGGCCAAACGTAGTAGATGGGCCGCTTTCGTGGCCCAACACCAGACCGGTCATTTTGTGACAGGGCTTTTTTGGCCACATTTGCCAGCCGATCGCTAGAGCAGTCAAATAGCCCGCTCCAAATTAGCTACCCCGGCCTTTAATGAGCTCGCAAAAGCCAAAAGACAGTCCGTATTTCAACGCAACTTAGGTGGGCGCAGAGCGGGTTCGATTCCCGTCGCCCGGCGCTTAAACAAAAACGGCTCTGGTCACCAAAGGAAACCAAAGCCGTTAAAACAATTCTTATGGAGCGGGCGACGGGAATCGAACCCGCGTCATCAGCTTGGAAGGCTGGGGTTCTACCATTGAACTACGCCCGCAAGATATGGTCGGGACGACAGGATTTGAACCTGCGACATCCTGCTCCCAAAGCAGGCGCGCTACCAAACTGCGCCACGTCCCGAAGGTGTTGAGCAGCTAAGGTCTAAACCTTGCGTGTCCCAAAGCGAAGGAAATTATAGGGGAGACTCACCGCCTGTGCAAGCGCAGAAACCCTAGCTCCTCGAATGTGCGACAAACTTGCTGTGGAGCAGACCGATCACAAAGGCAACTACGGCGACCGGCGCCCACGCGGCACCGATGTCTGCCAGGGGTAGCGCATCAAACGGCAGCCACGTGCCCGCAAAGAACGCATCGCGGACCGAGGTGATCACACTCTGCACAGCAACGACGCCGCCGACCCAGACCCACACCTGCGGATGAGCGTCGCAAAAGCCGTGCACCAGGCCCATAAGCACCAGCACAATGGCAACGGGGTACAAAGCGTTGAGCATGGGCACCGAGAACATAAGGATCATGTCGAGACCCACGTTGGAAAGCACGCACGAAAACGCCGCGAACACAAAGGCGAGAACCGCAAAGGGACGGCGCATGGCCTCCTCGGACGCCTCCGCTCCCCCTTCGACCACATACGTCTCGCAGAAGTAACGCGAGCAGCAGCTGATAAGGCCGATGCACACGTTCATGCAGGCGAGGAAAAAGATCGCAAAGACCACAACCGTGCCGGCAAGGCCAAAGTGCATGGAGGCCGAGCGAGCAAGGATGGCAGCGCCGTTGGTGGCGTCGGGCATCACAGTGCCGAGTTGCATACCGGCAAGGGCCAGACCGCAGTAGATGATGGCCATGAGCACGCCGGCGATCACGCCGGAGCGCGAGATCTCGAAGGCCACGCGCTTGTCGTCGGTCACGCCCAGCTCGTGAATGGTCTCGGCGATGATGATGCCAAAGGCGAGCGACGCGAGCAGGTCCATGGTCTGGTAGCCGGTCAAAAAGCCCTGAACGGCGGCACCGGCATCATAGGGAGCCTGCGGCGCGGCAGCGGGACCCAGCGGCGAGACCACGGCGGCGCCCACGACCAATACGATTAGGGCGATGAGCGCGGGGCCCGTAATGCGGCCGAGCACGCGCGTGATGACGCCCGGGCGCAGCGTGAGCGCAAACGCGACGACAAAGAAGCCAATGGCAAACACCAGGCGCGCCGTGCCGAGCGAGACGCCCTCGGGCAACAGCGGCACCAGCATCTCGAAGGCCGTGGAACTCGTACGCGGAATGGCCAGGCACGGGCCAATGGCCAGATACACCGCCGCGACAAAGAACTCGCCAAACTTGGGGTGCACGCGGCTGGCAAGCTCACGCGCCGTGCCGGCGAGCGCCACGGCGATAAAGCCCATGACGGGCAGGCCGATGGCGGCAATCAAAAAGCCAACCATGGCAAGCGGTGTGGCCGTGCCGGCCTGGAGCGCCAGCAACGGCGGAATGATGAGGTTGCCGGCGCCAAAGAGCATCGAAAACAGGGCGATGCCGACGGTAACGACATGGTCGGAGCGCAGACCGCGCGGTGCAGATGAGGGCATAGGCACACCTTTCGGGTCGAAACAAAAACGGGACGGGCAAAATACCCGTCCCGCAAGTATAAACGCTTGAGCAGGCCAGATGGTGCAAAGTATCAATCTGGTTGCCCCTTTAGAGCCGCTACGCGTCAGAGCGACGGCGACGCAGCAGCTCGAGTCCCAGCGCGACAAGCGCAACGGCGCCCGCAGCGACGGCGACGGCCAATGGCGCACGATCGCCCGTGTCGGCGAGCTGCTGAGCGCTCGACTTGGAAGACTCCTTCTTGCCAGAGTTTTCCGTACCCGATGCCTTTGCCTTATCGACCGCAGAGTTATCCGAACTACCGGGTTTTGTCGGATCCTTTGAATCCGGCTGGTCGGAATCGGGCGTTCCGGGCTTTTCCGGCTCCGGCTTACTCGGGTTGTCGGGCTCAGGCTTATCCGGGTTATCCGGGTCCGGCTTGTCCGGCTGATCAGGCTCCGGTTTGTCGGGCTCGGGCTTGCCCGGATCAGGCTGGTCAGGCTCGGGCTTGTCCGGCTGGTCCGGGTCAGGCTGGTCCGGGTCCGGCTTGTCCGGATCGGGAACCACCGGGTCCGGGTCGACAGGCTCCCGCTTCTTCACCGTCAGCGTACCGGGCTCAACCGTGACATCGAAGCTCGGGTCGGTGACCGTCGCCTCGATCCGGTACTCGCCCGCCGGGGAACTCTCATCGGCGACGCAGGAGTACTCGACCTTCACGCCCGAGGTATCGACCGAGCTCTTTAGGCTCGAGGTAAAGGCGGGATTCGCCTCTCCCTCGAAGCGTTCAACATCGTCGACCTTTACCCTAAGCTTCGCCGGCGCAATCTTGAACTTACGCGAGGCGGCGCCAATATACCCGTTGCTACGCAGCGTGGCAACGGCGCGATATGTGCCGGCATCGGTCGGGGCCTCACTCGACGAATAGTGCGTGCCGCCCGTCCCGTAATACCTGACCCTCAGGTCACCTTCGCAGGCCTTGGGAACCCCCGTGACCTCGGGCGCCTGGGTGTCACCACTATAGACGAAGTCGCCGCCTGCAAATGCGAGCTCGACCCGCTTCGCCTGAACGACCAGAACGAAGTGCGCGGTCACGGTCTTGTCCTGAGCGTCCTTGCACGTGATGTCAAAGGTAGACACTCCGGCCTTGGACGGGACGCCCGAGAGCGTCAGACCGCCCGCCGTGCGGGTGAGCTTAAACCCGTCGGGGGGCTTAGCGTCGTCCCACGTGTACTCATACGGAGCTTCGCCACCCGCGGCACCCGAAATCGTCGCGCGATACGTGCTATGCGCACGTGCAACCGGCAGCAGACCGCCGTTGAACACGAGGGCATCCCGGGGCACAACGGAAACGACAGCGCGATCGCTGTCCGCCTGCATCTCGGTACCAAGGTAGCGCTGAGTGACACGGCAGAAATACTCGCCGGCGCAATCGTCATCAAGGCCCTCGATGAGGAGCGTCTCCCCTGTCTCGCCCTCGAGCGTCACGGCCTCGCCGCCCACCATGTGGAACCACTGATAGGAAAGTCCGACATCGGCGGCGGAACCCGTGGATGAAGATGCGCGGTCGGCAACGCTCTTCCCCGCCTCGGCAGCAACCGAGAGCACAACAGCATCGCCCTCGTGGGCACTCGCGTCCTGCGGCTGCGTGATCACCTTCGGAGCGTCCGCTTTCGCAAACTCGAACGTAATCTCGTGCGAAGCGGTGACGCCACTCAGCGTGACCTCGTACGCTCCGCCCTCATAGTCGGAGATATCGAGATCGATGGCCTTGTCCGAGCCGGCTTCCGTGACCGTCACCTGCTCGAGGTAGCAGCCCTCGTCGGGCGTCGCCGAGAGCGTCACGTCGCCGCCCGCATCAACGGTGACGGAAGCGTTGTCGACCGAACCGTTGACCGCCTTTGCCGTCACCTCAAAGCGCTCGGGCTTATCCGGGTTATCGGGCTCGGGGTTATCAGGATCGGGGTTGGGATCCGGATCAGGATTGTCGGGCTCCGGATTATCCGGGTCAGGGTTATCCGGGTCCGGATTGTCCGGGTCCGGAACCACCGGGTCGGGATCGACGGGCTCCTGCTTCTTTTTCACCGTCAGCGTTCCGGGCACGACCTCGACATCGAAGTTCGGGTCGGTGACCGTCGCGCCAATCTGGTACTTGCCAGCAGGAGAGCTCTCATCGGCATCGCAGGAGTACTCGACCTTCACACCCGAAGTGTCAACCGCACTCTCCAGGCTCGAGGTAAACGCTGGGTTCGCCTCCCCCTCGAAGCGCTCGGCATCGTCAACCTTCACCTTGAGCTTTGCCGGAGCGATCTCGAACTCACAGGCAGCGGCACCGATGTAGCCGTGGCTGCGCAGCGTGGCGACAGCGCGGTACGTGCCGGCATCGGTCGGGGCCTCCGTCAAGGAATATTGCGTGCTTCCGGTACCGAAGTACCAGACCTTAAGGTCGCCCTTGCAGACCTTAGGAGCACCGGAAACTTCGGGCGCCTGCGACGCGCCATTAAAGGTAAAGTCGCCATCCGTAAACGTAAGTTTTACGTGCTTCGCCTGGACAACGAGCGCAAAGCGGGCGGTCATGGCCTCGCCACGGGCATCCGTGCACGTGATATCGAAGGCAGAAACGCCCGTCTTGGACGGAACGCCCGAGAGCGTCAGACCGCCCGAAGTACGGGAGAGCTTGAGCCCGTCGGGAAGCTTCGCCTCATCCCATGCGTACTCGTACGGAGCCTTGCCGCCCGCGGCCCCGGCAATCGTGCCGATGTACGTGCTGTGCGCACTCGCTGCCGGCAGTAGGTCGCCGTTAAACACAAGGGTGTCCCACGGCACGATGGAGACGGAGGCATAATCACTGTCCGTCTGCTTCTCGGTGCCAAGGTAGCGTTGAGTGATGCGGCAGAAAAACTCGCCGGCTTGCTCGTCATCGAGGTCCGCGAGCGAGAGCGTCTCCCCCGTCTCGCCATCGAGCGCCACGGCCTTGTCATTCGCCATGCGGAACCACTGGTACGAAAGCTCAATCTCGGCAGCGAAACCCGTGGACGAGGCCGCGTGGTCGGCGACGTTTTTGCCTGCCTCGGCCGCAGCCGAGAGCACAGCCGAATCGCCCCCATGGACGCTCACGTCCTGCGGCTGCGCGACCACACGCGGCACGTCCGCCTTCGCAAACTCGAACGTGACCTCCTGCGATGCGGTGACATCGTTCAGCGTGACATCGTACGCCCCGCCCTTGTAATCAGAAATGTCGAGGTCAACGGTCGCACCCGAGCCGGCCTGCGCGACCGTCACGCGCTCGAGGTAGCAGCCCTCGTCGGGTGCCGCCGAGAGGATCGCGTCCCCGCCCTCAACAACCGAAACCAAGGCGTTGTCGACCGAACCGTTGACTGCCTTCGCCGTCACCTTGTAGTGCTCGGGCTTCTTCTTGACCGTCAGCGTGCCAGGGTCGACCGCGACATCAAAGTTCGGATCGGCGACCGCCGCATCAATCTGGTACTCACCCGCCGGAGATTTCTTATTCGCCGAGCAGAAGTACGTAACCTTTACGTCCGAGGTGTCGCAACGGCTCACCAAGCTGGAAGTAAACTCGGGATTTTCCTGGCCCTCAAAGCGCTCGGCATCGTCGACCTTCACCAGCAACTGGGCAGGTGCAACGGAAACCGTCAACTCGACGTCCTCGGCGGCAAGGTAGTTTCGAGACGCCTTGGCATGGGCGACAACACGTGCCGTACCGGCAGCCTTCACCGTCGCGCAGCGTCCCTTAATCGAAACCGGGCTCGCATCGCCATCGGAATCAACCAGCTCAAAGCTCACGGGAGTCTGGGCAACGTTGTTAAACACAATGGGGTCTCCACCGTAAACACCCGAATAGCTCGTCGTTCCCGTAATGGCCTGGCTTGCCTTTGCAATCGAGAACTCGGCGGACTTTTTACCCTGATAGTTGGGGTCAGTCACCTTAACCGTAACGCGATAGTTGCCACTGTCGCACGGCTCCAGCGCCGTCGAACCATAGGACGTTCCATCTATACCGCAATAGATAACGGAATAGGCAGACGCATCAAGGCCGGCAACCGCAACCGCCGCACCGTGTCGTGCGCCATCGTATGTCACATCAGACGTCTCGATCGAAATATCGACTGGGGCCTTCTCGATCGTGAAGTCACAGGATGCATTACCGACATATCCCTTGGCATCGAGCGTCGCCACCACACGATACGTGCCGGCATCCACCGGCGCCTGATCCGACGAGTAATGCGTGTCGCCCGTGCCAACATAGGTCAGTTTGACATCGTCCTCGCAACCCTCGGGCACGCCCGAAAGCTCCGGGGCCTGCGCCGTCGCGTTGTAGGTAAAGGTCTGGCCCTCAAATGCAAGCGAGGCTTCCTTCGCCTTCACGAGCAGCGCGAAGTGCGCATCGCACTTGTTGCCCAGGTCATCGGTGCACCCAATCTTGAAGCGACGCACACCCGTAGCCGCAGGCACGCCCGAGAGCACCAAGGCGCCCGATCCGTCATCTGCCAACGTCAGCTGCATGCCCTCAGGAACCTCAACATCATCCAAGTTGTACGCATACGGTGCCTTGCCGCCCGTAGCGCCGACAATCTCTGCACGGTACTCATCGTGAGCGGTCGCCACCGGCAGCACACGCCCATTAAACACAAGTGCCTCTCGGGGCACGATGGATACCTTCGCATGTTCGGTATCCGTCTTTGTCACCGTGCCCAGGTAGTTCTGCGTAATGCGGCAGAAGTACTCGCCCTCGCCGTCGCTGTCGAGCTGAACGATCGAAAGAGTCTCCCCCGTCTCGCCCTTCAGCGCCACCGCCTTGCCACCATCGTCAGACACGCGATACCACTGGTAGCTCAGCTTGACGTCTGCAGCGGATCCAGAAGACACGGCCGCATGGACGCGAACGTTGCGCCCCGCCTCGGCAGCGACCGAAAGCTCAACCGGGTCACCCTCGTAAGCACTCGCATCCTGCGGCTGAGCGAGCACCTCCGGAGCCGCAGCCTTCGCGAATTCAAATGTGACCTGCTGCGGAGCACTCACGCCACTCAGTGTGACTTCGTACGCCCCACCCTTATAGTCAGAAATATCAAGGCCATAGGCATTGCCGGCCGAACCGTCATCACCTGCCTCTTCGGCAACAGTCACGCGCGTCAGATAGCAGCCCTCATCAGGCGTCGCCGAAAGCGTCACCTTGCCATCCGTAGCGACCAAAGCAGACTCCGGATCAACCGATCCGTTGACCGCTCGGGCCGTCACCTTGTACTTAGGCGCCTCCGCAAAGCGCGCCTCGACGGTCATGTTGTCCTCGGGGACAAACGTCCAGGTAGCATCCGTGCTCAGCGGCTCATCGCCCAACGACCCGTCGTCATTGCGCGCATACCACCCATCAAACACATAGCCCGCATCGGGAACGGCAGTCAGGGTCGTGGACTCACCGTTCTCGACTTCGTTGGTCACGGCATAGCCCAGAGATTCGTCCTCGGAGGAACCCTCGACGTGTCCGCCCTGACGCGAATCCACCGCCGTAACCGTCATCGACGCCCGTTCATAAACGGCCGTAAAAGTACGGTTGCCAAACACGACGCGGTTAATGACCGGCGTGGCGCCCACAGGCATGCCGTTCTCGTCGACCCAGTATTTAAACTTCCAACCCTCGTGCGGCACGGTAAACATAATCGCCGCGGAGTGGTAGGAGCCGCCGGTACCAAGCGCAACCATGCTAAAGCCAGCGTCCTTGGGATACGTAGCGACCTGAACATCGCAGCCCGTTTCATAGAACACGGCCGTAAGCTGCTTATTCTCCTTGGCGGTACCGATATAGAACGCGCTGTAGCTCACCGTGACACCCGCATCGTCGACCCAATGCGAGAAGTGGTACTTCTTCCACGGGATCGCGATCGCCATAAACATGTCGCCCCTGTCGTAAGACCTGCTACCGGCAGGAATGCCGTCGACCAGAAGGGCCGTACCGCGGAAGATGGACGACCCCGTGACGGTAATGGTCACTTGTCCATCGGATTCGAACTGCGCGTAGTACGTTATGTCCTGCGTGGCGGCCACATCGAGGGTCGTCGCGGTCTCGACAATCGAGGTGCCCTCCTTATCGGTGCTCCAGCCCACAAAGCGATAGCCCATACCGGCAACAGCGGACAGTTCCACCTTATCGCCCAGGGCAAAGCTACCGCTGCCCGTAACACGGCAGCCCCTGTTCGAAGCCTTGTCCTTCACCACGACCTCGCCCGTAACGGTCACCTCGTACGGATCGGCAAACACGGCCTGGAGCTCCAACGTATCGTCCTCGAGCCCCTCGACCATATCCTTGTCGAGCTTAACCCAGCAATGGGCGTCGCAGCTCAGCAGCGACTTGTTGCCCTCGGCATCCAGGACATACCAACCGGCAAATCGCTTGGTACCCATAGGCGTAGCGTTGAGTTCGACCGTATCACCGAATTGATAGGAGCCCTCGCCGCTCAGGATGCTAACGCTATCGTCACTCGCGCTCAAAACGACCTGATAGGACTTAGGCGTAAAGGTCGCCGTATAGGTGGCGTCACCCGCGACCTTAACGGTATAGTCGGCGTTCTCGCTGACTGTCTCACCCTTGTCGTCCGTCCAACCCGCAAACGAATACCCGGTGTTGGCGATCGCACGAAGCGTTGCGCGGTCGCCGGCCCCATAGCCACCAAAGCCGCTCACGGCTCCGCCCTCGGCAGGCGAAGCAACGGTATGCACGACATACGAACCCGACGCAAAGACGGCATAGAGCGACGTATCCTCACGCACGGTAAATCGATAGGTTTTCTTGGAGCTCACGCATGTGCCGTTACGGAACCAGCCCACAAAAGCCGTATCCTCGGCGGCGACCGCACGCACGGTTGCGACCTGTCCAGCGGCATACGTCCCCGAGCCCTCGACCGAACCCATGCCCTCTTCGCACGAGACGTCCACCGCATATTGCTTTGTCGAGAACACGGCCTGGAGCGTCGTGTCGGACGTCGGCATCACGTGATAGGTGCAGCTACGGCTTACCACGGCGCCCGAAGCATCGGCCCAATACTCAAACGCATAGCCCGAAAGCGCATGCGCAATCAGCGTGGCGGCATGCCCCGCCTCGACGGTACCTGTGCCCTCGACCCAGCCGGCGGCACTCGATTCGACCAGCGAACCGGTACCGGAATCGACTACCGTCGTGGCGTCGACTTCATAGCTTTTCGCCATAAAGCGAGCGACGTGCACATGGCTGCGCTCCTGGTGGCAGGTGAACTCTGCATCGGCAGACTCAAACGAGCCGTCGGCCGTATACCAACCAGTAAAGACATAACCGGGATTGGGCGTCGCCTTAAGGGCAACCTCCGCGCCGCGGTCGGCAAGGATTCGGCTCGCCTTGACGGTGCCGCCCTCAGCAGGATCGGCGAGGGGCACGCAGACGGTATCGATAGGCACAAAGGCCGCGGTAATGACGCAGTGCCCGGTTTTGCCGCGAGCCTTGGCAACCAACGTGGTCTCGTGCTTAAGGCTCTTCAGGCGCCCGTTGACGTACCAACCCCAGAACAAATAGCCAGGACGAGCCTTGGCCGTCAGATGAAGGGTCTCCCCCAATTTGAACTTATCGGTCGCAGGCTTCACCACGGTCCCATTGCACGTCACGGTACCGCCGAGCCATGAATCGGCCGTGACCATGACCTCGGGCTTTGAGTCGGTAAAGATCGCGGTATAGGTATCGCTCTTGGTGACCTTAACGACTAGCTCGGCAGATTCGTACTCCTTACCGGAGCCGTCCTTCCAATGGTCAAAACGATAGCCGTCGTTGGCCTTTGCCTTGAGCATCACCGTATCGCCGTATCCGCAGGTAACAGAAGACGCCCCCGGGTGGCCCTCGATCTCAACCGTACCGCGCTCCACAAAGGTCTTTTTTGCCTTCGCCGTCACGGTATACGTGTTTTCCTCAAACACCGCGCGCACGGTGCATTCCACGTCCTCGGGATAGAACTCGAGGTAGCTGGGGTCGGTGCCCAAAAGCAGGTCCGTCTTGGCGTCGTACCAGCCCTTAAAAGTAAAATGTTTGCTCGCCTCGGCCGTGAGCTCAATGCTCAGCGTGGCAGGCTCGCCCTTCATGCAATAGCCCTCGCCGTGCACCATGTATTTGCCCGCCATGGCCGCGGCAGGCTCAACGACCACGTCCACCTTGCAGGCACGCGTAAACTTTGCTTGGATCACGCAGTCAGTAATGGGCTCAAAGGTATAGGAGCGCTCGCTCGAAACCAGCGTCGAGGTGGCATCCGAGCCACCGTTGCTCAGATACCAGCCGTCAAAGATATAGCCCTCGGATGGGGTGGCCTCCGCGGTCACGCGCTCGCCTTCGGGAACCTCGAGCACCATGCCGGCAGTCTCGCCGCGCTTCAGCGTAACGGTACCGCCCTCGAGCGGGTCGGCATCGGCACGCACAGTGTGCGCATCCCTGCCGTCCATCACGGCCTCGATCCGGGCATTCCCGTTAACGCGGTATTCGCAAACTTCCTGCTTGTTGGCAATCGTGATGCCCTGTGCATCGGTTTCGCGCCATTCCACAAACCGGTATGTTTTCTCCGGATTGTCGGGGCGTACCTTGGGGCGCACCGTAAACGTGAGAATGTCCCCATCCTTCGCGCGAACCTTGCCATCCACGACTGGCATGCCATCGCACAGCACCTCGGCGCTATCGAAGGGATCGGTATTCACCAGAATGGTCTTGTCCGCCTTGCGGAAGCGCGCAACCAGATGGCGGTCGACCTCGGCCTTGAAGATATACGTGCGCTCGGGCGAAACCTCGAGGCCGTCCTCAAACCATCCCACAAAGGCATAGTCGGGACCCTCGCTCGCAGTGACCATAGCCTGATCGCCACGGGTGATGCTCTGCTTTACAGGGCTTGCGGTGCAGCCCGTCGAAAAATCGGCCTGAATGCCATCGGCTTCGGCAACCGCCGTGACCTCGACTTTTTTCTCGAATACGGCCGTCATTTTTACGACCTCGGGTGTCAGGTCCGTGATCGTCATCGTCTTGAGAGGAGATGTCGAGACCTCGACGCCGTTCTCTTTCCAACATACGAAGCGATAGCCGGGATTTGCGACAGCCTCGAGCGTGGCGACCGTCCCCTCATAGTGGATACCGCCGCCGGTAACGACGCCGCCCACCTCGGGCTGCGCGGTGGCAATAATCTCAATCTTATGGTCGCCATGAGGCTTGGGCTTCTTGTGGTCGTCGATGATGTCCTTGATCTCCTTGAGTACCTTCGTGCCGACGGCGGCAACATCCTCAATGTTGTCGGCCATACCGATCTCGATCACCGCATCGGCCGCGATGGGGTCGACAATCTCGCCCAGGCCATACATGGTGGCGAGAACTGCCGCAGCCGTGATCGCAGCGATGAGCGCGGCCTTCAGAGCAGCAAGCGACTCGGCCGGGTCCGTCGCCTCACGGAAGCGTGCGGTGTACTGCACATCCCCTTCGAGCACAAACGTATAGGAAGGGCCATCGTCGCCGGTAAAGACGACGTTGCCGCGGGCATCGGTCGCATAGTCAAACACATAGCCGGGCATTGGCACCGCCACGACCGTGACGCGCGACCCAATGCCATACAGGCCCGTGGAAAGGAACTGTCCGAGCGGCTGGCCGTTTTCATCGACTCCGTCCACGCTCAGGACAACGCTCGCCTGCGGGGCGCAGTAGCGCGGCGTAATTTCGATCCTCGCGTCAGTCTTGTCCTCGGACACCATCGCGTCCGCCTCGTCCACCGTATAGGTAAAGTCGAGCTGATCGCTCACGGCGTAGGCATCATCGCCCTCACCCAGATACCAGCCCAGGAACAGCGCGTTATCCGTGACGGCGGAAACCCCAACCGTCTCGCCGGCATTGCGATAGCAGTTTTGAGCGGTAACACTCAGATGCGCAAAGTCCTGCGACGAGTCGGTCGCCTGCGCATCGTTGATGTGCACCGCATGGTCTTTAAGCTTAAAACGAGCCTCGAGGGACAGATCCTTGTCTGGTGTAAAAGTACAAACCGTCTCTTTGGAGATGTACTTGCCGGACTCGGTGTCATACCAGCCCTTAAAGGTAAGGTTGTCGTTGAGCATCCCCAAAGCACCGGCATCGAGCGTGACCTCGGTGCCCGCATCGATCGTCGTCACGCCGGAAACATCGGGCAGCTCAACGCCGTCCATCAGCTTGCGTTCACCTTTATCGATCGTTTGGGCATAGGAGATCTGGAACGACGTCGGCTCAGGCTTCTTAAGCTGTAGCGTGCCCTTGGTCTGGGTTTCAAAATGTGAATAGCCGTCGTCATACACGAGCTTTACGGGTTGTCCGTCCATCGACTCGTCGAAGACGTCGCCGTCACAGGGAGTTGCCGTTAGGTACTCACCCAGTTCTTCCTTTATGAGCGCCTCGTAGTCCCAAATCGAAACAGAATGCGGGTAATCGAGCTCGACGCTCATGCCCTCGAGCGAAATGGTGTCCCCCGGCTCATAGGTCATGTTGTTGGGATCGCAGGAGATCTCAACGTTCTCGAGCACCTTGCCCACCGGGACGGGTAGACAGCCGTTGCACCTCTCCCAAACAGCTTTGGGCTCTCCCTTGCTGTACTTCGGAATCATCTTTGCGGGGACCATAACCGTCATGTTGTACTTGGGAAACGTGTCGGTATCAATGAGCACCGCATGATTGCAGGCAAGGAATACGGTCTCGAGATTAGTGTCGTAAAACGCCTTTTTCGGCAACTTCTCGATCTTGGAGTTATAGGGCAGCGTCAGCCCACCGCTCAAGTCAGTACCGTAGAAGCAGGTGTGGCCAAGCGTTTCGACCGTCGTATTGCTCTCGAGCCCTGTGGTAGCGAGGTTCGAGCAGCCTCTGAACGCGCAAACGCCAAGCGACGTAATGGAGGTGTTCTTGTCCAGACCGGTATCGGTCAAAGCCTCGCAATATTCGTAGGCTCTATCGGGAATCGACGTGAGACCAACAACCTTGTCGAGCCCCGTGGACACCAGCCCGCTCCTGGCAAAAGCAGCCTCGCCCATCGAGCCGATGGTGGCAGTCTCGTTGATATTCAGGCTCGTAAGCGACCTGCAACCATAGAACGCCTCTTTCCCGATGGTACCGATGGTCATGCCGGAAAGGGTGATATCGGTGAGATTCGGGCAGTTATAGAAGGCGTGCAGTCCAATTTTAGAAATGGAGCTGTTCTCAAAGCGAACTGAGCGCAGATTGGTGGAGTCGGCGCAGAGTTGTGCGTCGACTTCATCCACCCCGTAATCGACAATCAAATTCGTTACCATTCGACCGTCGACAGAGTTCTCGCGCGGGTTGTTCTCATCAATCTCTACCGTAAGATTTCCGTTTGCATCGCACGGATACAGATAGTAGTTCGGCATGAGCTTGGCATACTCGTAGGCTCCCTGCCGCAGGCTGCCATTGCTGTACGTGACAAGGCGTGTGAAGCCATCGTCATACACGAGTTGTATGGGTTCTCCGTCCATCGAGCCATCGAAAACGTCGCCGTCACAGGGGGTTGCCGCAAGGCACTCGCCGTCCCCGCTCTTTATGAGCTCCTCATAGTTGCGAATCGCTGTCGAATGTGAGTACCGGAACAAAACGTTCATGCCTTCGAGCGAGATCTTTTCCCCCTGCCCATAGGTCATCTTGTCGGGATCGCGCGAGATCTCAATCTTTTGGAGTACCTCGCCCACCGGGACGGGCAGGCTGCCATTGCAGCTCTCCCAGACCTGTTTAGGACGCCCACTGCTGTACTGCGACATCATCGCAGCGGGAACCTTAACGGTCATGTTGTGCTTGGGAAACGTATCGGAATTAATGAGCACTACATGGTTGCATCCAAGGTACACATCTTCGAGGTTAGTGCCAGAAAATGCACGGTTCGGCAGCTCCTCGATTTTGGAATTAAGGGGCAGAGCCAGCCCGCCGCTCATGTCGGTGCCACAGAAGCATCCTTCACCGAGCGTCTCAATCGTCGTATTGCTCTCGAGTCCCGTCGTCGCAAGGCGTGAACAGTTTTTGAACGCGTCGGCACCGATTGACGTGATGGAGGTATTCTTATCCAAACCGGTATCGGTCAGTTGATTACAACCACTGTAGGCGCTCTCGGGAAGCGACGTAAGGCCGACAACTTTGTCGAGTCCCGTGTACCCCAGCCCGCTCCATGCAAACGCGCCCTCGCCCATCGAACCGATGGTGGTAACTTCGCTGTAACCCAGACCCCCCAGCGACCTGCACCCAAAGAACGCCCCGCTCTCGATGGCGCCGATGGTCATACCGGAAAGATAGACATCGAAGAGACTCGAACACCCATAGAAGGCGTTTCTTCCGATTTTAGAGATGGATTTATTTTCAAAGCGCACCGAATGCAGATAAATGGAGCCTTCGCAAAGCTGCGCGGGAACCTCATCCGTCCCGTAATCGACAATCAGGCCGCTTACCCATCGACCATCGACGGAATTCTTATACGGCTTGCTCTCGTCGATCTTCACCACTATGTTTCCGTCTGGATCGCACGGATACACATAGCCGTTCGGCATAAGCTTGGCATACTGATAGATCGTATTATCCTCGTATGTGAGGGCGTCGACTTCGCTGTCATCGGACGAGGCTTCCGCCGTAGCTGCCAAACTCTTTGCAGCATCGGAGTTGGTCGCGGCACCTGCGAGATCCTGCGCCAGACTCGTCCCGGAAGTGTCGGATGCCGCGTTGGATGAGTCGCCCTGCGTATTATTCGTTTGGTCGGAAGACGAGGATGAAGCGCTTTCGTCCGAAGGCGATGATTCATCGACCGCATCGGTATCGGAGCCCGAATCGGTCTCTTGGGCCTCGTTCTCGACAGCAAGCGCCGAGGCATCATCGGCATAGGCCGTACTGGGCGCAAGGGGTATCGAGGTCACGACCATCGCGACCGAAAGATAGACGACTAAAAACCTATAGAGGGCAGCAGTGATCCTGTTCATAGGAACCTTCCCGCAATTCGTAAAGATACCAAGGGCCCAATGTGGGCCATCATCTCACAATACCCTGCATAAGCGACAATGCGGGAAGGTTGCGCAAACGGTTTATCTAAGGGCGCAAAAGGTTGCTCTAATCGCAGCTCAAATCGCGCAGCGCCTCAATCGCTGTGTCGACTTCCTCGTCCGTGTTGAAGTATCCAAACGAGAAACGGACCACACCCTGATGCTCGGTTCCCAGCGCGCGGTGCATGAGCGGGGCGCAATGGGCACCGGGACGGGTCGCAATCCCCCACCCTTGCATGAGCACGTCCGAAATCTCGGCGGAATCGATATCGCCCACGTTGAGCGACACGATTGCCGAGCGCGTCGGCTGGTCAAAGGCGCCGTAGAGCGTAATCCCCGGAATCCCGCGCACACCGGCGAGGAAACGATCGGCGAGCACGCGCTCGTGCGCAGAGATCGCCTCGACCCCACCCTGGGCCTCAATAAAATCGAGCCCGGCAGACAGTCCCGCGATTCCGTGGCCGTTGAGCGTACCCGCTTCCAGGCGCGTAGGCCATTCCATTGGCTGCAGCGCGTCGAAGCTGTGCACGCCCGTGCCGCCCATGGCCCACGGCGCCACGTCGACGCCCTCCACCACGGCCAGGCCGCCGGTGCCCTGCGGGCCCATGAGCCCCTTGTGGCCGGTAAAGCACACCACGTCGAGCCCCATGGCCTGCATATCGATATGCGCCGTACCGGCAGACTGCGAGGCATCGACGATCACAAGCGCACCCGCGGCATGTGCCAAGGCCGCCACGCGCGCAATGTCGACCGCGTTGCCGGTCACATTAGAGGCATGCGTCACCACCACGGCACGCGTACCGGGCGTGACCAGCCGCTCGAGCTCGTCATAGTCGAGCACGCCGTTCGCGTCGCAGCCGGCATGCTCAACGGTCACGCCCCGCTCAGCCGCCAGGCGGTTGAGAGGACGCAGCACGGAGTTGTGCTCGAGCACCGTCGTGACCACGCGGTCACCGGGGCGCACCACACCGTTGATGGCGGTGTTGAGCGCCGCCGTCGAGTTGGGCGTAAAGCACACATGGTCGGCCCGTGGGCAACCCAGCAGGCGCGCAAGCTTGGCGCGGCAACCATGGATGGTACGGGCCGCATCGAGCGCACCCGACGTGGCGCCGCGCCCGGCATTACCGAGCGAGCACATCGCCTGCGTCACAGCATCGATCACCGCTTGCGGCTTATGCATGGTCGTCGCCGCGTTATCCAGGTAGATCATCGCACGACCTCCCACATGTCGATCACGGTAAAGCCTTCGGTAGGCACGTCCGCCGCGGCGAGCTCGCCGCGCAGCAATTCCTCATCCGAAGGCAGCGCCTTCCAAGCCAGGCCGCAGCCGGCCGCGACCTCCCCAGGCACGGGAATCGTGCGCCCGGGAAGGCCGCGCTCGGCGCACAGGGTCTCGCAACCCATGGCGGCAGCCGTGGTGGGAAACGTGATGACAAGCGCCGGGCGCTTTTCCCTCATGGCAATCCCATCCAAGCGCTACGGGCGCACAACGCGCACGGCCTGCTCCATCTTCTCTACGATCACGTACATGTTGGTAACCTCACCCACCGCAAGCTGGTCCTTAATGCCAAAGTGATCGAGGCAGGTGCCGCAGGTAAGGATCTCCACACCCTGCTCGGCCAGGGCCTTGAGGTCGTCGAGCACCGGCGAGCCCTCAACGGTGAGCTTGGCGCCGCCGTTGTAGAACAGCATGGTCGCGGGCAGCTCCTCCTGCTGCGTCACGGCAAAGATGAACGCCTTCATGAGCTTATGGCCCAGATCGTCGTCACCGCGGCCCATGCAGTCGGTGTAGACGGAGATGACGAGCTTACCCTTGCCGGCGCCGGCGTCGCAGAAGGCGGCGCCGTCCTGCTCGGGATCGGCCACGGCAACGGCGCCAGCGGTCGCCACGGTCACGTGCCACTCGGCGTCAGAAACCTTCTCAACCGAGGCCGTGCAGCCCTTCTCCTGCGCCATCTTGGAGATATTCTTGACGGCGGTCTCGTTATCGACCGAGGTCACGACGGCGCCCTCGCCATCGAGCTGCTTGAGCGCCTTAAGGGTTTTAACGACGGGCAGCGGGCAGGCGTCGCCCATGGCATTGACTTCAATCTTGGTAGACATGGTTTTCCTTTCGAGTAAATCGTTCTAAAACGGTACATAGTTCAATAAACGCGCTGCTAGCGGACAACGCGAACAGCGGGACCGCCCGGCTCTGCCTCGCATACGCGACCGACAACGGCGGCGATGCGACCCTCGGCATGCAGGCGGCGCGCAAGCTCATCCACATCGGCGGCAGGCGCCGCGATGAGCAGGCCACCAGACGTCTGCGGATCGTAGAGCGCATCCAGTATGCCCGGCTCCAGGTCATCGTCGGCAGCCACACGTGGGCCAAAGAAATCCTGGTTGCGGTAGGCACCGGCGGGGATAATGCCCAGTCGCGCCATGTCGAGTACCTGGTCAAAGAGCGGCACCGCCCCAGACGCAAGCTCAATCTGCACGCCCGATCCCTCAGCCATCTCGCACGCATGTCCAATCAGGCCAAAGCCCGTAACGTCGGTACTGCCGTGAAGCTCGAGCCCCTCGGCAAGGCGAATCGGTGCTTCGTTGAGGGTGCGCATCGAGTCAAACATCGCTGCGGCCTCATCCTGCTCGATGAGCTCGCCCTTAATGGCCGTAGTGATGATGCCAGAGCCGACCGCCTTGGTCAGCAACAGAGCATCGCCCACGCGCGCGCCGCTGTTGGCGAGCATGCGATCGAGCGGGACAAAACCGCTCACGGACAGGCCGTACTTGGGCTCATCGTCATTGATGGTGTGGCCGCCCGCGATGGTGCAGCCGGCCTCAACGCACTTGTCGGCGCCGCCTGCCAAAATCTGCCCCGCAACCTCAACGCCCAGGCAGCTGGGAATGCACAGCAGGTTCATGGCGTGGCTCGGCGTACCGCCCATGGCGTAGATGTCCGACAGCGAGTTGGCTGCCGCGATCTGGCCAAACAGGAACGGGTCGTCGACCATCGGCGGGAAGAAGTCGATGGACTGAACGAGTCCCAGGTTTTCGCCAACACGGAAGACGCTCGCATCGTCGGAGGTATCGAACCCCACGAGCAAGTTGTCGTTGGGCACATTTGGTAAGTCACCCAGGACCTGGGCGAGGACTCCAGGAGCCAACTTAGCGGCTCAACCGCTCGCGGCGGTCATAGACGTGAGCCTAATCTGATCGTCGAGCATCGATACCTCCTCTCAAACACAAACAACGCTTCTCAGTATACGCATGAACGCGCATCTACGGCCGGCTCATCAGCCGAGCGCCTGGGCACGAATGGCCGCGCCGATGGCACCGGCAAAACGGGCTTCGGGCGAGGTGGTCACCGGCGAGCCCAGCAGCGCTCCCAGCCGCTCCACAACATAGGCGTTCTCGCACAGGCCGCCGGTCAGGTAATACGGAGCACCCGCCGCCTGCCCGGCCATAGTCGCCACGCGCGACACGACGCTTTCGATCACACCGCGCGCGATGTTCTCGCGCGGCTCACCGCGACCGATCAGGCTAATGACCTCACTTTCGGCAAACACCGTACACATGCTGCTGATCTTGGTTGGCTCACCGGAGCGGGCGAGGTCGGCCATCTGCTGCTGAGAAATGCCCAGGCGGTCGGCCATGATCTCCAAAAAGCGCCCCGTACCGGCAGCGCACTTGTCGTTCATGGCAAACTTGGCCACGCGGCCGCCTTTAAGTTGGATGACCTTGGTGTCCTGGCCGCCCACGTCGATCACGGTGCCATGGTCGCCAAAGAGACGCACAGCACCGGTGCCGTGGCAGGTGATCTCGGTCACGACCTTGTGCGCATAGGGCACGGCAGCACGGCCGTAGCCAGTCGCGACCACGCGTACGTCGTCACCCGTCACGTCATAACCGGCTGTAGCGAGCTCACAGCGCAGACGCTCCGCCGCATCGACCGACGAAAACCCGGTTGGCTGCACGCACGTCCACGCCACCGAACCCTCTCCATCGACCACAGCGGCCTTAGCCGCCGTAGACCCGATATCGATCCCGACCCCTATCATGGCTCTCTCCTAATCAGCAAGAAAATCAAACGATCAGACACTGCTGCAACAACGGCCCTCTGGCGTCTGAGGTGCCCGAGATTCCGAGCGACAAGCCCGACGAAGCGTACTCAAGGTACGCGAGGAGGGTTGGAGCCGGAAGGTCGGGTGCCTCAGACGTCAGAGGGTTTCGATAAAGGCGGCGATGCGCGTCTCAATCTGACCCATGTCGCCGTTGCTGTAGTCGGTCTCGATCTTCATGTACGGAATGCCCGCACCCTCGACGGCCTCCTGCATACGAGCGCTCTCGACGTTGAAGGTGTGGCACGCCTGCAGCACGCTCTCGACCACGCCATCGACGTGGCACTTCTCGCACATGGCCAGGGTGTTGTCCATGCGGCCGTCGTTGGGCGTCATGACCGAGCAGTTGATGTCCAGATAGCGATCGGCGATGGCGCGCAGAATATCGGGCGCATCGGGGTCGATCATCATGGCCGCCGTGCGCTCGCCCGAGCAGTCGTCCATGCACACGACCACACCGCCGTTGGACTCGATAGTACGGCCGATCTTGTTGATCACGCCGCCCACCGGGCAGCCGGTGATCAGAATGCGCTTGGCGTCTGCCGCGACCGGGCGCTCACCCGCGTCGTAGGCCTCGCGCAACTTGGCAACCTTTTGCTCCAGCTGCTGCGTATAGGCTTCGATATCAAAGCTGAACGTACCGGCGAACATGGTGCTCATCAGGTCGACGCCGCTCATGGCCGCCGGCTGATTGGCCTGCAGGGCGAACATCTCGAGCTGGGCGGCACGCAGGCGGTTGCGGCGACGCACAGCAGCGCGCAGGTCGTCATCGGTAATCGTGATGCCGTAGAAGTTCTCGAGCTCCTCCTTGAGCAGGCGACACTCCTCGTACCAGCCCTCGCGCTCGTAGGCACGGTCGCGGCTCTGCGGCAGATGCAGAATGTACGTGCGCTTGAGCTCATTGAGCAGCTCGTACATCTTCTTCTTGCCGTCGCAGGTGGTCTCGCCGATGATCATGTCGCTAAAGTACGTAAACGGGCACTTTTGCGAGTAGGCAAAGCCGTAGGTCGACTTGATGAGCGGGCACAGGTTTGCCGGCAGCACCTTCTCAGCCTCGGGAATCACCTCGTCGGACGTGCCGCACAGGGCGACGCTTGCAGCCCCCGCGGCATCGATAATCTCGAGTGGCGTATAGCTGCACAAAAAACCGACCAGGCGATTGCCGGCCTGCTTGTAGTCCTTAACGCGAATAAACGCCGCCTTGCGCTGCTCGTTGAACTCCTCAAACGTGCGCGGCAACGGCTGTTCAATTACATCGGACATGTAGCTCCCTAAAAGAAAAAAAGACAAGAAATTCGACTACGAAGACGGCTTTCCCAGGTGCCCGAGGTTGCCGTGAAAGAGAAGCGCCGCGTACTTGAGTACGCAAGCGACGGTTTGAACGGCAAGATCGGGTGCCTGGGGAAGCCGCGCGGCCTAGATCGTCTCCAAGAAGGCCTCAATGCGGGTTTGCAGCTGGCCTGCGTCCTCGCCGGCGTAGTCGGTCGTGATGTGCATAAAGGGAATACCGGCCTCCTCGGCGGCCTTCTCCACGGCGAAGGACTCCATCTCGTAGAGCGTGCAGAACTGCAGCGCCACGTCGACGATGCCGTCGGCATGCAAGTCGTGCGCCATCTGGACAATGTCCTTCATACGCTGGTCGTTGGGGGTAAAGACGGCGCAGTTAATCTTAAAGTAGCGCTCGGCGATAGCATCGAGCATCTCGTCGACCGTCTCGCCGGACTCGTCGACCAGATCCTTGTAATAGCGCGAGCCCGTGCAGGACTCCTCGCCCACCACGACGCCGCCAGCCTTCTCAATCAGGTTGAACAGCTTCCAGTTGGGCACGGCCATGGGCGTGCCGGTGTACAGGATGCGCTTGGTGCCCTTGGGCGCCACGCCCTCACCATTGGCGGCGCGCTCCTCGCACTCGGCAGCCATGTCGTTGATGGCGCCGGTCAGGCGCGGCGTGTCGTCCATAAAGGCGGCCTGCACGGTCAGCAGGCTGTCGAGGCCGCTGATGGGCGCCGGGTCGGCGGCACGGGTCGCAGCCAGACGCTGTAGGGCACGGCGCTTCTCGTTGACGGCGTGGATGGCGGCCTTCAGGCGCTCAGGCGTAATCTTGACGCCGCACTCATCCTCGATCTTGGCGGCGAGCTTCTTGACCTCGGCCTTCCAGGTCACGAGCGTCGACTCATCGTGCACGTTGGGAATATCCATGACGTACATGTTCTTTTGCGTGGCAAAGAACTCGTAGGCCTTCTTCTTGCCGTCGCAGGTGTTCTCGCCGACTACCAGGTCGCTCGACTCGATGTAGGGGCAGACCTCACCCAACTTAAAGCCAGCAAAGCTCTTGATGAGCGGACAGGTGTTGCGCGGCAGATGCTCCTCAACCTTGTCCGTTGCCCAGTCGGCACCAGAGCACAGGCCCACGGGAATACCATCGCACGCAAGCACGATTTCCTCGGGCACATAGACGCAGAACGAGCCGACGATCTTGGTGGCCTCGCCGGCCTCCTTCTTGTCGAGCATCTCCTTAATGCGGCCGCTATGAATGTTGGTGGCAACAAAATCCAGGTAGGACGTGGACTTGGGGCGATTGTTCTGCGTCAGGAACATATCCCCGTACATCTGGCCCACGGCACCCAGCAGCATGTCGTGGTCGGCAAGATTCATGCCGAGGCTCTCCCACATCGGATGGAAATCGAATTCTTCAGCCATGGCGGTTCCCCTCTCGAACCAAAAGTGAATAGCTACGGTATTGCTGCACGGCGGGTGGCGAAAACCCAGCCGCGCGTAAACCCGGAATTTTGGGGAACCTGCCTTGCGGACGGTTATTTACTTGTGCGTCGTCTCTCCCGGAGCCGTGAACATACCTGCTCATATGCGGCTCCGAGCCATATAGAGGGCGCGCGCGGCAACGCGACGCGAATATGTCTTCTGCGGCATCGGCGCGCCCTCCTTTTCTCGTCGAAGGTAACTATATCAACGGTCGTCGTCCAGACGAATACCGCCGACACGCGTACGACAGCATCGGGATGCGAGTATCTCGCTGACTGATAAATAATTATCAGATTAATAAGGTTTTGTCATCCCCGATTCGGCGAATGGCAGCCCGTTAAGGACCCGGACGGCCAAGGAACCAATCCCCCGACCGTACCGCACACCGCGCTATCGGCAAACCAGATGAATCCTGCTCGCATCAAAATGCATGCGCAGGGTCTCCCCCGCCTGCGGCAACTCCTCGACAGGCACACTCACCTTGTTGACCTTCCACTGCAGGCGCGTCGGTGCATCGGCACGTGGCACATCCAGCAGCACCAAGCGCTCAAAACGCGAATCGCTCACGCGGGCCACGTGCAGGTCGTAGCTGTTGCGACCACGCTCGGCACGGTTGTCCACATGGAAGTAGCTCGCGCGGATGCCCAGGTACGCCACGTTATCGGGCACCTCGCGGCCCACATTGAAGGTCATGCCCCAGTCCAGGGCTTCAACTTCCTGAGGCCCGATCTTGCGCGCACGGCTCGTGTTTTTGCAGCCCGTCAGGCGCAGCGCGGCTAAGGTCTGCGGCCGGCGGACCACGTCCTCGACGGAACCGATCTCCTCCACATGCCCGTTGTGCATCACACAGATGCGCTCGCACAGGCGACATGCCTCATCGATATCGTGGCTCACGTACAGCACGGTGCGGTTGCAGACATCGAACAGGTCGAGCATGTTTTGCTCAAGCGCGCTCTTGAGATACGCATCGAGTGCGCTCATGGGCTCGTCGAACATGAAGATGCCCGGGTGCGCCGCCACCATGCGGGCAAGCGCCACACGCTGCTGCTGGCCGCCCGAAAGTCGCGCGGGATAGCGGTCGGCAAAGTCGGCCAGGCCAAAGATACCCAGGTAGCGTTCGGCAAGCGTTTTGCGCGCAGCGGCGTCGCCGGCATCCTCAACGCCGGCACAAACGTTATCGGCCACCGTCATATTGGGAAACAGCTGATAGTTTTGGAACAGCAGGGCGCACTTGCGTTCCTGGGGCGACAAGTTGATGCCCGCGGCAGAGTCGAAGAAGGTCACGCCATTGACGACGATCTTGCCCTCATCGGGCGTCTCCACGCCGGCGATGCAGCGCAAGGTACAGCTCTTGCCGCATCCGGAGGCGCCAAGCAGCGCCACCCGCTCCTCGCCGGCTTCCAGCTGAATGTCGAGGGTAAAGCCGGGATAACGCTTTTTGATATCCAGAACGAGCGACATGGCCTATCGACCTCCCTTCGCGACCGCGTCGTCACGCATAAGCTCGGCCAACGCTTCGCGATCGATACGCAGGGCATCGCCACCGACGGGGTCGAGCGAATCGCCCTGACCGACAAGCTCCTTGGCCTGTTTGCGCTCCGCGCGGGAGAGACCCCGCTCGCGGTACTTTTGCGAATGCGCCGTGTACATGTTGATGAATAGGATGACCAAGAAGCTAAAAACGATCACGACGACGACCCAAAAGAGCGCTACTGACGTATTGCCGCCCATCCACTCAAAGTAGATGGCGATGGGAATGGTCTGCGTAATGCCGGCATAGTTGCCCGCGAAGAACAGCGTGCAACCAAACTCGCCCATGGCGCGGGCAAAGGCGAGCACCGTGCCGGCGGCAATAGAGGGCCAGCCGAGGGGCATCATGAGCTTGGTAAAGATGCGTCGCTCGGACCAGCCCAGCGTGCGCGCTGCATCGAGCATCTGCGTGTCGAGGCTCTCAAAGGCGCCGAGTGCCGTACGATAGACGAGCGGGAACGACACCACCACGGCAGAGATCACCGCCGCGGGCCACGTAAAGACAATCGAGATGCCGTGCGCGATCAGCCACTGGCCCACCCCGGTAGAGCGACCGAACAGCATGAGGAGCAAAAAGCCGCAGACCGTGGGCGGCAGCACCATAGGGATGGTAAAGACCGAATCGAGTAGGCCCTTCACGCGGCTCGTGGTGCCCATGGTCTTCCATGCGGCAAACAGGCCCAGCGCGAACGCGATCACCAAGGCGAGACCGCTCGTCTTGATGGACACCCAAAACGGTCGGTAGTCAATACTGCCCAAAAAGGAGACCAGAGAGGTCAAGGGCTCCTGCTCATCCTGCATCACGACAGACGATGCTTCTACGATTTGAGCACTATCAAGCCAACGCGCGCCGCCCTTGGCATCACCCGAGGCTGATGCAATCACCACATAGCGGTCTCCATCCGCACCGCGCTCGTCAAAGCCATAGGTATACCCGCCGGCATCAAACGTTGTTTCCGCCGTGACATACCAAGGAAGATCCACGTCCCCTAGCTGCGCACCCCCCATGCAGTTTGCGCTGTCGAGCTTACAGACGAGGGCCTTGAGACCCGATACGCACTCGTTATCCTGCGGATCCAATCCATACTTCTCGACCGCCTTGGGCGATATCCACACCACAACGTGATCGGCA
The DNA here is from genome assembly GCA_958437935.1 of uncultured Collinsella sp. Taxonomy (GTDB): domain Bacteria; phylum Actinomycetota; class Coriobacteriia; order Coriobacteriales; family Coriobacteriaceae; genus Collinsella. Next base: position 10,248 of record CAUBPS010000011.1, on the reverse strand, counting down.
GCAGGCGCCACTATAAGGTCCACGTCCTCGTCAACGGGAAACCGGTAACCCTCAGGCTGGCCCTCCATGGCACGAGCGGTCCCCTTGGCCAATCGCTCAAAACCCTCGATCCCATAGGAAAGCCCATGAGCGGTCGCAGCAACCTGGGCCCCGTCCTCAGCGTCCCCAGCAAACGCAAATCCCGGCACCCAGCAAAGCGCGAAGGTCAAAGCACAGGCGACAAGCATGCGGAATCTATTAAGCACGAAAAGCTCCAAGCGAATACAAGGACGGAGTGAAACACAAAACGATGGAATTATCGCGCCAAGCCGCACTACTCGGAAAGCTCAAAGCCGTACTTAGCCCAAATCTTCTGCGCCTTCTTGTTAGACAGGCAGAAGTCGATGAACGCCTTGGCCTCGTCGGCATGCTCGGAGCTCTCGGCCACGGCACCCGGGTACACAATGGGCTTGTGCGAATCCTCGGGGCACACGAAGGCCTCCTCGATGCCGTCGTAGCGGTAGATGTCGGAGCTGTAGACAAAACCTGCCACGCAGTCGCCCGTAGACACGTAGGCGGCAGCGGTGCCGACCTTATCGGCCAACGCGACCTTGTCGGCAATCTCGGGCGCGTACTCGCCGTCGTCGCCCTCGATGCCGGTGTAGAGGCCGACGGAGGCCAGCGCCTGGTTGGCGTACTTGCCGGCCGGAACGGTCTTGGCGTCGCCGATGGCGATCTTGCCGTCCAGGTTCGCGACATCGGCGATGGCCTCGACCTTGGTGTCGGAGCCCTCGGCGCGAATGATCACGAGGTCGTTGACGAACATATCCTCACGAGTGTCGGTGTCGACGAGTTCGGCAGTCTCGGCATCGTCCATGGTGCCCTTGGAAGCGGTGATGAGCACGTCGACGGCAGCGCCGGCCTTCATCTGCTCGACCAGGTCGCCAGAGGCCTTGAACTGCGTGTCGGCAAAGGTGGTGCCGGTCTGGTCGGTGTAGAGTTCCTGGACCTCGGGAAGGGCCTTCTCGAGCGAGTTGGCGGCGAAAATCTGCAGCTCGACGGCCTTCTTCTTAGAGGAGGACTTGATAGAACCGGCGTCGGAACCAGCAGACTCGGACTCCTTGTTACCCGAGCAGCCAGCAAGGCCAAGGCCGGCGGCAGCAGCGGCAGAAAGCGAAACGAAACCGCGGCGAGAAACCATATCGAACATATTGAACCCTTTCGGACCTTGTGCCCAGGCACCCCGCCGCGGGCTTTATTCTGTAATCAGATTATACTTCAGCGCGAATAATGGCAGTGAGAAATTATTCTCGCATGAGAATATATTTTCAGATTACGACACGCATCGACTTCACCTCGGCATCAAGCAAAAAGGCGGAGCAACCGTTCGGGTCACTCCGCCGCAGGTAAACCGCTTATTTGGTATGTCCGCCGCCCGCCGTCATCTGGGCCGCGTGCTCCAGCTGATCGGCGATTGCCTCCCAGCTTTCGCGGGCTGCCTTGGTGGATCCGGGAAAGTTTACGACAAGTGTATACCTGCGTTGCATGCACACGGCGCGCGACAGCATCGCGCGGCGCGTCTTGGTCATCGAGTACGCGCGAATCGCCTCGGCAATGCCCGGCACATCGCGGTCGCAGACGGCGCGCGTCGCCTCGGGCGTCACGTCGCGCATCGAAAGTCCCGTGCCGCCGCAGGTAAGCACAACATGGGCATGGCGCTCGTCGGCAGCGTCCACGATAGCGGCACCGATCTCGTCGACGTCGTCGCGCACAACCACGTGCGAGGCTACCGTCCAGCCCTGAGCCGCAATGAGTTCCTCGAGCGCGGCTCCGGCCTCATCCTGGGCAAGATCGCGCGTATCCGAACACGTCACGATCGAAATCTTCAACTCCATAGCGCTCCTCCTAAAGCACGGTGCCCTCGGGCAAGTCGACGCGGACGACATCCACGACATCGCCCGGCTCGAGCTCGCACGGGCCCTCGTTAATGCGCAGCAGACAATTCGCGCGCTGCATCGTGCCAAGCAGCGCCGAATTCTGGCTCTTGGCCTCAGTCACCATAAGCTCGCCGGTCTGGGCATCGCGCGCAACCGTGGCGCGGTCATAGAATCGACGGTCCTGGCGCTTCTTCACTCCGTGTGTCAGCATTGCCTGTTGCACAGGACGCGCCCCCTCGGCAAAGCCGCGCATCTTACGAATCGCCGGGCGCGCGAGCACCTCAAAGCCCACGTAGGCCGCCGCCGGATTGCCCGAAAGCCCCAGGTACGGCTTGCCGCCGAGCAGGCCAAACGTGATGGCCTTGCCGGGACGCATCGAGATGCGATCGAACAGGACCTCGCCTTCGCACCGGACCAGCGCCGTCACGTAGTCGTAGTCTCCGGCCGAGGCCCCGCCGCTCGTAATGACAAAATCGCACTCGCGCACCGCGCGATGCACAAGCTCGGATATCGCCTGCTCGTCGTCGGGCGCGATACCGTAGAACACGGGCTCGGCACCGGCATCGAGTGCCTCGGCCATCAACGCCGAGGAGTTGGAATCGCGAATCTGGCCACGCGCCGGAAGCTCACTTGGAGCAACCAGCTCCGTGCCCAGCGAGATGATGCCCACGCGCGGTGCGGCGTGCACCTTCACGCTCGCGTACCCGGCGCTTGCCAGCAGGCCCGCGCCTGCCGGCGCCACAATCTCACCGGCACGCATCACGACGTCGCCGGCATGGGCTTCTTCGGCAGCAGAGCGAACGTTCTCCCCCACCTTAGCCGGCGCCGAGAAGCGGACGTGCGAGCCCTCGTTGCCATCGCCGTCAAGGACCTCGACAATCTCATACTTCACCACGGCGTCGGCGCCCTCGGGAACCGGCGCGCCCGTCATAATGCGGACCGTCTCGCCCGCGCCAATCGTACCCTCAAACACATGACCCGCTGCCTCGTGGCCAACAACGGAAAGCGTCACCGGCGCATCGGTTGACGCCGTAGCAAGATCTGCGGCGCGTACGGCATACCCGTCCATGGCGCTGTTGGCAAATGGCGAGATGTCGATATCGGCCACAGCATCCTCAGCCAAAGGAAGACCCGCCGCCTGCCATACGGGAATCTCGACAACCCCGGTCGGACTCACATGTGACAAGACAATTGCCTGCGCGTCCTCCAACGGAATGAGCTTCTCTGCCATATGCACCTCTTACAGATCGCGGCGCGTAACAAGGGCGCCGATTCTTTATGTTTTATTCAGTATAATCCCCCGCCGCTCAACCGTGAGACGGCCTGCACTCGCGAATACACCTGTCGGTTACAGGGCACGAAACGGAACCGAAACCAACCCACCGGCTCCACGCGTTTGTCACGCTCTATAATGCTTGCGTTGTAACCAAAGAAGAGGACACCATGGCTTTTACCGACACATCAGACAGCGAAAGCGAAGAGCAAGACAATTCCCTGCCGCTCGATGAGGGAGGCTTCTTCTCCCTGAATGACGTCATCATGGCCGGCAGGCATCAGCTCACCCGCTCCGAGCATCTCTTGGCCGCCGACACGCGCCGGAACGCCCGCAATCTGCTCGCGAGCGCCAAGCTGCTCGTGCTCGTCGTGATCGTCTCGCTCGCCATGGGTGTTGCCGCCTGGGCATTTTTGGCCTCGCTGAACATCGCGACCGATTATCGCGAGCACCATGCGTGGGTCTACGCCCTGCTCCCCGCCGTGGGTGTCGCCACCGCATGGGTGTATAAGAACCATGGCCTTGCCGCCAAACGTGGCAACAACCTGGTCATCGATTCCGCCCTGGGAACCCGCCTCATCCATGCCCGCATGGCCGTCCTCACCTTTGTCTGTTCCACGCTCACGCACCTGACAGGCGGCTCGGCCGGACGCGAGGGCGCTGCCGTGCAGATCGGCGGTACCATCGCCAGCAACATCTCAAACCTCGCCCATCTTAAAAAGCACGACCATCACGACCTCATGCTCGCCGGCATCTCGTCTGCCTTTGGTGCCGTGTTCGGCTCGCCCCTCGCCGGCGCCTTCTTTGGCATGGAAATGTGCTTTATCGGCAAGATCGACTACACCGCCGGCATCTACTGCCTCGTCGCCTCGTTTACCGGCTACTTTACATCGCTTGCCCTAGGTACCGAGTACGAGGCGAACGTCATCGCCAGCGTCCCCGATATGACGCCCCAAACCGTCGCCATCGTCGTCGTCAGCGCCATCGTGTTCGGTCTAACCGCACGCCTCTTCGCCTGGTCAGTTCGAACCGTCAAGAGCCTCTACGGCCGCTTTATCACCAACTATCTTGTTCGCGCCCTCGTGGGCGCTCTCGTGGTGCTCGTAGCTTACGCGGTGCTCGATGCCTGGAAGTACGCCGGCCTTGCCACCTGGCTCTCGGGCGCCGGGTTCGCCGGCAATACGACACTCGCCGACGCAGCCATCAAGTTGGTCGTGACGGCGCTCACTCTGGGCGCCGGCTTCCAGGGCGGCGAGGTCACACCGTTGTTTGGCATCGGAGCTGCGCTTGGCGGCTGGATCGGCTGCCTCACCGGCATCGACCCTAGCTTTCTGGCGGCCCTCGGCATGCTCGGCGTGTTCTGTGCCGGCCTTAACGTGCCCATCACCACCTGCATGATGGCCATCGACCTGTTCCACGGCACAGCAGCCGGGTTCTTTGTCATCGTTGCGTTTATCAGCTATCTCGCCGGCGGCCACCGCGGCGTTTATCCCGCGCAGCGCATTATCTCGCCCAAGCGCCGTTCGCTCATTGTGGACGAGGGCGGCACGGTGGCAGAGGCTATCGATCGCCACAACGACCTGATAGAGTAGATGCAGTAAACGCCGCACGGTCACAATCGGGGCAACATAACCCGAACGCGACCGCATCGTCACGCCATACGCCGGGAGTCGCCCCATGCACGCAACAGATTTTGGTCGCACGCTGATCATCGCCAATCCCGCCGCCCAATCGGGCGCGGCACGCAAAGTGGCTGAGCGCCTGCAGCGCTTTTTGGACATGACCGCGCGCTCATCCCAGTTTGACCTGGTGCTGACCGAGTACATGGGACAAGCCAAAGAACTTGCCGCGCAGGCCCAGGGCTACCGCACGGTTATCGCACTCGGCGGCGACGGCGTGATCCACGAGGTCGTCAATGGCTTGATGACGCAGGAAGAGGCAGCCCGACCGGCGCTTGCCGTCCTGCCCGTGGGCTCCGGCAACGATTTTGCCCAGACGCTCGGCATCGACGATTTCTCCGGTAAGGACTTTGGTGCCCTGCTCACCTGCGAGCTGCAGCGTCAGGACATCGGGCGCATTCGCTCGTGGAACCCTGCAAGCGGCAGCGGCGAGGCGGCCGTCGAGTATTACGACCAGACGCTCTCCGTCGGCATTGACGCCGCCATCGGCCTGGGCACCACCGAGCTGCGCAAGAAGACGGGACTTACCGGCGCTCCGCTCTATACCCTTTCGGGCCTTGAGCAGTTTGGGCTGCGCTATCGCAACTACCCCATGACGGTCAGCTTTGACGGCGCGCCCGCCGAGCGCGTACGGGCGATTATCATGGCCATCCAGCTGGGCCCCACCTATGGCTCGGGCTATCGTATCTGCCCCGATGCCGACCCCTGCGACGGTATCCTCGACGTTTGTTACGCATTCGGTCCCGTGCCCCGTGCAGTCGCCCTGCCCATGTTCCTTTCAGCCAAGGACGGCCACCACACCAAGCTTCCGCCAGTGCGCATGCGCCGCTGCCGCCATGCCGAACTCACCTTCGAGGAGCCCAACTACCCCATCCAAGCCGACGGCGAAGCCATCGTCGCCTCCCGCATCGAGGTCGACATCCTCCCCGCCGCCCTCGAGGTCTGGAGCCCAACCCACTAGCCAACCTAAGTTGCGGTGAAATAGGGACTGTTTTGCGGCTTTGACAGCCCAACAGTCCCTATTTCACCGCAACTTAGAAGGGGATCAATCTTCGCTGCCCGGCTTGCGGCGGTTGGCCTTTTTGATGGCGTTGAAGTGCTTGTCGTTGAGTCTGCGCTGGAGCGAGCGTTGGGGCACCTTGGTCTTGACGCGACGGCGCGGCGGACGGCCGCGACGCTCGAGCTCGGCCTTCAGCTTGCGCAGGCAGCTCGCACGATTCTGAAACTGGCTACGGCTCTCTCGCGCCGTCACGACTATCCCCGTAGGCACATGCTTCATGCGCACCGCAGAGTCCGTCGTGTTGACGCCCTGGCCGCCCGGCCCCGTCGCGCGAAACACCTGCACCTCACAGTCGCGCGTCAGCTCCTCGGCCGACATCTCGGCATAGCGCGCATACTCGCGCCAGCCCATCTTGATCTCGTCCATACCAACACCTCCCTCCAAACAAAAAATGTGACAAAGGGACCGTCCCTTTGTCACATCGCATGCAAATCGTATGTGCCGCGCGCTTAGGCGAAGGTGATCTCGCCATTCTCGCAGTCCATATCGGCGATACGGGCCAGGCTCTCAACGCGGAAACCGCGCTCGCGGAGCTTGTCGCCGCCGCCCTGGAAACCCTTCTCCACGGCAATACCAATACCGGAGACCTCGGCGCCCGCAGCCTCGCAGATCTTGATAAGGCCTTCGAGCGCGCAGCCGTTAGCCAGGAAGTCGTCGATGATCAGGACCTTGTCGCCCTCGGACAGGAAGCGTTTACCCACGATAACCGGATACTCCTTCTGCTTGGTGAAGGAATAGATGGTCGTGGCATACTGCTCGCCGTCGAGGTTGATGGACTGGGCCTTCTTGGCAAAAACAACCGGCACGCCACCAAAATGCTGGGCCGCGATGCAGGCCATGCCAATGCCCGAAGCCTCAATCGTCAGGATCTTGTTGATCTCGACGCCCTCGAACAGACGAGCCCACTCGGCGCCCATGTGGTCGAACAGCTCAACGTCGCACTGGTGGTTGAGGAAGGCATCAACCTTAAGGACGTTACCGGCCTTTACGATGCCGTCACGGCGAATACGATCCTCAAGCTCCTGCATGGCGCAACCCTTTCTCGCGGCAATGATTCCGCGCGATGAACAAACGTTGCACGATAGTCTACCACGTACCGACCCCCACCCGACCCACAAGCCTCGTCGCACTATAAAGCCGCAAGACCAGTCAATTTGGGGCGGGGCTCTTTTGACTACCTTTATGAGCCCTTTTCCTTCGTTCCCCACGGATTTGCGGAGGATGCTCGCCACGAAATCGGCCCATTTACTACGTTTAACCTGACACCCCTGTCCATACCCCCGATTCTCAAAAACCGGCAGGCTCTCTACCTGCGCTTTTGTTTTTAGCGAATGCGTCATGGTTTGAGGTGCACAGTTAAACGTAGTAGATGGGCGTGATTCTTGGCAGGCGACTCGCGAACACGCTAATGCCGGATGCGCGTCCTCACCAAACGTACCAATGTGAGCGCAAAGCCCACGGCAGCAACCGCCATCAGCACATAAAACACCGAACGGAAACCAAAGAGGAACACATCCGGACGGCCCGCCACATAGCTCGTGACCGTCTTACCCATTACCGCGCTCGTCTGTCCATACAGGATGCGCGACGCCGCCGTAATACCCAGCGCTATGCCCGCATAGCGCGCCAAGCTGCCCAAGCTGCCCGCAAAGCCAAGCGCCTCACGCGGAGCCGAACCCATATACAGCGAATTATTGGGACTCTGGAAGATCGACGTGCCGCACGACATAAACGCGACGCAGCACACGATCATCAAGATGGAAGAGCGCTCGTCAAGCGTGCTCACCGCAAAGAGACCGCACACGTACACGCCCAGGCCAACGGCCGTGGGCGCTTCACAACCAACACGGTCAGACACCGAGCCCGAAAGCGGGCCCACAAAGGCATTCACGACCGGCATCGCCAAAAACAACAGGCCGGAGATATCGGAACTAAAACCGTGAGCATCCTGAAAATAGAACGGCAGGATAAACTCGGACGCACCGATGCCAATAAAGACAATGAGCATGCAAGCCAGGTTAATCGTGAAAGCCGAGCTCGCAAAGCAGCGACGCGCCGCCTCTGTCAACGGCATAGGGCGTTCGCCAGCCTCCGGCTTGACATGCGGCAGCGTGTAGAGCCCCACGATAAACGAGATGACGCCAATGGGAAGGTTGATGAGGAAGATGCTCTCCCAGGGAAAACTTGCCACGAGTACGCCGCCGAGCACGGGGCCGCACATCATGCCAAGAGCCACAAAGGTCGCCAGAATGCCCATGGCACGACCGCGCTCACGCGCCGGAAACGACTCGGTGATGATGCCCATATTGTTGGCCATCGCGGCGGCACAGCCAATGCCCTGCACGATACGCGCCAAGATAAGCACCTCGAGCGAAGCCGAAAGCCCGCAAAGCAGCGAGCCACCCGTAAAGACGATCACACCAAGCTGGAACACATTCACCTTGCCGCGCACATCGCCCAAGCGGCCAAACAGCAGCATGGCGACGCACGTCGCGAGCAGATACGCCGAGCTCACGAGCTGAATGCGGTCGAGACCCACACCCAGCTCCTTTTGCATCACCGGAAGCGCCACCGTCACGATGCTCGCATCCAGACACGCCATAAAGGTCATGACGAGCACGGTGAACAGAATCGCCCATTTATTCTTACCGTGGGTGTCGCCCTCCAGGGCAATGTGTTCGCGGCGCAGCTGCTCGGCAGTTTTCTCCATATATATCCTTTCTATCGTGCAACGCAAAAACGGGACCCCAATCGCCTACAAACGGTCACGATCGGGGTCCCGCCTACGGAATCGGAACTATGAGGACGTCGTCAGCCGAAAAGCCGTCCCACGCCTCGCACGCACGCTAGCCTAGCACTGCGCGAGCGCCTGTTCAAGGTCGGCAATCAGATCGGCCGTGTCCTCAAGGCCGCACGACAGGCGCACCATGTCGGCGGAGATGCCGCAGGCGATGAGCTCCTCGTCGTTCATCTGGCGATGGGTGGCGTTTGCCGGGTGCAGGCAGCAGGTGCGGGCATCGGCTACATGCGTGGCGATCTGGGCGAGCTTGAGGCTCGCCATAAAGGTCTCGGCCGCCGCACGACCGCCGTTAAAGCCAAAGCTCACGACGCCGCACGTACCGTTGGGCATGTACTTCTGAGCCATGTCGTAGTACTTGTCGCCCTCAAGGCCCGGATAGCTCACAAAGCGCACCTTGGGATGGCTCTGCAGGAACTTGGCAACGGCCAGACCGTTCTCGCAGTGACGCGGCATGCGTACATGCAGGCTCTCAAGCGAGCTGTTCAGGAAAAACGCCGCCTGCGGGTTCTGCATGGGGCCAAGGTCGCGCATAAGCTGTGCGGTGGCCTTGGTAATGAAGGCGCCCTCGCGGCCGAACTTCTCGGCATAGGTTACGCCGTGGTAGCTCTCGTCGGGCGTGGTGAGACCCGGGAACTTGTCTGCATGGGCCATCCAGTCAAACTGGCCGTGGTCTACGATCACGCCGCCGATATATGCCGCGTGACCATCCATGTACTTGGTGGTGGAGTGGGTGACAATATCGGCACCCCACTCAAAGGGACGGCACATCACAGGCGTGGGGAACGTGTTGTCGACCATCAGCGGCACGCCATGGTCGTGCGCAGCCTTGGCAAAGCGCTCAATGTCGAGCACGGCCAGCGCAGGGTTGGCGATGGTCTCGCCAAAGACGAGCTTGGTGTTGGGCTGGAAAGCGGCCTCCAGCTCCTCGTCGGTGCAGTCAGGAGCAACGAAAGTGCAGGTCAGACCCATGCGGCCCATAGTGTGAGCGAGCAGGTTGTAGGTACCGCCATAGATGGCAGAGCTCGCGACCACGTGATCACCGGCACCGGCAACGTTAAAGATAGCGAGGAAGTTCGCGGCCATGCCCGAGCTCGTGAGCATCGCAGCGGTGCCGCCCTCCATCTCGCAGATCTTGGCGGCAACGAGGTCGCAGGTAGGGTTCTGCAGGCGGCTATAGAAGTAGCCAGACTCCTCCAGGTCAAACAGCTTGCCCATGTGTTCGGACGTGTCGTACTTCCACGTCGTGGACTGATAGATAGGCACCTGGCGCGGCTCCGCATCGCCCGGACGATAACCGCCCTGAACACACGTGGTACCGATAGTCTGCTCGCTCATATCTTGCTCCCTTGCTCGGGTTTTATTTTATTCGGTTCACGATACCGCTACCTCGCACCCCTCTCAACCCATCCCCAAAGTAGGTTATGGGACAAATTAATCCCTTGATTATCAACTTCATCCGAACACCTCCCACATTCATCCGTACATGTACGGATGAATGTGGGAATCCGATACCCTGAGGG
>CAUBPS010000010.1 GCA_958437935.1 uncultured Collinsella sp. | reverse complement strand
CCGTACATGTACGGATGAATGTGGGAAGTGTTCGGATGAAGTTGATAATCAAGGCTCGTACACCCGATCAAAAAAGCCCTCAGACGCCATTGCTCACTCCCTTCCACCCGGAATAGCATAAACCACCACAAAGGTGCCCGCCCTTTGTGGTGGTTTTGGCAGGTGGGCTAGTTAACGGGCTGGAAGAAGGCTACGGCTACGGCGCCGGGGCCTACATGGGTGCCGATGGTGGCGCCGATGGTGTGAACGGGCAGTTCGCCCTCGGTGTGGCCAGCCCACAGTGCCGCACTGTCCTCGATATACTTCTTGAGCACCGCATCCGAAAGGCCCGTATAGCCGAGCGCCAGCGGCATGGAAAAGTCGATGCCGCCTGCCTTTTCGACCTTCTGGTTGAGCAGGTTACGGCCGTTCTTGGAACCGCGCGCCTTGCCCAGCTGCACGATCAGACCGTCCTCGGCAGCCACGACCGGCTTCACGTTGAGCAGCGTGCCCACAGCGCCCGCCGCAGCAGACAGGCGGCCGCCGCGCACCAGGTACTCCAGCGTCTCGAGCAGGCCGATGACGACCACGCGGTCGCGCACGGCCTCGACAGCCGCCGCAACCTGAGCCGCGCCCTGGCCCTCGTCCACCAGGCGCAGCGCATACTCGACCAGCACGCGCTCGCCCAAGGTCACGTTATTGCTGTCCACGACGAACATGTCGCCGCCCGGCGCCTCGGCAAGTGCCGTACGAGCACTCTGGTTGGTGCCCGAGAGCTTGGCGCCCACGGTAATAATCACGGCCTCATCGCCGGCCTCACGCGCCTCGGCAATCGCCTGCGAAAACGCGTACGGGTTGACCTGGCCGGTCTTGGGCAGCTCATCGCGCTCCACGAGCATCTCGTAAAAGCGCTGGTGATCGATGTCGACGCCATCCATATACACATCGGTGCCAAAGGTGACGGACAGCGGCAGAACACGCAGAGCGGGGTGCTCCGCCGGCGACATATCGCTTGCGGAATCGGTAATAATGCGGACGGACATAACGAATCCTTTCTTGCGCAGGTCCCGCGCGGGGAATTTTGACAGCAATGCCCCGGCACGGTATACGCGCTTAAAACGGGACGATGCAGTTGTTAATGGGTAGCAAATGCCTTGGCGGCCTTAGATCTCGCGCAGGGTGTTGAGAATCGTGCGCAGCGACGCATACATCTGCTCGCGCTGCTCCACACCCATAGCCTTACCGGTGGTATCGAGCACCTCGCGAATGATGCGGTCCGCCTCGCTCATGCTCTCGCCGCCCAGAGCGGTCAGGCGCACCGGAGCACGATACTTAACGGCGGCATCGCCCGAATCATCGACCTCGACGTAGCCACCCTCCTCCAGATGCGCGAGCGTACGCGAGACGGCGGCGCGGGTCACGCCTGCCATGCGAGCCAGGTCGGCGCCAGTCAGGCCATCCTTGCTGCGCTCAAGATAGTACAGGCACATAACGTCGGAGCCCTTGAGACCCAGCCTAGCGCCCTCAGACGTCTTAATGCGCTGGATCTCCTTGTAGAGTCCGCTGATCAGTCCGACAAAGTCCTCGAAACGTGTCTCGTCGCTCTGCTGCATGGGAGACGACCGCCTTTCGCTTGCATAATGCTAACGGGTAAACATCTTAGTCGCATAAGGCGACACCCGTACCCAAATACCCCATTTGTTAACCCATCAACATAAAAACCACCACAAAGGGGACAGGCACCTTTGTGGTGGTTTGGGGCATCAATAGGTTCTAGGCGCCGCTACAGTTCCACGCAAGGATTGTCGCGGGTCACAAGCGTCTTAATGACAACCGTCGCTCCCAGATAGCGCTCAAGCAGCTCGGCTAAGCGATCGATCGCAGCCTGGCAATCCCCCATCCGCTCGGGCTCCACGCACTCAATCGCCAGGAACGCATCGGCCGAATCATCGGACAGCGCCGTGCGAACGCCGTCGCGCCAGTTCCAGCAGCGGCACACAGCGCCCGCATCGTCGATGTAGGCGAGCTCGCCGGGCAGCGTCGGATCGTCCGCCTCCTCGCCAAGCGGCAAGAACGCATCGCCACCGTCGGTCACCTTCAGGCGAAGGTCCCCCTCGATCGCATGCAGATCCTCGCCTCCCACGGGCAGCGCGTAGGTCAGCGACACCGTGTTGTAAATATCCACCGCGGGCGTAATGTGGCCCACCGGCTTGCCTTTGAGCACGCGTTTGAGCAAGTTCTCGATCGAGCAGCGCGCGCCTTTCTTGGTCTTGAACAGACGATAGGCCTCGCGCCATGCCTTGACCGGTGCGTTCTCGCTGATAGTGTCGCTGGTCAGATGACGCTCCGCATCGATATTGGCGCGGTCGAGCAACGCCGCAATCGCATCCACGTCCTCTTGAGGAATCTGAGCCGTGGGCTTCATGCCCTCCACGACCACAACACCGACCGCTGCCTGCGGAAACAGCTCCCAGAATGAATCCTCGGCAATAAAGCTCTTCATACGCTCTCCCTTCATTGTGCGCGCCCGAGTGAGGGCGCCTAAACAAAAAGCGCCCTTACAACGGCCACCTTCAAAGTCCTACGGTGCCGTCACAAGAACGCTTGCGCTGTCCCCATCCGGAGAAGGGGACGATATGTCAGGCGTATTGTAACCCGAGTCATCCACGCGAGCAAAACCACCACAAAGGTGCCTGTCCCCTTTGTGGTGGATATGGACTCACGGCGAAGCTAGTGGCGGAGTCCCAGCAGGCCGCGGCCGCGATGACGGGCCTCAGCGGACACCTGGGCATGCGGGCCGGCGGCCTTGACAGACTCGGGCAGGTGCGAGTACTTCTTCTCGAAGTTCTCCTCGAACATCACCGCCAGGTTGTGCGCGGCCTCGTCATAGCGCGCGGTGCTCTGCCAGTATTGGCGCGGCACCAGGATGCCATCGGGCACGCCGTGGCACGTCGTGGGAATGTCGACGTTAAAGATGTCGTCGTGCACGAACTCGCTGTCCTCGATGGTACCATCGAGGGCGCGCGCGACCAGCGAGCGCGTGTAGGCCAGCTCGATGCGATGGCCCACGCCGTAGCCGCCGCCAATCCAGCCGGTGTTGACCAGGTACACGCGCGTGCGGCCGTCGGCAATGCGCTCGCCAAGCATCTTGGCGTAAACCATGGGGTCGAGCGGCATAAACGGCTCGCCGAACAGCGAAGAGAACGTGGGCGTGGGCTCGGTGACGCCGACCTCGGTGCCGGGAATCTTAGCCGTAAAGCCCGTCACAAAGTGGTACATGGCGGCATCGGCCGTCAGGCGTGAGATGGGCGGCAGCACGCCAAAAGCGTCGCAAGTCAGGAACAGCACGACACTCGGAGTGGTGCCCATGCCCTTAGTCCACGCGTTAGGAATGTGCTCCACGGGATAGGCCACGCGCGTGTTGTGCGTGATCGAGATGTCGTCATAGTTGGGCTTGCGGTTCTCGTCGAGCACCACGTTTTCGCAAATGGCGCCAAAACGGACGGCGTTGAAGATCTCGGGCTCGTGGAAGGCGTCCAGGCCCTCGCATTTTGCGTAGCAGCCACCCTCAATGTTGAAGATACCCATGTCGGACCAACCGTGCTCGTCGTCGCCGATCAGCAGGCGCGTGGGATTGGCCGAAAGCGTGGTCTTACCGGTGCCGGACAGGCCAAAGAACACGGCGGTCTCGTGCGTGACGGGATCCATGCTGGCCGAGCAGTGCATGGGCAGCACGTCGTCCTCGACGGGCAGCAGGTAATTCATAACGCTGAAGATGGACTTTTTGATCTCGCCGGAGTAGCCGGTACCCGCGACCAAAATCACGCGCTCCTGGAAGTTGATGACCACGGCGGCGCTGGAGTTGAGGCCCTTGATGGCAGGGTCGCATTGGTAGCCCGGCGCGGCGAGCACGCAGAAGTCCGGCTCGCCGGTGCGCGCGATTTCGCGGGCGAGCGGGCGGGCGAGCATCTGCTTAATGAAGAGCGCCTGGCTGGCACGCTCGCAGGCGACGAGCAGGCGGCGCGTATGGTTGCGGTCGGCGCCGGCCATGCCGCGGGTGACGAACACATCGCGCTCGTTGAGATAGTCGACGATGCCGGCTTTGATGACCTCGTAGCTTTCGACGGACAGCGGGCGGTTGACGGCGCCCCAGGCAATCTTGTCGTGGACATCGGGGGTGTCAACGATAAAGCGGTCGTTGGGCGAACGTCCGGTACGCTCCCCCGTCTCGATCACCAGCGCGCCGTTGGATGCCATGCGGCCTTCGTTGCGGCGGATGGCATGCTCGACGAGCTCGGCTGCCGGCAGGTCAACCAGCAGGCGGGGCTGGTTCTCAGCGGGGTCTTCGACCAGCGTAATGCCAAAATTGGACAGAACTTCTGCAGGGGTAACACCAGGCATGGGGCCTCCTTTAAAAACGCGGCACGTGGACGCGGCGCGCACTTTACTCACGTAAAGCCCGTTGTACCCGATATGCAAAAACGTTTTTGCGGCAAGGGCGGCAAGCCCGCCCAACGGTCAAAAATCGCAGGCAAGCGGCCCAGTCATTGGGGACGTTCTTAAACGACTAGTCATTGGGGACACTCTTGAACAGGCAACATTCAAGGAGCGTCCCCGGATGCCGGCACTTAGGGACGTTCCCAAAGTGCCGGCACATAAGGAACGTCCCTAAGTGCCGACTACTGAATGGCGCCGCCGAAATTATTGAACAACCTGTTCAAAAACACGAATGGATACCACCGCGACTATACTAGAGCGCAGCAATAGAAAGGACCCCGCTTTGAGCATCACGCCCCTCGATAGCATTCGCCGCGCCATCGCCCGCCGCAACGGCATCTCCAACCCCGCTGCATTGAAAGACGGCGCCGCGAAGGCCCAGGGCGGCCGCATCGAGAACGGCCTCTTCCCTGCCTCCCACACGGCCGAAGAGCTCGCACGCATCCAGGAGCTGAGTCAGCGCAACGCCGGCGGACCCGATAGCAGCCAAGCCACACGTCGCCGGCGCGAACGCGATCAGGAGCCCGGCCCCGTCCGCCGCATGGTCAACGCTTGGTGGAACCGCCTGCTCGGCGCCATCTACGGCGGCGGCTTCTCCATGCAGGAAGCGGAATACGAGGAGCACGCCACCCGCCGCGACTATCTCTGGAATACCCTGGGCACCGCCGTGTGGGGCATGGCGTTTCCTCTGCTCACCATCGTGTCCACACAGCTCGTGGGCGCCGAAGAAGCAGGCAAATTCTCCATCGCCTTCGTCACCGGCACGCTCATCATGATCGCGTGCAACTACGGCGTGCGCAATTTCCAGGTCTCAGACATCGACGAAAAGACGTCCTTTGCCTCCTACCAGCTCAACCGCTGGCTTTGCGGAGCGCTCGCCCTAGGCTGCGGCCTCATGTACAGCAGCGCCCGCGGCTATGACGCGCATATGGCGACGATCGGCCTGGGCGTCTACCTCTACAAGGTGATCGACGGCGTCGCCGACGTGTACGAAGGCCGCCTGCAGCAGGCCGACAAGCTCTACTTGGCTGGCATGAGTCAAACGCTACGCTCCGTCGGCGTCATCGCGGTCTTCAGCGTGGCGCTGTTCCTCACGCGTAGCATGCCCATCGCGGCCATGGCCATGGGCATCGCCGCGATCGCCTCGCTCGTGCTGGTCACCGCGCCGCTCGCCCTGCTCGAGACCGAAAAATCGCGCCGCGTAAGCCTGCGCGAGGTCGGCCACCTGTTTGTCCAGTGCGCCCCACTCTTTGGCGCGCTATTCCTGTTCAACCTAATTGAGAGCATGCCCAAGTTTGTGATGGAAGGCAAGCTGGCATACAAATATCAGCTGTACTTTAATGCCCTGTTCTTTCCGGCGCAGGCTATTCTGTTGAGCATTGGATTTATCTATAAACCGCAGCTCCTGCGCTTGTCGAGCATTTGGGCTAATCCTCGCAAGCGTCGTCGCTTTGACCTGATTATTGTTGCCGTTATGGCGCTGATCGTGGCCATCACCAGCGTGTGCGCCGCATTTATGGCAGGTCCCGGTATTCCCCTCATGAGCTTTATGTACGGCCTCAGCTTTGAGCGCTACCGTACGCTGGCGTTGCTGATGGTCGTCGCCGGCGGCGTCACCGCGGCCATCGACTTTATCTACGCCATCATCACGGTGCTACGCCACGCTGGAGACGTCACCAAGATCTACCTGATCTGCTTCGCCGTAAGCGTGGTGCTGCCGGTGATCTTGATTAAGCTGCTGGGTCTGATGGGCGCTGTGGTGAGCTACCTAGCCATCATGGCCCTACTCCTGGTGCTACTGATAATCGAGTACGCCCACATCCGCCAGCGCATAGAACGCGACCGCAACCCATACGGCGCCTAATTAGCTGCCCGGTCACCGGAATTTGCGATGGAATCACCCCGTCTGGGGTCTCGTTGCGGACAATATTCATCACGCAAAACTAAGTGAGTAGACTTTTACCGAATCTCCGACCACACCAACAGAGCACAAGTCTGTGACCTGCGGTTTTATTGAGGCAAATATGTTGGGTGCTCGGCATTTCCAAAAAAGTCTACTCACTTAGCCAGCGGGCAGCCAAATGATTATTTAATCCCCGTCCCAGAGAAATCAATTAGCGGGCAGAAGGGCAAAAGTAGTCAAAAAAGCCCCGTCCCAAATTAGCTACCCCTTGCACCGATTATTCGCCCGGGTTGATGTTCGCGTAGAACTCCGCCCCGTCGTCCAGGCGCAGGATGCCCACGCGACCGAACTCGGAGCCGGTGGCGGCAGCGCAGTCGATGTCGATGCGATCGGGCACACCGGCGGCATCCTCGCCGCCCAGGCGCACGATCTGCCCGCGGCCCGACTCCTCATCGAGCCCCGCAAGACCACCGACCTCGCAATAACGCCCGAGCGACACCGTTGGCGTGTGACCGCTCACCACGACCGGACCCTTGCCCTCGGCAGAAAGCAGCCCGGTCGGCACATCCCAATAGCCGTGACGAATCCACAGCAGGTCATCGGACGACTGCACTGCGAGCATCTGCTGCAGCAGCTCGCGATCAGCACCCACCGCTCCGACGCCATCGGCACAATCGACACCATGCTCAAGCAAAAACGCACGCGCCGCCTCGGTCTGAATGCCGGCGTGCACCAGCAGGTACGGCCGCTCGGCAGTCTCGACCACCGCGTAGAGCGGCAGCGCGGCCATCCATCGCACGAACTCCTCGTATGCCTCAAATTCCATGTCGTTGAGCTGCTCGCGCGTCGTCCAGCCACCGTTGATATCCCAGGTCTCGGCATCGAGCGGATCCTGGCCAATGATGGCATCGAGCATGATCTGCTCGTGATTGCCCTTGAGCACGCGGGCGTTGGGCAGCGAGCGCACGAGCTTAATAACACCGACCGGATCGGGCCCGCGATCGATCATGTCGCCCAGCACGTACAGTGTGTCGTCGGACGTCAACGAGATCTTAGACAGGGCCTCGTCAAGCGCACGCACGTGCCCGTGAGCGTCAGATGTCACATAGATCGCCATGGTACGCCTCTCCTTGCATTGCGGCCGAAGCCCGGTGCCGCAACTAAAACTTCAAGTTGAACTTAAACGTTACCCATTGTACTCCGTTGCAATAAAGCTGGAAAGGGTTTCCGAGCAGAGGCAAAGACGGCAGCCGTCTATGACGATATCGCGCACGCCCGCAATCCAACCCCATAAACCCACCATCTTTGGGTACAAATAACCGCAGACAACTGACCGTGCCACGCCAACCACCCAGGAGCGGACACCATCTATGAACCAGATCCTTCTCTTTATCGGCCTCGTCATCATTTTGTGCCTGACCATCAAACCCGTCGGCAAAAAACTCCCCTTCCCCACCCTGCTCATCTTTATCGCGCTCGGCATGCTGTTGGGCGTCAACGGCCCGGCGCATATCGACTTTAGCGACTACGCGCTCACCGAAACCGTCTGCAGCACGGCGCTGCTGTTCATCATGTTCTACGGCGGCTTTAACACCAACATCGACCGCGCCAAGCCCGTCGCCGTGCCCGCGGTGCTGCTGAGCACGCTCGGCGTCGTCATCACCGCAGGCATCACCGGCGTGTTCGCCCACTTCGTGCTGGGCTTCGACTGGATCGGCGGCCTGCTGCTGGGATCAGTCGTGGCATCCACCGACGCGGCCAGCGTCTTTAGCGTTCTGCGCGAGCACAGCCTGTCGCTGAAGGGCGGCACCGACTCGCTGCTCGAGGTCGAATCGGGCTCCAACGACCCCGTCGCCTACATGCTCACCGCCGTGCTCGCCACACTCGCGGCCGGCGGCGACATCAACATTCCCGCACTGCTGGCCAAGCAGATTATCCTGGGCGCGGGCCTGGGCCTTGCCATCGGCTGGGCGGCGGGCCGTCTGATTGAACGCGCACACGCAACGGCCGAGGGCGCGCAGACCATCTTCTTGTTCGCCGTGGCGATCGTCGCCTACGCGCTACCAAGCTATCTGGGCGGCAACGGCTTTTTGGCCGTATACCTGGCCGGCATTGTGCTGGGTGCGAGCGACATCACCGGCAAGGTCGAGATGGCGCACTTCTTTGACACCCTCACCGAGATGGCCGAGATGACGATCTTCTTCTTGCTCGGCCTGCTCGTCACGCCCGCACGCCTGCCGCAGATGCTGCTGCCGGGCCTGGCGCTCATGGCGTTTATGCTCTACGTGAGCCGTCCCATCGCCGTCGGCGTGCTCCTGGCGCCCTTTAAGACGAACCCCCGCCAGGTCGCGCTCGTAAGCTGGGCGGGCCTGCGCGGAGCAGCTTCGGTCGTGTTTAGCCTCTTTGCCGTGGTGGCCGGCGTTCCCGGCGGACACGACCTATTTGACCTGGTGTTTGTGATTGCCGTGTCGAGCATTGTGGTGCAGGGCTCGCTGCTGCCAGCGGTGGCGAAGAAGCTCGATATGATCGATGCGACCGGCGACGTGCGCCGCACCTTTAACGACTATCGCGACGAAGACGGCATGTCATTTGTAAAGCTCAAGGTGGGTGCTGGCCATCCGTTTGCCGAGCGCTCGCTCGCCGATATTGGCAGCGCGACGGACATGCTCGTGGTCCTGGTGCTGCGCGACGGGGCGCACCCGGTGCTGCCCAACGGCGATACCGTGATCCAGGAAGGCGATCTGCTGGTGATGGCCGCCCCAACGTTCGAAGAGCGTGCCGAGGTTACGCTGCGCGAGGTCACCGTAACCCCCCACGGTCGCCTGGCCGGCCAGCGTCTTCGCGATGTGCCGCAGGGCAAGCACCCCTTTATCGTGGTGATGCTCAAGCGCGACGGCCAAACGATCATCCCCGACGGCAACACCCTAATATACGCCGGCGACGAAGCCGTCATCGCCACGCTCGCGTCGTAGCGGGCAGGAGGTAGCTAATTTGCGACGAAGAGATCAAGCGCCTAGGAACCTCATGTCTTCGCTCGCAGATTTGGATTTGCCTGAGGAGTAAAGCACCCCTCCCCCATGTAACAACCCTGTAAATCATAGCGGCACACTCGGGTTTTACCGTGATGCGGTCGCGTCTGGCGCTGCACTGTGCTAAAGTATCCCGAACGTTCAAACGACTACGAGGGGGAACTAGAAGATGGCACGTGTGCACAACTTCTCAGCTGGCCCGGCCGCACTGCCTACAAGCGTGCTCGCCGAGATCGCCGACGAGATGATGGACTACCGCGGTTGCGGCATGTCCGTGCTCGAGATGAGCCATCGATCTAGCATGTACCAGCAGATCATCGACGACGCCGAGGCAACCCTGCGTCGCCTGCTGAGCATCCCCGACAACTACCGCGTCCTGTTTTTGCAGGGCGGCGCCACGCTGCAGTTTGCGGGCATCCCCATGAACCTCATGCGCCGCGGCCGCGCCGGCTACGTCGTGACCGGCAACTTCGCCAACAAGGCGTACAAGGAGGCCGCCAAGTACGGCGAGGCCGTGCTGCTCGCGAGCTCCGAGGACACCAATTTCGACCGTATCCCAGACATGGCCGACGTCAACGCGCGCATTGCCGCCGAGGCCGCGGGCGACGGGCTCGACTACGTCTACATCTGCCAGAACAACACCATCTTTGGCACCATGTACCACGAGCTACCCGATTGCGGCGACGTGCCGCTGGTCGCAGATGTCTCGAGCTGCTTTTTGTCGCAACCGCTCGACGTCGAGCGCTACGGGCTCATCTACGCCGGCGCGCAGAAAAACGCCGGCGCCGCGGGCGTGACCGTGGTCATCGTTCGCGACGACCTCATCGCAGATGGCCCCGCCTTTGCGCAGACGCCGCAGTACCTGGACCTTAAGACCCAAGCCGTCAAGGGCTCCATGCTCAACACGCCCAACACCTTTGGCATCTACGCGTGCGGCAAGGTGTTCCATTGGGTTGAACAGACCGGCGGACTTGCCGCCATGGCCGAGCGCAACTGGGCCAAGGCCAACCTGCTCTACGACCTGCTCGAGAACAGCAAACTATTCCACGGCACCGCACAGACAGACAGTCGCTCCATCGCCAACGTCACGTTCCGCACCGGCGATGCCGACCTCGACGCCGCCTTTGTCGCAGGTGCGGCCGATCAGCAGATCCAAAACGTCAAGGGCCATCGCCTCGTCGGCGGCATGCGCGCCAGCGTGTACAACGCTGTCACCATGGAGGACGTGCAGGCGCTGGCCTCGTACATGAAGGACTTCGAAGCGCAGCATAGTTTGAGCCCGCGATCTAACTAGCCCGCAACGCGCGGGCCGACCAGCCATCTCAAACCACCCTGTTTAGATCAAAACCTGCTAAGGAGTTTTTCCATGCGTAAGATTAAGACCATCGACGACATCACTAAAGACGGCAAAGTCGAGTTTGGCGAGGGCTACGAGTTTGTGGGCACCGCCGAGGAGGCCGACGCCATCCTGATGCGCTCGACCGACCTGCACGGCTACGAGCTGCCCGAGGGAATCCGCGCTATCGCCCGCTGCGGCGCCGGCGTCAACAACATTCCAGTCGAGGAGTACGCCAAGAAGGGCGTCGTCGTCTTTAACTCCCCCGGCGCCAACAGCAACGCCGTCAAGGAGCTCGTCCTGGGCATGCTAGTGCTCTCGAGCCGCGGCGTGGTACAGTCGATGAACTGGGTGCGCGACAACGCCGACGACCCCGAGATCCAGGTCGACGCCGAGAAGGCCAAAAAGGCCTTTGTGGGCCGCGAGCTCAAGGGCAAGCGCATCGGCGTCATCGGCCTGGGCAACGTAGGCTCCAAGGTCGCCAACGCCTGCGTCGACCTGGGCATGGACGTTTACGGCTACGATCCGTTCATTTCCGTCGAGCACGCGTGGGTGCTGAGCCGCGAGGTGCAGCGCGTGGGCACGCTCGAGGATCTGTGCCGCGGCTGCGACTACCTCACCGTGCACGTGCCCAGCAAGGCAGACACCATCGGCATGATCAGCACCGAGCAGATTAACCTGCTGGCACCGGGCGCCGTGCTCATCAACTACGCGCGCGAGACCATCATTGATGAGGACGCCGTCGACGCTGCCCTGCGCGAGGGCAAGCTCAGCTGGTTTAGCTGTGACTTTGCCACACCCAAGACCGTCAAGATGCCCAACACGTTTATCACCACGCACTCGGGCGCCGGCACCGGCGAGGCCGAGGCCAACTGCGCCGACATGGCCATCAGCGAGCTCAAGGATTACCTGGAAAACGGCAACATCGCGCACAGCGTCAACTACCCCGCCTGCAGCATGGGCAAGGCGCGCGCCGCAAGCCGCATTGCCTGCCTGCATGCCAACGTGCCCAACATGATCGGCCAGATCACGGCCATTCTCGCCAAGGACAACGCCAACGTGCAGCGTATGACCAACGAGTCCGCTGGCGAGAACGCCTACACTATGTTCGACACCGACGAGCACCTGGACGGCAGCACGATCGAGGCGCTAAAGCAGATTCCGTCGATGTATCGCGTGCGCGTGATTAAATAGCGCCGACGCCAAGCCTGTCAGACAGGCCACGAAGCCCATTCGGCCCCCGTTTTCACGAAACGGGGGCCGATTTTGTTGCTCCGGACGACTTTAAAATGATACCCAGAACAAGTTTTTTCAGATAATCGATAGTGAGGCTCAAGTCGCTAAGCACACCCGCTTTGATAAACAGCTTTATCAGGGACTTTAATAGGTAAAAATCGATCTCTATGTGCCGAATGTAAGTTGACTGTCTATTTTCCGAAACAACTTATTCTAGATAGCATTTTTAAGGCCCCTCCAAGGCAAAACCGAGGCCTTTTTTGCGACCAAAACTCTAGTCCGCGCGACCGTTTTCCACCCGCGCGGCTACATTCCTGCCCAATCGATAAAAATCTCCTCACGAAGCCGCCGTTCGAGCTCCTGCTGTCGCGGCGTCTTGTCTTTCAGCGGCACATCGAGATAGGCCATGATGAGCTCCATCACCACGCGGAAGGCATCGGAGTCGGCCAGCTGACCATAGGTCATCAGAATGACGGGATATCCCATCGCTTGCAGCGCCGTCGTTCGATCGGAGTCCGAAATCTTGGATTCTATGGATCCGTGAATGGCTTTACCTTGGCATTCAACCAGACACTCTCTGCTGCCGTCCTTATTTGCCAGCAGGATATCGGCATAGCGCCTATCAAGCCCCGAAATCAGGCGGGCGCTGCGCGTCATACGAATCTCAACGTTATTGGTAAGGCTCAGCCCTTCGCCGCCGCGCAACCTCGTAAGGCCAAACAGCATCGAAGCCTGGACCTCGAGCGGCGATGCTGCCACCCCCGTAATGCATTTCGCGGCTCGTATGAACGATTTAGCGCCGCGGAGCCCCCGGACCTTATCGACGAACTCTGTAAGCTCAGAGAGCTCGATCAAGGGAGGTCGTTTCCACAAGTCCGTTGGATTCCCCGAGACATCCTTTACGTTTTCCCAGCCCGACCGTGCGTCACCCCACCGGCCCCCGTATGCCTGCTCAAGTGCCGACTTTACCTGAGGTGCAATCTTGCACACGGCAAAGGTGCCGCACATCTCATACATGCACATGATTAGACGCTCGTTTGAGACCGAGGAAGCCAGGGTCAGCAGGGTAAAGAGCGGGGACGCGACATCGAGGCCAAACTCCGTCTGCCGCACGGAATCAAACGGCCTCTCCCCGTTCCAAACATGCCTGACAATGCGATCGCCCTTGCGCCCGCAGATGCCCTGCGCCAACACGTGTAACGGGGTGCCCAGGAAATGCTTGACGAGCGGATGCTCACATAGGTGCTCCCTGCGCGGATCGTCCGCAGAATCGGGCAGGTCCGGCATTATTGCCAAGACCTGTGGGGGTATCCGGTGATACCGAAAGGCAGATATGTCGCACAGCATGTCGTCCATGAAGGGTACGTACCCACCGCGTCGTTTGTAAACCCGCCTGGACGGCAAACGCGCTGGCTCGGCCTGCGAACGGTAAATACCGCTGCGCGCACGCCGCGGATCTCTCAAGAGGCTTACAATCGGTTTGGAAAGCAGACTGATTGTGAGGTTGCATATGGTTGATGAGGACTTTGCCTGGCGGCTTGCGCAGGACCTTGTGAAGATTGACAGCTCGGACCCCGGCGCATATGAGGACGAGATCGAGCACTTCATTAAGAGGCTCATTGAGCAGCAGCTGGCGCAGCTTGATAGTCCTGCGCTCGATGCCGTGCAGATTGAGGAGCTCGAAGTACTCCCCGGGCGCCGCAACCTTATGATTACCGTGCCGGCCGTAAGCGACGAGGCCCGACTCGTCTACATCTGTCACATGGATACCGTCACCCTGGGCGATGGCTGGGAGGCAGACACGCCGCCGCTCGGAGCGATCGTGCGCGACGATAAACTCTATGGTCGCGGCTCCTGCGACATGAAGGGTGGCCTGGCCTGCGCTATTGCCGCACTGATCCATACGCTCGAGCGAGTGGCGGCGGATGGCGCGTTGCCCCGCCGCGGATTTTCGCTCATCTGCTCGGTCGACGAGGAAGATTTTATGCGTGGCTCAGAGGCCGCGATCGATGCTGGCTGGGTCGGCTCGCGTGAATGGGTGCTGGACACCGAGCCCACCGACGGACAGATCCAGGTGGCGCACAAGGGGCGCACGTGGTTCGAGATCGAAATGACAGGCGTTACGGCGCATGCAAGCCAACCCTGGAAGGGCGCGGATGCCGTCGCCGCCATGGCCGAGGTCGCGTGCTCGCTTCGTCGCACGTTTGCGACGCTACCTTTACATGAGGAGCTGGGGCCATCGACCATCACGTTTGGACAGATCGAGGGTGGCTACCGTCCCTATGTCGTGCCCGACCACGCTAAGGTCTGGGTCGATATGCGCCTGACCCCGCCGACTGATACGGCCGCCGCGACGCGCATGGTAGAGCAGGCCATTGTCGCTGCCGAAGCCGCGGTCCCCGGCTGCCATGGAAGCTATACCGTGACAGGCGACCGCCCCGCCATCGAGCGCGATCCAGCCTCTCCCCTTCTAGCTGCACTCAAGCGCGCAGCAGACGATGTGACAGGCGCGGACACGACCGTCGGCTTCTTTACCGGCTACACCGATACCGCCGTCATTGCCGGCAAGACGGGCAACCGCAACTGTATGAGCTACGGCCCCGGATCGCTCGCGCTCGCGCACAAGCCCAACGAGTATGTGCCCCACGCCGATATCGTTCGTTGTCAGAACGTGCTCATCGCGCTTGCCGATAACACGCTCTGGGACGCAAGCGGCCAAGTTGGGGCATAATAAGCCGCGAACAAACCGACTCGCGCGTTAGGACCGCCCATGAAAGCACTTCCGTTTCCCTGTATCCGCCCAGCTCAGGACCGCGTGCTCGAGGCGCTGCCTGCGATGGGCGGTATCCTGAGCGGCAACGACGCCCTGCGCGGCGCCATTGCTGACGGCCTAATGCTCAAGGATCCAGGCGCGGCGTATTACGTGTACGAATGCTCGGGCGAGCCGGGTCGCGCGACGGGTGTCGTGGCGATTTGCCCGGTTAACGTACTGACGGGTAGCGACGAGGCTGCCGCCGAGAGCGTCGACGCACTCGCCGCCGCGCGCGCGATCGCCGAGCTTAAGGTGCAGCCCCGCCCTGTAACGCTCGCCTACGAAGCCTCGCCCGTCATGGATATCATCCTTGGCGCCGCTAAAGAAGGAGCGTCGCTCTATGCCGTCACCGACCCCACCGGCATTACGCATCGCGTATGGGAAGTCAAGCGCGAGGACGCTGTTGCCGCCATCCGAGCCATGCTCGACCAGGCGCCGAAACCGACGCCGGCAGACGACCCCACCTACGCTGCCGCGCTGGCTGGGGCATCGCAGATTCTGGCCGGCGAGGCCCGCACTGCCGGCGCCTACTCTGGCAAAGAGCCGTTCAACTTTGCTGTAGCCGTGCTGTTCCCCACCGCGCAGGTCAGCGGCGGCGCGCCGCAGATTCCGACGGGTCTGCTCACTCACCAGATCTCACGGTTCTAACAGAGCCTAAACGCCCAGCACAAAGACTCGGCAGCTCAACAAAAAAAGGGGCGGAGATGCAACGCCGGCGCATGCATCTCCGCCCCCTTTCGCATCGAGCAAGTAAGTCGGCGACCCGCACCGCCACGCCCAAACTACCCGCGCTGCGGACCCGCGGCAGCCACAAGCGGTTCAAGCCCCAGCTCGCGCGCGTAATCCTCCTGCGTAAAAATCTCAATCAGCTCAAACGTACCGGCCTCGTCGTCAAACACGAAATGTAGCACCGAGCAATTGCCCGGCACGCGATCGCGCTCGTCGGCCGCCGCACCCTTCACGTGGTCCATGAACTCCTTGATGGCCGATCCGTGGCTCACCGCGAGGACGCACTCGTGGTCCGGGCGTCGCATAAGATCGGTCAACGTCGCCACCATGCGCTCGCGCACCTGCATCTGACCCTCGCCGCCAAACTGGCGATAGAAATCGCGCCACGGGCGCTCGGGCATCAACATCACGCGCTCGGCTTCAAAATCGCCAAAGAACCACTCGCGCAGGCCGTCAAGGCGCTCGTAGGCAAGGCCCGGCCACAGGTTGGCGATAGTCTGCTCGGTGCGATGCAGCGTCGAGGTGTAGGCGTGGTCGGGCTCAATGCCGCGCGCACGCAAAAACATGCCGGCGCGCGCCGCCTGGTCGCAACCCAGCTGCGTGAGCGGCGAGTCGCTCCAGCCCTGAATAATGCGTTTGAGGTTGAATATCGTCTGTCCATGACGGACCAGATACAGATCTTTATTCATAGGGGTCCTTTCGTTCGTTACCAACCCAAGAGCGAAAACGCCCCGTCGCAATAGCCAAAATGAAGCACGGCACCGTTGTCGGGTAGCTCTCCCCCGCCAGTCACATACTCAAGAAACTCCTGGCAGGCTGAGCCGTGGGAAACCGCCAGCACGCAGTCGTGCTGCGGCCGGGCCATAATACGGGACAGCGCCGCGACCATGCGCGACTGAAGCTGCACTTCCGACTCGCCGCCAAAGGCCACCGGATAATCGCCCCAGGGCTGCGGCGGCATCTCGCGATTTGATGTGCCCTCCAGCGAGCCAAAATGCCACTCACGCAGGTCATCGACCAGCTCAATGGAACGGCCCTCGCCAACGATAAGCTCGGCCGTATGCCGCGCCCGGCCCAACGGCGAGGAATACACATGATCAAAGGCCACGCCACGCGCCGCAAACGCCGTACGCGCCGTCAGCGCCTGCTCGCGCCCGCGCGCCGTAAGCGGCGAATCGTGCCAGCCCTGCAAAATGCTCTGCACATTGAGCTCAGTCTGCCCATGCCGCACCAAATACAGATCTGCCACACGCTCTCCCCTCGTACCACCACAAAGGGGACAGGCACCTTTGTGGTGGTTTACCGTCTGATCACGCCGCGGTGACGCTCAGCTACACCAGCACGTCGGCGAGCGGGCGCTTGGGTACGTGGTGCACCTGCGCATCGTCACGCCAGTAATTAATTGAGCCGTCGGGGTTGGAATCGATCGCATCGATCATCTGCGTCTCGGCCGGCACGCCAAAAGCCATGATCAGCTTGAGCTCATACTTGTCGTTATCGAGCCCCATAGCATCGATCGCGTGGGGCGTAAAGGCCTTGAACATGCAGGCTGCCACCTCGGGCGTGGCGCTGCGAGCGGCGAGCATCATCGTCTGCGCGGCAATGCCCGTGTCGACCTCGGTGATGGGCGCGGCGGGCTTACCCGGAACAGCGCGCTCGGCAAGAATCGCGATGTAGCCGGTCGGACGCTCGCCCTCGGCAGGACCCGACCAATCCTTAAGCGCGCCGGCCCATGCAAGCTCATCAAATACACGCGCGCAATCCTCGGCACCGCTCACCACATGAAAACGCAGACGCTGAGCATTGGCGCCGCAGGGAGCCAGGTGCGCCAGTTCCGCCAGCTCGAGCAAAAACTCGCGCGGCACGCGCATGGACTCGTCAAAACGGCGGCACGTACGGGCGCGGCGGACCAGCGCGTCAAACGTGTCCAGGCCAAGCTTTTCGCAACCTTGCTTTGCCATCGATTCGACACTCGACGGTGCCTCGGGAACTGCTTCGTTCATAGGGACCCCCAATACAAGCCAATTGTCCTTAGGAAAATCTAACCTAAAACGTAGGCAATAACGAACAGGGCTGCAATGTTCTACACCTGTTGAATAGAAAATCGCGACGTGGGGAACAACGGAAACAATTCGGGGCCTTTGGGTTACGTTTCGCCCTCCCCGACCCATACGCCAGCGCCTTTAAGCGATACTGGTTGTAACGATCAAGGCTTACGCCGCACGGAAAGGAGACGTTATGGGTATCTTTAGGAACGATGACCAAAAATCGAGCCAGTTTGGATTTGACGAGAAAAGTATGGCGGGCAAAGCCGTCAAGGCCGTGCGCCGGATCTACGCCATCACGGGCGTCGTGGCGCTCATTGCTGGCATCGCGCTGCTTTTTGCACCCGCCAAGTCCCTCGTCTTTTTGACGACCGTCCTGGGTTTTTACTTTGTAATCACCGCTGCCATCAGGCTGTTCACTGCCATTTTTGAGCCGCTGCTGCCCACTGGCTGGCGCGTGACGAGCATCATCTCCAACCTACTCATTATCCTGGGCGGCGTCATAATCCTGCGCAACCAGGCCTTCTCGACCGCGACACTCACCACGATGGTGGTTATCGTGGCCGGCTTTGGCTGGATTGTCGAAGGTGTCATGTCCATTCTGGAGTCCGAGCTTTCGTCCAACCGCGCCCTTGCCATCCTGAGCGGCGCGCTCTCCATCATCGCCGGCATGTTCGTGTTTATCTATCCGCTGTGGTCGGCCAAGATGCTCGTCATCTTTAGCGGCGCCGCGCTGCTGGTGTTTGGCGTAACGCTGATTGTTCGCGCTATTCAATTTGGCAAACTGGTGCACTAGATGCCGCGAACGCTCTTTATTGATGCCGACGCCTGCCCGGTCACGCGCGAGTCGATTGACTGCGCGCGGCGGGCGGGCGTCGCCGTTGTTATCGCCGGCAACAGCACGCAAAACCTGGAACGACACATTCGCCGCGACGACCCGCGCGATGCCGAGCACGCGCGACGCGGCTTTTGGGTCACGACGCTCGACGTGAGCGTGGGCGCCGACAGCGCCGACTTTGCCATTGTCGAACGCCTGCAGGCGGGCGACGTGGCCGTGACGCAGGACATTGGCTTGGCGAGCATGGTGCTCGGGCGCGATGCCGCCGCCATCGGTGTGCGCGGGCGCGTCTACGACAAAGCGACCATCGACATGCAGTTGTTTATTCGCCACGAGGAAAAGAAGGTACGCCGCGCCGGCGGACGCACTCGCGGTCCGGCAGCATTTACCAGCGAAGACCGCGCCCGCTTTAAACGCAACCTCACCGAGTTGCTGCACTAACCAAGGTAGATTTTTGAGACATGCCTAAAATCTACCTTTTTGTTTTGAGCGGTGTGAGCGCTCGGAATCCATGGCTCAACAAAAAACGGGCTTCAAAATGCCATGCGTCGCCGCATTGCGCAGGCGCTGAGCATGGCTATTTGAAGCCCATTTTTTAGGCCTACTTAGAGGCCAACGGCGGAGAGGATGAGGCCCCAGCCAGCGCCGATGACGTACATCATGATCAGGAACACGGCATTTTCGCGGGCGCTGCGGTTGGTGCGGAACAGCACCAGATAACCCACGCCGGCGGAAATGAGCGTGCCGGCGAGCATCGGCGCCAGTTGCAGCGCGCCTTCCAGATACAGCTGTGTAATGACCACGCTCGCCGAGCAATTGGGAATCAGCCCGACAAGCGCCGAACCCAGGACAGCGAGTGTCTCGTTGCCGCGCAGGAACTGCTCGATCGCGGACTCGCCGAACGTCTCGAGCACGGCGACCAGAATCAGCGTCACCAGAAAAATGAATACCGAGACCTGCACGGTGTGCGAAATCGCACTGCGGATGATCGACAGGACAGGCGTCCCTTCGTGGGAGTGAGAGTGACCGTGACCATCATGGTGTTCATGTTCGCCCTCATGACCGTGATCGTGGCCATGTCCGTGTTCGTGCTCGTCCTCGTCTTCATCACAACCGCAATGGTCGCGCTCGCACAGCTCGTGGATGTGGTCGGCGCTCACGCCTGCCTCGGCCACCTCGTCGATGATGTCACCGCCGCTGTGGTCGTCGTGCGCGCAGTTCACGTGGGCCGGGTTAGCCGCGGTTCCCAGCACGGTACGGCGAATCGCCGCGTGCGCGCGGGCGTTACGGCGCAGGCCGCGAATGGCAGCGTCCACGATAAAACCCGTGACCAGTGCGATCAGCGCTTTCGAAGCCAAAAGCATCGCCATAGTCTGCACGGGAACCTGCTCGGCAAGCAACAGCGGCAGCATCTCATCGGAGGTCGAAAGGAACACCGCCACCAACGTGCCCAAGGTCACGACACGGCCGGCGTACAGCGTTGCTGCCATGGCCGAAAATCCGCACTGCGGCACCATGCCCAGCAGCGAGCCAACCACGGGACCCGCAGCGCCAGCGCGCTTGATAGCGCCGTTGACGCGGTCGCCCGCAACGTGCTCAAGTGTCTCGAGAGCAAGATACGTCACCAACAAAAACGGCACCAGCGACAGCGTGTCCTTGCCGGCGTCGAGCAGAATATCAATCAGTAAATCCATGACGGATGGAACCTTTCGTGTCTTTCGGCAGCATTGTAAAAGTCCTAGCGGTCAACTAGGGTATTGTAGTTGTCCCGGGCGCGGTGCCAATAGTTGCCTATGGTAAACTATCATCTCGCCATAACTCAGTAACCTCGAGCCGCACAACGCGGCCCGTCCAAGGAGTAGCATATGAACGTATCGCAAGCACTCGAATACGAGCGCCAGCCGTTTATCCCCATGTTTATCTACGGCGACCACGGCGCCATGGAGTCCGAGCGCCAGAAGGGCGAGGAGGCCCTCAAGGTGCTCGAGACCGAGTACTTTACCGCCGAGGGCGACCCCGGCTTCGACTTTGCCACCGTGCGCGACCTGGCCGACCGCAACCGCGACCTGTGCGACCAGATTGGCGAGGCGCGTCTGCGCAACGTGACGCCCGCGACGCTCTCGCGCGGCCTGTCCGATGCCGACACCTGCGCCGCCATCGGCAAGATGCAAAAGCGCACCGCCGCGTCCGTTATGCGCGAAATCCGCGGCGACCGCGACGCGCTCGGCGTGGCCTACGCCCGCAAGCCCATCCAGGGCACCGTGCTCGGTATCGACATCGAGACCACCGGACGTGCACCCGAGCGCGGCTATATCATCAACGTGGGCTGGGAGATCATGGAGCTCACCAGCGACGCCGTCCCGCATGACGCCGAGGCACACTACTGCGGCCTGCCCGACATCTACCGCGGCGAGGATGTGCCGTTGTCGAATATCCACCACATCACCTGGGACGACATCGACGGCAAAAAGCCGTTCCGCGAGAACAAAGAGCTGCAAAAGCAGCTGCTCAAGCTTATGAAGAAGTACCCGTACATGGCACACAACGCCGCCTTTGAGGACAGCTGGTTCAAGATCCACCTGGACGGCTACGCCGAGGCACGCCGCGCCGGCAAGATCATCGTCATCGACTCGCGCCAGATCTGCCGCAGCCTGGACGCCGACGTGCGCTCGCTCCCCCGCGAGTCCGCCCCCGCCGCGCTCGAGAACTGGGCACGCCGTCGCGGCACCCTCGCGCCCGACGCCAACGAGCAGCATCTGGGTCTGGACGACACCGACCTCATGCTCCGCACGGTACAGGCCGAGTTCAACCTCAAGAACCTATTCGCGAAATAGCAACGCCTGCGACAAACACTACTTGCTCACGAGCGGCCTCGCAGCGGGAAACACCGCAGCGGGGCCGCCCTACGTTCCACAGATAGATCTGCCATCACAAATTCTGAACCCTCATTTTGAACGATTTCGGCCAATTCCCGACACGTAATTCGTTGTCGGATGGTGATGCATCGATATCAAATGTGCAGCAATTGAGTTTTTATATGCTATAGCTAAGCTGCGATAACATTGATTTTAGGCATGCCAACCCATAATTGCGTCAAGCTTTTGGACAGCATTTGGTTAGGCCCCTAAAACGACTTTCCCACTCAGCGCCATCAGCACGGCATTAGCTGACACGATATATACCATGAGTATCGTATTGTCACATACCACTGCAAAAGCGGTCTACCAGGCCGCGCATTCGGCGTCTACGAAAGACACCGAGCCCTGTAACCCTGCCGCGATTTACGGATCATGTCCCACCGGAACGCTCCTTGACGCAGCCGCAGAATGGCTCACCAAACACGATGTTTCCCTTGACGCAAATGATTGCCTCGAAGTAATGGTGTTTGATCGCAGGAATGCGCGCTATGCAATGAACTGTCAATGCCACGTTTCGTCAAAACGATTCTCGAGCTCACGCTTTATAGAGCTCAAAGATGGCATCTTCATTGTTGGCGTTGAGCTTTGCGCACTTCAGGCCGCCACCTATCTCCCTTTTCGCGAACTGGTGGAGTACTACTTTGAATTGTGCGGCGCTTACTCCCTTGGAACCGGCTCTTCCACCTCGTATAACGAGCGTTTCGCGCTCACCTCGACCGAAAGGTTAAAACAGTTCTTTAATTCCATTACCAGATGCGACGGTCTGGCCCTTGCCCGAAAGGCGATTCAATGTGTGCGCGACGGATGCCGGTCTCCTATGGAAACGGCCTTTGTCATGATGCTAACGCTGCCTAAAAGCGAAGGAGGGCTTGGTATTAAGGGAATTGAGACCGATTGCGAGGTGCAGGTCACCGCTGCCGCAAAGAATCTCACGAGACGCAAAAAGTTCTTTATGGATGCGTATCTAAAGAAATCTCGCACAGACATTGAATACAACGGGTTTTATCATGACGCGGAAGAAGACCGCGCCATCGATGAGGAGCGCAAGAATGCGCTTGCGTCCATGGGATACGGAATCATCACCGTCAGTCGTTATTCCTTTATGCATGCCAGCGCTTTCGTTAGGGTCATGGAGGCGATCCAACGGAAAGAGGGCATACGCCCCTCGCGTCTGCCAAAAGACTTTCAAATCATGCAAGAGGACCTGAGACAGTTTGTGCTCAGAAGGTTTATAGAAGAGAAAAAGAGAATTCAGAAGCAGCTTCGCCAGGATTCCGAAGATCGTCAACGAATCGACCTCGAAAAAGCAACACTCGAAGGCATCACGCTGGATGACCCGACAATAAATGAAGTTCCGGCAATCGATGACATGCAGACTGTCGAATCCGACAGCCCATCATTTGCCCAAATAAGCAGCCTCGCGCCCGAGGGCAGAATCTTCGGGGCCGGAAGCTAGACCGGCTAACAAGGTGGGTACCCTAGCGATGTGCAAAATTGCGAGTATTCAGCAGGGTCGGCCCTCCAGCACCCACAAGTTAATCCAAATGAAAAACAAAAACGCTATCGAACGGGAACGTTAGGCAACATTTGAGGAAGACCTTGTCTGTTTACCGCCCTTGGATAACTCTTGAGCGGCTTTATTTGGCCTGGAATAGATTAACGGACCCCCTATAGTTGCAGAATACTCCAATTTTTGCACGGCGCGGGGGCACCCACCCCGGCATCGGCTATCAAAACCGCTCAGTCCGGAATCTCGTCCACTATTCCCCATCATTTTATGCGACGAATTACCTGTACGTCATTGACATATGAACATGCGCTCATATAATCGGAAGTAAGTTATATGAGCGCATGTTCATATGAAAGGATATTGCAATGAGCAGCCACGCTGATGAAACAAAGACTGGCATCGAGGCCACCGAGCCGATCGTCCCCACCACCTGCTCGCCCGAGGACCTTCCCGACGAGGAACTTCTCTACGACCTTGCCGACCTGTTCAAGGTCTTCAGCGACACCACGCGCATCAAGATTCTCTATGCCCTCATGGGCCGCGAGCTCTGCGTGGCTGACATCGCCGAAGCGACCGCGACCTCGCAGTCTGCGGTGTCGCACCAGCTGCGCACGCTTAAGCAGTCGCACCTGGTCAAGTTCCGCCGCGACGGCCGCAACATTCTCTACTCGCTCGCTGACGATCATGTCTATACCATGCTCAACCAGGGCATGAGCCATATCTGCGAATAGCAATCAACCACGGTATCAGCGCGGCCGGCACCCAGACCGCCAACACAGGGAAAGGAACCCACCATGAAAAAGCAGTTTAAGCTCGACGAGATCGATTGCGCCAACTGCGCGCGTGAACTTCAGGACGAGCTGGCTAAGCTCGATGGCGTCAAGTCCGTTTCGGTCAACTTTATGACCCAGAAGCTGACGCTCGAGGCCGACGACGCCAAGTTCGACGAGGTCCTGGACCGCGTCGTTGAGTTCACCGCCGACGCCGAGCCGGACTGCGAGATCATTCTCTAACCCGCGCACACGTTGACCTGTAAGGCCGCGCTTGCCGCGGCCTTTGCTCGCGAAATTATATGAGCAAGTGTTCATACACTCAAATGGGAGGTTTGAATCATGGCAGCCGCCGACCCCAAAAAGAAAAAGAAGAAGCGCAAGAAGAAAGAGTCCCTTGAGCACAAGCGCAACCGCATCCTGGTAGCACTGGGCATTTTTGCCGTTGTTTATGCCCTCGACGAGCTCGGCGCCCTCACTATCGCATTTGGGGAGCCCGGCAACATCTACGCCAGCTTCGCGCTGTTCCTCGTGCCGTTTTTGATTGCCGGCTACGACGTACTGCAAAAGGCATTCAATAACATCCGCCGCGGCAAGGCCTTCGACGAGAGCTTCCTCATGGCCGTCGCGACCATCGGCGCGTTTGCCATGGTGCTCTTCCCCGACACCGACCCGCACATGGCCGAAGGCGCCGCCGTCATGCTGTTCTACCAGGTCGGCGAGTTGTTCCAGGCATACGCCGTGGGCAAGAGCCGCAAGTCGATCAGTGCCATGATGGACATCGCGCCCGACTACGCTAACGTCGAGCAAGCCGACGGCACACTCGAACAGGTCTTTCCCGATGACATCGCCGTCGGCACCGTGATCGTGGTCAAGCCCGGCGAGCGCGTGCCTATCGACGGCGTCATCGTCGAGGGCGAAACCCAGCTCGACACCGCCGCGCTCACGGGCGAGTCAGTCCCCCGCCCCGCCAAGACCGGCGACGATATCATCAGCGGCTGCATCAACATGACGGGCCTCATCCACGTGCGCACCACCAAGCCCTTTGGCGAGTCAACCGTCGCGCGTGTTCTGGAGCTCGTGGAGAATGCCAGCGAAAAGAAGGCGCGCACCGAGAACTTCATCACGCGCTTTGCCCGCGTCTACACCCCCGCCGTCACTGGCGCTGCCGCGGTGCTCGCGCTTGGCGGCGGCCTGGTGACTGGCGCTTGGTCCGATTGGATCCTGCGCGGCCTGACCTTCCTGGTCGTCAGCTGCCCGTGCGCCCTCGTGATCAGCGTACCGTTGAGTTTCTTTGGCGGCATCGGCGGCGCGTCCAAGCTGGGCGTTCTCATCAAGGGCTCCAACTACCTCGAGACGCTCGCCGACGTGGACACCATCGTCTTCGACAAAACGGGCACCCTCACCAACGGCACGTTCTCAGTCGTCGCGGTGCACCCCGAGGCTGGCTATACCGAGCAGTCGCTGCTCGAAGTCGCAGCCCTTGCTGAGTCGTTCTTCGATCACCCCATCGCGCAGTCCGTGCGCGACGCCTACCAGGGCGAGGTCGACCCCAAGCGCGTGAGCGACTCCGCCAACGACGCGGGCCACGGCGTGACGGCAACCATCGACGGCAAGCACGTCGTCGTTGGCAACGCCAAGATGCTCGCCGCGGCCGGCGTTGAAGCACCGGACTGTGAGGTTGTCGGCACGATCCTCCACGTGCTCGTTGACGGCGTGTACGCCGGCCACATCGTGATTGCAGACACCGTTAAGGCCGATGCGGAGCAAACGATTCGCGACCTGCATGCCGCCGGTATCAACCGCACCGTCATGCTCACGGGCGACCGCGAGGAGGTTGCAGCGTCTGTGGCCAAGCAACTCGGTCTCGACGAGTTCCACGCGCAGCTCCTGCCGGGCGACAAGGTCGAGCGCGTTGAGGCGCTACTCGCGGCCGAAAGTGGCAAGGGCAAGCTCGCCTTTGTCGGCGACGGTATCAACGACGCTCCTGTGCTTACGCGCGCCGATGTGGGCATTGCCATGGGCGCCATGGGCTCCGACGCCGCGATCGAGGCCGCCGACGTGGTGCTGATGGACGACAAGCCGTCCAACATTTCCCGCGCGATCCGCGTGGCGCGCAAGACCATGTCGATTGTTTGGCAGAACATAATCTTTGCGCTGGGCATTAAGCTGCTGATCCTTGTGCTGGCAGCGCTGGGTATCGCCAATATGTGGCTTGCCGTCTTTGGCGACGTAGGCGTGGCGATCATCGCTATCCTGAACGCCATGCGCGCGATGGGTGTCAAGAACCTGTAGCGCCTGTGGTCCCTCCGGCCGGGACCGGGCTTGGTTTTGAAAACGTCCTCGACCAATGAAGCGCCCCCGTTCTGCTCCTTCGGAGCTACGAACGGGGGCGCTTCTGGTCTGCGGAGTGTTTTCAAAAACCAAGCCCGGTCCCGGCCTGCGGTAACGTTGCTGGCGGTTCTTGGGCATCGCTTGCTGGCGGGGTTCCTTGTCTGAGTTGGACTTGGTTGGCGGGGCTACTGGTCCCGGTCGCTGTCCCGTCCCAGCATCGCCCTCAGCTTCTCAAAGCTTTCCTCACTCAGGCAGTGCTCCATGTGGCAGCCCTCTTGCGACGCGACCTCAGCCGAAACACCCGCATCCTCCAGCAGCCCCACGAAAAAGCAGTGGCGCTCCCACATTTGACGGGCAACCTCAAGACCGCGTTCCGTCAGATGCACGTCGCGTTTGCCCATCTCCACGTAGCCGGTGCTCTCCAAGGCCGCCATGGCTTTAGAGACGCTTGCTTTGGTTACGCCCAAGTATTCGGCAACGTCGATCGAGCGCACGATGCCCTGACGTTCCGATAGAACGTAGATCGATTCGAGATAGTCTTCTCCGGATTCACGCAGGGCCATGGGCCGCCTTTCGCGATGGCTTCTAGTTAGCCTTTGGATACTTTTGCTTGATTTACTTTACCGCAAAAGTTGCCCATGTCTTACTACTTTGCCTAAAAGTTAGCCGTGTTTCACAAAACATGCGGGACGAAAACAAAATGGGGACGCCCCGCAAGGAGTGTCCCCAGCTGCCGGCAGAAAAGGAACGTCCCTAAGTGCCGGCCGCAGCTACAGTAGCCCAAAGTGCTTGGCGGCGCTGTAAATGCCGTCGTCGTCTACGGCGGTCGTAACGTAGGTCGCCGCGGCCTTCACGGTATCCTGCGCGTTGCCCATGGCCACACTTGTGCCCACGGCCGAGAACATCGACAGGTCGTTCTCGCCGTCGCCAAAGGCGATCGCCTCGCTCGCGTCGATGCCCAAGCGCTCCAGCGTCGCCGCCACGCCCAGGTCCTTGCCGCCGTTAGCGGGAATAATATCGCAGAACAGATCGCACCAGCGCGTAGTGAGCGAATGCGACACGGAATCGGTCACGATATGCTCGTCGGCCGGATCAACAAAGGCGCAAAACTGGTAGACCGGCGCGTCAAAGGCGTGCTCAAACGGCTCCTCATGGTAGACAATCCCCGCGTTACTGCCAGCCGTCACCACGCGCTCGGACAGGCGGTTCACAAACGAATTCTCGCCCTGCATGCACAGCGAGTCGTAGCGCCCCTGCGCCACCTGGTCCACAATCGCCGCGACGTCGTCCGAATCGATCGGGCAGCTGCGGTAAACGCCCTTGGCATCAAAACAGTGCTGACCCGAAAGCGTGATGTACGCATCCCAGCCCAGGTCGAACAGCCAGTCCGGCATCTGGTAGGTCGGACGGCCCGTGGCGATCACGCACGCGATCCCCTGCTCGCGAAAGCTGTCGAGCACCTGCTGCGCCGACGCCGGAATCCGATGGGTCTTAAAGCTCAGCAGCGTACCGTCGATATCGAAAAACGCGGCCTTGATCATCCTCGCCTACTCCTCGCCCTCGAGCTTCTCGCTCGCCTCGAGCCACGCCATCTCCAACTCGTCCATGGCGGCGTGGGCCTCGTCGATCTTTGCCTGCTGCTCGCCCAGCGCCGTGTAGTTGGTGGGATCGACCTGGGCCATTGCTGCCTCGGCCTCCTCAACGCGGGCGCGCTGCGTCTCCATTTTGCGCTCGAGCGAGCTCACCTCGCGGCGAAGCTTCTGGCGTTCGGCGTTGGAAAGGCCATTGGGCTGGCCGCTCGACTTGGGCTTTTCGGCCGCAGCCGCCGCGGCACCGGTGTCAAACGTGCCGGTCTTGGCGCTCGGCGCACCCACGGGCTCGCCCTCGGCGGTAGCGTTGCACAGGCGCAGGTACTGGTCCACGCCGCCGGGCATATGCGTCAGGTGGCCGTCGAGCAGCGCCCACTGCTGGTCGGTCACGCGCTCCATCAAGAAGCGGTCGTGCGTCACCAGGATCAGCGTGCCGGGCCAGCCGTCGAGCAGGTCCTCGACAATCGCGAGCATGTCGGTATCCAGGTCGTTGCCGGGCTCGTCCAGGATAAGCACGTTGGGCTCGTCCAGGATCGTCAGCAGCAGCGACAGGCGACGGCGCTGGCCGCCCGAAAGATCGCCGATGCGACTCCAGAGCTGCTGTGTCGTAAAGCCCAGGCGCTCGCAAAGCTTCTCGGGCGAAGTCTCCTTGCCGTCGATGACGTAGTACTTCTTATAGTTGCCGAGCACCTCGCGGATCGTGTCACCCATGTAGGGCTCGAGTTCCTCGAGCTGCTGCGACAGAACGCCAAAGCGCACCGTCTGGCCAATCTTCACACGGCCGCGCGTGGGCTCAATCTTGCCCTGGATCACGTCGAGCAAGGTCGACTTGCCGGCGCCGTTCTCGCCCAAAAGACCATAGCGGTCGCCCGCGCCGATGAGCCAGGTCACGTCGGTGAGCACCTGCTTGGGCGCGCCATCGGTATCCGCATAGCCGGCGTCCACATCGACCACGTCGATAACCTGCTTGCCCAGGCGGCTCACGGCCAGGCGCTTGAGCTCCAGCTCGTCGCGCACGGGCGGTACGTCGGCGATCAGCTCGCGAGCGGCATCCACGCGAAACTTGGGCTTGGTGGAGCGCGCCTGGGCACCGCGGCTCAGCCACGCGAGCTCCTTGCGCGCCATGTTGCGACGGCGCTCCTCGGTAACGGCGGCCATGCGGTCGCGCTCCACGCGCTGCAGGATATATGCCGAGTAGCCGCCCTCGAAGGGATCTACCTGGCCGTCGTGGACCTCCCACATGCTGGTGCAGACCTCGTCCAAGAACCAGCGGTCGTGCGTGACCACGAGCATGGCGCCCTGGCCGCGCTGCCAGCGGGCCTTTAAGTGACGCGCAAGCCAGTTGATGGTGCGCATGTCCAGGTGGTTGGTGGGCTCGTCGAGCATGAGCACGTCGTAGTCGCCGATCAGCAGGCGCGCGAGGTCCACGCGACGGCGCTGACCGCCCGAGAGCTCGCCCACCATGCCCTCCCAGGGTACATCGCTGATGAGGCCGGCGAGGATCTGGCGCGTACGCGGACTCGACGCCCACTCATACTCGGGCGTGTCGCCCACGACGGCATGATGCACGGTGTCGGTATCGACCAGGTTATCCTTTTGGCCGAGCAATCCAATCGTCGTGTCGCGGCGGTGCGTCACGCGGCCGTCGTCGGGCTCCAACGTGCCGGCGAGCACGCTCAGCAGCGTCGACTTACCGCCGCCGTTTTTACCGACAATACCAATACGGTCGCCCTCGCCCACGCCGAGCGTAACGCTATCGAAAATATGCTTGGTGGGAAACTCTAGGCTGACGGAATCGCATCCCAAAAGAATCGCCATATGCCCTGCTCCTTCGTAGAAATTCAACGTTGTCCATGATAGCGAAAACCACCACAAAGGGGACAGGCACCTTTGTGGTGGTTTTGGGCAAGCGCACCAGCACGCGACGCAAAAAGGCGGGCCATCTCCCGCAAGAGATGACCCGCCTCTCCAATCAGCCCCGCGGCAACCGTGGCCGCCGCGGGCCTCAAGCATGTCCCGGACTAGGAGAACATGCCGGTGAGGTAATCATTCAGCCGCTTATCCTTGGGCCGTTGGAAAATCTCGTCGGTCTCGTCGTACTCGACCATATCGCCCATGTAGAAAAACGCCGTGCGGTTGGACACGCGCGACGCCTGCTCCATGTTGTGCGTCACGATGACGATGGCGCGGTCGGCCACGATCGACGACATGAGGTCCTCGATCGCCAGCGTCGAGATGGGGTCGAGCGCCGAGCAGGGCTCGTCAAACAGGATTACGTCGGGGTTGAGTGCCAGCGTGCGCGCGATGCACAAACGCTGCTGCTGACCGCCCGAAAGCGCGTAGGCGCTCTTGTCGAGCTTGTCCTTGACCTCGTCCCACAGGGCCGCACCGCGCAGGCTTTCCTCGACCATGCGATCGAGCTCGTCGCGGTCGGTGATGCCGTGGCGCTTGGGCGCAAACGTGATGTTGTCTCGAATGGACTTGCGGAAGGGGTTGGGCTGCTGAAACACCATGCCAATGGACCGGCGCAGCTCGTAGGTATTCTCGGTCTTGGTGTTCACGTTGCGTCCGCGGTAGCTGATCTCGCCCTCCACGCGGCAGCCGCGAATCTCGCGATTCATCAGGTTGAGGCTGCGCAAGAAGGTCGACTTGCCGCAGCCCGAAGGCCCGATGAGCGCCGTGATCTCACCCTTGTGGAAGTCGAGCGACGTGTCGTGCAGCGCATGGTGGTCGCCATAGTACACGTTGACGTCCTTGGTGGAGAGCACGACCTCGTCGCTCACGGCCTTGCCGCTCACGCGCACGTGCTTCTCGCTCTCCCCCACACTCGACAGAAAGTCCTGGGTCTCGGACGTGGCCGCATCGGTTGCGGGCGTCGCATTCATCTCGCTCATTCGGCCGTCATCCTCCTTGCCAGTTGCTTGCCCACGATACGGGCGACTACGTTAAACAGCAGCACGCAAATCATCAGCAGTGCCGCGGTGCCCCAGACGATCTGCTGGGCCTCGGGGCTGCCCTCGCCATAGATCTTGTAGATGTGCACGGCCAGCGACTCGCCGGGACGGAACACGTTCCAGGCGCAGGTGGGGCTCGACAGGTTAAAGCTCAAGAAGTTCAGGCGAACCGGCGAGCTCATGCCCGAGGTAAAGAGCAGCGCCGCGGCCTCGCCAAAGACACGGCCGGCCGAAAGCACGATGCCGGTCACGATGGCGGGCATGGCCTCGGGAATCAGAATGTGCAGCGTGGCCTCCCAGCGGGTGAGTCCCATGGCCAGGCACGCATCGCGCTGGGCTTGCGGCACGTCCTCGAGTGCCTGCTGGATCACGCGCACCAGGATGGGGATGTTGAACATGGTGAGCGCGACGGCGCCGGAGATGATGGAGTACTTCCAGCCCAGCTGCACCGAGAACACCAGAAAGCCGAACATGCCCACGACAATGGAGGGCAGCGAGGACAGCGTTTCGATGGCGGTGGAGGCGATGTCGCGGATGGGCCCATCGGGCGCGTACTCAACCAAAAAGACCGCGCCGCCCAGACTGATGGGCACCGAGATGACCAGGGTGATCAGCAGCAGATAGAACGAGTCGAACAGCTGGTAGAGCACGCCGCCCTGCGTTCCGTTGGCGCGTGCGGGCTGCGTGAGAAAGCCCGGCTGGAACAGCGTCGAGATACCCTCGAACAGGATGTAGGCCACCATGGAGACGACGATAAGCATGACGATGGCGACAATCGCCGTCAGCACGCCCGTGGCGATGCGGTCCTGCTTTTGGACACGCCCGAGTCTCGCCTCGTCGATGTGGATACGCGTGCTAGCCACGAGCCTTCGCCCCCTTGCGGCCGATAAGGTGGATGATCAGGATAAAGATGAGGCTCATGCCCATCAGCAGCAGACCGAGCGCCCACAGAACGTCGTCCTGGGCCGAGCCCTCGGCATAGACCGCCATGGACGTGGTGAGCGTGGTGGTAATGGTCGAGGCAGGCGACAGCAGCGACGTCGGCATGGCCTCGATGCCGCCGATAACCATGCGCACGGCGAGCGTTTCGCCAAAGGCGCGGGTCATGCCAAGGATGACCGCGGTCATGAGCGACGGCATGGCGGACTTGAGCACCACGTGCCAGATGGTCTGCCAGCGGGTGTAGCCCAGCGCGAGCGAACCCTGGCGGTAGCTATCGGGCACGGCGCGCAGGCCATCGACCGAAAGCGTGGTCATCGTCGGCAGAATCATGACGGCCAGCACGATGGCGCCGGGCAAGATGCCCAGGCCTGTGCTCACGTGGAAAACGCTCTTCATAAGGCCGACGACCACGTGAAAACCGATCAGGCCAAAGACGACCGAGGGAATACCGGTCAAAAGCTCAATGAGCGGCTGAAAAACCCTGGAGCCAAACTTAGGCTGGATCTCGACCGCAAAGATGGCAGAGCCGATGGCGATGGGCAGCGCGATAAGCGTGGAGAGCACCATGACCGCAAACGAGGTGACGATCAGGGGCAGGGCACCGGTATAGGGCAGGCCGTTTTCGGCCGTGTTGGCCAGGTCCCACTTGGTAACGGTAAAAAACTCGACGACCGAGACGCCGTCCTTGAGAAAAGCCGAGAGACCCTTTTGGGCGACCATAAAGATGAGCGCGGCAACGACAAGCGTCACGAGCGCTACGCACGCACCCGTGACGCCCAGGCCCACGTTCTCAAGCTCGCGCTTTGGCAGCTGTTTTGCCATTGCAAACCTTTCCGGGGCGATTGCTTATTTAGCAGAGACCTTACCGCTGGCGTCCTTGACGACCTTCATGGCAGAGACGGGGATAAAGCCCTGCTCCTCGACGAGTTTGCCCTGGACGTCGTCGGAAAGCATGAACTCCAGGAAGGCCTTGGTGGCCTCGTCGGCGTCCTTCGCGCAGTACATGTGCTCGGTAGCCCAGATCTTGAAGGAGTCGTCGGTGACGTTTGCGCTCTTGGGCTCCACGCCCTCGACCTTGATGGCGTTGAACTTGGAGTCGTCGAAGTGCGAGAAGTCGAGGTAGGAGATGGCATTGTCGGTGCTGCCCATCTGAGTCTGGACGTCGCCGGACTTGTCGAGCTCGGCGTCGCCCTTAAAGTCGACGGCCTCGTCGCCAAAGACGGCGGCCTCGAAGGTGGCGCGGGTGCCGGAGCCTGCCTTGCGGTTGAGGACGACGATCTTGGCGTCGTCGCCGCCGACCTCCTTCCAGTTGGTGATCTGGCCGGAGAAGATGCCCTTGAGCTGCTCGAGGGACAGGTCATCGACTTTGACGTTCTTGGAGACGACAGGGCCCATGCCCACGACGGCGACCTCGTGATCGACGAGGTTCTTGACCTGATCGGCCTCGAGCTTGGTCTCGGCGAAGACGTCGGAGTTACCGATAGTAACGGTGCCGGCGGCAACAGCGGTCAGGCCCTTGCCCGAACCGTTGCCCGAACCGGAGACGGAGACGTCGGGATTGGCATCCATAAACTTCTCGGCAGCAGCCTCGACGAGAGCCTGGAACGAGGAGGCGCCGTCGTAGGTCACCTCGCCGGAGACGGACTCGGCAGCAGCGGCGCTGCCCTCAGCAGCGGTGTTGGCGGCGTTGGAGCCGCCGCAACCAACGAGACCGAGACCGACGATGCTGGCAAGACCACCAGCGAGGCCGAGGAACTGACGACGAGAATAAGCCTGATCGAGCATGATCTTCCTTTCATACATGCGACTCGCGGGCACCCTGCCCGCTTTGCTGTTTGGAAAGATACGGTCTCGATCGGGCGACGACCGCCTTATCTGCGGTTTCTTACGGACATTTGATAGACCCTTACCGCAAGCTCTGCCCAGCCTTTACAAACGGATAACAAACCCGCCACCAAGCATGACCCGCCTTTTACACCAATAAAAACAAAGTTGCGGTGAAATAGTTCCTGCTTGGCCATCAAATGGCCCATTCTAGGAACTATTCCACCGCAACTTAAAAAGCCCGGACGAAAGGGGTGCTAAGTTGTTAAAACGCCGCAGCCTTAAAGCTCAAGCTCGTTCAAACGTAAGATCGCCACGATATAAATCTTGAGCGCCTGCTTGAGCTGTTCCTCGTTGGCGCACTCATTGGGGCCGTGCATCTGGCCGCCCCATGCGGGCAGCTCCAGGCCGGTCTCCTCGGGGCCAAACGAGACGGCGCGGGCAAAGTTGCGCGCGTACGTGCCGCCGCCCATGGCAAAGGGCTCAGCATGCTTGCCCGTAAACTCGTTATAGGTATCAATAAGCGCCTTCACGGCCGGATCGTCGGCAGAGACCGAGAACGGCACCTTCGCACGACCCACACGGCACGTCACGCCAAAACGGCCCACGAGCGGATCGAGCTGCTCGCGGATGGTATCGGCACTCGTGCTGTCGGGGAAGCGCACGTCGATGACCTGCTCAATATGGCCATCCGCCACGCGGATGACGCCAGCGTTGCAGGTAAGCGGGCCAAACGCCGGACTCGTCGCATCGATACCCAGGCCGCGACCATAGGCGTCCGCATGCACAAAGGCCAGGAACTTGACGAACTCGTGCTCGGCAGGCGTCAGCAGGCGCTCGTCGCGTGCACCAAACGCGTCCTCGGCCTCGCGCAGATACGCCACGATCAGCCCGACGGCGTTGATCGTTCCCTCTGGCATCGAGGCATGACCGCCAATGCCGTGGGCGAAAATCTGCGCATGCCCGTTATCAAGCGCCGTGATCTCCAGGCGGTCGGCGTTCTCAACGGGCGCCGGCAGCTCATCGGCGGCAATCGCGAGCTCGCAGATGGACTGCGACGGAATGGCATTGCTCGCCTCGGAGCCGCTCCACGACACGATGCGCCCGCCGTCGATCTTGGGACTCACGAACGTCGCCCCAAACTGGCCCTTCTCG
This sequence comes from uncultured Collinsella sp., assembly GCA_958437935.1. GTDB lineage: Bacteria > Actinomycetota > Coriobacteriia > Coriobacteriales > Coriobacteriaceae > Collinsella. The sequence continues at coordinate 66,105 of CAUBPS010000010.1, read as the reverse complement.
GCATTGCAGACCGGAAACTCGGCATCGGGCGTAAACAAAAAGTCGGGGTCTGCGTGGTTCTCCAGATAATGGTGAACGTCGGACATGCCCACTTCCTCATCGCAGCCCAGCAGCGCGCGGAAAGTATAGCGCGGGGTAATGCCGTGCTTGAGCAGATAGGCGCCGGCGTAGAGTGACAGCACCGCCGGACCCTTGTCGTCGATAACGCCGCGGCCGAGCAGCCAGCCCTCGCGACGCTCCAGCGCAAACGGGTCGGTGTTCCAGCCCGGGCCGGCGGGCACCACGTCCACGTGGCAGATGGTCGCGAGCTGCTTGTCGCCGCGGCCAGGGATATCGGCAATGCCCACATAGCCCTCGTCGTCGCTCGTCTGATAGCCAAGCTTCTGCGCGATGCCGAGCGCACAGTCGAGCGCGTCACGGACCGGGCGGCCAAACGGCGCGCCGGGCTCTGCATCGGCAGAAACTGCCACGGACGGATAGCTCACCAGCTGCTCGATATCGGCGACGACATCTTCCCAGACCTCGTCGACATACTCAGCGACGCTCTGCTCCACCTGATTCATAGACTGCCTCCTTACCAATGAGCGGCAAGCGTACCCGCCCCTCACATTTAGTTCCTAGATAGAGAAAAGTTTAGCAAGCTCGGCCACCGAGTGCACCACTGCATCGGCACCCGCCGCCTCATGCTCACCCGGCGCCGCCGCGCCCGAATAGATGCCGATGCACGGCATGCCCATCGCGTGCGCGCCCTCGACGTCGTTAAAGCGATCGCCGATCATCACGGCATCGTCCGCCGTCGCGCCGAGCGCCGCCAGGGCATCGCGAACCGAATCGGCCTTGGTCTCGCGCCCCTGCGGCGGATTCATGCCAACCACGGCTTCGAACTGAGAAAGACCAAGCTCATGCACCATGTCGATGCATTTGGCCTCCATGCGTGACGTCGCCACGGCCATACGCTTGCCCAGGGCGGCCAACTCATCCAGCAGCTCGGGAATCCCATCGAACACGGGGTACTCCTCCGGTCCCAGCTCATCAAAAAAGGCGCGGTACTCGTCGGCCACCACAAGCGACTCCTCGCGGGAAAAGCCGTAAAAGTCGTGAAAGCTCTTCCACAGGGGCGGCCCGATCATGCGGCGCAGATCACCCATCTGCGTCTCCGAAAACCCGCGCGCAGCCAGCGTCTTGCGCGTCGAGGTCATCACTGCCCGACCCGTATCGGCCACCGTGCCGTCAAAATCGAACAGCACAACCGGCCGCTCGCAAAGTTGCAATGCCGCCATCGGCACCCTTCTTCCCCAGTTGATGATTTCCACACCACCGCTTCAAACTGTTGACTATTCAACAATTGAACCTAGCAATGTAGAGCAACTCCACTATACTTGTCGCACTTTGCTTTCAGAAGGCGGCGCTGCCGCGCCCCAACGAAAGGTGCAATTATGTCTTTTGCCATCATAACCGACTCCACGTCGGACATCTCCCCCGCCCGTGCCCAAGAGCTCGGCATTTACGTGATTCCGCTGCATGTGATTATCGAGGGCGAGGACCTGCTCGACCAGGTGCAGATTACCGCCGAGGAATACGTCGCCCGCATGGCTGGCTCCGAGCAGCTGCCGCACACCTCGCAGCCGAGCGCCGGCGAGTTCAAGGCGCTGTTTGACCGCGTACGCGCCGATGGCCACGACAGCGCGATCTTTATCTCGCTGTGCAGCGAGTGGTCCGCCTGCTATGCCAACGCCAGCCTGGTGGCCGAAACGCACGAGCTCGACGTGCGCTGCATCGATTCGCGCACCGGTTCGGGTGCCGAAGGCCTACTGGTGGAGTACGCGCTGGCCATGCGCGAGGACGGCCGCAGTCTGGACGAGACCGAGGCGCAGATCCGCGCGACGCTGCCCGACGCCCACCTGCTGCTGATTCCCCGCACGCTCGAGAACCTGGTCAAAAACGGCCGCGCCCCCAAGCTCGCCGGCCAGCTGACGCAGATGCTCAACATTCGCCTGGCCGTTTCGCCGGAGTGGCAGTCGGGCGAGATCAAGGCCATCAAAAAGGGCCGCGGCGCCAAGCGTATCGTCGCCAACACCATGGCAGACTGCCTCACGTTTTTGGACGAGCACCCGGGCTCCAGTGTGCGCGTGCTCACGACCGGCGCCGCCGAGGAGCAGGAACTTGTCAACGAGGCGCTCGCAGGCCAGGACTACGTGGACGCCGGCACCGGCCCCATCGGCTGCACCATCGCGACCCACGTGGGCGTCGATGCCATCGCCATCAGCTACTGCCCCCGCTACCAGCCAACTCGCTAGGGACGCCCACATCAGTTGCGGTGGAATAGGGACTGTTTTTGGCTTATCAGCCGCCAATCAATCCCTATTCCACCGCAACTTGGAAATCGGCGATCAGCCCAGCGGACCCTGAAACAGCTCCTGATGAGTGCCCATTCTCACCAGCCTAATCGCTGGGTTAGTCTTATGGGGAAGATAAAGAACGACCACATCGACCAAGCCATCGGATAGGTGGAAATCGATGTGGCCGTTGTAGTTTCCGCCCGGGTTTGAGAGCTCGTGGGCGCCATACTCCGCCGGAAGTGACCCATGAGCCACAAGCTCTGCAACCGCCGCTTTAAACTCACTTTTTAGCTGCGGATGCATGCGCATCGTTCGTTTGTAGTCCACCTTAAATTGAGCCTCGACTTTAATCTCGAACATCGCTATTCCTCATCGAGGAATGACATAAGCTCATCAGCGTTATTGAATGACAGGCTATCGTCCGGCAAAATCCCCAACTCATGAGCCTCGGCGATCACCATGGCACGCCTCGTCGCCTCGTTGGGCACCTCCGCCCTTCCTACAATCTCAAAAGGAATCTTTCGCTGATTTACCAGCTGCCGAACGGCAAGATTGAGATAGGAATTGAGGCTGAGGCCGACCGAATCCAAGAACTCAGTCGCCTGCTCCTTGAGCCCCTCTTCGATTCGAACCGTCGTAGGCTTAACTGTTGCTGTAGACATTTGCGACCTCCTCGCCCTCGTCTTTTACACCAGTATACCCAATATAAATGGCAATCTGATGTTAAATAACATCAGATTGCCATGCGTATTCATGTCGCGTGGGCACGATTGATCTACATCAGCCCGCTCAGGGCAATGTCGACGGCCTCGTTGAGGTCGTCGGTGATGTGTACGAGCTCGGGATCGAGCGGGCTGATCATACCGGCATCCATCACCGGGCCGTTGAGCCAGTCGAACAGGCCCTGCCAGTACTCGGTACCCACCAGCACAAGCGGCATGCGCTTGACCTTGTGCGTCTGCACCAGCGTGAGCACCTCGAACATCTCGTCGAGCGTGCCAAAACCGCCGGGAAACACGATAGCACCCGAGCTGTATTTGACGAACATGGTCTTGCGCACAAAGAAGTAACGGAAGTCCATGCCGAGGTTCACGTATTTATTGAGCCCCTGCTCGTGCGGCAACTCAATGCCCAGGCCAACTGACTTGCCGTTGACACTCGCCGCTCCCCTGTTGGCCGCTTCCATGATGCCGGGGCCGCCACCGGTGATGACCGCCACGCCACGTTGCGCAATCTTGCGACCGACCGCGCGCGCCGCCTTGTAGAGCGGATCGGTCTTGGGCGTGCGGGCGCTGCCGAAGATGGTCACCGCGGGCCCGAGCTCGGCAAGCGCGCCAAAGCCGTCGACAAACTCTGCCTGAATGCGCAGCACGCGCCAGGGGTCGGCATGCAGCCAGTCGGTCGACTCCTCGGGCGCCAGCAGGTTGGCGTAGGTGTTGTCCTTAGGAATCATGGGGCCGCGCATGAACACGGGGCCGCGGCGGTACGTCTCGTCGTAGGCAGGCTCGCCCTCGACATTCTCGTTCTTAATCATGGGTACTCCTATCGAGAAAAAGAAAAACGGGCGGGGTCGACGCCATGCGCCAAACACCCGCCCGAACATCAACCATTCGGTATGGTACCCACGATGCATCAAGTGCTTGCAAGCTATCGGTCAGCGGTCGCGCAGACGACGTCAGTGAATGTGACGTGCGGCTGCCGCTCAGCTTTTGCCGTTGCCCACGCGCTGCAAGCGTGTCTGTCGCCCTTAGTAATCCACCGCCGCAGGGCTGTTCATCCAGTCACTCACGAACGCGCCGTAACGACCCTCGATAATGGCCTGGCGAGCACGCTGCATAAGGTTGAGCAAGTAGTAGATGTTGTGCATCGACAGCAGAATGCCGCCGAGCATCTCCTTCTGCGTGACCATGTGGCGAATGAGCGCGCGGCTGTAGCCGCCCGTGCACACCGGGCAGGTGCAGGTGGGATCGATGGGACCATCGTCGTGCGCAAAGCGAGCGTTGCGGAAGTTGAGGCGACCCTCGCTGGAGAATGCCGTGCCCATGCGGCCGGTGCGCGTCGGCAGCACGCAGTCGAACATGTCGATGCCCACGCCCACGCCACGCACGAGGGTGGTGGGGTTGCCGACGCCCATCAGGTAGCGCGGCTTGTGCTTGGGCATGTACTCGCTTACGAGCGGTGCCAGGGTCTCGAACATGGTCTCGTGATCCTCGCCCACCGAGTAGCCACCAATGCCGTAGCCCGGGAAGTCGCCGCACTCCTCCAGATGGCGCAGCGAGCGCAGGCGCAGGTCCAGATGCATGCCGCCCTGAACAATGCCAAAGAGTGCCTGGTCATCGCGGGTGTGAGCTTTATAGCAGCGCTCGGCCCACATGCTCGACAGCTCAACCGCGCGCTCAACGTAGGCGCGCGTGGCAGGATAGCCGGGGCACTGGTCGAGCTGCATGCAGATGTCAGAGCCGAGCTTCATGGCGATTTCCATGTTGTCCTCGGGCGTCCAGAACACGTGGCGGCCGTCGTAGTCATTGACGATAAAGCGCACGCCCTCGTCGGTGAGCTTGACGGCGTCGTTATGGCTGAAGACCTGGAAGCCGCCCGAGTCGGTGAGGATGGGGCCGTGCCAGTTCATAAACTTATGCAGTCCGCCCAGCTCGGCGATGGTGTCCTCGCCGGGGCGCATGGACAGGTGATAGGTATTGGCAAGCACGATCTGGGCGCCGAGCTGCTTGACGGTCTCGGTAGGGATGCCCTTGACGTTTGCCTTGGTGCCCACGGGCATGAAAATCGGCGTCTCGATGTCGCCGTGCGGGGTGTGCAGCACGCCGGCACGCGCGTGCGTCGTCGGATCCTCGGCGATCAGGTCGAATTTAAAAAGGCTCTGGTCCATAAACTGGAACTCCTTGGTTGCGGTTCATACGCAAACCATTATACGGGCAACCCGCAAGAAGCACCGACTCGACAGAAACTGGTGCATTAAACAACTAGCCGTTGGGGACGTTCTTAAATGACTAGTTGTTGGGGACAGCCTTCAGCGCCATCTTGCAAAGGAGTGTCCCAATCTGCCGGCACTTAGGGACCGTCCCCAAGTGCCGACAAGACTGTCCCCTTCGACTAGTCATTTAAGAACGTCCCCAACGACTACTTTTCGTCAGCAACGCAAACGCCGATGCCCTAGCAACGTCAGCGAGCGGTCGCCAGAGCGAACAAATTGGCATGAAAAGAGGGCGGCATAGACCTTCTGGTCATGCCGCCCTCTTTAAATGACAAGTTGTCGCTCTGGTGACCGCGCAGCGTCGGCCCGTTACGGCGTTTGGCAAAACGCCGTAACCCTTAAGGACGCTGGCCCATGCCACCCTCGAGGGTGACGGTCTCGCCGTTCATGTACTTAAAGTCGGGACCGCAGAGCTGAACGACCACGCGGCCGATTTCCTTCTCGACGTCGCCGTAGTGACCAGCCGGCGGCATGTGGACGTTGGCCTTGAACGCCTCGGGGTAGGCATCCTGGAAGTTCTCGAGCGCAGCGGTCCAAGCAAGCGGGCACACGATGTTGACGTTGATGCCGTCGGGGCCCCACTCGTTGGCGGCAACGCGGGTCAGGCCGCGGATGCCCTCCTTGGCGGCAGCATAGCTGCACTGGCCATAGTTGCCAAACAGGCCGGCGCCCGAGGCAAAGTTGACCACGGAGCCCTTGGTCTCCTTCAGGTGCGGATAGGCCTTCTGCATGTACAGATAGGTAGCATACAGACCGGAGTAAATGGCCAGGTTAAACTGGTCCATGGTGTGATCGGCGATGGTCACGCCCGAGGCGCTGGCCTGAGCATTGTTGACGACGGCGTCGATGCGGCCGAACTCCTCAATGGCCTTGTCGATGACGTTCTGGACGACGGCCTCGTTGTCCTGACCAGCTGAGACATCGGCCTGAACAGGCAGAACCTTGACGCCGTACTCGGCCTCGAGGGACTCCTTGGCAGCCTCGAGCTTGGCAACGTTGCGGCCGGTAATAACGAGGTTTGCGCCCTCCTTGGCAAAAGCGATATCGATGCCGTAACCGATGGAGCCAGCGGAACCGTCCTTGAGCGTGGCCTTGCCGCCGCCGGTGACGATCACGGTCTTACCAGTGAAAAGTCCCATACAAAGTCCTTTCGAATCGCGACGGGCACGCCCGCCGACTGCGCGTATCCAACTTCACGCGCCAAAAGCTGAAATGCAACTTTAGCGTGTTCAAGTGAAAAATAAAGACCGCAGCAGGCGAACGGCGCAACGTCATTCGGCGAAGGGATTGTCAAGTACAAACTGGATAAAGCGGCCGAGTTGTTGTTATCAGATCGAGCCATCGAACACGTTTTGAAACTTTGCTGCGGCGCGCGGGATGTCGGCGCGAGACTTTATCATAGGGTGACAAACAACGATGAGGAGCACATGCCTATGACAGACGAGCTGGACCCCCAGACTCAACAGCATATTGATGATCCCGCAGACGTCACCGCAGATACTGACGCTGTGACCTGCGATGGTATCGACATCGACGACCCCATCTTGGACGAAAGCGCTACGGCGGAAACCCCCGAAACAGAAAACGCCGATGAGCAAAACGACGATGCGCCCGCTCAGGACGACGCCCCTGTACAGGACGACGCCCCGCAAGCTGCGGGCCCCATCGAGGTGTCTTCGGAAGAAGAGCTCGATGCCGTCATGGACTCCATGATGGACGCCGTCAAAGCGATGAAAGACGCCGTGTCCGATGCCGATATTGATGCCGAGGAAGAGGAGGCTGCCGAGGCCGCCTCGACCTTTGTGCCCGGCGAGACTCCGGTTGCCGACCAGGGCAGCACCATGCCCTCGTTTCTGCAGCTCGAGCACCCCACGATTGGCGCCGATGCGGTCGATCCGCACGCAGCAGGCTTTTCTGTGGTCGAGGGCGGTACCGGCAATATCGCCGCGCCGCAGGCTGCCGATGCGGACGCTGCCGACACCGCTCGCCCGACCGCCCCGCACTACCCCGCCGCGAGCCACGATCTGGGGACCGCTGTCTCGAACACTGCGAACGCCGTGGGCAGCTTTATCGCCCAAGGTGCCTCGGCCATGCGCGAGATGAACGCCGCGAAAAAGGCACTTGCCGATGCCCGCGCCCACCTGGCCGAACTTGAGCAGCGCATTACCGATCAGACCGAGGAACTCGAGACGCGCCAGGATATCGCAGGCCGCTACGACCAGATCGTCGCCGACCAGCGTCAGGCGATCGCCACAGCGCAAAAGACCGCTGCGGCAGCCGAGATTGACCGTGATGCCCACGCCGCCAAAGCGACAGAGCTCAAGAGTCAGTTCGAACAAATGAAGACAGAGGATGACGCGACTGAGCTCCGCCTGAAGGCCGCGCTCGACGCCGTGGAGGCCCGCGAGGCGAGCTCGCGCGAGACCGGCAACCGCCTCGTTCGACGTCTTGAGGATTCCAAGCGTATCCGCGACAAGGTGAAGGCCGAGCGAGACGCCGGCATTGCGGCCGCACAACAAACCGTCGACGCCACGCGCGCCCAGCTCGAGACGCTGCGTCATGAGTATGCCGAGCTGCAACGCAATCCCTCGGCAAATCCCGCCAGCTATACGGTGCGCACCAGCGAGCTCTCGATGCAGATCTCCGACACGGCAGATGCCCTGCGTAAAGCCGAAGAAGATGTCCCGCGCATCACCGCCGACCTTGAGCACTCGCTTGCCGCAGCCGAGCAGGCCGTCGAGCAGGCTCAAGCCCCCATTGCCGAAGCCAAACGCGCACACCAAGCCGTGACGACTGAGGCCGATGCCGCGCGCGACGAGCTGCAGACGGCGAAAACTGCCGCCACGACGCGCCAGCGCGAACTGCGCGAGAAGATCGCCGCCGAGGACAAGGCACGCCGCGACCAAGAGCAAAGCATCGCCAACGCCCAAGCAGATGCCGCACATGCACAGTCGATCATCGAGCAGGCGACCGAGGTACATGACCATCCAGAGATCACTGAGTCGCTTGCAGGATCCTTGGCCCGAGACAAAGCCGAACACGCCGAGACCGAGCGAGAAGTCGCCCAGCTCGAGGCCACCGAGGACGCGGTGCGCGAGCGTACCCGCGACTCACGCATCAAATTCACCGGCGCCATCGTCTGCATCGTCGCCGCAATCCTGGTGATCATCCTAGTCTGGCTGTTCGCAAGCAAGTAAACCAACCGCCAAAAAACGCTCAACGCAGTTGCGGTGAGATAGTTCCTGTTTAGCCCCAAAAAGGCCAATTCAAGAACTATCTCACCGCAACTTATTTAGATCGACGCAAGGCAACCTACCCCTCTTGCACCGATCTCATGACATAAGGACTGTCCCCAGGTGCCGGCACAAAAGGAACGTCCCCAAGTGCCAAGTGCCCAATGACTACTCAACAACCACGGCAACACCGATGTAATGGCAGAGTCAGCGAGCGGGTCACATTTGAGACAAGGTGACGTGAAACGAAAGGGCGCTGACCTTCTGGTCGTGCCCTTGAAGTTGAACGTCAGATTGTCCAAATGCGGCCCGCGCAGCGTCGACCGGTTACGGCGTTTGTAAAACGCCGTAACCTACTGAATGAGCATGGCGTCGCCAAAGCTGAAGAAGCGGTAGCGCTCCTCGATAGCAGCAGCGTAGGCATCCATGATCTGGTCGCGGGTGGCAAGTGCGCTCACGAGCATCATGAGCGTGGAGCGCGGCACGTGGAAGTTCGTGATCAGCGCGTCTACCACGTGATAGGTCGAGCCGGGCATGAGGTAGAGCTGCGTCGTGGCGTTCTCGCGCACCACGATGTCACCGCGGCCAAGCGTGTCGGCTCCGTCCTCGCGGCCTTCAAAATAGCGCGCCGTCACGGCCGGATCGAACACCGGGGCTTCTGCGTCAAACGCGCTCTCGAGCGAGCGCACCGCGGTAGTGCCGACGGCGATCACACGATGACCCTCGGCTTTCGCCTTATGCACGGCGTCGACAACTTCCTGCGACACGTGGTAGCGCTCGGTGTGCATGACGTGCTGCGTGGGGTCGTCCTCCTCCACCAAGCGGAAGGTATCGATGCCCACCTCGAGCTCGACGGCGGCAAACTTCGCACCCTTGGCCTCGATAGCGGCCATGAGCTCGGAAGTAAAGTGCAGACCCGCCGTGGGAGCTGCAGCCGAGTGTTCCTCTTTCATGGCGTAGACGGTCTGGTACTTCTCGGGATCGCCCTCGTAATCGGTAATGTAGGGCGGCAGCGGCACGTGGCCGGCAGCATGGATGGCCTCGTCGAGCGTGCGCGGCTCGCCGGCGGCATTGCAACCGGCCGGCTCAAAACGCACCAGGCGGCCGCCGCGGCTATCGGTGACAAAGTCGATGACCTCGGCCGTCAGCACCACGGGAGCCCCCTCGGGCGCATGGGCGCCGCCCGCACGATACTCAATCTGAGCACCGGGCTTCAGGCGCTTACCCGGCTTGACCAGGCACTCCCAAACGTGGCCCAGCGGGTCAACATCTTCGCGGCGCTTGAGCAGCAGCGTCTCGACCACGCCGCCCGAGCCCTCCTTGCGACCGATCAGGCGGGCCGGCATCACGCGCGTCTTGTTGATGACGAGCACATCGCCAGGCTCGATATAGTCGATGATGTCGCGGAAGATGCGGTGCTCAACGGTACCGCCGTGCTCCAGCGGCGTTCCCGCCTGGGAGCCCTTGCGATCCACCACCAGCAGGCGGCAGGAGTCGCGCGGCTCGGCAGGAGCTTGGGCAATCAGTTCCTCGGGAAGGTTGTAGTCAAAATCATCGGTACGCATAGACACGTCGGATACTCCTTATATAGCTATAGTCCGCTCTACATCCTAGCAGGCTGCCAGCTCAAAAGAACTACTTTTTGGACGCTTTGCGCTCGTCGCGGATGCGGGCGCGGTCCATGGCCGCCTCGACAGCCGAGAAGCGGCAACCACAGTAGTTCTGCCGATACATGCCCAGCTCGCGCGAACGGCGTGTCGCCTCGGGGTAATACGGACGAAAATCGCGAATCACCGGAGTGAGACCGCGGGCGGCAGCCAGACGCTCCAACACATCATTGCAGGTGTCGAACAGCTGATACGGCGAGACGGCGAGCGTCGTACCCACAAACTCAAACCCGCGCTCCTGGGCCACTCGGCATGCCTCGGCCAGGCGCAGGGCATAGCATGCGCGACAGCGACGGGCTCGATCGGCGCCCAGCGGGGCCACGCCGGCCTCCCAACGCTCACGGTCCTCCCCCGCCTCGATAAGCTCGATGTCGCCATCGGCACACCACCGGCGCAGCTCGTCCAGGCGACGCTGCCATTCATCGTGCGGCTGAATATTGGGGTTGGTCCAGCAAATCGTGGGCTCAAACCCTTCCTCGCGCAGCAGGCGGACCGGCTCAAGCGAGCACGGCGCGCAGCAAGCGTGCAACAACAACGGCTTCATCAACATCTCCTCACCCGAAAAAGCGCACGCCAAAGGACGTATCCTCGCAGGCGACAATGCGGCGGTCGCGCAAAATGGTCCGCACGTAATACCAGTCGCCCACACAGCCTGACAAATGCAAGCCGGCCGCCAGATAGCACAGCAGCGGATAGCCCGAAAACGCAAACCCCAGGGCAAGCGTTGCCGTCACAACAACCGTCGGCGCCAGGCAAACCGCCACGTACCGCCGGCGAGAATACACAACGCCTTCGGCGCAGGCATAGATCATCGCTGTCTCGCGATTCGCCCCAAAGGTCACCTTCGCGCCCGCAGGCGCCAGCAGCTTAAAAAACACACCGTGCACCAGCTCGTGCACGGCGAACGACGCCATTGAGATCGCAGCCAAGCCGACTATCCAGCCCACGACCGCCGTCCAACCGCCCGCGTCAGCCGCATCCAGGTCCGCGGGTCCGCCCAGCAGCATAAACACCGGCACCAGGCACACGGCAAACACGCCGACTACGACCATCCCCCACACGAAGCAAGCGTGCAGAAAATCCTCGTCTTCAAACGCATGTATGTTGGAAATCTCATTCATAGCATCTTAGGATAGCGCCCCTGCCACGCACCCGCCCGCATGTGCGATAATGTCGAACGATATGCACGAATTGACCACCGCGCCGCCGAGCCCCGCGCCCGGCCGCGCCCTCACCATATGCGAAGGAGTCCCATGGCATCCAAATACTCCATGAACGACCGTCCCAGCTGGCCTCGCCGCGCCATCGTTACCGCCGGCGAGCCCTACGGCAACAAGGGCCTTCACTTTGGCCACGTTGGCGGCGTCTTTGTCCCTGCCGACTTCTTCGCCCGCTTCCTGCGCGACCGCCTGGGCCGCGAGAACGTCATCTTCACCTCGGGCACCGACTGCTATGGCTCGCCCATCATGGAGAGCTACCGCAAGCTCAAGGAGAACGAGGGCTACGACAAGTCCATTAGCGAGTATGTCGAGTCCAATCACTCCCGCCAGGCCGCGACCCTCAACAACTACAACATCAGCTGCGACATCTACGGCGGCTCGGGCCTTGAGCCGGCTGCGCAGATTCACAACGAGGTGACCGCCGAGATTATCAAGCGCCTGCACGAGCAGGGCACCATCTCCAAGCGCTCCACGCTGCAGTTCTACGATGCCAAGGCCGGCACGTTCCTCAACGGCCGTCAGGTGATCGGCCGCTGCCCCATCCAGGGCTGCAAGTCCGAGAAGGCTTATGCCGACGAGTGCGATCTGGGCCACCAGTTTGAGCCCGAGGAGCTCATCGCGCCCAAGAGCCAGCTCACCGGCGAGGTGCCCGAGCTGCGCCCGGTCGACAACCTCTACTTCGACCTGCCGGCCTACCTCGACTTTATGAAGACCTATACCGCCAAGCTCGCCCAGAACCCGCAGGTTCGCTCCGTGGTCTCCAAGACCATGGAGGAGTGGCTGCTGCCGGCTCAGCTCTACATCCAGAACAAGTTCCGCGAGGCCTTCGATGCCGTCGAGGATCAGCTTCCTGAGCACACCGTGCTGGAGCCCGAGGGCAACAAGAGCAGCTTTACCGTCACCTTCCCCAGCTGGAAGGAGCGCGACGATGCCCACGCAGTGCTCGCCAACGGTGGCGTGCGCTTCCGCAGCGGCAAGGCGCTCGTGCCCTTCCGCATCACCGGCAACATCGACTGGGGTGTTCCGGTGCCCGAGGTCGATGGCGTCTCCGACGTCACCTGCTGGTGCTGGCCCGAGAGCCTGTGGGCGCCCATCAGCTATACGCGTACCGTGCTCGCACGCGATACCAAAGCCGCCGGCGTGACCGAGGGCGTCGCCGCCCAGGATGCCGCCCTCATGGGCGAGCCCGCTGCCGACTCCACGCAGGTGCCCGCGCCCACCTACCAGCACAGCTCGCTCGACTGGCGCGACTGGTGGTGCTCGGACGACGCACAGATCTACCAGTTTATCGGTCAGGACAACATCTACTTCTACTGCATCGCGCAGACCGCCATGTGGGAGGCCCTGGGTTGGGACCTCACGCAGAGCACCGTCAGCGCCTGCTACCACCTGCTCTACATGGGCAAAAAGGCCAGCTCGTCCTCGCAGACGCCTCCCCCGCCGGCAGACGACCTGCTCAACCACTACACCTGCGAGCAGATGCGCGCGCACTGGCTGTCGCTCGGCCTGTCCGAAAAGCCGGTGAGCTTTAGCCCCAAGGCATACGACACGCGCGTGACTGGCAAGGACAAGGACGGCAACGAGGTGCGCGCCTGCGACGACAAGCGCGTTATCGACCCGGCCCTTAAGGAGAGCGCGCTGCTGACCGGCGTGTTCAACCGCCTGGCCCGCAGCTGCTTCTACGGCGTCGCCGTCAAGGAGGGCGACGAGAGCCCCTATCGCAACGGCTGCATCCCCGCCGGTGCCGCTTCTGCCGCCGTGGTCGAAGCCGCCCAGCAGGCAGCCCTCGCCTTTGAGCAGGCCATGTACAAGTTCGAGACGCACCGCGCGCTTGCCGTGTGCGACGACTACCTGCGCGCCGCCAACAAGCGCTGGAGCGACGCCTCCAAGGCCGCCAACAAGCTCGAGGGCGAGCCAGCCAACGTCGCAATGACGCAGGCCCTCGTCGACGCCTTTACCGAGCTGCGCGTGGCGACCGTGCTCATGCACGGTATTGTGCCGGCCGGCTGCGAGCTCATCTGCGAATACTTCGACGTCGATCCGGTCGCCTTCTTTAGCTGGGATAACATCTTTGCCTCCACGGACGAGTTTGTGGAGAGCCTGGGCGAGAAGCCCGGCGAGCACCGCGTAAAGCCGCTGCCCCCGCGCTTCGACTTCTTTAGCAAGCACGAGAGCCAGTACTAAAGCACGCCAGCAGCGGCGTGCCCGGAAAGTAGTCAATTTGGAACGGGAAGGAAAGACGGATGTCCAAGCCGCGTCGTCGTAAGCAGAAAAAGCAGGTTAAGCCCGAGCTCAAGCTTAGGCAGTTTGCCTCCACCGAGCTTTCCGACCAGCTTGCCGCCCTTCCCTGCGCCGCCGACCTGCCGCGCTTTATGGTCGACACGGTCGCCGGCGCCTATGCGCCCGCCGATGCCGAGCTCATGATCGAGGGCTTTGGTGCCGCGGCCACACGCCCGGTCACACTGCGCGCCAACACGCTCAAGGCGACCGCCGAGGACATCGCTGCGGCGCTCGATGCAGCCGGCATCGCCCACAACCCCGTCGTCTGGTACCCAGACGCCTTTATCCTGCCCGAGGCCCAGGTTTCCGATCTGTGGGATCTCGACATCTACCGCGACGGCAAAATCTATCTGCAGAGCCTGTCGTCCATGATGCCGCCGTTGGCCCTGGGCGTTCAGGCCGGCGAGGACATCCTGGACATGTGCGCAGCCCCCGGCGGCAAGACAACGCAGATCGCCGCCCTCACCCAGGGCCAGGCACACCTCACGGCCTGCGAGATGAGCATTCCCCGCGCCGAAAAGCTTGAGTCCAACCTCCACCGCCAAGGTGCCAAAAACGTGCCCGTCATGCGCATCGACGCACGCGAGCTCGACGAGTTCTTCCGCTTTGACCGCATCCTGCTCGACGCTCCCTGCACCGGCACGGGCACCGTCATCAGCGGCAACGAGAAGAGTCTGCGCGGCCTCACCGAGCAGTTGCTCGGCAAGTGCGCCCGCTCGCAGCGCGCGCTTCTGGACCGCGCCATGGGAGCCCTCAAACCGGGCGGCACACTCGTCTATTCGACTTGTTCGATCTTGCCGCAGGAAAACGAGGACGCCCTGCAAGAGGTCCTCGACAAGCACATGGACTGCGAGCTTATCCCCCTCGACGGCACGCCGAGCGAAAGTGAAACGCGCCGTGCTCAGGAAGCTGGCGAAGAGCCGCGCGTCGAGAGCAACGCCCTCACCGAGGCCATCGCCGCCGGCCACGTCTCGTCCGTCGCCAACGGAATGCCCGGCACGCTGACCATTCCGCCCAGCCGCGACTTTGAGGGCTTCTATATCGCCCTGATCCGAAAACGCAGCTAGCGCACGGATTCAAAACTCAACAAACTATCTCCGTGCGCGCTTGTCCTGCTGGTCACGGTGCTGCTTAAGTGCCTCGCGCTCCTTGCGCTCGGCTCTTTTGCCTTTAATGGCCGTAACCACAAAGTAGATGACCGCGGCGGCTACGATTGCGCCCACACACAGGCCAATCGAGCCCAACATTGCTGTGAATTCCATTCCGCGTCACCTCTCTTTTAAACGGGACATTCAAGATAGCACCTCAATACCCGCCACCACAGCTCCTTCACGTTCGCCGGCCCTTCGGTCTAACGGATGGCGCGGCGGGGAAAAATCAACTCGTCAAACGATTTAGCAAGCACAACGCTGTCGGCACCTTGCCGGCCACCATCGCATAGAATCGAGCGTCCATGGATACTCTCAACGATCTAAACGAGCGCGTCGACGCCTTTGTCGGCACCAGCTCCTTCGACGCGCCTGCCGCGACTAACGACCAGGCCCCCATCGATGTTCCTGCCGAGGTTCACGAGGACATCGTCGCCTCGGTCGATTTTTCCGAGGTCGAGCTCGCAGACGAGTTCACCGAGCCCCAGGTAGCCGTGACCCCCAACGGACTGCTCCCCATGGAGCCGCTGCCCATCGACGGGCGTCTGCGCAAGGCGGCCCTCCGCATGCCCGACGAGATCGAGGAGGCCAGCGGCTTTACGCTCTTTGGCCGCCGCATCAAGTCGCTCATCTACACCACCGACGTCGCGGTCATCCGCAACTCCAATGCCGACGCCGTGTTTGCCGTCTACCCCTTCACGCCGCAGCCCGCCATTACGCAGGCGCTGCTGACCGTTGCCGAGTGCCCGGTCTTTGTGGGCGTTGGTGGTGGCACCACCACCGGTAAGCGCTCCGTACAGATGGCAGCCGTCTCCGAGATGCAGGGCGCGGCGGGCTGCGTGGTCAACTCCCCCGCCACTGCCGAGATGGTCGAGCACATCACCAACATCGCCGACATCCCCGTCATCGCCACGGTCGTACGTTGCGACGATGATGCGCATGCCAAAGTGCGCGCCGGAGCCAAGATCCTCAACATCGCGGCCGGCAAGAACACGCCGCAGGTCCTGCGTGAACTGCGCGAGCACTATCCCAACCTGCCGCTCATCGCACCGGGCGGCAAGACGCCCGAGAGCATCCGCGAGACCATCGCCGCCGGTGCCAACGCCATCATTTGGACGCCGCCTTCGGCCCAACAGCTGCAGACCGACATGATGCAGCGCTACCGCAAGATGAAGGAAGACGCCACGCCCGTCATCTCGCACGACGATGTGCCCATTATCGACCAGGTCGCCGCCGCCGAGGTCAGCCAGGTCGAGAACATGAATCCCGACGTGCCGATCCCCGACGAAGTCATTGAGCGCGTCGCTTCGATCCACGATCATATCGAGGAGCGTCGCGCCAACCGTGGACTCAAGCCCTCGCTGCACGGCTTCTTCTTCCGCGGAAAGAAACGCTAACCGCAACAGCAAGGCCCGCCCCGCAAACAACGGGACGGGCCTTTTTCTGTTATCAAATGTCAGGAGGAACAAAAGCAGCCGTTAAAACCGTCAGCCAGCTCACAAACGCTAATCCACGCGCTTGTCGCCCATAAAGAA
The DNA here is from genome assembly GCA_958437935.1 of uncultured Collinsella sp. Classification (GTDB taxonomy): domain Bacteria; phylum Actinomycetota; class Coriobacteriia; order Coriobacteriales; family Coriobacteriaceae; genus Collinsella. Next base: position 49,691 of record CAUBPS010000010.1, on the reverse strand, counting down.
GAGCGCCACCGTACCTGGTCCGGTGTGCGAACCGATCAGAGCACCGATATTGTTGATCTCAATCTTGCCTTTGAGCTGCGGAACTTGTTCCTCAATCAGCGCCGCAACGGCCTCAGCGTCCTCGCGGCACGCCGAATGGGACAAGATGCACTTACCTGAATAAGCCGCACCGTCCTGCACATGTGCCATCATGGTCTTAGCCATCTCGGAAATCGCGCGCTTCTTAGTGCGAATCTTCTCACGTGGCGACAGCCCACCTTCGCAATCGACCGTCATAAGCGGGCAAATCTTAAGCGCTGTGCCGATAATCGCGCTCGCGGCCGAAATGCGACCGCCGCGCAGGTAGCTCGACAGATCGGTCGAGAAGAACCAGTGGTGCAGGTTGAGTTTATGCTCCTCAATCCAAGCGGCCGTCTCGTCGAGCGAAGCGCCGCTATCGCGCACGTCGGCGGCATATTCCAGCAATAGGCCAAAGCCCGAAGACGCCCCCAGCGAATCGATGACGCGCACCTTGCCGCCCTGGGGATAGCGATCCGCGAGCATCTGCGCCGCAACGCAAGCCGAACCATACGTACCCGAAATACCCGACGACAACGTCAGGTGCAGCACGTCTTTACCCTCGGCAACAAACGGCTCCCAAAACTCCTCGTACTCACCCACGCTCACCTGAGACGTCTTGGGCATGGCGCCCGCGGCAATCTGGGCAAAAAACTCATCCGGCGTAATCGACTGATACAGATCGTCCGTATGGACAACACCATCAATCTCGTAATGAAAACACACGACAGGGATATTGCGCGACGCAAAGAACTCACGGGTTCGATCGGCGGCGGATTCACAGGTCAGGACAAAATCACTCATATGAGGCTCCTTACTCATTGCTGCGCAAATTATCGCACAGTGAGCCTACATACGGTACATATGTCCACTATTTACCAAATCGAACCAAAAATAGCGAACATCTTTACCACCATCGTCTCCACCGACCCCACGCATAAATATCTGAGAAAACACCCTCTGTCGTCTCCACTCAACCGCCATATCTACCTCAACTAAATCGATTTACCAAACCGTTCAGCCGACAATTCAGCCGCTGGCGCAAAATCGAAACAAAAGCGGCGCATACTGATAAACGTTTGACGCTGTTTATCAGTTTTACCAGCTCCATCGGAAGGTGTTTCATGGTCGCATTCGATCGCAACCCGCAAGACTTCAAGTATCTGCGCCTGCTGTCGAGACAGTTCCCCACCGAACAATCCGCGTTTACCGAAATTATCAACCTCTCGGCCATCCTCAACCTACCCAAGGGCACCGAGCATTTTATGAGCGACGTGCATGGCGAGTACGAAGCCTTTATGCACATCCTCAACAACTGCTCGGGCGTCGTGCGCGAGCATGTCGACGAGATCTTTGGCGACACGCTCTCCTTTGACGAAAAGGGCGAGCTGTGTACGCTCATCTACTACCCGCGCGAGAAGATCGACCTGGTCCGCAGCCGGCGCGAGGACTCGCCAACCTGGTACAAGACAATGCTCGACCAGCTCATCATGGTCGCTCGCTCACTTTCAAGCCGCTACACGCGCTCCAAGGTGCGTAAGGCCATCCCGCGCGACTACGCCTATATCATCGACGAGTTGTTGCACACGCACCCGGACGAGAACAACTATCGCGTGCGCTATCACGAGCGCATCGTGGAGTCCATCCTGGAGACCGCCAGCGCCGACGACTTTATCGAGTCGCTCGCCTCGCTCATCAAGCGCCTGGCCGTCGACCACCTGCACCTGGTGGGCGACATCTTCGACCGCGGCGGCGGCGCGGCCAAGATTATGGACCGTCTGCTCACCTACCATTCACTCGACATCCAGTGGGGCAACCACGACCTGCTGTGGATGGGCGCTGCGGCCGGTGAGCCTGCATGCATCGCCACGGTGCTGCGCAACAACCTGCGTTACGACAATTACGAGATCCTCGAGAACGACTACGGCATCTCGCTGCGTGAGCTTGTCGCCTTTGCCGATGCCACCTACACCGCCAGTGAGTCCATCACCCCGCTGATCAAGGCCATCAACGTGCTGCTCTTTAAGCTCGAGGGCCAGATTATCCAGCGCCACCCCGAGTTCGATATGACCGACCGCCTGTTACTCGACAAGATCGACCACGGCACCGGCACGGTCACGCTCGCCGACGGCAGCGTGTGGCCGCTCACGACCAACGACTTCCCCACCGTCGACCCGGCGGACCCCTACACGCTCACGTCTCAGGAGCAGCACATCATCGACAAGCTCGTGTCCGAGTTTGTCACCGCCGATCACCTGCATCGCCATATCGATTTCCTCTACACCCACGGCTCGATGTACAAGGTCGCCAACGGCAACCTGCTCTTCCATGGCTGCGTGCCGCTCAACGAAGACGGCACCTTTAGCAGCATGAACTGCCTGGGCACCTGGCACGCCGGCCGCGATTATCTCGATTTTTGCGACCACATCGCCCGCCGCGCCTGGCGCGTGGGCGACCGCGACGCTCTCGATTGGATGTGGTACCTGTGGATTGGCTTCAATTCACCCGCCAGCGGACGCCTGGTGCGTACCTTTGAGCGCGCCTATATCGCCGATAAGAGCACCTGGGTCGAGCCGATGGATCCGTACTTTACGCTTACCAAGTCGCCCTCGGTCTGCGACGACATCATGCGCGAGTTTGGCGTCGCGCCCATGGCATGTTCGCCGACCGGCCACATCATCAACGGCCACACGCCCGTTAAAACCACCAAGGGCGAGCAACCCATCCGCGCCGAGGGCAAGCTACTGGTCATCGATGGCGGCTTCTGCCGCGCTTACCATCCCAAGACGGGCATCGCCGGCTATACGCTCATCTCGAGCTCGCGCGGCTGCCGCCTCAAGTCGCACCGGGCCTTTACGACGGTTGCCGAGGCACTCACGCGCAACGTGGACATCGAAAGCGAGACCAACCGTTTTGACCAAGCAGACCGTCGCCGCATGGTGAGCGACACCGATACTGGCGCCAAGATTCGCAACCAGATCCAGGACCTGCGCCAGCTGCTCGATGCATATAGAAACGGTGCTATCGAGGAGCGCGCCTAGCACCACCCGCGGGGATTGGCTAAACTTGCTGAGTTTGTCATCCCCGCGGCGCTTCGGCGCCAGCTTAAGGCAGGTACCATGCAAAAGCTCCTTGCGCAGATCATGAAATTTGGCGTCGTCGGTGTCATTGCCACGGTTATCGACTTTGGCATTATGAATCTGCTCCACTACGGTCTGGGCCTCAACATCCTAATCGCCAACACCAGCGGCTTTATCATCTCACTCATCTTTAACTACCTCGCAAGCATGAAATACGTGTTTGCGCACAAGGAAGGCATGAGCCGCCGCCGCGAGTTCATCATCTTCGTCGTGCTGTCCGTGATCGGTTTGGTGCTCAACGATGGCATCGTGCTGGCGCTCAACGCCGGCCTGGGACTCGAGGCCAATATCGCCAAGATCTGTGCCACCGCGCTTGTCATGGTCTACAACTTTGTGACCCGAAAGATCTTCCTGGAGGGCGACGAGACCAAGTAGCTCGAAACCCCTGCAGCATTACGGCGCCCACGGACGACGTGCACTCAGCGCAGTATCGTCCGTGGGTGCCGCTCGTTTACGGGCAAATTTTCAACGTTTGCGGATTAGCTCTTGAAAATTTGGCGAGTTCATATAGTTCTTGGCAAAGACCTTACGTTTCCCTTGTAAAAGCTCTAAAGTATCCTTTGCTCGATTCATCAACGCATTGGATGTGATTACGTGCGCAAGGCGCTGGCACAACCTCATACCAAGCAGTTCCTCAAGTTTGCTGTCGTGGGTCTTATCTCCTTTGGCATCGACTGGGGCATGCTCATTGCGCTCGTCGAGCTGTTCCACCTCGACTTTTTGATGAGCACCACGGTTTCGTTTATCACGTCCGTCGTGGTCAACTACTGGCTCAGCATGAAGTACGTGTTCGACCATCGCGAGGGCATGAGCCGCAAGCGCGAGTTCACGATCTTCACCATCCTGTCGGTGATCGGCCTGGGCCTCAACGACCTGTACATGTTTGTGGGCGTCACGTTTTTGAGCATCGGCTACCAGGCCATGAAGGCCATCGCCACGTTCCTCGTCACCTGGTACAACTACTTCAGCCGCCGCTTCTTCCTCGAGGGTGCACGGTCGTAGTCGATTCATTATTTGCTTGAATGTATAACCGGTTGGAATTCCCGTTCCAACCGGTTTTTTGTTTGCCGAGAGACCCGGCGACCCAGTCCTCTACGCATGAAAAACGGGCAGCCCGGATGTTTGTCCGAACCGCCCGTCTGGCGCGCTATGTCGAGGCCTCTAGCCTGTAACGTAATACCAGACTACGTTGTCACCGTTTGAGAGAACGTAGTTGCTGCAGGCCGTCATGGGCGTTGTGCCGTTGACGGAGTACATCCAGCCGCTCGTGCCGCCGTGCTGTTTCTCGGCCAAACCACCAATCGCGGAGACATACGTGCCGTACGACGAGCCATGTGCGTTGACAGAAAGGCCCAGCGCGCACAGGGCATCGTAGACGGTAGCGCCTTCGTTAAAGGTAAAGGTGCCACCAGAGGACACAGGATTGCCCACAGCGCTCGATGTGACCGAAACCGTCACCGTTACGTAGTTGGACTCCTGTGAGCCGCTCTGGCCGCCCGAGGAGGCGTTTCCACCATTAGAGGATGAGGCTCCATCAGACGACTGGCCACCGCCCGAAGAAGCACCACCAGACACATTGGAAGTATCACCGGCTCCCGTATTTTGGGCAGCGGATTTATCGCCAGACTTCTTGCCGTCCTGACCATCGGACTTCTTGCTATCCGATTTTTTGTCCGATTCCTTGCTTGAAGACTCGGAATCGTCCTTGGACTTGGACTCATCAGAATCCTTGGACTCATCTTTTGCGTCATTCGATGACTTGGAATCCTTGGAACTGGCCTCGCCCGAAGTAGTAGTCGAGCCAGACGCCTTGGTGTCCTTGGTGACGACGCTCTCCCCCGTCACGGTCTGAATGATCCAGTCGATGGACCAGGCACCGCTTGTGGAAGGGTGGACGAAACCCAGCGAGACGACGATCAGAATGGTGCAAGCGGCAGTCAGAACGCCAAGGAGCGCCTTGCGACGAGGGGCGGACGCCGCCGAAGCGGCGCCCTTTTGCTTTGGATCATCGAGCTGGATAAACGAGGAGTCGGGCTGTTGCCCGTTGGTCTCCTTGGGCTTATCGGGCATTACCGTCACCCTTGCCGCGCTTGGTCAGCACGAAGACGGCGATGAGCGCAAGGCCAATCACGCCGGCGGCGATGCCAACGATGGCGAGCGGATTGGTGCCAGTCTCCTGCTCGGAAGCACCAGAGGACTTCTTAGCAGTGGTCGTGGAAGCAGCACCCGTATCGGACTTGGAATCGGACTTCTTGTCGGACTTGCTGTCCTTCTTGTCAGACTTCTTGTCAGACTTCTTATCAGACTTCTTCTCGTCCTTCTTATCGGACTTATCGGAGTCCTTCTTGTTGGACTTGTTGTCCTTGGTCTCGGTCTTGGTCGACACCGTCGTCTTGGCCACCGGCTTCTTGCCCGGGGCAATAGCGCCGCCCTTCGAGCCGGAGCCAGAACCCGCGCCAGCGCCAGTGCCGGAACCAGTACCGATACCAGAACCGCCGCCATTCGAACCAGCGCCGCCATTACCGCCAGGGTTAACGGCATTCTTGGTCCACTTGGCATACAGCGTCAGGTCGGCCGTTACCGGCGTGCTAAAGTCATACGCCTGCGTGCAAGCCTCATCGGTGAACCAACCGCCGAAAGTGTAGCCATCGCGCGTCGGATCGGCCGGCTTGACCAGCTTGCCGTCGGCCGTAGCAACGAACTTAGTGTCGCAAGCAGACCCGCCGTTGGAATTAAAGGCAACCGTCCAAGACTCGACAGCCCCCAGCTTGAACAGAGTACCCGAATCATTGATGTAGTAGAGGTTGCCAGAAGCATCGGCAATGACCGGAGAGTCACAGTACTGGTAATGGCCAGCCGCATCATAAATCTGCGTCGCCTCTGCGTCGCCAAGCGTATAGCGATACACGCCACCGCCAGCAGAGTAGTTGACGTAATCCTTGCTATCCGCGCTGTTCACGGTGAAGTACACATAGGTCTTGCCGCCCTGAACACTCACCAGCGGAGTAGCAGCAATACCGTTGAGGCCAGCCGGCAGCGCCTTGCCGTCGGCAGCAGCGACCATCGTGGTCTTACCCGTCTTCAGGTTATAGAGAACCAGAGCAGAGCCCGTAGCCGTCTGTCCGCCGACAATCAGATTGTCACCAGACACCGCTGGGGCGCTCAGATTATTCGTAAGGCCCAGATCAACCGTCTTCTGTTCACTCAGCACACCCTTCGCCGAAAGCGAAATCACATGGAGCTTTCCGTCGTGCGTCATCTGATAGAAGGTCGAACCATTGGACGGATCGGCAATGCAATCGGCATTTGCGACAGCGCCGAGCTTCATGGTCGAAACGACATCGCCCGTCGTCTTATCAATGCACTTAAGCGTGCCCGCGCTCGTAGGAACAATGGTGTACTTATCCGTCAGCGCAGCGCCAGTCCAATAATAGCCCTCGGAAGGGTCAATGTTCTGCCAAGAGACTTCGCCCGTGGCAATCTTGATACGCTTCAGGGAGCCGTTGCCGTAGGTCGCGTTGTAGTTCTCGTCATACGAAATATCGACCGTACCAACATAGACATACTCGCCGTCCGAAACGACGGTGCAGGAGCTCTGCGTCAAGTCCGTCAAACCAGGCGTCAGCCACTTGCAGATCAGCTTGTCTGCAGTAATCGCCTGGACCGCACCGCCGTTGAGCGGAACGATGATAAGGCCGTTGGTATAGATCGGACGAGAGGTATAGCTCACCTTGGAGGCAAGCGGCGCAGAGGCAACCTTTTTGCCCGTGGACGAATCGATCTTAATGAGCTCGTTCTCGGTCGCGATGTACACAAAGCCGTTAGCGATGACAGGTTCGCTGCAGTTGGCATACTGCTGACCAGACTCGGCCTTCCAATCGAAGGCCCACTTAAGACCGGCGGCCTGCGCAGGTGTCTTGGCATCCGTTACGGTCGAACCGTTGCCACCGTTGCCGTAGCCGGCCCACTCGGCATCCCAATCAGGAGTCGTTGCACTCGGGTCCACGACAATCTTGTCGGGATCGGGCATGGGCGATTTATCGGTGGTGTAGGCAAACGTAGCCTTGTCGCCGCTCTTGAGCGTGACCTGGTTGGCGCAGAGAGATGAGGGCTCTCCGTTGATAAACAGACGCCAATATTTCTTGGTCGCACCATCCCAGCCATACGGCTTGTGATCGAACGGCGAAGTAATGGAATTCAGGAACCAGTACTCACCACTCTGGGAGCCGTTGTACGTAACGCCCTTCGCCTTCAGAACCGTCTCAATAAGGTCCTGGGCCGTAGAGCCTTCGGGCAGGGAAACATTGCTTGCCGAGCCCCAGCGAGTATTGTTGCCGTTGACATCGGGACCGATAACATCGACGGACCCAAGAACCTGACCGGGGAGGGCATCGGCGTCAGCACCATACATAAAGGTGACGGCGTCACCCTCTTGGAGTTCGTAGTTGCCGGCCCCGACTTGGGCGAACTTGCCATTTACATAGAACTGCCAATAACTTTTGGTCGCAGGATCATACTCATAGGTCTTACCGTCAAGCGGCGAGGTAATGCCGCTGAGGTACCAACCCCAAGACTCTTCTTTAGCATCGAGGGTAAGACCAGTCTGCTCCAGCAAATCCTTAGCAGTGGAACCAGCCTTGAGACTCGTCTGGCCCGTCGAGGCCCAAACCTGCTGCTTGCCGTCCTTGTCCTTACCGAGGACCTGAACGGAGGCACGGACGGAATCAGAGGGCAACTGGTCGCCCCAGCCACCGTAGAACCACGTAACGGTATCGCCAGCATGAATGGTGACATTGTCTGCCGTGTAGTCGCTCGACTTGCCGTTGATGAACAGCTGCCAATAGGTCGAATAATCGAGCGGCGTACCCAGCTCAACGCCGTTGTACTTAAGGCTCAGAATGAAGGAGCCCGCAGCAACGGCGTCGATGTCATTCGCCTCGAGCGCGACCTTCGTAAGGTCAAGTGCGCTCGAGCCGGACGTCACCACATACTGCGCGTTATCGACCCAAGTCTGAGTCTTGCCCTGGGCATCGCGACCAATGACGGTCACATTTGCGGCAACCTGGTCCTTAACGACAGGGGACGCGCTACCAGCCGTATAGGCAAACTCAATCTTCTGCCCCTGGGTGAGCTTGATGCTGCTCGCGCCAACCGAGGAAGACGCGCCATCGACGAACAGCTGCCAGAAGGCATAAGTCGTCGGATCGTAGACAAGCGTGCGGCCATCGCTCGGGGATGTGATGCTTTTGAGGTAGAACCCGTATGCCGTGTTCGGATCGTAGTCCGCCTTGAAGCCCGTCTTCTCCTGCAGCTTAATAAAGGCATCCGCAGCCGTCGCGCCCTCGTCGAGCTTGAGCTGCGTAGGTGCCACCCAGGTCTGAGCCTTGCCGTCGGCATCGGTGCCGATAATCGAGAACGAGACCTCGACTTGCTTCTTGGCGACATCGCCAGTTTCCGTCGGGTTCTCTGCCTGGACGGCAGCCACGGCGGCAGATCCTGCTTGGCCAGCGGATGCCGTCGAAGACTGCTCGCTCGCGGCAGGGTTCTCCCCCGTCGCCGAGCCTTCGTCGCCAGCTGCCGCCCCTGTTGTGGCGGTACTAGCTGCAGGCGCGCTCCCAGAATCTGAAACCTCAACGTTGCCCTGGTCGGCAGCACCATCCGCAGGCGCTGCGTCCTCACTCGGCGTCGCAGCCTGAGCCACAGCCTCGGCAATGCCCTCGGCGCCCTCGGCCCACAGCTGAGCCGGCGTGGTGCCAAAGGCCATCGCGAAGGCCAGGAATGCCACCAGACCGCGCTTAGCTACACCGCGTGCAATCGCGCCACGGCGATGCAACGAGGCGCACTCACGCTCGTCCTCAAACATATCCATTTGTCCCCCATTGTCTGTACTTGGAGCGTTGCCTTGAGGCTGCCCCACGTCATCGCGCATGTTGCGCTCGAGTTCCCCCATCGGGGTCCCCCTTCCCTCCAGAGCCCTATGCACGCCGGCGGCATACGCCGCAGCCGCATGCAAGATGGGAGGCGATCCGACTTAACCTTAACGACTCGGGCACGTCGTCCGATCTGCGACGCGAACATCCCGAGCCAAGAGGAATTACGGTTACTGGTACAGCCGGGGACTTGCACCCCGATTCTCCCAAACGCGCAGGAAAACCGCGCATTCGTGCGTCTCCGCACCACCATCTATGCCATCGATTATTACCGTTAGTATGGTATCACGCAAAAGGGCCTCGCACGCAGGCGAAGCCCAAGGTAAAAGCTATTATTTGCGATAGGAAAATACGGTGACCGCAGCCCCTAGTGCTTGCCGCCGTGACTGTTGAGCCAGATATTGCGGCCCAGCATAAGCGCCAGCACCAACGCGCTCACGTAGCCCAAAAAGCCAATGACCGGAATGCCAAACACAACCGGCTCGATGCGCGCGTAGTACACCACCGACGAACCGATAAACAGACCGGCGATCACAATTGCCATCGACATGCGGTCGATAATTCCACCCAGCTGTCGCAGCGCCTTATCGCTGCTCATGATCTGCGTGTTCACCTTAAGCTGGCCGCGCGTGAGCATGCGCGAAGCCAGGCCCAGATACTCGGCCGCCTCGAGCGAGCCCTTCGCCGCGCGATAGCTGCTCGCGGCAAGATCGCGTCCCATGTCGCGCACGCGCGCATAGGTGCTCTTCTCGTTTTTGATGTGCGTCTGGATGATCTGGATCATGTTGACGTTGGGCATATACTCAGTCAGCAGGCCCTCGAGCGTCACCATGCCGCGGGCGAACATCGTTACCACGCTCGGCAGCTCAACGTCGTTTTTGCGCGCCAGGTTTAACAGCGAGGTCAAAAACTCGCCGATATCCAGATCCTTCAGGTCAAGGCCCGCAAAGTCTGCGACGATAAAGTCCAAATCGGACAAAAAGGCCGAATGATCGAGCTCAGCCGAGTCGCCGCGCGTCACGGCAAAGCGCATGAGCGAATCCTTGAGCTTGGGCACGTCACCCTCGGCCACGGCGAAAATCATGTCCTTGACGATACCGCGATCGTGACTCGACATGCGTCCGACCATGCCCAAGTCGATAAAGTAAACGATGCCGTCCTTGAGAATAATGTTTCCCGCATGCGGGTCGGCATGGAAAAAGCCGTCATCGAGCACCTGCGTCGAGTAATCCTCGACGATTGCGGCACCGATCTTTTCCAAGTCATAGCCCTCGGCCACCAAGCGTTCAGGATCGGCGATCGAAATGCCGTCGACGTAGTCCATAACCACCACGTGCTCGGTGCACAGGTCCAGATAGGATTTAGGGCACGTCACGCCATGAACGCTCTTATGGAACTCGTAGAAGTCGTTGAGGTTTTTGGCCTCGGCCAAAAAGTTGGTCTCCTCGCGAAACGAGGTCCACAGCTCCTCGACTACGCCGTGCAGGTCAACGAATTGATCGGTGTTGACGAACTTGGAAACGATACGCACCACCGAGCGGATGATATCGATGTCCTGTGCCATAACCTGCTGCGCACCGGGGCGCTGCACCTTGACGGCCACGTCCTCGCCCGTCACCAGACGAGCGCGGTGCACCTGCGCGAGCGATGCGCTACCAAGCGGATTGGGGTCGATCGCATCGAACATCTCTCCCAGGCGCAGGCCGTATTCTTCTTCCAGACAACTGAGTACGACCTCGTACGGCACCGGCTCCACGTCGGACCGCAGACGACGCAGCTCGTCGCAAAAGCGTTGCGGCAGAATCTCGGACCGGTTGGCCAGAATCTGCCCCATCTTGACGAACATGGGGCCGAGTTCCTCGAGCAGGCGGCGCAAACGAACCGGCGTGAGGTTATCCCACACGCGGTACTTTTTGACCAGGCGAACAATCTGCCCGATGCGCTCGCGGCGACCCGCCGGCGTGAGCTGGTATTCTTCATCCGGCGCCATCGCGTCGGGCTCCTCGGGGACCATATCGACAGCGCGCGGCTTCTTGCGAGCGCCCGAGACGGCGGCATCGACCTCATCGACAACCGCCGCCTCGTCACCCAAGGGGTCTAGATTGTTGTAATCGGTGGTGGAATCTGCCATCTGCGCTGCTACTCGGCCTCTTCGGTATCCTTCGCATCGTCGGGCTCAACGGACTCGACGGGCACCGAGGTCACGTTGTCCTCGACCGAATCGACGATGTCGCGCACATGGGCCAGGAAGGCCGTGCGCTCGAGGGCTGTCATGACGCGGACGCGAGCCAGAATGAGCTCGTCGAGCACGCGCTGGGCCGCGGTCTCGCCCTGCATGCCCAAGCGCTCGGTCAGATCGGAGATGGTACCGCCGGCCTGTTCGAACATGTCGGACACACTGCGGGCGATACCGGGGGCGCCTGCGTCCTTGCGCACCTGCTCGCCCTTGGTGTTAAGGTCGTCGAGAACCTTCTTGCTGCCCTCGACGGCAACGGCGGCGGCGCCGAAGCCCACGTTGATGGCGCCGTTAACAAGCTGATCGAGTTTCATAACCATGGTTGTCTCCAATCACAAACAACTGCATTGGCGTTCTTGTACCCAAGATTGAGTGAAAGCGACAAAGCGTTTAAGCGCTATTCGATCGACGGGAAATCCCTATCTCACGTTGTCGTTCATCGCGAAAGAGTTCTTCATGGCGCAGCTCGTGGTGTAGAGCACCTTGCCCAACAGGGCATCGGTCTCCACGCGCACGAGCTCGGCAAACTCCTCGTTGGCGCGTGCAAGCTCGGCAGGCACCTCGGCCTCGGGCAGAACGGCTACGGCAGCGTCGACGTCATGAATCTGCTTGTGGCCCATGCCGCCGACCTTCTCCTGATAATCCTCGACTGCGCGGCCGCACTCATGGAAGCGGACGTCGGCCAGCGCGCCGATCAGGCGGTTGGCCCAGTAGAAGTTTTCGGACGTCACGCGAGCCTGCGTGTCGGCAAAGTACTCGGGCATGGTCTCGACGTTGGCGTACAGCGGAACCAGCGCGTTAAACGAGTTGGAGCCAAAGGCCATCCACTGCACGGCGCGGTAGGCCGGATGCGCATAGGGGCGCAGCTGCAGCACAGCGAGCTGGCTGTTGCGGTTGATGCCGATGGGGCGATATGCGCCACGCGTAGCGGGCGTGCCCTTGCTACCGTAGCAATCGTACTCCGTGCCCTGGTAGTGGCTCGAGAGTACGTACTTGATGTCCTCGATGGTCACCTTGCGCTCGGGCACGCGGCTCCAGGGGATATCGTCGCTCTCGGGCGTGTAGTCGGCGTCGGGGCCATCCCACACGTCGCTGGGGTTGAGACAGCGCTGCATGTACCACGCGCGCGGCGTGTTGTAGACGTGGTCGCTGTCGCTGTGCGAGCCAAAGGCCTCGCGCGGGTTAAAGACCGCAGCCGGGCCGTCGCCCTCGACGCCCAGCGTCAGGTCCAGATGCCACTCGGCCATCCAGGCGCGCAAGTCGGCGGAGCACATGTGGTCGGCCTGGGCGCCCTCGGCGTCATCCAGGTCAAAGCTGTCGATACCCAGCTGGTTGGGCATGGTCACATAGGCGTCGTCAGGCACGCGCTTGGCAATCCAGTGGTGACCACCGATGGTCTCGAGCCACCAGATCTCGTCCACATCACTAAAGGCGATGCCGTTGTTCTCGTAGGTGCCGTAGCGCTCGAGCAGGTCGCCCAGGATACGAACGCCGTCGCGGGCGGACTTGGCGTACGGCAGGACAAGGGTCACCATGTCCTCCTCGCCCAAGCCACCGGGCTGCGCCGGAACGTATCCATCCTCGCCTTCGTTGCCCTTGGCGGGCACGTAGTCCACGAGCGGGTCGGCGCCGCGAACGCGCTCATTGGTGGTGAGCGTCTCGGTTGCGGACATGCCAACATTGAGCTCGTTGAAACCGGCCTCGGCCCAGATGCCGTGGCCCGGGACAACATCGGGGACGCTCGTGTAGCGCATGGGGTTATCGGGCAGTTCAACGGTCAGGTGACTCAAGACGCTCGTGTAGACGCGCGGCTGCTCGTCGGGATGTACCACGCGCATGCGCTTGGGCTCAAACACCCCGTTGGACGAGTCCTCGTTGCGGGCGACCAGCGTCGACCCGTCGTAGCTCGCGTTCTTACCAACCAAAATCGTTGTGCACGGCATGCGCATCCTCCTTGAGCGAAGAAATCAAACGGCAACAGTGTATCGCTTCGGCGCAAAAAGGGCGAAATCACAACCCCTCAGAACCCCTCGGGACCCCTGTGTGCAAAAACGCCTATTTCGATGCGCGCTCGGCCGCTTCGATCACGTGTTTGGCGAGAATCGCCGTTGTCACGGCGCCCACGCCGCCCGGCACGGGCGTGATGGCGTTAACGACCGGCTCCGCAGCATCAAAATCGACGTCGCCGACCAGCTTGCCAGCGTCCTCATCCCAGTTGATGCCCACATCGATGATCGTCTGGCCCTCGCGAACCGCATCCGCGCCAATCGTGCGCGCGCGTCCAACCGCGGCAACAACAATGTCGGCAGAACAGCACTCGGCAGCTAGGTCACGCGTATGCGTATGGCACGTCGTCACCGTGGCATTGCGAGCCGTAAGCATGGCGGCAACGGGACGGCCAATTACCAGCGAGCGACCAACAACGGCAACTTTAGCTCCATCCAGTTCAACGCCGTAATGGTCCAGCAACGCCAACACGGCTTCTGCCGTGCAGGGAGCAAAGCCCTCGCCTCGCCCCGAAAGCGTGGTGAGCAGCGAGGCCGGCGTCATGGAGTCGACGTCCTTGGCGGGATCGAGTGCCGCGGCAACTGTATCCTCATCAAGCCCAGCGGGCAACGGACGAAACATCAGGCATCCGTGAACAGCGGGGTCGGCATTGATGTCCTCAATAGCCGCCAGCAGCTCATCCTGCGAAACATCGGCAGGAAGCAAAACGCGGCGAGCCTCGATGCCAACCTTCTCGCAGCGCTTGAGGGCGCCACGCTCGTAGGATAGATCGTCCTCGCGCTCGCCCACGCGAACGATGGCGAGCGTCGGCACAACGCCGCGCTCACGCAAAGCGGCACAGCGAACAGCAAGTTCCTCGGTCAGCGCGCGAGCAACAGGAGCACCCTTCAGTAGCTCAGCCATGGCTATCCTCTCTTCCTTGCAGCGTCGGCGGCGCGGCGCGCCAGCGCATCGGCGCGCGGCAACCATGTGTCGAGCAGCTCATCACACGCCGTCTCGAGCTCCTCGGCACGAACGCGATCTTTCATAGACGTGGTGTTCGCAAAGAGCGTCAAGCTCGCGCCCTGCATAGCGGCACGGCAGAACACGGCGCCGCACGCCACATCGGACAGCAGCTGACGCGAACCCTTGTCGGCCATGTCCTCGAGCAGCGCCAGCGCACGCCCGCAGGCATCCATAATGCGATACGGCGGCATGGCGGCCACGTGCAGCGCATCTTGAATCGCAGCCGGTCGGACCGGGTCCTCACGCGGAATACCGTACGCAGCGGACACCTGGCCGTATGCACGAACGTCCTCGGCGACCAGACCCACAAGCTCCTGCGCCAACTCGTCTGCCTGGGCAAACGCGCGCGTCAGGTCATCCGCACGATCAGCAAGCGCAGGATTGGTCGCACCGTAGCGGGCAACCATTCCGCACAGCGAGGCGCCCAGCGCGCCCACAAAAGCGCTCGCGCTGCCACCACCGGGAACCGGCTCGCGCGCGGCCAGCGCCTCGGCAAAACCGCGACAGGTTTTATCCATCATCTCTTGGCTCATACGCACACGCACCTTCAAGTCATATATATCGGTCGGGCGGCCGACGCCGGCTGACCGCATCGATCACGTAATGGTGCTAAGTCTAGCCCATAAGTACGCGAGCGTCAGCGCATCTGGCCATCGCGGATTTCTATGGCACGCGATAGGCGTCGACAACGCAAGCATGGGACACATGGCCCACCTTTCGAGACTCCCGGACGGTACAAACCGGGGCATATCTATAAGTAAGGAACCCGTTGGGGAACGGCCGCGCAACGGCCACAAGCGATGAACGGAGGCATAAGTCGCACAGTACACAGAGACATCCGCCGCCAGCGCAATCAGTACCCCAACAGCATGCGGCGCCGTGATGTCATCAGCAGACAAGGAGGACGCCACCATGATGAAAAAGACCCTATCAATCCTTTCCCTTTGCATCGCCCTCTTTGCCGCGCTCGCCCTTGTGGGCTGCGGCGGGAGCGCATCGGGCGGCGGCAGCGCCCCCAAGAGCGAGAGCAAGGAAAAGGCCCCCGTCGCCAAGAAGACCGACTACATCTGGTTTAAGGTCGAGATGCCCGAGGGCGTCGGCGTAAGCGACTCTGCCGGCAAGAATGCCGACAGGGTCCAGCTCACCTTCCCCGAAGACGAGAACGCCTCGGCCGATCGCTTTATCCCCGTTTGGAAAAAAGCGCTGACGGCCGAGGAATCCCACGCCGACCAGGCGGAAAAGAAGGGGGATACGTTCCAGTGGAAGGATGGCGGGTCCGTCGAGTATAACGGCAGGACGTGGCTCGTCGGAACATACGAGGACAACAGCGGCATCTCAACCATGCTTTTTACCGATGTTGAGCCGGGAAGCGTCTACGTCCTCATCTCGAACTTCGACCAGCACAAGAAAGAAGCCGAGGCACTCCTCAACTCCATCGAGTTCCCCGATGACATGGAAGAGGCAGTTTCCGAGGCACGCGAAGTCGAGATTTCGAGCATCGAGATCAAGTAACGGGACACCCGCACGCGCCTACGCGCACCCGCGCACATGCGCCCCATTAAAACAACGGGCGCCCAACCCGGGGAGGGCCGACAGCACCAGCCCTCCCCTCTTTTGCGCCCGAACATATTGCCACTTAACGGCGCAAATCCGGCCCTCAGAATGGGACACATGGCCCACCCTAGCGAGCCGTCCACGCGTACAGTAAAGACAGGTAATCCATGGGCGGTTACAGATCGAGGAGGACACGACCATGAAAAAGAAGGCCTTTGCGATTCTCACCCTCTGCATCAGTCTCTTTGCCGCGGTTGCCCTGATGGGCTGCGGTGGCAGCGGCGGCGCTACCGGCAGTAGCGGTGGCGGCGGAGCAGAAAAGCCAGCCGTGGATATGAGGACCGACTTCATTTGGTTTAAGGTCGAGGTTCCCGAGGGCGTCGAGATCACCGACGTTGCCGGCGACACGGCCGATAGGACCCAGTTTAAGTTCACCGAGAGCGAGCACGCCAGCGATCGCTTCATCCCCGTCTTCGACTCTGACAAGAACGCCGATGAGCTGTTCGACTACGAGGCAAAGTGGAAGGCCAGCTTTGAGTGGACCGAGAATGACCCCGTCAAGTACAACGGCAAGACTTGGCGCAACGCTTCCTATACACACTCGGGCGGCGTGACGACTGAGTACTTCACCGAAGCCGGCGGCGGCAGCGTCTACGTGAGCATCGACAACGTCGAAGAGCACAAGGACGCCGTCGAGACCATGATGAAGTCCCTGGAATTTGCCGATGATATCGCCAAGGCCAAGACCGAGGCTATGGATGTTAAGCTCGACGATATCGAGATTAAGCGCTAAGCGACTGGCGAGCGCAACGGGAAACACGAGCGCAGCGAAGCAAGCGACAGTAACCCAGCGCTTCGTACCAAGGGAGGGTCGGCTCACCGGCCCTCCCTTTCTTATGCCGGTAGCTGGCGAACGCGAGGATGCCGGACTCCAAAACTATCCCAAGCGCGCCAGTAGCACCAATAGACAAGCGCCTCAGCACGTCCGCCCGCCGATTAATAGCGCCATGCAGACAATTTAAGCCGACGCCTTTAAACATCTGGGCAGTATAGTATCCAAAACGAGCGCATAACCGCACCCTGCGAACGGAGGAGTTATGACCGAACACCACGCCATCAGCCGTCGAGCATTCACGTTGGGCCTAGGACTCGCAGCATTGTCGCCTTTTGTAAGCCTGCCCGAAACCGCGGGATTGGGCCTCCCCGTGCGCGCGGCATTTGCAGACGACGCTGCCACAGCGTCGGACAGCCTCCACAATTTCGTCATTCGCCTTCGCCCCGCGGGCTATTTTCGCACCGCGAGCGTCAACCAAGACGGCAACGTTCGCGGCAACGTCTGCCACCTGTTTAACGACGGCACGTCCAGCAAGCTCATCCTTGAGAACGTAACGACCAAGAAGGACGATACAAACTGGTACGCCATCCGCACCTTGCTCAATTTCGAAGAGCATAAAAAGACGGGCTACAGCATTTGGTCGGTCGACGACGACTCGGACAAAGATGGAAAGGTCATCCACGTATGGGGCGGCGAGTATGACAACAAGCCCAGCCGCGCTTTTACGTTCGAGCGTCAATCAAACGGAACCTATATCATCCGAGACCGCACGGTCGAGAAAGAAACCGAGAAAAAAGACATTAAGTACCTGGCAATAGAATCGAACGGCAAAGACCAGGACAACAATAAGATCTGCCATAAGAGTAAGAGCATTCCGTGGGAGCTCGAACTTATCGGTTACGACATGAAAAAGAACGATGCCACGGTTAGCAGCCTCGACTGGATCACGTACAGCAGCTACGTCGACGGACCATGTTGGATGAAATACGTCGACGACGACAAGTTCCTCGACGAGCTGAGCATCCCGGGTACGCACGATTCGGGCACCTGCAGCGTGGACAACGACACTGAGCCCCAATCCTCGCAAGTAAAATGCCAGCAGGATTACATTCCCACGCAGTTGCTCGAAGGCATTCGCTATTTTGATATCCGGCTCGGAAAGGGCGATGACCCCGGCATCGACCACGGGATTTTCTACCTACTCAAAAAAGACGGGAACTATCTGCATCTCTCCGATGTCATCGGGTACTTCAAAACGTTTTTGAACGAAAACCCGACAGAAGCGCTCATCATGCTTGTATCACGAGGCAACGACGAGGCTACCGACGAAAGTGTTACGACGGCTTTCGCCAAGGTTTTGGACGACAACCCCAAACTGTTCTATACGTCGAGCCGCGTTCCCACACTGGGCGAGGTGCGCGGAAAGATCGTCCTGCTACGTCGATTTGGACTCGACGGCGACAGCGTAAGCGGCCACACGTGGGGACTCGACCTCACCGAATGGGATAACAAAATCGCAGCGCACACCGACAGCAGTTCCATGTGCCTCGTCCAAGACGCGCAGGGCTTTGAAGCCGCGGGGGAAACAGGCGACAAAGAGCCCTATTGCACCAAGGTATACGCCCAGGACAAGTACAAACTCACGGGAACCGACAAGCTCAGCTGGGTCGATAATGCGCTGAAGGAAACGACCGGGCGCACGCGCAACGAGGTAGATGTCGAGGACGATAACGGGGCCAAGGAGAAAGTCCTGGAGCGTTGCTGGTCTATCAACTACACCAGCTGCACGGGCTTGTCGCACGGAGGCAATCCTTTTACCTCGGCACGAGTAGTCAACGAGCATCTGTATAAGAGCCCGTACATCAATCCCAGCGGCATCGAGGATACAAAGTCAGATTACCTCAAGCACATTGGCATCATCGCATCCGACTTTGTTGATGCGGCGCTGGCCCGGAGCATCTACCAGCGCAATTACGATACGGAGCACAAGCAGACGGCTTCGTACTATCTCCCGTACTATCTCCCGACCCGCATGCGCATGACGTACGGCGACTCGCTGAGCGATGCCTCATTCCAGGATGGCAAGACCGTTGGCGAGGGCCGTTTCCGCCTCGTTAACAGCAGCAACGTACTCAACGTGGCCGCTTCTGGCAGCGCGTTTGCCATCGAATACGTGGATGTCGACGCCCTGGGCAACGAGACCGCTACAGGACTGCAGGGCTTCGTGCCCATCGATATCGATCCGCTCGCGCTGACGCCCCATTTTGAGGGACTCGAAGGCCTTAAGGCCGGCGAAGACGTGCGCGCCAAGATTGCGGCATCACTCGAGGGCAAGCTCGAAACCGACGCCTGCACCGCCCAGCTCGAGTTTGTGCACGACGCGGACGGCGCTCCGGGCACGGCAATGGCCGAGGGCGAGGCATTTGCCGCGGGGACGTATTGGGTGCGTGCGAAAGGTCTGTTGGGCGACGCGGCGCAGAACTACACGCTCGCCAGCGACGGAGCCGCAAACTTTACCGTAGCGGCCTCGGACAGTGCAGGCGGCACCGGCAGCGGCACGGGTTCCAGCGCAGGCAGCGCTGATAAGAATGGTAAGGGCAACAAGGGCAAGGGCTCGGGCGGAAAACTCGCCGACACGGGCGACGGCTCCGGCATTGCCGCCGGGCTCGCCGCTGCCGCCATGGCGACAACGGTCGCCGGCGCGGCGATGCTTGCCAATGACCGCGAAAACGTTGGGGACGACAGCGAATAGGCAAGCCCGCCTTTTAGACACATCGACTCAATTGGGGGGGGCGCAGAATACCGTTCTGCGCCCCGATTTTTACCTTAGCCCGAACACCGTTATCGGCTACATCACCATGTTCAGCGCATTCACGAACTCCTGAGCTTGGGAGCGGCTGCTCAGACTAAAGACACAGGCAGTCAACAGCCTGTTACGTAGGAAAACGTCGCGGCCCTTGATCCTGCTGACCCCCGTAATGTCCTTAAGATAAACAATCTCGGTGTGCTTGCCACCAAAAGTGCCCTTCTTGAGCACCTCGATGCGGTTAGGGTAGATCTTGACGTCTTTAAACCTACCCGAACCTTTGTCCTGGAACAGCAGCGTGTTGTTGTCCATACGCGTCACTCCCGTGGGGTTCGCTAAAACTGTCTCTATGGCCACATTTTAGTCACCGCAAGGCTCCCATGCGAAGGTGCCAGACAGCAAAGCAATTCGTGTCCGCGCGAGGCTTTAAGATAGGTATGCTCAGCTGCATCGATGCGACCGGAATATTCTAGGAGCACGCCTCGTATTATTCGCCATTAGAGGAGGTCTTACCTGGTTTACGTATGGGAATTCGAGTTCTTTGATTCGGACGGCATTGAACTTCCCGTGCCAGACTTCGGACATGAGCCGCGACACGGCGGCAAGATTATCGCTGTAGCCGTCAACCGCGAACTCGGCGACATTCCCGCCGTCACCGCAGTGGATGCCGCGCGTATGCTCGGTGTTAGCTCAGCACGGGTGTCACAACTGCTAAATGCAGGACTGCTGGATTCATGGAAGGATGGCACCAAGCACATGATGTCCAAAGCCTCCATCGAGGCACGACTCGCCGATGCACCAAGGGTGGGACGCCCCAAAGAGGCCCCCGTTGCCGTGTAAGGCGATGCCGCTGTGGGCTTTCATCACCTGACATGCATGGCAGCCAGGAACGCTCGATTCGGGACTCACTGCGCCCCGAATCGAGCTGGGCCCATTGCTGCAGGCTGATTCGCATCCCCGATCCCAAAAAGACAGAAGCGCCACTTGCTTCGTTGAGCCCCAACATCCGACCCCGGCTCCCCCTCGTATCCCCAGCGGCATTTCAACTCCAGGACATGTCGCGATCATGCCCGGTCATCCATGCAAATGGACACCACTCTAACACTGGGGTCAGATATCCCCCGCTGCGGCGTATAGGGTAAAATCTTGTCTGCCGCGGAATCCGCCTGCGGGCAACGCTCCGATCTCCGATTGGGGTGAAGCCTATGAACTTGTTTCTTGAAATCCTGCGCCTCTCGATGTACGCGACCGGCATTGCCCGGAACCTCTACGCGATCTGGCGGGAATATAAGCAGTAACGGATAGCGAAGGGAGTCATAGAAAAGGGCCGGTTGCAGCCGGCCCTAGACGATAATACCTGCGTTGCCCGCGTCTCCGAAGTTTAAGCGCTGAGGAGCGGGTTCCGCGGCACAACCTGATTTTACCCAGTGAGGCAGCTCTTTTGCAGCCGCTCCACTGTTTATTTACATCTGGCACCCTCAAACAATCAGACAGCAGCCCGCACTCCTGAGAGCCGCCCCGCACCCCCGGCCATCACGTTACGGCAACAACCGGCGCTACTCCCCTACTTCCCAAAGATCGCAGCGAGCAAGCCCTTGCGTTTGGGCTTTTCTTCTCGGTAGGAACCCTCGGCAACCGCTGCAACCTGGCGCGGTTGCTCGCCGCCTCCACGGCGCACGATCTGGTACAGAAACGGCGACTTAACGTATTTGACCTCGATGGGCGTGGCATGCACGGTGCTCTCACCGGACAGATGCAGGCTCGGATTGAGCGGCGCCACGACGTGCGTTTCGCGCTTGTCACTAAACACCACCGCGGCCGCGCGACCCGTCTGTCCGTTTACGGCAATGCGCACCTGCTCGCCATCGCGGCTGTCCGTCGCCGGACGATCGACAAAGTAGACCGGCACCATCACCAGGCCATCCTTATGCTTGCGGGCCTTGCGCGCCCAGGTTCGGATGCTCTTTTTATTGAGCCCCAGTACGGCCTCGGCATCGTTGCCCGCAACGTCGAGCGCCAACTTATCAATGACCACCTGGTCCTTGGTAGATGCATCGACGGAGACGACGCGGAAGTCGCCTTCCTGTATGGCGGGATCGAACGGACCGACCTTGGCAAAGTCCCACGGCTCCAGAATGCCCATAAGGCGAACATCCAGATAGTTTGCCCTCGGATACGCCCAGTCGAGCACCTCGTAGTACACCAGGGTCTCCTTGCTCAGGCCCTTGCCCGGGAAGCTCGCCATCATGCGCAAATCCGCGAGCGCCATGGGGAAGTAGAAGAGCATCATGTCGTTTTGGATCGCATCTTCCACGTCGTGCCCGGCAAAGGCGTCGGGGTACTGGCGCACCAGCTGCAGCGCGTTGGCACGCGCCTGCTGCGGCGAGATTTCGCAGGAAACACCCTGCTCAGGTACATACTCCGCACCAACGCCCATGGTCAGGCGCTTGCTGAAGGTACCGGGCTTGAGCAGGTCGGCGACGCCGATCTTATTGCCGCAGGACGGGCACTCAAACACGCGCTGGGTCGACTCGCCCTCAAAGGACGCTCCGCAGAAGGGGCAAGGAATGCTCACATGCGTGGCTTCTTGGAACTCCTGCGCCGTGCCGCGATCCTCCCACAGCAGATGTTCCAGGACCGACTGATTGCGCCAGTGCGAATTGAAGAAATACCAGTCCGGGTCCTCCGGGCGCTCGAGTTGCGACACATGCGTGAGCTTGAGCAGTCCATCCACCACCGTCAACGGCGCATGGCGAATGCCCAAAGCGCTCTTGGGCTCCCCTGCATCGGCCTGCCACGGAACGACCGCGCCGCAATGGGCGCACTCAAAGCTGCGCTTAGCCTGGTGCGAGTACATAGGGCCGCCGCAGTTTTGACATTTAATGGCAAACATCTCGTCCATGGAAACGTCCTCCTTTGCACAGGGGCTGTCGACATTAAGTATGTCGAGCAAACAGGCACACGCCCATACCCATGCGGCCCAAAATGGACCACCCAGGCAGACGAGAAGGCTCGCTCGTTAGCACCGGCAGACCATTGCTGCATTTTCTGAGCATCGGTGCACAGCGCCTCCGCGCGAGCTACACTATCCCCTTAAACATGATTGTGAGGACGACCGCTATGCTATTCGTAAATCGGCTGGTACATACGCTTGTTCCCGGCAGCGAGGGCGAGCCGGTCGATGCATCTTACCGCACCAACGCGGGCTTTGCCGCAAGTCTCATCTGCATTGGCCTCAACATCACCCTGTGCCTGGCCAAGGGCATCGCGGGCCTGCTCGCTGGCTCCGTCTCTCTCATCGCCGACGCATTCAACAACCTCTCCGATGCCTCGAGCAACATCGTGAGCCTGCTCGGGTTCCGCCTTGCCAGCCGCCCGGCAGACGAAGACCACCCCTATGGCCACGGCCGCTACGAATATCTCGCCGGCCTGTTTGTCGCCGTCCTCGTTTGTGCCGTCGGCATCAACCTGGTGCTCGAGTCCGTTACCAAGATCATCAAGCCCTCGCCCACCGCCTACACGCTGGTCTCCCTAGCCGCTCTCGTCTTGTCCATGCTCGTCAAATTCTGGATGGCCGCGTTCAACCGCACGCTGGGCGACCACATCGACTCGGAGACGCTCATCGCCACAGCACAGGACTCCAAAAACGACGTCATCACCTCGGGTTCGGTCTTGATGGCGGCGCTTATTTCGCAGACGACCGGCTTTGACCTCGACGGCTGGGCAGGCCTGGGTGTGGGCATCTTCATCTGCATCAGCGGCATGGGCCTAGTGCGCGACGCCATCAGCCCGTTGCTGGGACAAGCGCCCGACCCCAAGCTCGTCCAGGCAATCCGCGACAAGATTATGTCCTATCCGCAGGTCTTGGGCACACACGACCTGATGGTGCACGACTACGGCCCCGGTCGTCAGTTTGCCAGCGCCCACGTGGAGATGCCCGGCGAGGGCGACGCGTTTGAACACCACGAGATCCTGGACACCATCGAGCACGACATCAAGCGCCAGATGGGCATCGGCATCACGTTGCACTGTGACCCCATCGCCACCACCGGCGACGACCTGCGCGGCTGGGTCAAGCGCGGCATCATGCAGATCGACCCCGCGCTCTCCATCCACGACCTGCACGAGCACGACGGGTTCGTTTCGTTTGACCTGGTGCGTCCCGACGGCTTTGACATATCCGACGAGGAGCTGTTGGAGCTCGTCACGCGCATCGTGCACGAGCGCCGGCCCAACGTCTCGTGCGTCGTTACGTTTGACTCAGGCTTTAGCTCGCCCGACCGTCCGGCCGAGCAGCTGTAGCCCGCTTAACAGCTAGTTTCCCTGCGCGCCCGAAATGCCGTTTTGCAGGGCATCCCAGGCGTTCGTTGCCATATCGCCCAGGCTCTGCGCGGTATCGCCGAGATTCTGAGCCGTGTCACCCAGCTCTTGGGCCTTATCCCCAAGCTCCTGTGCCTTGTTGCTCAAGTCCTCCAGCGTATTGGAACTCGAGCTGTCGGTACCGCTTTGGCCGTCGGACGAGTTGCCCGAGCTATTCTTGTGCGTGAGTTGAATTTCGAGGTTGCCGTTGTCGTTATAGTAGGCAGAAGTAACGACCCAGTTGGAATCGACGACGGGCGTTGAGCCATCATCAGTCAGGACCACGGCATTCGAAAGATCGGCGCCGCGCGACTTGAGGAGCTTCTTGGCGTTGGACCAGTACTGCCCCGGGATATCGCTCAGATCGACGGTGCTAGACGAGGCGGACTCGGTTTGCTCGGCAGCAGTATCGGCCGTTGAACTCCCTCGCTTGTTGAGCATGCCCGACACGATGGCAAACACAATCGAGAGGGCAAAGAAGATCGCCAGCACAATCAGGATCTTCTTGATCACGCTCGACGAACGCGACGGCTTCTTCTCCTCGTCCTCGCCATATTGCGGAATCGACTTGGGGTACTCGCGATACGGCTCGCGCGACTCATAGCGAGGCTGCGCCGTGCGAGGCATATACGTCGTCTGCTGAGGCTGCGGAATGGGATTCTGCGGCAGGTCATCATAAGGATTCGGTGTCGAGGCAGCATAAGAATCCTGCGGCGCGTAATCAAACGGGTCCGGAGCTGCGTTGCCATAGGGGCCTTGCGAAGATGCAGCATAAGAATCCCGCGCCGTGTCGCCATAGCCCATAACCCGGGTGGGCTCGGCAGAAGGCTGCGTCGCGGCGGGGTCGGTATAACCGGGGTTGGGAACAACGCGGGTCGTATCGGCGCTACCGCCAGCCTGCGCGGAACCGTAGTCGCCCATCACGGTTGTCTTGTCCTGATCCATGCAACGATTCCTTTCCGTCGCGCGTGAGCATCAAGTTATCCATGCATTCTACCCGCGCAAAAGCCTATGATGGGCAGAGCCCGTCGGTATCTACAAGACATGCGCGACAGGTGGCAACAGGCGAATCGAGAAACGTTATGGCAAAAAGTAAGCTCATCAAAGACACGACGCGTGCCGAGCGCGAAGAAATCATCAAGCTGGCACTCGCCGGCTGCGGAAACGGCAGCTGCGATAACTGCGGCAGTTGCAGCCTGGGGGCTGGCGACCCCTACGGCACCTACCAGCCCTACATTGACGGCGAGATGGAAATCGTCGACATCAACATGATGGTCGCCGAGCGCAACGCCAAACTCTTCGGCCTTCAGCGTGGATAGAAAACAAAAGCCCCGCCGGGCCTTGGTAGGCGCGACGGGGCGGGCAAGCGGCTATGAGCAGCGAGCTTAGAACAGGCCGGTGATGTTGCCGTCGTTGTCGACGTCGATGTTTTCGGCCGCGGGCACCTTGGGCAGGCCCGGCATGGTCAGAACACTGCCGGTCAGTGCGACCACAAAGTGGGCACCGGCGGAAACCTTGAGCTCGCGCACGGTGATGCGGAAATTCTCGGGAGCGCCCAAGACCTTGGCGTTGTCGCTAAAGCTGTACTGCGTCTTGGCGACGCACACCGGCAGGTTGCCAAAGCCGTTCTCGCGCAGCTCGGCAAGCTGACGCTTGGCAGCCGGCGTAAAGTCGACGCCGTCGGCGCGGTAAACCTTTGTGGCAACGGCCTCGAGGGCATCGGCAACATCGGCGCCGTCCTCGTAGGCAAACTTGAGCTCACTCGGCTGCTCAATCAGACGCATGACCTCATCGGCCAGCTCGAGCGCGCCCTCGCCGCCCTTGGCCCAGACCTCGGAAAGCTTAACGTTGACGCCGAGCTTCTGGCACTCGGACTCGATGAGCGCAAGCTCAGCCTCGGTGTCCGTCGGGAAGCGGTTGATGGCGACCACGCAGGGCAGACCATAAACGTTCTGGATGTTGTCGACGTGACGCAGCAGGTTGGGCATGCCAGCCTTGAGCGCCTCGAGGTTCTCCTCATTGAGGTCGGCCTTGGCAACACCGCCGTTGTACTTAAGCGCGCGGGCAGTGGCGACGACCACAACAGCGCTGGGGCGAACGCCCGTCATGCGGCACTTAATGTCGAGGAACTTCTCGGCACCCAGATCGGCACCGAAGCCGGCCTCGGTAATAGCGACATCGCCAAAGCGCATCGCCATACGCGTGGCCATGATAGAGTTGCAGCCGTGGGCAATGTTGGCGAAGGGGCCGCCGTGGACAAACGCGGGCGTGCCCTCGAGCGTTTGCACCAGGTTGGGCTTGAGCGCATCCTTAAGCAACGCGGCCATGGCACCCTGGGCCTTAAGGTCACGGGCACGGACGGGCTCACCGGCAAAGCTGTAGCCGACGACGATCTCGCCCAGGCGCTCCTTGAGGTCGCTGATACTCGTAGACAGGCACAGGATTGCCATGACCTCGGAGGCGACGGTGATGTCGAAGCCGTCCTCGCGCGGCACGCCCTGGGCCTTACCGCCAATGCCGTCGATGACGTGGCGCAGCTGACGGTCGTTCATATCGACGACGCGCTTCCAAGTGATGCGCTTAACGTCAATACCGAGCTGATTGCCCTGCTGGATGTGGTTATCAAGCATGGCGGCCAGCAGGTTATTGGCGGCACCGATAGCGTGGAAGTCGCCGGTAAAGTGCAGGTTGATATCCTCCATGGGGATGACCTGAGCCCAGCCGCCGCCGGCAGCACCGCCCTTAACGCCAAAGACGGGGCCGAGCGAAGGCTCGCGCAGGGCCACGGCACTCTTGACGCCGCGACGACGCAGGCCATCGGCCAGACCGATGGTCGTGGTGGTCTTGCCCTCGCCCGCAGGCGTGGGGTTGATGGCGGTCACGAGGACAAGCTTGGCCTGGTGATCAGTCGGCTCGTTGAGCAGTGAATAGTCGACCTTAGCCTTGTCGAAGCCGTACGGAATAAGGTGCTTAACGTCGACGCCGGCGTTCTTGGCCACCTCGGTAATGGGCAGCGGCGTGACAGAACGTGCGATTTCGATGTCAGTAGGCATGGGCGGTCCTTTCGTTACCGAATGAGAAAAAGACCAATTCAGCATAGCACGAGCGCGCAATAGTAAAACGCCCATAACCGATGAACGGCGATATGTTTACCCGATGCCCAGCGATAGCCCAACAGCCCGCCAAAATAAAGCGCCCTAAACGGTAGGTTCAATCCCCAGGTGCTCAAAGGTGCGAAGGGTTGCCTGACGGCCCTGCGGCGTACGAATCATCAACCCGCACTGCAGCAAATAGGGCTCATAGACATCCTCGAGCGTGCCCGGGTCCTCGCCCACCGCGCTGGCAAGGGTCGTAAGTCCCACGGCACGACCGGAGAACGTCTTGGCAAGCGTCTCCAAAATGCGAATATCCATCCAGTCCAGACCGAGCTCGTCGATCTCAAAGAACTCGAGTGCCTGACGGCAGATATCGAGCTCGATGGGGCCGTTGCCGCGCACCTGCGCATAGTCGCGCACGCGCTTGAGCAGGCGGTTGGCAAGACGTGGCGTGCCGCGCGAACGCGAGCCGATCTCGAGTGCACTGGGGTGGTCGATCGTCACGCCCAGGATGGTTGCCGAACGCGTCACAATCTGGGCGAGCTCCTCGACGGTGTAGTAATCCAGGCGATATGAAATGCCAAAGCGGTCGCGCAACGGGCCGGTCAACATGCCCGAGCGGGTCGTTGCCGCTACCAGCGTAAACTTGGGGATATCCAGGCGAATCGAGCGCGCCGCCGGACCCTTGCCAATCACGATATCAAGGGCAAAGTCCTCCATCGCGGGGTACAGGACCTCCTCGACCGAACGGTTAAGGCGGTGGATCTCGTCGATAAACAGCACATCACCCGGCTGCAAGTTAGTAAGGATGGCCGCCAGGTCGCCGGTGCGCGCGATGGCCGGACCACTCGTCGTCTTGATCTGAGCGCCCAGCTCGTTGGCGATAACGGTGGCCAGCGTGGTCTTGCCCAGGCCCGGAGGACCCGAGAAGATCACGTGGTCGAGCGTCTCGCCGCGGCTCTGCGCTGCCTCGATGAGCACGCGAAGGCTCTGCTTGATATGCTCCTGACCGCAGTAGTCATCCAAGCGCTGGGGGCGCAAAGTGCGGTCGACATCGAGGTCCTCGGCCGTCAGCTCCGAGCCCACCATGCGCTCGCCGTGCGCCATGGATGCCGCCGGCGAGTTGCCGGGCGTCGCCCACAGGTCCTGAGAGTCATCGGCTTCCCACATCACGCATCCATTCCGAGTCGCTTAAGCGCCGCGCCGAGCAGATCCTCGACACGCATATCCTGCCCATCATACCCGCTCAGGGCAACATCGGTCTCCCGCGGGCTAAAGCCCATGGAAAGGAGTGCCGCACGGGCATCATCAATCGCCGAAGGAGCGGCGGCGGGAACCGGCATCGCAACCTGGCCGGGAATCACGTCGACCGGCACAAAGCCCTTATCCTTGGCAAAGGTGCTCTTGAGTTCCAGGATCAGGCGCTGAGCTGTCTTTTTGCCCACACCGGGTACCTTGGACATGCCCTTGTCGTCCTCGGCCATCACCAGCGAATACAGCTGCCCCACGGTATAGGTGGAAAGCACGGCGAGCGCCAAGCGCGGGCCAACGCCCGAGACGGACACGAGCCGGTCGAACATCGTGCGCTCATCCTTTGAGGAAAAACCGAAAAGTGTCATGGCGTCCTCGCGCACCTGCATACGCGTGTAGAGGCGGACCTCGCCGCCGGGCGTCGGCAACGTGGCCGCAGTGCTGCCCGAGATGCCGAGCTCAAAGCCAACGCCCGACACATCGACGACAGCAGAACTCATCGTGGACTCGACAAGCGTTCCGTGGAGCTGGGAAATCATCAGTATCCGGTTCCTCTCTGTTGATAGAACTCGCCACCGGTGAGGGCACGGGTGCGGCTGAGGTTTACGTGGCATATGGCGCAAGCCAGGGCATCGGCGGCATGGTCGGGATGCGGGTCGTGGTCGAGCTGCGTGAGCGTGCGTACCATGTAGGCGACCTGCCGCTTGTCCGCGGCGCCGGTGCCCACCACAGCCTGTTTGATCTGCATGGGCGTGTACTCGCCAATCTCGAGCGCGCACTCCGAAAGCGCCACGAGCGCAGCACCGCGGGCATGCGCCGTGGGGATGGCCGAACGAACGTTGGCGCCAAAGTAGATGCTCTCGACAGCAGCCGTGTCGGGTCGATAACGCTCGACGACATCCTTGAGGTCGCGGGCGATATGCGACAGGCGCACCGCGAGCGGACTTCCGGCACTGGTCTCGATGCAGCCATAGGCACGGCAGCGAACCTCGCCACGCCGCTCCTCGATAATTCCCCAACCCGTATGAGCCAAACCGGGGTCAATGCCCAAGATAACCAAGCCAACCTCCCCTCGCCACAAGCACAACGCAAGACAAGGCCCCGCGCATCATTCACGAACGTCTGTTCTAGAATAACACAACGGGGCCAAGATGCTCAGTTGAAGTGTCGGGGTTGGAAGCGAATCCTATCCCATAGTTAGTTCTGCGAGAAAAAGGGGAACTGCCTCGGATCCACCGGCGGATGCGGCATCGGACCACCCTGGGGACTACCTTGCGAGCCGCCCTGACCGCCCATCATCTTATCGATGGCGTCCTGAACCTCGCCCTCGAACTTTTTCATTCCCTCATGCAAACGACGCTGACCGTCCTCAGAGCGCAGCTCCTCCATCTGCTCGGGCGAAATACCCAGTAGCTCGCCCAGCACGCCCATCATCTCGTTTCGCACGCGCTCGCTCGTATCCTCGTCAGCAAAACGGCGCACCTCGGCGCGCGCCAGCGAATCGACCGTCATACGCTCCTTGCCGTTAAGCCCCAGGTCGGACCACGCGAGCATATACGGCCAGGCACGCTCGGCAAACGAACGGGCCGAGACGATCGGCGCCGTCGGCAGCATGCGGCGGGCGGCCTCGCCCTGACGCACGAGCATCAGCAGCAGCGAGCAGGCCTCAGGCTTGCCAGCGGCCATCGGGATGTCGTCGAAGGGTCGGCTGCGGTCCACGTGCGCCTCGAGCGCGCCATCGACCTCACCCGGCTCAAGCCCGCCGAGCAGCTGTGCCGCGCGGTCGAGCATATCGACCGGACCATCGAGCGTCGAGAGCGCCTGCGCCAACACTCGCTCCATGCAGTCTTCCACCGCGTTGAGCGTCACGAGCTCTTGGGGCACCACGGCAGACGTGCGGTTGCGCACGCGCGCCACAAACTCAAGCGTCGACAGGTACACATCGCCAAAGGGCGCAAAGTCGCCCTGGTAACCGCCGCAAAGCGCCGGCGCCGCCAGCGCATACTCGGTTTTGGACAGCGGGCTCAGCGCCATCGCGCCCAGCTCGAGCGCCGTGTCCTCCAGCATGAGGCCCAGCGTGCGCAAGCGCAGACGCTCGGCATCGCCCGCCGACACGTCGCGATCGAGCACACGCGCCGCATCCGGTACATCGCGCTCGACAGTGCGAATGTGCAAACGCTCGGCGATGGCACGGACGGCGGCACAGCGGGCAGCCTCGGCCTCCTCCTGCGCCGGCGTAAAGATACGGTTGCGCCCCAGCACCAAGCCAATCACATTACGCGGGCCCAGAGCGTCGACGGCCAGCGCCGCCAGCAAAGACGACGGCAAGTCGCCCTCGAGTGCCACCACAGCACGCGACGTACCGTGGGCTCGGGCGTTGTCGCGCACGGCGAGCACCAGCGCCTGCCACAGCCACTCCTCGGAACGGAACTCGGGCAGTTCGTGATCCTCCAGGGCATCGAGCATCACGCCGCGCTGAATCTCCTGAACCAGCAGGCTCTCCTCAAAACACGGCGCCTGGGCCACCACGCGACCGCAGTCGTCGAGCACAAACGAACCGCCGGTATACACCGACTCGTCATAGGCACCGACCGGCACCATGCAGGCAAACCACACGCTGCGCTTGGATGCGATCTTGCGGTAGGCGCCGCTGCGAACGGCGGCAATGGCGGCAGTCTCGCGGTCGGTCATGTCAAACGCGTTGAATTGGAAATAGGCAATGAGGTCGACGCCGGTCGGCAACATCTCGAGCTCGCGGTCCAAGTCAAAAATCACGGCGATGCGCACGCCGTCCACGTCGAACACCGGCGGCGCCCAACGCGTGTCGTTGTTCTCGCCACGCTGCAGGGCAATGCTCGAACGCGCCGGCACCACATGACCGTCCTTGAGCATCATGTAGTCGAGCAGCGGCTGGCCCTCAAACGAAACCGCCGCGGGCACGATGCAGATCATGTCAAGCTCCTGGATACGCTCGGCGACACCAGTCAAACCGGCAAGCACGTCGTGCTCAAAGTCAGCAGCGCCCACCAGGCCACCGGGCATGGCGCCCATAAAGAGCGGAGCCGGAACGCACAGCACGCGCGCCCCGCGCTCGTGGGCCAGACGAGCCTGGTCCTCGATGCGGCCGCAAATGCCCTCAATATCACCCAGGCGCATATCGATCTGTGCAAGCGCGAGCTTCATGGCCCAGCCCTTTCCGTCGTAAACCATCGAAATCGTAGTAAAAGCGCCGGCCGCATAATGCAGCCGGCGCTTGCATGTGCATATGCTAGCTATGATACCCCGAGCGGGGGCGCGCTCCTAGAATGTCGCGGACCACAGCCCGTGCAGGTTGCAGTAGGCATAGACGGTACCGGTCTTGGAGCCGCCCGCGAAAAACGTCGCGGGTTTCATGCCGGGCTCAAGGTAATGGACCTCTAAGCGGCCCTCGGCCTCAAGCGCGATCCACTCAATGTAGTGCTCGGGCAGGCTGGGGTGCTCGACCGAGCCAACGCGTGCGCGAATCACGTGACCGTCGCGCTCGGTCTCGACAACAGGCACGTGCTTCTCGTGCGCCGCGTCCTCAGTGTTTGCAGTCAGTTCCGTGCAACCGGCAGGGGTCGCAACGCCGTCGCCAAGGGCAGCGATGAGCTTGCCGTCAGGGTCCTTAAAGAATTTCGCCATGATGTTCTCCTTTGCTGATGTGCCAATGTTCTTGATGGTTCTTATGCCCAAAGGCAGACAAACCATCCACGGCATTGCAAATGAACACATAACGGATCAGGCAAGCGGTCGGGCCAAAATGCGTCGACCGTCCTGCCCATTCCAGCAGTCCCACCCCGCGCGCGGCTAGCGCCCGTCGCCGCCGAGCAGCGCCAGAACATCCTCGCGGGTAAACAGCGCCGACGAGATGCCGTCGCCGCCGAGCACGCTGTTGACCAGGTCGCGCTTGGACTCCTGCATCTGCATAATGCGTTCCTCAATCGTGTCCTTGGCGATGAGCTTGTACACGGTCACGGTATGTTGCTGGCCAATACGATGCGCACGGTCGGTCGCTTGGTCCTGCGCCGCCACGTTCCACCACGGGTCGTAGTGGATGACCACGTCGGCCGCCGTCAGGTTAAGGCCCACACCGCCCGCCTTGAGCGAGATCAAAAAGACCGGCACCTCGCCCGCCTGGAACTGTGCGACCATCTTGGCGCGGCTCTCTTTAGACGATGCGCCCGTGAGCTTGAGGAAGGCGATATCCTCCTTGGCCAGGCGCTTGCCAATGATATCGAGCATGCCCGTAAACTGGCTGAACAACAGGATGCGATGACCACCGTCGAGTGCGCCGTGCACGAGCTCCATGCACGTATCGAGTTTGGCGCTCCCCGCCTTGTAATCCTCGTAGTGTAGACGCGGGTCGCAGCAGATCTGGCGCAGCTTGGTGAGCTCGGCGAGTACCTTGAGCTTGTCTTTCTTAAACTCGGATGCCTCGCGGTGCTGCACTTGCTGGGCAATGCGGTCCTGGTTTGCCAGGTAAAGCTTGCGCTGCTCACCGGCGAGCTGAGCCACGACAGTGTCCTCGATCTTTTCGGGCAGATCGGCCACCACGTCTTCCTTGACACGGCGCAGCACAAACGGCGACACGAGTGCCTGCAGGCGAGCGGCGCTGTCGCCCTCGGAGTGCTCGACCGGACTTTCGAAGCGCTTTGCAAACGATTCACGCGTGCCCAGCAGGCCCGGCATCAAAAAGTCGAAGATGCTCCAGAGCTCGGATAGGCGGTTTTCGATGGGCGTGCCCGTCAGAGCAAAGCGCACGCCGGCAGGCAGGCGCTTTGCGGCGCGAGCCACCTGGGTGAGCGGGTTTTTAATGTACTGGGCCTCATCGAGCACCACACGGGCAAAGTTCTGCTCGACGTACTCGTCGATATCGCGCCGCATAAGGTCATACGACGTCACGACCACGTTATGCTCAGCCACGCCGGCAATCTGCACGCGGCGCTGCGCCTTGGCGCCCACGATTGCGCAAACATCGAGCGAGGGCGCAAAGCGCTCCAGCTCGGCAGTCCAGTTGTACACGAGCGAGGCCGGGCATACCACGAGCGTGGGCTTGATGTCCCCCGCCTCCACGCGCGCCAGGACATGCGCGATCATCTGGAGTGTTTTGCCCAGGCCCATGTCGTCGGCCAAGATGCCACCAAGGCCCAGGTGTTCGAGCGAGCCGAGCCACTGGTATCCGTCGACCTGGTAGCCACGCAGCGTGGCCTTGAGCGAGGCGGGTACCGTAAAGTCCATCTTGCCGAGCGTGTCCAGGCGCTCGACGGTACGGCGGAACGCAGCGTCGCGATCGGCCTCGAGCGCGGGCGTGCGCGCGAGCATGCTATCGACGAACAGAGTGCTCGATGCGGAAAGCGACACGCCGTCGAGCAGGTCGACGGCATCGACGCCCAGGTCCTTGGCGAGGCCAAACGCGGCTCGAGCGCCCTCGTCCAGGCGAATGATGTCGCCGGACGTAAGGCGCGCAAACGTTTGATGGCGCTTATAGGAGTCGAGGTAGATGGCAAGATCTGCCGCCGAAAGACCGCTCGCGCCCAGTTCAACATCGAGCAGGTTGCTCTTGACGGTGGCACGCACCGAAAGCTTGGGCGCAGGGCGCACCGAGATCTGGCGTAGGTGGTCGCTGAGCATGACCTCGCCCAGCTCGGACAGGGCAGACAGGCCCTCGGTCAGCAAGCAGAACAGGCTCTCGTCGTCGCGCTCCTCAAACGCCAGGCCGCCCTCGTAAAAGTCGAAATACAGGGCCGCCGTGTCCATAACGCGAAACTCTGCTATCTCGTCGCGCGGCGGCACGCCCGGGCGCTGTTCTTCGAAGGGGCTTCCCGGAGCACCCAGGCTAAAGAGATCTGCCGACCAGTCGCCGTAGGAAACCGTAATCTTGCAGGTCACGAGCCCGTCGTCGACACCGATTGCCATGGCAAAGCTCGGCTCGGGCGCCACGGTGTCGAGCACGGCGGGCGCGGTAAGGTCGGTGTAGTCGCGCAAAATGGGCAGCGCCATACGACAGAACTCCCCCACCTGGTCGACAGCGATATGGATCGGCGTGCGACAGGGCAGTAAGCGCGATAGGAACGGCGCCGCATGCTGGGCAAACGCTACATCGGCGCGGCGCGCACGGCGGGTGTCGACCAGATAGGCAACGTCGCCCGAAGCAAAGCAGTATGCATCGGCCGGCAGGCGTAGATCGTAGCTGCCGCCAGCCGCCGGCGCGATTTTGGCGGCAAGGAGCGGTGGGCGCTTAGACAGAGCCTCGTCCTCCCCTTCCGGAGGCATCTCAACCGCCACGTCATAGGTGCGATGCGTCGTCGTCCCCCGCGACCAGGCGGGCTCAAAGGAGATGGTCTGGCCACGCAGCAGGTCCAGCACATATACGATGCTATGCTCGGACAGCGGCAACTGACGCTCGGCGACAAAACCGCTGCGGGCAAAGTCGTACGACGCCGAACGCGAG
This sequence comes from uncultured Collinsella sp., assembly GCA_958437935.1. Lineage (GTDB taxonomy): Bacteria > Actinomycetota > Coriobacteriia > Coriobacteriales > Coriobacteriaceae > Collinsella. The sequence goes on along the minus strand of CAUBPS010000010.1, from coordinate 14,944 downwards.
CTTGTGATGTCATCGAGATAGGCAACTGTCGTCACAACAAGGTTGAGCAGCTTTGTCGACACGTCCTCGAAGGCTTCGGGCGTATGGACAAACGTGAGCTTCTTGCCGTACGAGAAGGTGCCGCCTCGGACATAGGCGTCGGCCATGCCGTCGATATCCTTGACCACGTAGGAGACCGATCCACAACGAATGCGAAGCTCGAGCGCCCAGCTAAAGCGGTCGGCAAACAGTGGATTGTAGTACGGCACCAACGAGGGCTCCAACACCGCCTTGGGGGCATCGGGATCCACACTGCTGGCGAGCTTGCGGCGCATGCTCGCCAGCTCATCCATGCGTGCGTCCGAAAGATCGGAGAGCGCCGCCATGAGGCTGGGACTCGTGGGGACGGGCGCCGGAAAGGGAAAGTTGGGATTGACGGCCGGCGCTTTGAGCGCGGTGCGCGCGGGCTGTTTCGGCTGCGCCGTAAACGTGCGGACCGGCGTGCGCAAACCTTCGACGGGCTCGGCGCCGCTGGCATCCAAATACGCCAGAGCCGTGGCAATAGCGTGCTTGCACATACCGGGGTAACGATAGGCGGCGGGACAATCGCAGTCGTAGTCGATCACCTCGTGCTCGTCCATGTCGAGCGCCACGTGCGTCTTGTACAGGTCGCCGCGCGAACCGCGCACCGAGCCCTCAACCGTCACGTTTTTGGAGAAGCGCGAGCCGCTGTCCTCGATCGACAGCACGGCGCCGTTGAGCATGAGCGAACGCCCCTTCATAAAGGTACCGCTCAGCGCCGCCTCTTTCCGGAGCGCCTGTGCAAACGTCCCCTGCGCCATCACTTCCTCCAATCTCACCCGGGGTAGCTTAGATAACCGTCACGCGGCCTTGGTTGCCGACGATGGCCTTTGCCTCTGCCAGCAGCGGAATCGAGCGTGCGTTGACCTTGGCTGGTACCTCGGCACGTAGCACGCGCCCGTCGACTTGCTCAATAAAGATCTCCACGCGGTCGCCGCCCGGGTTGGTGGTGAGCACCGTGGCCAGGCGCGCCATATTGCCCTGGCTAAAGCGGCTGTTGGGCACCATGACCTCAAAGACCTTGGGCTTGTTTTTCTCCTCGCTAAGCTCCAGCGGCACAATCTCCTGCGCGATGATCTGGTCGCCGCGGTCCGAACGCTCGAGCTTGCCCTTAATGCGCACAAAGGCGTCGGACAGCTGCGCGCCGGTCTCGGGATCGACCTCGCCGTACAGATACCCCTCGGCCTCCTTGTAGGTCTTGGGGAACACCACGACCGTGGCCTCACCTTCCATGTCCTCGAGCTGCACGATGCCCATGGGGTCGCCGTTTTTGGTCACGCGCTTGGACACGCTCGAGACCATGCCGGCCCACCACAGCGCCTTGCCCTCGGGAATCTCCTGGTTGATGGTGCCGCCCGTAGGATTCTGAACTTCGTAGCCGGTGTCGATCTGCGAGAACGAGAAGTCGCGCGCCTTGGCTAGCGCATACTCAAACGGACGCAGCGGATGGTCCGAGACATAGATGCCCAGAACCTCCTTCTCCTGGCTCAGCTTAAGGTGGCGGTCCCATTCCTGGCCATCCGGATCGGGCACGCTCACTTCAAAGCCCGAGCCCTCGACGTCGCCAAACATGTCGAAGAACGACGTCTGGCCGCTCGCGCGATCCTTCTGGCGCTTTACCGCGGCATCGATGATGTTCTCGGGGTTGTTCTTGTCCACAAAGTGCATCATCTGGCGACGCGGATAGCCCGTGGAGTCGAAGGCGCCTGCCTTGATCAGCGATTCGATCACGCGGCGGTTGGCCTGGCTCGAGTCCACGCGCTCAACAAAGTCGTGCAGTGTCTTAAACGGGCCGCCCGCCTCGCGCTCGGCGATAATCGCCTGCGCCACGCCGGTGCCCACGCCTCGAATGCCGGCCAGACCAAAGCGCACGCCCTCCTTGGTAGCCGTGAACTCAGTACCGGACTCGTTGACATCTGGCGAAAGCACGGGAATGCCGTCGTGACGGCATGCCGAGACGTAGTGCACGATCTTGTCGGTCTTGCCCGTATAGGACGTCAGAACGGCCGCCATGTACTCATGCGGATAGTGCGCCTTGAGCCATGCCGTCTGCATAACCAGAATGGCGTAACCAGCGGAGTGCGACTTATTGAAGGCGTAGGACGCGAACTCAAGGACATCGTCCCAAATCTTCTGGGCGACCTCGCGCGTGTAGTTGTTCTTGATAGCGCCATTCATCCAGTGGTCGTAAGTGGTCTCGTCCGAGCCATCCTCCCAGTGGAGCACCGTCGACGTGAGCAGCTTGATTTTCTTCTTAGCCACGGGCTTACGGATACGCGAGTCCGATTCGCCCTTGGAGAAGCCGCACATCTCGACGGAGATGAGCATAACCTGCTCCTGGTAGACCATGGTGCCGTAGGTTTCGCCCAGGATGTCGTCCAGGCGGTCGTCGTAGGAGACGGCCGGCTCCTTGCCGTTCATACGGTTGATGTAGGACGAAACCATGCCGGCGCCCAGCGGGCCCGGGCGGTACAGAGCGATCAATGCCACGACGTGCTTGTACTCGGTGGGCTTCATGTTCTTGATCGTGGCCGTCATGCCGGCGGACTCGACCTGGAAGACGCCGGCGGTGTGGCCGGAACCCATGAGCTTAAAGATCTCGGGATCGTCAAAGGGGATCTCTTCCTCTTTGATGTCGATGCCGAAGTTCTTTTTGATGTTTGCCTTGGCCTTGGAGATAACCGTCAGCGTGCGCAGGCCCAAGAAGTCCATCTTGAGCAGGCCCATGTCGGCAACGGTATGGCCCTCGTACTGGGTAATCTCGACGCCGCCCTTGGTGTCGAGCTTGGTGGGCACATGCTCGTTGACGGGGTCGCGGCAGATCAGAACGGCGCACGCGTGCACGCCCTCGCCACGGGTGAGGCCCTCAATCGAGAGCGCCGTGTCGATGATGCGGCGGGCGTCGTCATCCTTTTTATAGGCCTCGGCAAAGTCGGGGTTAAACAGATCCTCTTTGCCGGGTTGCTTGTCGAGCACCTGCTTGAGTTTGACCTTGGGGTCGCTCGAGACCATCTTGGACAGGCGCTGACCCATGTAGACCGGGTAGTCCAGGACGCGCGCGGCGTCGTTGATGGCCTGCTTGGCCTTGATGGTCGAGTAGGTGATGACGTGGGTGACCTTCTCGGGGCCGTAGAGCTGGCGAACGTGCTCCACGACCTCGAGGCGCCGCTCATCGTCGAAGTCCATATCGATATCGGGCATCTCGGTACGCTGCGGGGACAGGAACCTCTCGAACATCAGGCCGTTCTCGAGCGGGTCGAACGCGGTGATGTTCATGGCGTAGGCGACGATAGCGCCGGCGGCCGAGCCACGGCCGGGGCCGACGCCGATGCCGTTGTCCTTGGCCCATTGCACGTACTCGGCGACGATGAGGAAGTAGGCGGCAAAGCCCTTGTCGCAAATGACCTTGTATTCGTACTCAAAGCGCTCTTTGATGTTGACGCCACCGATCTCGCGCGTGGCCCAGTCGTCACCATAGTGCTGGCGCAGGCCCTTCTCGCACTCGCGGCGGAACTGGCTCTCGTGTGTCTCGCCGGGGTCGAGCAGCGGGAAGCGCGGCAGGATGATGGAGTCCCAGTCCAGCTCTACGTAGCACTTGTCGGCGATCTCGAGCGTGTTGTCGCAGGCCTCGGGGCAATACGGGAACATCGCCCGCATCTCCTCCTCGGTCTTCATATAAAACTCCGAGCCGGTCATGCGCATGCGGTTGGGGTCGTCGACCTTGGCGTTCATGCCAATGCACATGATGACGTCCTGCACCGGCGCGTCCTCGCGGCGCAGGTAGTGGAAGTCGTTGGTGGCAATGACCTTGACGCCCACCTGCTTGGCGATATCGATGAGCGTGCGGTCCATCTGCTCGTCGGTCAGGCCGTTGTCGGTGGTGATGCCGTGTTCCTGGATCTCGATGTAGAAGTCGCCAGGTTCGAAGGTATCACGGAAGGTCTCGGCCCACTTGATGGCGCCCTCCATGTCACCGCGGTCGATGTATTTGGGAATGATGCCCGCGATGCAGGCGCTGGTGCAGATCATGCCCTTGGCGTGGCGGCGCAGGTTGTCGAGCGTCACGCGCGGCTTGTAGTAAAAGCCCTGCACGGCTGCCTCGGAAACCGTCTGCATCAGGTTGACGTAGCCCTCCTGGTCCTTGGCCAGAAGGATCATGTGGTAGAGCTCGGGCTTGTGGTCGCGGGCGAGCGTCTCGTCCGGCGTAAAGTAGACCTCGCAGCCAAAGATGGGTTTGATGACCAGGGGCGGCTTGAGCTCGTCGATGTTGCCCTTCTCGTCCCACATGGCCATGTCCTTCACATACTGGGCATGCTCGCGCGGGTTTGCCTCGGGATCGGGCTCCACCAGCTCGTCGCGGCGATCCTTTTCCAAGAAGGCCTTGTCGTGGCTCCATGTCTTGTACTCGGGCGTGTTGTGGTTGACGGCGTCGCAGGCCAGCGCCAGGTCGGGTACGCCATACATGTAGCCGTGGTCGGTAATGGCCACGGCGGGCATGCCCAGCTCTACGGCACGGTTGACCATATCCTGGATACGGGTTGCGCCGTCGAGCATGGAGAAAACAGTGTGATTGTGCAGATGGACGAATGCCATGTGATGAGCTCCGATGCGGGTTCGTGTTCTGACTGAACGATTTTACCGCACGGCGCGGATAGCACCCGAACCTAGCCAAACCAACACGGGTAGTCAATTTGGGACCTTCAAAAAGGGGAATGAGGGCATCCAGATATATCGAGTATTACTGGAACCCCGGCGATGCGCGGAATGATTTGTGACGAATAGTCATGTCCATCAAGAAGGCTCGACGCTTCGGATAGCTCGTCAATCGATATATCAATTCTTGGAGACCTGTATTCCAACCATTTTTAATGAAACAACGGCGGTAATTGCTATCGCGATTGCACCAATAATACCGAGCGCTATCTGAATGGGATATAACCCCAACACATGTCCAAATATGGAGAAAAACACTGCAGAAAAGAGAGCCCTTACCAGAGACGCGACGGAAAGGATCGTCGCGCGGAGATCGTCCGCTATCGCGTCTTGGATTAAGTTTTCCGAAGTGATGTACACCACTTCTGGGAGAAAACAAAGCACCATGCTAAGGCCAAACAAACACAGCGGATTTGAAGCAAACCACGGAAGAATCATGAAAAGGCCAGCCTCGATTAGCATCGAGCCGAGCATGGTATTTCTTTTCCCGAAACGCAATGAGAAGAAATCTGCTGCAATGTAGGCCGTCGCATTTACTGCATAGGTTGCACCGAAAAAGATTCCTATTATGGAGACGGGAGCATCAAATGCGTCGAATACCAACTGATTCAAGTTGTAATAACTCCCATAGAATCCATCGAGCATGCTTGTGCCGATTAGAAGAAGCAACACCGCAAAAGCGGATTCTCCAATGCACCAGGTTTCGCGTCTGAACATCTTGGCCGCGTCAAACCTTCCCTTTTCAGAGCTTTCAGAACGGGTCGCTTCCGTCCTCTCAATGGGATACAGAAGGAAAAGCTGCAGGAGATAGAAAACGGAGACACATACGTAGAGGGCGCTCCAAGATATTTGGGCAATGAATGATCCAAGTACGATTGCCACTCCCGTCGCGATTGATTGCGCGGCAAGCAGCTGAGCGTTGATGGTGAGGAAGCGCTCTCCTTGACCGGCATTTCGGGCAATTTCATATAAAAGTGCTTGTTCGGATCCCGATTGAAGGGAGTAGGCGAGTGCCTCAACAAGGGAAAGCGCGACGAGAAAGGGGCCTGAGAGCAGCAGCATGCCAGCCGTATGGAAGAAAAGAAGCAGAACGCCCACTTGAATCGAGAACTTCTTTCCAAAGAAATCGCCTACCAGCCCTGTTGGTAGCTCGAGGGCGACCGTTGCAATGTTGTACAGGGCTTGATAAAGCGCGATTTCCGTGACAGACATTCCTTTATCCGCAAGGAAAAGTAGAAACACTCCCCGATTTAAAACAAATCCCGCGAGAACGAAAAAGGCGGAATAGATGTGCAGCTGCGCAGTGGCATTCTTATTCATTTGGCACTTCCATCAACTAATTTTGTCAGGTCGCTCGCTACTGACTCGAAGTCTGAAGTGTTTACAGTTGATGTGAAGAGCGGTAAAGCTTTTGCACAGGGTATCAATGGAATACATCCGAAGCGTTTTCGGCAGTATCATCGGCGAAGGCGGGATTAGCCTTTACGCGGCGCTCACCCTCGATGTATTTGACGATTTGATCAATCGTCTGGTTGGCGTGGCTCTTGAGCTTGCGCTCATAGAAGAAGAGGCCGAGCTTGCCGCGCGTGCCAGACGTGTTGCCACCCACACCCTGAAAATCCTCGGTATAGGTGAGCTCGCAGGCACCATCGCCAGCAGGTGCAGCCTCATAGCGCATGGTATTGATGCCCGCCGCATACTGAAAACGGACCTCATAGAGACACGGGTAGTCAAAGTGCTTAATCTTAACCTTGATCGCCGTGCCCTTGGCCTTGCCTTTTGCGGACTGGGCGCGCTTCTCGTACTTATAGCCGTTGAGCTTGTTGCGGCTGGGACGCTTGCCCGTGGCGTTCTCGATATCCTGCATGATGGACCCCGCCAGAGCGTCAAAAAGCTCCTCCGGCGTCACCTTAAGCGTTTTGGTGAGCTGCATGATGGCTCCTTATTCGTTTGAACCGTTCGAGCCATTGTACCGCCCCAGGCTCTCCCATGCGTTGCGGTGAAATACGGACTGTTTGGCGGCTTTTTTGGCCAAAACAGTCCGTATTCCACCGCAAGTTATCTGAGGGCTAGAGGTTGTAGGTGACCACTTGGGGTTCGGCGGGTTCGACGAAGATGGTTGAATCGGCCTGCTCCACGCGAACGAACTTGACGGTCACGGCCTCAACGCCCGCCTTGTGCAACACATCGGCGTAGACGCGCGCCTGCAGGGCGTGCTTCTCCTGCAGCTGTTCCGGCGTCTCGTCCGGTGTGCCGCCCGTCTTGTAGTCGATGACCAGCGCGCGTGACGAATCGGCCGGGTTCGTCGCCAAAGCGTCGATGGCGCCTTCGGCATATGCACCGTAGCGGGCGATGTCCTCGTCCTCGCAGCCCAGCGAAAAGAACGGCACCTCGGCGCGAACGCACGGCCACGCGAGCAGGTCGGCACGAACAGCCGACTTGAGCCAGCGGTCCAGGGCAACGTCGAAGCGCTCGCGCTGTTCTGGCGTCAGGCGCCACAGGCGCGCCAGGGCGTCGGCACGCTCAGCGGGCAGCGCATCGGCACCCATCTCGATGAGCCACTGGCAGGCAGCATGGAAGGCCGAGCCCAGCGCCATGGGGTTGCCAGAGGGCTCAACGGCGGCCACGTCTGCATCCGTCATCTCGGAACCATCCGACTCCGCATCATCGCCAGCCTCGTCCATAGGCACGCGCGTCTCGGCGGCACGGTCCTCGGCCTCGGCATGCAGCGCCGCGGCAATTGACGAGTAGCTGTACGAATCACGCGCCGGGAACGGACACGTGCCCATGCGCACGCCCGCCGCCTGGGGATATACGAGTTCAAACGAATCGGGCTTGGGATCGGCAGGACCGGGAACGGCGGCGCGGGCATCTGCACCGGCACCCTCCGGCTCCGCATCGCCGCGGACAAGCCTGCCCTCGGCATCCAGTGAAGCATTGGCCTCAAACGCCTGCTCGCCAAAGGTAAAGTCCGAAAGCGAAATGAGCTCGTAGTCGCCCGGCTGGGAGTTGTCGAACACCAGGCGGTCGGCATCGAGTTGCGGCATGTCTAGAGCGTCGGTCGGCAAAATACGGCGCAGCACGTCATAGGTCAGATCGGTCTCGACGTCGAAGGTCGGCGCGCACAGCTTGCCGCGGCTCACGCCGGCATCCATCGCCAAGATCACCAGCTCGCGCGCACGCGTCATGGCCACATAGAGCAAACGAGCCCGCTCCTCGAGCGAGAGCTGCAGGTCGTCGTTGCGCAGGCGAGCAAATGCCTCGGCGGGAGAACCCGTCGCGCAGACATCCTCCATGAGCTCCGGCGGCAACCACAGCGACGTGCCCTTGCCCTTAAACGCGTGTTCAAACTGTTTTTTGACGTCATCGCCCTTTACGAACGTGCCGTCCGCGAGTTTAACGCCGTCGAAGCGTGCCGGCAGCGCCACGACTTGCGCCCCACCGTCGACGCGGCCCATCTGTGCCGCACCGGACGATTTGCGCACGCCAAAGCACTCGGCGACCGCCACGACCGGATATTCCAGGCCCTTGGAGGCATGCACCGTCATGATGCGTACCGCGCCGTCGCCTTCCTCGTTGAGGGCACCCGGGGCCTCCTTGCCCGCCAGGAAGCGGTCGAAGGCCAGCGCGATGGAACGCGGCGAGTTGCCGAACTCGGCCTCCGCCTCGGCCACGGCGTCGAGCGCCTTGAGCACGTTGGCGGCAATGGCTTTGCCCTCGGGGCCACGCTGTGCCAGACGCACAAACCAGCCGGAGGCGTTGACCACGTCGCGCGCGATGGCGGCGAACGAATCGCGGCCCACGCGACGAAGCGCATAGCGCAACACCTCGCGGGCACGCGTCACGAGCGGCAGGTTCTGCAAACCCGGCACATCGGAATCGCTCATGATGCCCACATCGATATTGCGGCGCGACGTCTCGCCCGTCTGCTCGTCGAGCTTGGTCGCCAGCGCCAGGAACTCCTGGGCGCCGAGTGCAAACATCGGCGAGGCCAGCAACGGCATAAGGCCTTGGGCCGTATCAGCCGGATTGGCGAGCGCGCAGACCAGGGCACGCACCGTCTGCACCTCGGCTGCCTGGGCAAAGACCGAGCCGCCTGCGATCACGCAGTCGAGCCCTTGGTCGCGGAAGGCCTGCGCATAGACATCGGCGTTGGTCATGCGGCCCAGCAGCAACACCATATCGCCCTGGGGCTGCCCCGCTTTGACGAGCGCTTGGAACCGCTCCGCAATCGCACGAGCTTTCGCCTGCGTTCGCTCCTGTGTGCTGCCACCGGCAACGAACAGCGCCTGGCGGCGCGACGCCTTTGCCTTGAGCTTGTCCTTGCGTTTGTCGCTCGGTTCAAGATCCAAGAACCCCTGCATCAAACCACCGGTGTCGCCGTCAAAGACGCGCGCCACATAGCGCAGCACCTCGTCGTGGCTACGGAAGTTGCGCACGAGTTTGACGAGCTCGCCGGCGGGGGCATCGGATGCGGCAGCCGTCTCGGGCGCAGCAGAGGAGCCCACCTTGCGCTCCTGGCGACGGAATACCTCGACCTCGGCGCCACGGAAGCGGTAGATCGACTGCTGCGCATCGCCCACGGTGCACAGCGCGCGCTCCCCCGCGCCCGTCAGATAGCGAATCAAATCGACCTGCATCTGGTCGGTATCCTGGAACTCATCGATCATGACCATCTTAAAGCGGCCCTCATAGGCAGCTCGGATGGCGGGATAATCGCGCAGCGCCTCGTATGCCATGCGCAACAGGTCGTTATTGTCGAGCGCGGACTGGTCGGCCTTAAGCGCACGGTACTCCGCCTCTACGGCACGGGCTAGCCCCACCAGCGCATCGAGCGCCGGGCCGCCGCAGGCAAGCACGATATTGATAAACGCATCGGCTGCTTCGGCCTTGAGCAGCTCCACCTGCTCCTTAGGAAACGCCTTGCTCGCCCGAGGCATGCTGCACGACATCATGAGTCGCGCCGCATCCTCCATGGTTTTGCCGCTCGCCTCGAACGCGTCAATGGCGTCAAGTGCCACCTGTGCTTTCTCGGTCGTGGCCTTGCTCGCACCCAGCGCCGCACGATAGGCATCGGCAAGCGCCGAGGTGTCGGCTTGGCCGCGTGCCACGCGCACATCGTCCATGCCGCCCGGCAGCTGGCTCGATAGCTCCAACAGGTCGCGCACCAGGCCTTTGATGGTGGTACCGGCGCCAAACGGCCCGCCCTCGCCCGCCATGGGATACCAAGCGTAGAGGGCCTTAAGCGAGGCGGCGAGCTCAGGCGCGGCATCGGGCGCCGTCGCGCGCCCCAGCACATGCTCGACAGCCTGATCCATAAGCTCATCGGTATCGGTAAGCACCGTGAACTCGGGGTCGATGCCCAACTCCAACGCGTGCGCGCGCAGGATACGCGAGCACATGCCGTGAATGGTCGAAATCCACGCGTCGTCGACGGTCAGCGCTTCCTCGTCCATGCCCTCGTCGATAAGCGCACGGCGCACGCGGTCGCGAATCTCGGCCGCAGCATCCTTGGTAAAGGTGATGGCGAGCACCTGGTCCAGATGCTCGACGAACGGACCGGATTCGGGCGAGAGCGCATAGACGATGCGGCGCGTGAGGGTAAAGGTCTTGCCCGAGCCGGCGCCCGCCGAGACAAACAGCGGACGGTCGAGCGTCTTGACGATCTGCAGCTGTTGCGGCATCAAGGTCGAAAGATCCATGGTCTACACGTCCCTCCTTACAAACGTTCCTTCGTGGTTATACGAGCAGCGCGCATGCGCGGCCTGCGCCGACGTCGGGTCGACGGCGGCAACGTCGCCCGCCTCGAGCTCGCGCAGGCGCTCGGCAATGCCGGTCTCCACGCGGTCGAGCAGCGCATCGAAGTCCATGCTGCCGCCCTCGCCCGGAAAGCCCTTCTTAAGGCCCGGGATGCGACCGTCGCCGCGCTCTTCCTCGAGCAGCTCGGCACTTGCGGCGCCACGCAGCGCGGGCTTGCCGCCCTTGGTGGAAAAGTAGAGCGCTGCGCGGGTATCTAGGCCCAGCGCCCGACGCATGGCCTGCGCGTAGATGAGTGTCTGGGTATGGGGCGGCAGCCAGCGCGGGTCGTCGATGGGGGCCTCGCCCGACTCCTCGTCGCGCACCGTGGGGTCGGCGAGTTTAAACTCCTCGACACCCGAACGATGCTTGTAGTCGATCACCACGGCACGATTCTCGGCATCCACGTCAACGCGGTCGATGCGCCCGCCGAGCGGCCAACCGGCATACTCGACCTGGAGCTCGTTGAACGCAAACTCCAGATAGCGCGGCGCGAAGGGCGCGAGTGCCTCGGACTCGTAGGCGAGCACACCTTCCAGCTGCGGCAGAATCTCGGCCACCTGACGCTCCTCCACCGGGGAGAGCGGCACCAGCGGGCCCTCGGTACCGCGCTTGCCGGCATGCTCGGCCAAGGTCTCGGCAAAGACCTCACGCAGCAGCTCCTGTGCACGCGGCAGGCTCTCGGGCGTCACACGCTCCATGCCCTCTTGGGGCAGACGGGCGTGCAGGTGTTCCAGCACGTCGTGGACGAAGTTACCCTTCTCCATGTTGCCAAAGCCCGCATCGATGGACTGAGGTTTGACGCGATACGACACGAACCAGCACAGCGGGCAGGTGGAATAGGCCTCGATCTGCGAGGCGGACGTCAGGCGCGGCACGAGCGGCGCGTCCTCGCCCTCGCCATCGCGACGGCGCAAGACCAAATACGGCACGGCCTCGGCACTCAGATGCTGTGGAGCTTCACAGGTCACGCGCTCGCGCTTGAGACCTTCGCCTGCCGCGGGATCGAAGTCGGCGATGATATCGCCCTCGCCCACGCACGTGGGCTTGGCAGCGCCAGCGGCCTCGGCATGTGCCCGCAGCTCGGTCCATACGGCTGCCGGGTAGCACTCGCGCGCCTGGCGATCGTGTGTCACGCGGGCAAGCGCGACCGGACCGCTCGCCGCCTGCATCGCACGGCCAAAGCGCACGCGCAACAGGGCGGCGGGCTCCAAAGACACGCCGTCGCGGCGCAGCTCGGCCGTCAATGTGGCAAGCGGGCCCTCTTCGTGCGAAAGCGGATAGCTGTCCAGGTCGACATCGGCAAACAGCACGGCATCGTAGCCGCCAGGACGCAAAACCGACGCATCGGCAAGCGACACGAAGCGCACTTGCGCCCGTGGCGTGCGATCGACCTCGTAGGTCTCGTAATCGTAAGCGGTGCTGCGCTTGTCCACCTTAGTTCGAACGCCGTCGAGAACCGGCACGGTCGCGGCCTGCGACACGTCGAGCGCGCGAGCATCGTTCATAAGGATGTCGATGGCATGGCGCAGCAAAGCCGTCTCTGCCTGACGACGGGCCTGGCCGTCAAGACCGCCTAGAGCGCGATCGGGCAGCGCCTCTGCAACGGCAAGCATGGCCTTAAGCGCCGTCACGGGCTTGTCACGCCACAGCGCCTGGAACACGTCCGAGACCACACACGGTACGTTCTTAAACCAGTTATCGTCGCTCGTCGCCTTGTGCGCGCCCCTCACCTGGCCCTGAACGCTCTGCAGCAGGCTCTTGACGCCCGCGGTAGTCTTGCTGCGCGAGAGACGCATATTCTTATCGAAGGTACGGGCATTGACGGCATCAGCGCCCGAAAGCGGACTGTAGATCCAGTCGGTAAGCTCCGGCGCGGGCCACCACTCAGTCTTGGAAGCGGTGCCCTCGTCGGCGGCTTTCATACGCTCGATCAGGTTGGCGAGCGCCGTAAACTGCCTGCCCGCGATGGACTGGGAAAACGCCGTGAACTCAGTCGTCTCGGCCGCAATGTGACGCGCCGCCAAACGGGCGGCGAGCTCGCCGAACAGCTGGGGTGCCCGGGCAGAAACGACGAGCACGCGCACGGGATCGGCGGGCGTTGCAGTAGCTTTATCGGCCTTGGACTCCTTGTGCGCTTTCACCAACTTATCGATGGCGTCCGCATAGACATGAGCACGGGCATGGGGGCCGGCGACCTCAATAAAGGCAGGCTGAGCGGCGGCCCCGCAAGCGACATCAGACGCGACGGCGTCCTCCCCCAGCGGCGCGATCTCAAACAGCACACCGCGGGCATCAAATGCCGTGGCAAGCTCCTCGCGCATCGCCGCCTGCTCGCGGGCAAGCAGCACGACGACCTCTCCCCCATTGTTCGCCACGGCAGACAGCAGCTCGAGTAGACCGTGCGTAAACGACGTGGTACCGCGCACGCATACGGCGCGGGCGCACGCCGGCAGGCTATCGGCCAGGGCACCGGCCATAATGTCGGCTGCCTCGCAGGGCTCGACCATATCTCGACGGTCCAAACCGCCCGCGTAGGCACGCAAAAGCTCAAACACACGAGCCTCGGCATCGCTTTTTGGCTCAGGCCGGCAATTGTTGCCACCGCATCGCTCGGCCGTCGTCCCCGCCACACCCGGCAGCACATCGCGGGCCATGCGCGCGAGCATGCGCACCGTGCCCTGGCTACGCGAAAGCGGCTGCAGGTCGGCATCGTCGCGGCGGGCAATCATATCCGAAAACAGCATCTGACGTTGCAGGTTGTCGACGAAACCGCGCCCGTCGCCCAAAAGCTCCCAAAGCGAGCGAAGCCACGATGCGGGTGTCTTGTAGTCGATACCCAGCGAAATGCCGGCTTCCGCCGCATCATGACGGCACAGATCGAGCTCGGCAAACGTTGGTGCCAGCAACACGGCACGCCCGTGGCGGGCAATAAGGTCGGCAAGCAGCGCCGACTCGGCATCGCTCAAATCCGTGCCGGCATTGGTGGTATAGATTCGAACAGGCATGGTCCTCCGCTCAAACCGTTCGCAATAATCAATGCATCCATCCTACCCGCCCAAGCGGACACATTGCCACCGCAGTTCCATCTTTTGGTACAAAGCAACCTGAACCCAACGCACCAGCCGATTGCAGGCATATAAAAACCGCCCCCGGAGGGACGGTTCTTCGTAATTCAATGTTGTCGCTGGCCTACTCGCCATCCTCCAACTTAATGAGGATCTTGCGGTAGCCACCGTACTCGCCGTTCAGCGCCTTTGAAACGCGGCTCACCGTGGTGGACGAAGCGCCGGTACGGGCCTGAACCTCAACATAAGGCTCGCCCTCGTCCAAATAGCGCGCAACCTGCAAACGCTGAGAAAGGTCGCAAATCTCGCGCGGCGTGCAGATATCGGTCAAAAACGCTTGGATATCCTTCTCGTCGTCCAAAAGGCTAAATGCGTGGACCAGCTGCTTGACATCAGGCTTGTCAAACATGTTCTCGATATTCATCGATCACCGCCAAACCCGCCAAAAGGCATCGAAGTTGATACTGACATCGGGCATCGTTCACCCGTTCTATGCAATAGGGCAACGCCTGTGGCTTTTGCCCGTAGCAGTGTAGCACACCACCAAACTAAAGCGACAAGACTCTCTGCCAGCGGCGCGTTTTTCAGGACGAACGCCGTTTAGAAACCATATGCGCACGTAAGCTCCACGAATATTTGAGACAATGGGCGCCCAAACACCGCGGCGCGCCCGCGCAACCATCCAGGTCGCCGCCGTAAGCCGCTTCACGCGACGCCAGCAATCCCGGCGCAAGAAAGGATTCACGCCATGCGCTTTATGCTTAACTGGCTCTTCACCTCGATCGCCATCGCGATCGCCACGTTCCTCGTCCCCGGTATCCAACCCTTCGGCTTTGCCGAGACCTGGGTCTGCTTTGCCTTTGTGGGACTGTTCCTGAACATTGTCGATTCGTTCGTCAAACCGTTCCTGACCGTCATCTCACTGCCGCTCACTATTATTACGCTTGGTGTTTTTCAGCTCGTAGTCAACAGCTTTATGCTCGAGCTGGCCAGCTACCTGTCGGTCAATCTGCTGGGCGCGGGCATCTCCATCGCCAGCTTTGGATCGGCCTTTATGGGCAGTATCCTGGTATCCATCACGCGCAGCATCCTCGACAGCATCGCCGAGGACTAAAACGGCCATTCCGGCCGTGCCCGTCTCAACAGCCCAAAACGAAGGCCGCCCATCGCAAAAATGGGCGGCCTTCTTATTTGTCAAGTCTCAAAGGGCGAGAGAATCTACCATTTCTACCCCGTCCCCAAATGGCAGGTGTGGCTTATAGGACAAAATGTGTGTCCCGATAGAACACCCGTTTCCATCCATTAAT
>CAUBPS010000009.1 GCA_958437935.1 uncultured Collinsella sp. | reverse complement strand
TTAATTCAACTATCAATGATTTTGATATGCATATAGTTTTTACCAATACGACACCTAGACAATAATAAAAATCGCCGTTGTCTTGCTCGTGGCTATTTGCTCTTTTGATGACAAAAGTCAAAACACATATGGCATAGGTGCGACATCAAGGTAATTAAGCGAACGAGAATAAAGTTGCCTGACATCACTGCCGTCAAAAGAAGACGGTAATCTGGGCGCAAATGCTTAATATCAGTCATGATATTTGGCGCCAATTTAATCAGCGATGCGCGCTCAAGTTTAAACTCCGCATTTGCACAATCTAATCCCAATGTGCCTACCGAATCAACGAGCATTTTTGTTAAATTAACATATAACCTCAACGCCCCAGTTACGGCGCATTCTTTCATTCCCCAACGAACGCCATATTTTAAAAGCCTATCTGCGACTCTATCAGTGTCGGAGATATAGATCTGCTTGTAATTAGAAGTGCTCCCTGATTCATTCGGACGATAATAGTAAAGGGAATCTTCAACACGTAAGAGTGAACGTGCCCTATCAACGATTGGAATTAATTGGAATAAATCCTCTGCCATTAGAAAATGCTCATACGCACCTTGATTATCATCAATGTCTATGCAGCCAATTCGAATAGCCTTTCCCCATAAGCTGTTCGAACGCCCTAGACATATTGCTTCTTTAAATAAATTGTAGCTTGAACCTGCATAATAGCCAGGCAGTAAATAAGGCTCATCCTCCTTTGTGGAATAATCCGGTTTGCTCGAATATCTGAAAGAAATGATGTCCGCAGGGGTCTCATCAATGTAGTGCGAAATAATTTCTAAAGCGTCATGACGCAAGCCATCATCTGCATCAAGAAATACCACATAGGCGCCGATCGCTTGCGAAATGGCAAGCCTTCTCGCAAGATATGGCCCACGATTAGAGCAGTGAATCACATTTATCTTGTCATACATTCTGGCAAAAGAATCAGCGATACTCCCTGAATCATCACTCGACCCATCGTCAACGACAAGCACTTCGAAGTCACGAAAAGTTTGCTTAGACAACGATTCTAGGCAATCGTGCAAATAGTTCTGGCAATTATAAACAGGAACAATAATTGAAAAACGCATTAGGCACTAGCTTTCTTAAAACCAGGAAGCAAATAACATGCAGTCAACTTCAAATTTCATTAATTGAATTTAATAATTGATTAGAAAATAAAATGTCATTAAAATGCGTGAATTTGAAGATGTAGACCGTCAATACCAGCTAGATGATTAGTATTCTGATAGTTAAATCACAGTCTCTGCTTTATCGCTGCAACATACGGCGCAGACCAGAAATGCTGACGAATACAGCAAATGCTGATAACAATAGAAGCCATTAATGAAAGCGGGAAGTAAGACAAATATCAGAATCGAAGTGAATACAGGCGTAGAAATGCGGCCCTGGATCTTCCAAAAGAATTGTTTCAAGGTGACTGCATATATCAATAATCCAAGCAAGC
This sequence comes from uncultured Collinsella sp., assembly GCA_958437935.1. Taxonomy (GTDB): domain Bacteria; phylum Actinomycetota; class Coriobacteriia; order Coriobacteriales; family Coriobacteriaceae; genus Collinsella. The sequence goes on along the minus strand of CAUBPS010000009.1, from coordinate 105,514 downwards.
CCACACTGCATAGCAGCATCACAAAATCATTGTGCGACCAAATTCTCATGCGGAAAATAGACATGTTCAGATCATAAACAGCTGCCGCAGAATCCCCAAATAGCCAGATTAAGGGGTCTCCATTTAAATAAGATGTTATATCTACATTCCAATATCCTATTCTTCCGCTGGTAATCGCATTCAAAAATGAATTCCCGGTTGAAGTGTTTGAAACCACATCAAACTTAGACGACATACCCGTAACCGAATAAACTGAAATGACAGCAATAGCTAAAACTAGGGTAATAAGCAGCCTAACCCACTTGGCTTTCACACAATAGAATACAAACAGCAGCCATATGATCAAAGCAGGAACTATAAAGGTTCTTGCGCCAGTTTGTAAAAGAGCCCATGTCATAACAATTCCGATAACGGGAAAAAAGAAAACAGCCATTGACTCTTTTCTAACACAAAGAAAGCTTATCGCCATCACGAGACAGCAGACGGACGCCATAGTGTGCTCAGTATTACAGAAGCCCTTAAAATATAAATCTCCACCCCAAGAGACAACAAAACCTGTGTGAGTCAGTAAAAGAACCGCAATTAATATTGTCGAAAGATAGCAAGCAAATCGACATATCTTACTTTGTCTCGAAACCACTTCAATGAGCTCATCTATATTCTGACCGTATGCCAAATAAGACAAAGTAAGTAACGCTGCGACCCAATAAATATAGAATTCAAGTTCATCGTTTAACGATGTTGTTGTAATTCCCACATGGATAACGAATAGAAAGCCGATTGCGCATAACGCTAGAACACGTAAATTCGTAAGGTGTTTAAGGTAATCAAAACCAAGAATAATAATGATCAATGCCCCTATCAAGCGATTTACAGAAAATGGCAGCAAATCCTGGACTAAGGCGGTGAGCATATATGCGACAACAAGCAGAACAAAAGCAGAGGGAACTACGTCTGATCCCCTATCTATCTTCCGTACCGCTAACTTCAACAAAGTACTCTACTCCATTCAAACAACTATTGGTCATTCGGGAAAATGCAATTTTGTAGTGCCAAAGCGTCTATCTAAAGACCTTTTATATATTTTTGAAAAGTGAGGAATAACTCGGGGATTGCATGGTCGCATGCATAGAAAAGGTAATCTGAAGTCATAGGTACCGAATTGTCATGAGCAAAGCGAATGGCAAGCGAAGAATCTTCTATGATTTGAGAATCAATCCCATTGGGAACAATAAATCCATTACTGTCGTTTGCAACAATAGTTTTTATCTCGCCAACATCCGTGGAAAGCACGGGCGTTCCGCATGCAACTGACTCAAGACTGGACGTGCAAGTGCCCTCAAAAGAAGATATATTAATTGCGAGATCAGCCATTCCGGCAATCTCAGCCAATATGCGGCGGTCATCGCAGTATCCAAAGAACCTAAAATAATCTTCTAATCCTCTATCCGAGATCTCATTTTTGAGATCATTAATGGACGAGCCGTCGCCAACAACTAAAAATAGCGGATTGATATCGCGAATGATTTCAACAATCTTAGGGAATAACAAAACTCGTTTTGGATAATCTTCAACACGGCCGCAATAAACCAAAAGAAATCTATTTTCAGGAATCGAGTATTTTTCTCTTGCCATATATTTATTGCAGGGTTTGAACAAACTCGTATCAACCGGAATCCTTCCATAAAGAAAACGACCCTTGTATTCGGGATACAAGTTGCAGTAGTAGGAAAGCCCAACGTCTTCGCGTTTCATAATCACGAAAGTACGAGTACACTTTTTTATAGAGCTGCGTTCAATGGATAAATACACCTTTGTTGCGAGCTTGTTCAAAGGCTTCACGGTATATGCACTAGAACCATGGATTATCTGAAATAGTCTCCCGCCCATCACAGATGATTTCAACGCAAGACAATATTCAGCCCTCTGAGCATAAATAACATCGTAACGATCGAGTTTATGTTGCATTTTATGCAAAGCCAGGGTGTACCAAAAAGACAATGGCGATTTTGAATCATCACAAATCGGTAAAAAGGTATAGCCAACCCCTTGGACAGTCCTCTGAACTGGACAATTAATTTCATAGTCACCAGAATGGCAAACACCAATTAGAGTTATCTCATTTTCCCCTCGAAAACGGATAACATTCCTTACGTATTCAGCTATTCCGCCAATTGAGACCTTATCTAAATCTCCTTGAAATAAAATTGCAATTTTCATCGCAATCCTAACCTTTACTTATGTCGTTATCAATAATGTTCTTCAACTCAATTGCGGAACAATCCCAGGAATAATGCTTAATCGATGGGCATCGTTTATGTGAACCATCAGATAGTAAAAGATGATTTAATAAATCGTCGCAATCGTTGCTCTTAAAATAATCGACTCCGGTACCACAGATTTCTCTATGACAAGGAATGTCTGAGCAGAGAACATGCGCGCCCGAATATGCCGCCTCAACAGGGGGTAAACCGAACCCTTCATAAACCGATGGGAAAACAAAAAGCTTGCTATGCGCATAAAGCGCTGGCAAATCGTCGTTATCAACAAACCCAGTAAAATGAATCCTGTTAAGTAGAGTGGAGGGAACACATGCAAGTAAAGATTCTTGCTTCCAGCCCTTGCGCCCAGCAAGAACTAAATCTTCTTTATAGTCAAACTTGTTGCACGCCTTCACCCAAGCCTCAATCAATAAAGAAATGTTTTTTCTTGGCTCAATAGTCGAAAGGGTGAGAATGTACTTGTCTGGAAGCGAATATTTATCCTTTAATGAGGAAAAAGACACCGAAGCAGCTTTTTTGCAATTAAAGAGGCTAGAGTCAACACCGCAATTCGTTACAACCACTTTATCATCAGGAACTTTGTAAACGTTAACAATGCGACTTTTTGAAAACTGCGACACGGTCAATATTTTTACGTTTCGACAAATATTGACACTATCGAGAACCTTCCAGAAAATACGACTCTTGGGCAACATGGTTTCGGGCGCATCAAGCCAACAAAGATCATGAATAGTGCTAATCGCCTTACGTACGTAAAGAAGCGGAGCGGGAAATGCGGGAAATACCGCAACATCGACCTTTAAGTGCATGAGTGCAAAAGGCAAAGATAGCTGCGAAAAAAATAGCTTACTCATCCTGCCACGAGGCAGCACTTTAATAGAGACATTTTCTTTATTTGCAACTGAGCTCAAAGCTGGATGAACATCCTCTTTAAACACGAGGAAGTAATAATTTTTGTCATCAATATTAAGGAGCGCACGAGAAAGCTCGGCAGCATATCTCTCGATACCCGAGAAGTTATCCGCAAGCGCGGTAAGATCGATAGCAATCCTCATCGGCCCCTCGCATCCTTCCCATTTTTCAAAACTATGCCAACAAACTTCCAGCTATCAATGAAATAGCGACGGAACAAACGCTTTGGTTCTTTAAGGAAGCGATAGAACCATTCAAGGCTATGGTCCTGCATCCATTTCGGAGCCCTGTCAACGTTTCCTGCTGCAAAATCAACCGCAGCGCCAACGTTAAACACAAACGGCACTCCAAACTCCCCGAGATGACGATTAACCAGTAGCCCGCTCTTAGGCTCGCCAAGGCAGAGGAAGAGAATATCGGCATGTAGGACAACGACCTTCGATAAGAGCATTTGCAGCTTTTCAGCGTCTTTCTCAAATCCATATTCGGGAGAAATGGAGCCCTTAAAAATCAATCCCGGGTATTGAGCCGACAACGCGGCAGCTGCTTTCTCCGGGACTCCAGGCATCCCGCCAACGATGGCGCAGCTATACCCCTTGCTGGCGGCAAACTCACAAATGCGGGGCATGAGATCCGATCCCGACAGCTTTTCGACGCAGTCAACGCCCCTCTTACGTGCGATTTTCATAAGAGGGGCACTATCCATAAGAATAAGATCCGCGCCTTCCAGGGCAGCACGGAACCCTGAATCTTTGTCCGCCCTGATAAGGATGTCGAGGTTCAACGACATCATGTAGCCTGGGGTGCGATTTGAGACATGCTCTTCGAGGACTTCGCAAACCTGGTCAAACGTCACGTTGTCGAAGAAGCTCGAGAGGAGCCGCTCTCTGTTATATCCGGGCATCGCCGTGTTCCCTATTCCTTCCAAAATAAGCCAATACGATCGATGTCCTCTTTAACGAGTATCTCGCCGTGCTGGACCTCAATCACGTGGAAATCTCCCTCGAGCGCCCGTGCCGAATGCGGCGTTCCAGAAGGGATCTGCACGACGGAGCCGGCGCGAACCTGCTGGACCAACCCGTCCAGCACGACCTCGCCGGTACCTGAGATGACCGTCCAGACCTCGCCTCGGTGCATATGGCGCTGATAGTCGAGCTGGCCGCCCTCGCGGATGATCAGCTCCTTGGTGAGTGCCTTCGCCCCGTCGGGGAAGACGCTGCTGTCGATGACGCGGTACTCGCCCCAGGAGCGCTGCTCGTACATGGGGCGGCTCTCCGCGACGGCGTTGACCTCAGACTTGATGTTGGCCGACGCCTCCTTGCCGGAGACGAGGATGCCGTCGGGAGTCGCCACCACGACCGAGTCCGAGATGCCGGCGACCACTATCGGGAAGCCGGTCTCGTTGATAACGTGGACGTTCTCGCACGTCTTGGAATCGACCACGACGCGGCCGGAAGTGTACTCGGCCATCTCGTCTGTCAGCGTGTTCCAGGTGCCCAGGTCCTTCCACTCGCCCGCGTAGGAGACCGCGCCGATGGAGGACGCCCTCTCCACGACCTCGTAGTCGAAGGAGTTCTTGGGTAGCTCGGCGTAGCGCGAGCGGAACTCATCGAAAGTGTCGCAGGACAGGTACCTGGCGGTGAGGCCGGTGAGCCAGCCGAGCCTGAACGCGAACACGCCGCAGTTCCAGAGGGCCCCCTGGGAGATGAGTTCCCGCGCGGTCCCCACGTCGGGCTTCTCGGTGAAGCGCTCGACCCGGCGGGGCCAGCCCTCCCCCGTCGCGGGCACGATGTATCCGTACTTGCCGCTGGGGTAGGTCGGCTCCACGCCCATGAGGACGAGCTCGGCGAAATCCGACTGGACGGCCTCGTCGAGCCTCACGAGGCTGTCGTAGTACGCCTGGTCCGCGTAGCTGTCGATGGGCATGACGATGACGGTGTCGCCCTCGCCGGCACCCTGCTCGAGCGCGAGATTCGCACACGCGAGCATGATGGCCGGGGCGGTGTCGCGGCGCTCGGGCTCGAGGACGAGCGCATACTCGCCCTTCACCTGCCGGCGGATGGACTCCTCCTGGCTCGCGCAGGTGGCGATGGTTATGTCGATGTCGGCGTCGACGGCGCCGATCTGGCCGAAGACGCGCTGGACCATGGAGACGTGGTTGCCGTCCGCGTCGCGCAGGACCTTGAGGAACTGCTTGGAGCGGGTGCTGTTGGAGAGCGGCCACAGGCGCGTGCCCGAGCCGCCGGAGAGCAGGACGAGGTGGATCATTAGCGGGTCCCTCCCAGGATCGACTTGGCGTCCGCGGCCAGCGCGGCGAGCTTTGACTCGGACTCGGTGCGGTCGGAGCCCTTCGCGAACACGTAGGCCTTGGCCTTGGGCTCGGTGCCGCTGGGCCGGAACAGGACGCGCGATCCGTCGGCGAGCCTGAACTCGAGGACATCGGCCTCGGGCAGCCGCTGGGGCTCATCGGTCGGGTTGACGACGGGCATTGGCGCGCCCTGGGCGTAGTCGATGCACTGCGCGACGGCGGTGCCGCCGATCTGCTCCGGAGCGTGGTCTCGGAGACCGGACATCATCGCCGCCATGTCGGACGCCCCCTCGGGACCCTCGTATGCCTGGCCGAGAAGTGCACTCGACCAGAAGCCATATGTCTCGTAGAGGCGCTCCATGGCCTCGTAGAGGTCAAGCCTCCTCTTCTTCCAATGTGCGGCGAGCTCGCAGATGAGCATGGAGGCGACCACGGCGTCCTTGTCGCGCACTGAGGTGCCGGCGAGGTAGCCGTAGGACTCCTCGAAGCCCATGAGGAAGTCGCCCTCGCGGCCCTCCGACTCCAGCACGCCGACCTGCTCGCCGATGAACTTGAAGCCGGTGAGCGTGCGGCGCAGCTCGAGGCCGCGGGCGCGCGCGACGTCGTCGGCCATGGGCGCGGACACGATTGTGGTGCAGGCGACTTTGCGGGCCACATCGGCGCCGGACCCGTCCGCCCTAGAGGCGAGGAAGTCGAGCAGGAGCAGGCCCACCTCGTTACCGGTGAGCAGCCTGTATTCCCCGGCATGCGGGACGGCGATGCCGACGCGGTCGGTGTCCGGGTCGGTCGCCAGGAGCAGGTCGGGCTTCACCCTGCCGCAGTACTCGAGCCCGAGTCCCAGCGCCTCGCGCACCTCGGGGTTGGGGTACGGGCAGGTCGGGAAGTCGCCGTCCTGGACGCACTGCTCGTCGACGGTCGCGACCTCCGCCACGCCGATCCCCTCGAGCACTCGGGACACGCACTCCAGGCCGACGCCGTGGAGCGGCGTGTAGACGATGCGGAGCGCCGAGCAGTCCTCGCCCGTGGAGACCTCGAGCGTCTCCTCTATGTAACGGTCAAGAACTCTCTCGGGAACCCACTGCACCAGCCCCTCATCCAGGGCTCTATCGAACGCCATCGCCTTTACGCCGTCGAAGCAGTCGACGGGGTCGATGGCCGCCTGGATGGCCTCCGCCGCCTCGACGGTGATCTGGCAGCCGTCGGGGCCGTAGACCTTATAGCCGTTGTATGCCGCGGGGTTGTGGGAGGCGGTGATGTTGACGCCGGCCGAGCAGCCCAGCTCGCGGACGACGAAACTCAGCGCGGGCGTGGGCTCGACGCGCTCGAACAGATAGGATTTGATGCCGTTGCCCGCGAGCACCTCAACCACCCGACGCACAAACTCCTCGGAACCGTGACGGGTGTCACGGCAAAGTGCGACCGTCGGGTTCTCAAAAGCGCTGTTCAGATAATCCGCCAGACCCTGCGTGGCCTTACCGACGGTATAGACATTAAGCCTGTTGGGACCGAGTCCGAGCTTGCCGCGTAGGCCGCCGGTGCCGAAAGACAACTCGCGAAAGAAAGAATCCTTAATGTCGTTTTCAGATAAGCCCTGCAAGTCTTCACAATGATTGCAGCATTTCATCCATCGCTGATACTTTTCGAAGATTTCCGTATTCAACAAAACAATCTACTTTCAAATTAGACGAACATTCGATTGACAGCAGAATGACTAGCTCGCTCCGCCACCGGTAAACACCTCAACAACAGTGAGGAGAACGATCTTGAGATCGGTAATGACGCCGCGTTTGGCGATGTATTCCAGGTCGCGGCGGACCATGCCGTCGAAGTCGGTGTCGTTGCGGTCCGTCACCTGCCACCAACCGGTGATACCCGGCTTCACGGCCAGGCGCTGCAGGTCGAATTCTGTGTACTCCGCGACCTCGTTGGGCAGCGGCGGGCGCGGGCCCACCACGGACATCTGGCCCAGGAACACGTTCAGGAACTGTGGGAACTCGTCGATGGAATGCTTGCGGATGAACCTGCCGATCCTGGTGACGCGGGGATCCTCCTTCATCTTGAACATGGCACCGGCGATCTCGTTGCGCTCCCTGAGCTCGGCCAGGCGCTCGTCGGCGTCCTTGTACATGCTTCGGAACTTCCACATGCGGAAGGTGGTCAGGCTGCCGTCGGGGCGGGTCTGGCCCACGCGGATCTGGCTATAGAAGGGGCAGCCCTCGCTCTCCAGGCGGATTGCCGCCGCCAGCACCAGGCTGGGGATCGCGATGACAACGAGTACGGCACCGCTGAACACAATGTCGAACGCTCGCTTAACGGCCCTGTAGGCCAGTCGTGAGCGGTCCCATTCCATAATGGATTGCATGGCCTTGTAGCGGCCGACGCCATCGCGCCGGTCCATAGCCTGGGCAATCAGCGCCGCCCCCGCGGGCACATCCGTTGCGTATTGAGTTTTATCCGACACGTTCTCTTCCAACACTTCGTCCCCAGGTCGGGGATCCTCCCTGTTCTGTATTGCGATCGCCAGCAGCTAGGCGATCACCTTTTTGAGGTTGCGCATCACACGCTGCTCGTTTGAAAGCACCGCAAGGCCAACGCGGGTGGTTACGCGTCGGCCGCACAGATCGAGCTCCAAATAAGCCGTGCTCTTGCGTCTGTTAATGGTTTTGATGAGACCCTCGTGGCCCAGCAGCGGACCAGCCGTTACTACGACCTGGTCGCCGTCTTTTAAGGCCTCGCTCATGGGCACTACGCGGTCTCCCCTATTGGTAAAACTGCCAATGAGCTGGGTCTCTTCTTTTGCCAGCGGCACAAACTGATCGTCCTGGGAAAGCACCCGGGCAAAGTCGTCCATGCGCAGCAGATACTGTTGCACGGTGCGGGGATCTGCCGTATCGCAGATGAGATAACCGGGGAACAGCGGCTTGGTCGTGTTGATCCACTTGCCGTGCACCTTGATCTCGGTTTGATATTGGGGATAAAAGAGCTCTTGCATGGCGCTTGCCGGCACCAAACGCTCGATGCGCTCGCGCATTACGTCTTCGCGACCGTTAATGACCTGGATCACATACCACACGAGCACCACCCCCTTGCTGTCTTACGTGTGGCTCACGGGGTTTGGATATGGCTTTGCCAGGGCGCTTGTGCGCGAAGGCGCTCCATATTCAAACCCTGAGCCCAGTCAGACAAGCACGTGGCTCTGCCCCACCGTGAACGGTATGTAGAAAAGCAGCGCTGAGGTTGTAGGTGTGTATCGCAAATGTACCTACAACCCCAGCTGGCTGCGTGCGAACCAGTCAAGCGGGTACAAAACTGGACCGCACGCAAACAGCTGAGGACTGCTACGTTTTGGCATGCAAGGTTGCTTCGAATTGCTTGCGGGATTGTAAGGAACCGCTTGGCAATCGATGCAAACGTGCATGACAACTGTATTGGAGCTCGTGGTGTTTCTCGCACCGCCGTTACGGCCGGATGCTGATCGACCCTGCGCTTTGAGGTTTGCTGGAACCGCGAGCACAGTTGAACTCATGTAACGTTAGGTATCCTAGCACAAGCTGGTAACGAAACCTATTTGGTTAGTGGTGAACAACATTTCGTTCATTTAGCGTGCTCAAGGGGGTTGTTTTGCGATGTTGTTCACGTTGGCGCTGGTTATTGGGGCGCGGCGTGTGTTTCGTGGCGATAATGGGGTCGGGTTGACCCTGCTTGTCGTTCTGCTTAATTGCGTTTGTCTAACAAACTATGTACAGATATGGGAAATTAATTGCACAACTTTTTGTGGCGGTACTTTAGGGTGCATGGTGGCTGCATATGAAAAGAGCCTTCGGTTTCCCGAAGGCTCTACATTCACAATGGTGGAGACGAGGGGGATCGAACCCCTGACCTCTTGACTGCCAGTCAAGCGCTCTCCCAGCTGAGCTACGCCCCCGTGACGAGGAGATACTATAGGGGAATGTGTTCGGGGATGCAAGGGGGAAATTTGGGTTGATTTTCCGCCTTACGGGATTTTTGGGACAGGTCCTAAAATTTCACCCTGGCCTTTGGCCAGTGCGCAATTTTAAGGCCAGTCCCAAAAATCCCTACTCACGCCAGTGCGCAATTTTATGGCCAGTCCCGAAAATCCCTACTCATAGAGGTAAGCGATGGCGGTGCCGGTGTGGACTTGGATCTTGGTCGTTCCCCTGACGACGTTGCTGATGCCGGTGTCGGCTAGTAGGCCTAACTTGGCGTGGTCTAGTTCCCATTCTAGGCCTTGTTCGCTAACCACTGTATTTGGGGCGATTGCGACTATGGAGAAGGTTTTGCCTTCGACGCCCTGGATGGTCCAAGACTCGTCTGCATGAAGGATGCGGGCCGTTGTTTCGTCTTCGCAGATCCAGACGGGGGCGTCGATGTAGGCTGATAGTAGGCCTAGGACGCTAAGGGCCATGTCGGGGCGGCCTCCGGTGGCGCAAGTTGCGTATACTTCGGCTCCGGGCCAGCGGCGGCGGATGGTGTCTAGGGCTAGGGCCAGATCGGTGTAGTCCTTGTAGGGGTTGTGGCGCTCTACCTCAAAGTCTTCAGCGGCATCGACCAGGGCGCGGCCGGCATCGCTTACGGTGTCGGCGTCGCCGACGTAGACGTCACAGCTCAGCCCCGCGCCCAGTAGCGCGTCCAAGCCGCGGTCCACGGCGACAACGTGGTCGCACTCCCCTGCTAGCCTACGTAACAAATCAGCGCTCGCCACCACCGGCGAGCCGCATACTACTAATACCTTGCAAGCCACAGCCCTCGCCTATCCCTCAAACGAAAGCACGCGGGCCAGGTTAAGCTCTTCATAGCTGTCGATAAAGACCTCGCAGTTAGCTTGCACGTCATCGCGCTCCATACGGCCGTGCGGGTCATAGATGCCCACGCGCTTAAAGCCCGCGGCACCAGAGCTCTTAAGGCCAAAGACCGCATCCTCAAACACCCAGGTGCGAACGAACTTGCACCCATGACGCTCCTCCAAGCAACGCAACGCAAGTTCATACACGTCCGGGAACTGCTTGGAACGTCCCGCCTCGCCCGTCGTGGTAATAAACTCCATATAGGCATCGAGCCCGGCACCGGCCAGTGCGGACTGTACGAGCTCGGCCGGCGTAGACGTAGCCACGCACATGGCAATACCGGCCTCCTGCGCCTGCTTCAAAAATGCCAGCAGACCCTCGCGCGGCGGCACCTTGGAGTACCCATCAATCAAAATCTCGCACAGTTCGCGATACAATTCCTCGCCATTTGTGCCAATGCCCCATGTGTCGTGGTAGGCCTGACACTCGTCCTCGAGCGACAGGTGCTCAAATTGGGCAAAGTCGTCAACCGTCACGTCAACCCTGTGGCGGCGCAATAACTCGGGCTGGGCGTAGCTCCAAACGGGGGTACTGTTCACCAACGTGCCGTCGCAATCGAAAATAAAAGCGACGTTGAGGGCGGCGGTCTGGGACATATACGAACCTTTCGATGTCAAATGGTAAACATCCTGCTAAAAACGTTTTACCAAACGTCAAACTAACAATCTAAAAACCCTAATTGGTAAAACTGTCAAGAGTTTTACCATCGCAATTCTGCCAGTGGTCTAAACATGGCGCTCACCGATTAAAAGCCACCGCAAAACCACTTTCCTCCATAAAAGTAATGTACAGGTGTTATGGTAGTTTCTGCCGAAAGTTCCACCGAGCACGCGAGGTGGAACGAATCATAGAACTATCGCCGTCCCTTCGATTCGTGCAGCCCTGGACCTTTCGCATTTAGTCACCAAGGCAACACGCTGCCGCGTCATGATGGGATCAAACGTGAGCGATACAAAGCTAAAGCCAACGGCCAAAAAGCCCGCAACCCGTAAAGCCGCCCCGCACGCACCGGAGCTCTCAAAGGACGATGTCTATCTGTTTGGCATCGGTATGTGGGAGCGCAGCTGGGAAAAGATGGGCGCGCACCCCGACACGCAGAATCGTACGCGCGGCTGGCGTTTTTGCGTTTGGGCGCCCGATGTAAAGAGCGTTCATGTCATTGGCGAATTTAACGACTGGGATGAAGAAGCCAACCCGCTGGTGCCCGTGCATACGAGCGCTATCTGGGAAGGCTTTATTCCTGGCGCCGAGCAGGGCCAGCTGTATAAGTATCTGATCGAGACCAACGAGGGCGAAAAGCTCTACAAGGCCGATCCGTACGCCTTTAAGGCCGAGTGCCCTCCGGGTACGGCGAGTGTGCTGTGGAGCCTGGACGGCTACAAGTGGAACGATGCCGCGTGGCTCAAGCGCCGCGCCGGCCATAACCACATGTCGCAGCCGCTGAACATCTACGAGGTGCATATTGGTTCGTGGAAGCGCCACGGCGACGCGCCACAGGGCGAGCCGGACGAGTACGGCAACTACCCCGGTCCCATGGATCCCTTCCCCGCGCAGCGCGGCGAGTTCTACACCTACGACGACTTGTCGGTAGAGCTCGTGGACTACGTGCGCGACATGGGCTATACGCACATCGAGGTCATGCCGCTCATGGAGCATCCCTTCGATGGCTCCTGGGGTTACCAGACGACCGGTTACTATGCTGCCACGTCGCGCTACGGCAACCCGCAGCAGCTCATGCACTTTATCGATGCGTGCCACGAGGCGGGCATCGGCGTGATCATGGACTGGGTGCCCGGCGGTTTTTGCGCCGACTCCCACGGCCTTGCCACCTTTAACGGCCACATGCTGTTTGAGCACGAGATTCACCCCAACTGGGGCACGCATAAGTTTGACTTCGCCCGCGGCGAGGTCCGCTCCTTCCTGGTCTCCAACGTGCTGTACTGGCTCGAGAACTTCCACGTGGACGGCATTCGCATGGACGGCGTGTCCAGCATGCTGTACCTCAACTTTGGCATTGACGATCCCGGCCAAAAGAAGTTCAACAAGTACGGTACCGAGGAGGACCTGGACGCCAGCGCGTTTATCCGTCAGGTCAACTGCGCTGTGGAGGCGCACTACCCCGACGTGATGATGATGGCCGAGGAATCCACCGCGTGGCCGCTCGTGACCTATCCGCCGCAGGACGGCGGCCTGGGCTTCCACTACAAGTGGGACATGGGCTGGATGAACGACACCCTGCACTACATGCAGACCGATTTTCCATGGCGCCCCGGCAACCACGGCCTGCTCACGTTCTCCATCATGTACGCCTTTACCGAGAACTTTATCTGCCCGTTGAGTCACGATGAGGTCGTGCACGGAAAGTGCTCGCTGATCGGCCGCATGCCGGGCGACTGGTGGCGCCAGTTTGCTGGCCTGCGCACGCTGGCCTTCTACCAGATGACGCACCCCGGTGCCAAGCTCAACTTTATGGGCAACGAGATCGGCCAGTTTATTGAGTGGCGCTACTACGAGTCCATCCAGTGGTTCCTCACCGAGGAGTACGAGACCCACCGTCATCATCAGGCGTTCATTAAGGCGCTCAACCACCTGTACACCGCCGAGCCCGCCCTGTACGAGCGCGGCTACACCGACGACGGCTTTACCTGGATCGATGCGGACAACTCCAAGCAGTCCATCGTGAGCTTTGTGCGCCAGGGCGAGGACATCGACGACGACCTGGTGATCCTGATCAACTTTGACCCGGCGAGCTACGAGAGCTTCCGCGTGGGCGTGCCGCGCGAGGGTGACTGGGAGGTCATCTTCGACTCCGACCGTCCCGAGTTTGGCGGCAGCGGCTATGCCGGCGAGGAGCCCTACACTTGCTCCAGCGAGCCCTATCCCTGGAACGGGCAGATGGACTCCATCGAGATCAAGGTGCCCGGCCTGGCCGGCGTGGTGCTTAAGCGCCGTGGCCCCAGCAGCTACAAGCCGCCGGCGGTTGAGGAGCCCAAGAAGGCGACGCGCAAGCGCACGTCCTCGGTGAAGCCCAAGGCTGCTGCGGCCAAGAAGGCACCCGCTAAGGCGAAGGCTACGACGACCAAGGCTAAGGCTGCTGCAAAGCCCGCTGCTAAGGCCGCAGCCAAGAAGCCGGCTGCCAAAAAGGGCGCTACCAAGACCAAGTCTGCTTCTGTTAAGACGTCTGCCAAGGATGCGTAACAAAGCCGTTACAGCTGTAATTACCCGCCCCGCTGGGGCGTAGGATGTAAGTCATAACCGTTCCGGGAGATATCCCCGGGGGAAAGGAACGTATGAATAAGATCTTCGACAACAAGCAAGAGTTTACCGAGCTCTATCGCGATGCCGTCATGAGCATCAGCGGCAAGAGCGTCGAGGCCGCCAGCGACCTCGACCGCTTTAACGCCCTGGCCAAGCTCGTGGCCGAGAAGGCGCGCACCGTTGCCACCAAGAGCGACGCCCGTGTGACCGCCGAGGGCAAGAAGCGCGTGTACTACTTCTCGATCGAGTTTTTGATCGGTCGCCTGCTCGACAACTACCTGCTCAACTTTGGCGTGCGCGATATGGTCGCCGAGGCGCTCGACGACATGGGCTTCGACCTTTCCGTCATCGAGAACCAGGAGCCCGATCCGGCTCTGGGCAACGGTGGCCTGGGCCGCCTGGCAGCATGCTTCCTGGATTCCATGGCAGCCGAGGGCATCGCCGGCTACGGCAACGGCATGCGCTACCGCTACGGCCTGTTTAAGCAGGAGATCGTCAACGGCAGTCAGGTCGAGACCACCGACGAGTGGCTCACCCACGGCTATCCCTGGGAGGTCCGCCGTCAGGACAAGGCCGTAACCATCAAGTTTGGTGGCCATGTTGAGGGCTTTGAGGAGGACGGCCGCACGTTCTACCGCACGGTGGACACGCAGGACATCCTGGCCGTTCCTTACGACATCCCCGTGGTGGGCTATGCCGGCGAGACCGTCAACAAGCTGCGCGTCTGGGCCGCCGAGCCGGTCGAGGAGCACTTTGACCTGGAGGCCTTCAACCGCGGCGACTACGCCCTGGCCGACGCCGAGCGCGCCGAGGCCGAGGCCATCAGCGCCATCCTCTACCCCAACGACGCCGGCGAGCACGGCCGTCTGCTGCGTCTGAAGCAGGAGTACCTGTTTGTCTCGGCCGGTATCTACAGCCTGCTCGACACCTTTGAGAAGGAGCACGGCGAGAACTGGGAGCTGCTGCCGCAGTTTGTGGCCATCCACACCAACGACACCCACCCCGCCATGTGCGGCCCCGAGCTCATGCGCATCCTCATCGACGAGAAGAAGCTCGAGTGGGACGACGCCTGGAACATCGTGACGCAGGTCGTGAGCTACACCAACCACACCATCCTGCCCGAGGCTCTGGAGAAGTGGCCCATCGGCACGTTCTCCAAGCTCCTCCCCCGTGTGTACCAGATCATCGACGAGATCAGCCGTCGTTGGCACGAGTCGTTCGACACCACGCAGGAGGGCTGGCAGGAGCGTCTGCGCCAGACCGCCATCCTGTGGGACGGCGAGATTCGCATGGCCAACCTGTCTGTGATCTGCAGCCACAGCGTCAACGGCGTGGCAAAGATCCACTCCGACATCATCAAGAACATCGTGCTCAAAGACTTCTATGCCCTGACGCCCGAGAAGTTCAACAACAAGACCAACGGCATCTCGCACCGTCGCTTCTTTGCCGAGGCCAACCCCACCTATGCCAAGCTCGTCACCGAGGCAATCGGCGATGGCTGGCTCAAGGACGCCTTTGAGCTGGAGAAGCTCAAGGAATTCCAGAACGACACCGAGTTCCTGAAGGCCGTGGGTGCCTCCAAGCGCGCCAACAAGGAGCGCCTGGCCGCCTACGTCAAGGCCGAGACCGGTCTGGTTATCGATCCCAACACCGTCTTTGATGTTCAGGTGAAGCGCTTCCACGCCTACAAGCGCCAGCTCATGAACATCATGAAGGTGATGGACATCTACAACCGTCGCATCGCCGATCCCAACTTCCACGTGACGCCGACGACCTTCATCTTTAGCGGCAAGGCTGCCTCGAGCTACACCTTTGCCAAGGAAACCATCCGTCTTATCAACTCCGTCGCCGAGGTCGTCAACAACGACCCGCGCGTGAACGAGGTCATGAAGGTCTGCTTTATCCCCAACTTCCGCGTGAGCAACGCCCAGCTCATCTACCCCGCCGCCGAGATCTCGGAGCAGATTTCCACGGCCGGCAAGGAGGCCTCGGGCACGTCCAACATGAAACTCATGATGAACGGCGCCATTACGCTGGGCACCCTCGACGGCGCCAACATCGAGATCGCCGACCTGGCCGGCCGCGAGAACGAGGCCATCTTTGGCCTGACCGCTCCCGAGGTCGAGCAGCTCTGGGCATCCAACAGCTACTTTGCGTGGGATACCCTCAACGGCGACCGCGAGCGTCTGGGCCGCGTGATGGACGAGCTCAAGGACAACACCTTTGCGGGTCTTTCGGGCAACTTCGAGAGCATCTACAACGAGCTCATGAACAACAACGACCCCGACTTGGTCATGGCCGATTTCCGCAGCTACGTGGATGCATGGGAGAAGCTCACGAACAGCTACGGCGACCAGGAGACCTGGAACCGCAAGGCCCTGCTCAACACCGCCTCCTCCGGCTGGTTCTCGAGCGACCGCACCATTCGCGAGTACCGCGACGAGATCTGGCACGCATAAAGGCGCGCGAGCTCCCTTTGCCGCACGGCATTACTCGACGGGCACGACCGAGCGCCGCGCCCGTTGCTAATGGGTTTAGGAACATCGATGACAGAAGGAGAAATCGATGAGTAAGAAAGAATGCATCGCGATGCTCCTCGCAGGAGGACAGGGCAGTCGATTGGGGGCACTCACCCAAAAGATCGCTAAGCCGGCGGTTAGCTTTGGTGGCAAGTTCCGCATTATCGACTTTTCGCTGTCCAACTGCTCCAACTCGGGCATCGACACGGTGGGCGTTCTGACGCAGTATCGCCCCTATCTGCTGCATGCCTACGTGGGCTCCGGCGAGGCTTGGGATCTGGACAGCCGTGACGGCGGCGTGTCGATCCTGCCGCCGTACGAGACGCAGACCGGCGGCGCCTGGTATGCGGGCACGGCCGACGCCATTACGCAGAACCTCGACTACATCAAGGCCAACGACCCCAAGTACGTCCTGATTCTTTCGGGCGACCACCTGTATCGCATGGATTACCGCAAGATGCTCAAGACGCACATTGAGAACAACGCCGACCTCACGGTGAGCGTTATGCCCGTGCCGTGGGAGGAGGCCAGCCGCTTTGGCATCCTGACCACCGACCCCGAGGACGGCCGCATCACCAAGTTCACCGAGAAGCCCGATAAGCCCGATTCGAACCTCGCTTCCATGGGCATCTACATCTTCTCGGCCGACGTGCTGATCGAGGCGCTCGAGGAGGACGCTCTGGACCAGCGCTCGAGCCACGACTTTGGCAAGGACATCATCCCCAAGCTGCTCGGCGAGAACAAGCGCCTGTACAGCTACGAGTTCCATGGCTTTTGGAAGGACGTCGGCACCATCGCCAGCTTCCACGAGACCTCGATGGACCTGCTGGGCAACAACCCCGAGTTCGACCTGTTCGACAAGCACTTCCCCATCATGTCCAACATCACCACGCGTCCGCCGCACTACATTGGACCGGACGGCCGCCTGGACGACTGCCTGGTCTCCAACGGCTGCAAAATCTACGGCACCGCTCGCCACTCGATCCTTTCGACCGATGTCATCATCGAGGAGCGCGCCGTGGTCGAGGACTCCGTGCTGCTGCCGGGTGCGCACGTTAAGAGCGGCGCGCACATCTGCCGCGCTATTTTGGGCGAGAACTCCACGGTCGAAGAGGGCGTGAAGCTCGGCTCTGTCGATACCACCAAGGATACGGCCGTCGTTGGAAATGACGTCGTTATCGGGAAGGGGGAATGATCCGATGATCAATCGCAAGGCCATCGGTTATATCACCGCTAACTACTCTTCGTCCTACGGCAGCGTCCTGCTCAAGGACCGCCCCATCGCGTCCGTTCCGTTTTTGGGCCGCTACCGTCTGATCGACTTTCCGCTGTCCAACATGATGAATGCCGGTATCAAGACCGTCGGCGTCGTCATGCCGGGTAACTACCGTTCGCTGATCGACCACGTGGGCTCGGGTAAGGACTGGGGCCTAGACCGCAAGAAGGGCGGCCTGTTCATGGTGCCCGGCAACGCGTATGGCACCACCAAGGGCGGCATGCGTTTCTTGCTTCGCGACATCATCTCCAACAAGACGCTGTTCCAGCGCTCGGAGAAGCCCTATGTCGTGATGATGGGCACCAACATCATCTTTAACATGGACCTCAACACCATCATCGAGGCGCACGAGAACTCCGGCGCCCAGATGACCGTGGTGTACTGCAAGGCCACGCGCAATGTTGATGACGAGACCAAGCTCGAGATTAACGAGAACGGCCGCCTGACGGGCGTGAGCGCCGGCGTCGCGTACGGCGACAACGCCTCCATGGACTGCTGCATCGTCAACCGCGAGACGCTGCTCGAGATCATCGACCACTACCAGGCCGCCGACTACCTGGACCTGCTCGAGGCACTCCAGGGCGACTTTGGCAACATCGACGTGTGCAGCTACGAGTACAAGGGCGAGGTCGTGGGCGTGTTTAGCGAGAAGTCGCTGTATCGCCGCAGCATGGACCTGCTCGACCAGACCGTGGCCGACCAGCTCTTTGACCCCGAGCGCCCGATCCTGACCAAGGCTCACGACGTGCCGCCTTCGCGCTATGCGACCGGCAGCCACGCGTGCAACTCGATCATCTCGGCCGGCTGCATCATCAAGGGCACCGTGCGCAACTCGATCCTGTCGCGCGGCGTTGTGGTTGAGGAAGGCGCCTCGGTGACCAACTCGATCATCAACCAGAGCTGCATCATCAAGAGCGGCGCCCGCGTCGAGAACGCCATTCTGGACAAGAACAACGTGGTTCCCACCAACACCGAGCTTCGCGGCACGCCCGAGAACATCCTGGTGCTGGGCAAGGCTCCGTTAACTTCCGATACCACCATCGTACGTTAACGTTGGCACCGCAACATCGCTCGTAACATGTAGAATAGCCGCCCGGTTAGCGCCAGGCGGCTATTCTCGAATTGCAACATGGGAGACAATATGGCAGATTCCAGCAAAAAGATGCAGATCGTGTTTGCCTCGGCCGAGTGTGCACCGTTTGTAAAGACCGGTGGCCTGGGCGACGTGGCGGGCTCGCTGCCCGCGGCGCTTGTGCGCGCCGGCGCCGAAGTTATCGTAATGGTGCCTAAGTACGCCACCATCAAGGATGAGTACAAGGCGCAGATGGAGCACTTTGCCGATTTCTACGTGAGCCTGGGCTGGCGCAACGAATACTGCGGGCTCGAGAAGCTCGAGAGCGACGGCGTCACCTATATGTTCATCGACAACGAGCGCTACTTTGCGCGCGACTATCCGTACGGCTTCTTTGATGACGGCGAGCGCTTCGCGTTTTTCTCCAAGGCCATCACCGAGAGTCTGCAGCACCTGCCGGCCGGTTTTGAGTGTGACATCCTGCACTGCAATGACTGGCAGACGGCACTGGCGCCCGTGTTCTTGCGCGAGTTCTACCAGGGCCTGCCGCTGTACGACCGCGTCAAGACCGTATTCTCGATCCACAACGTGGCGTTCCAAGGCCAGTTTAGCGACACCGTGATGGAGGACATCCTGGGCGTGGCGCACATTCCGGCGGCCGCCTCGCAGCTGCGTTGCGACGCCTGCAGCATCAACTACATGCTGGGTGCCCTGCGCTATGCCGATGCCATCACCACGGTGAGCCCCACCTATGCCAACGAGATCCAGACGCCCGAGTTTGGCGAGGGCCTGGATGGCGTGCTGCGCGAGCGTTCGTACGCGCTGCAGGGCATTTTGAATGGCATCGACGTCGCAGGCTTTGACCCGGCGACCGACAAGCGCATTGCCGCCAACTACACCGTGGAGGACCGTTCTGGTAAGGCCGTGTGCAAGGCCAAGCTGCAGGAAGAGCTGGGGCTCGAGGTTCGCGACGACCGTCCGCTTATGGTCATGGTCACGCGTCTGACGCGCCAGAAGGGCTTGGATCTGGTCATGTACGCGCTCGATCGCATTTTGGCAGGCGGCGTGCAGGTGGCCGTGCTTGGCACTGGCGACCGCGACTACGAGGACGGACTGCGATACTTCCAGGACAAGTACCCCGGCACCATGGCCGCACGCATCGAGTTCGATCCTGCGCTGTCGCAGCGTATGTATGCCGCAGCCGACATGTTCCTGATGCCTTCGAAGTTTGAGCCCTGCGGCCTGTCGCAGATCATCGCCATGCGCTACGGTACCCTGCCCATCGTGCGCGAGACCGGTGGCCTGAAGGACACTGTGATCCCGTACAACGAGTTTACCGGCGAGGGTACGGGCTTCTCGTTTAGCAACTTTAACGGCGACGAGATGGGTGACGCGGTGTTCCGCGCGGCGCGTCTGTTCTGGGATAACCGCGAGGCGTGGGATCAGCTGGTCACGCAGGCCATGAGCCAGGACTTTAGCTGGACGCGCTCGGCCGATAAATATCTGGACCTGTACTTCTTTATGCACCCGGAGATTGAGAGGCCGGCGGCTGTTGTCGACGAGCCTGAGGCTGTGGCTGAGCCGGTGGCCGCTGAGCCGGAGCCGGAGCCCAAGGCCGAGGAGAAGCCGGTTGAGGCTGAGACCGCAAAGGCCGAGCCTGAGGTGAAGGCTGAAGTTGCTCCTGGGGCAGAGGCAGAGGCCGAGGTCAAGCCTGCTGCAAAGCCTGCGGCAAAGAAGACCGCGACTCGTAAGACGACGGCGAAGAAGGCCGCTGCGAGCAAGACCGCGACCGCAAGCAAGACCACCGCTGCCAGGACAACGACCGCGCGCAAGCGCACCACCGCCGCTGCCAAGAAAGCCGCCGAGGCCGAGGCTGCTCCCGAGGTAAAGGCCGCGGTCGCAGAGGCCAAGCCGGCCGCCAAGGCTCCGGCAAAGACCGCTGCCAAGAAGACGACCACGACCGCCAAGAAGGCAACGACCGCCAAGAAGACCACGGCAACGAAGTCGACGGCCGTCAAGGCTACTGCGACCAAGGCCGCTCCGAAGGCCGCCGCAAATGCTACTGCGACCAAGGCCGAGGAGGCAGCCGCCGAGCCCAAGGCCGAGGCAGCTGTCGAGGCCAAGCCGACCGCCAAGACCACCACGCGCAAGCGCACTGCAACGACGGCCAAAAAGACCACGACCAAGGCTGCTGCTCCTAAGGCGGAAGCTAAGGCTGAGGCCAAACCCGCAGTAAAGGCCAAGCCTGCGCCGAAGGCCGCCGAGGTCAAGCCCGCTGCCGCCAAAGAGGAGCCCAAGGCCGAGGTAAAGGCCAAGCCCGAGCCCACAATGGAGACCCCGGTCTCCCCCGCCGCCGCAACCGAGAAAAAGGCGCCGTCGAAGAAGACTTCCGTCCGCAAGGCAACGGCCACCCGCAAGCGCCGCTAATCCAGACGATCCATAACCTCATCAAACCCTAAGCAAGGGGCGCTCCAACCGGGCGCCCCTTCTCTGTAGGTAGTGGTAAAACGATTTTCTAGGACAACCGTTCGCCGATGGTAAACGGATGTTGTTTATACACCCTGTGTACTACAGATATACTTACATCTTAGGCGTAAAACCCATGGCCCGCAGGCCATGATTCTATTGAACTGGACCGTACTATGAGATTGATACACAACAGCCGTCTACCGCAGTTTCGCACTCCGTTTGGCGCTGTGACCACTGGAACTTCCGTTGCACTCTCGGTGATTTTGGAGGATGCCGATCCCAACCAGGCAACGCTTACGCTGCGCACCTGGGTCGATGAAGTCGGCGAGACCCTGATCCCAATGGAGCACGAAGGCGATGGCATTTTTACCGGCGAGCTCAAATGCACTGAACCGTGTCTTGTGTGGTACAGCTTTATATGCAAAATCGAGGGCCAGCCCGAGGTCCGCTTGGGCGCACCGCAGGGTCGCACCGGCGGAGAGGGCGTAACTTACGACTACGCCGAGGTTCCGTCCTTCCAGATTACCGTCTATAAGCACCGAGAAGTGCGTCCCGAGTGGTACGAGCGTGGCATGGTCTACCAGATCTTCCCCGATCGCTACGCCCGAGATGAAAACTGGCGCGAGCGCACGCTGGCCGAGGTCGAAAAACCACGCAACGGAATCCAGCGCCGCATGGTCGAGGACTGGAACGAGCCGCCCGTGTACGAGCGCGCCGAAGACGGCTCCATCAAAACCTGGGACTTCTACGGCGGGTCGCTCAAGGGCATCCGGGAAGACCTGCCTCGCATCGCCGAGCTGGGCTTTACGGCCATCTACCTCAACCCCATTTTTGAAGCCGCGAGCAACCACCGCTACGACACGGCCGACTACACCAAGATCGACCCGATCCTGGGCACCGAGCAGGACTTTACCGAGCTGTGCCAGGCGGCCGAGAAGCTGGGCATCTCCATCATTCTGGACGGCGTCTTCAACCACACGGGCGATGACTCGATCTATTTCAACCGCTACGGCAACTACCCCGGCGTGGGCGCGTGGCAGAGCGAGGATTCGCCATGGCGCGATGCGTTTTATTTCCACGAGGACGGCTCATACGACTGCTGGTGGGGCGTGGGCAATATGCCCGCCATCAATGAGAGCTCTGAGCTGGTACGCGAGCGGCTCCTGGGCAAGGACGGCGTGATCCGTAAATGGCTACGTGCCGGCGCTCATGGCTGGCGCCTAGACGTGGCCGACGAGCTTTCCGATGACTTCCTGGCCGAGATCAAAAAGGCCGTGCTCGCCGAGAAGCCTGATGCACTGTTGCTCGGCGAAGTCTGGGAAGACGCCTCCAACAAGATCAGCTACGGCCATCTGCGTCGCTACCTACAGGGCTCCGAGTTGGACTCTGCTATGGATTACCCCTTCCGCGACATGGTCATCGGCTTTTTGATGGGCTACAAGAACGCCTACGAGGCCGCTGAGGATATCGAGACCCTGCGCGAGAACTACCCGAGCGAGGCATTGTCCTGCGCGCTCAACCTGCTGTCGAGCCACGACCGCCCGCGTATCATCTCGGTGCTCGGCGGCGGCCCCGACGAGTCGCAGCTGCCCGAGTGCGAGCGCAGCAAATGGCGCCTGGACGAGAACTCGATGGGCCTGGCCAAGAGCCGTTTTTGGCTCGCCACGCTCATGCAGATGACCTTCCCCGGCGTGCCTTCGATCTACTACGGCGACGAATACGGCCTGGAGGGTCTAACCGATCCGGGCAACCGCCGCACCCTGCCGACCAAGGACCAACTGCACGACTTCGACACGCTGGCTATTGTCAAAAACGCCTCCGCCGTACGCCGCGCACTGCCGTTTATGATCGACGGCGAGATCAGGGCCTTCGCGCTCAACGACGAGGTGCTGGCATACAACCGCACGGGCAAGGATGGCGAGTCCGCGACGGTTATCATCAACCGTAGTCTGCGCAATTCGCACCGCGTGACGATTCCGGCGCTCGCCGAATGCGCGAGTGACGTGATCAGCGGTCACGAGTGCGAGATCCACAACGGCACGGTCACGCTCGATTTGTATCCGCTGGGCTCGTCGATCATCTATCATCATGCCGAGCAGCGCCTGCAGGAGCCGCTCGATCACGGCGCAGGCGTTGTGTGCCATATCACCTCGGTACCGACCGATGACGGCAAGCCCGGCACGATCGGCGCACCAACGCGTCGCTTTATCGACCATCTGTCCGCTATGGGCATGCGCTACTGGCAGGTCCTGCCCGTCAACCCGACGGATTTCTTCCGCTCCCCCTATGCCGGGCCCTCGGCTTTTGCTGGCAATATCGACCTGCTGCCCGAGAGTCACAAGGAGCTAGCCGCCGACTTTGAGACCTGGAAGGCCCGTGGCGGCGAGGATGCCGATCCGCTGTACATCGCGTTTAAACATCGCAATGCCGATTGGCTCGAGAAGTACTGCGTCTATATGGCCGTCAAAAAATACTTTGAGGGCGAATCGCGCCACGATTGGCCGGCAGATGTTGCGCGCTACAACGAGCATCTGATCGACGATAAGCGTTTCCACGACGAGGCCGAGCTTCAGGCGTACATGCAGTACCGCTTTGACCTGGCTTGGTGCGAGCTTATGAACTATGCGCACAAGAAGGGCATCGAGGTCATCGGCGATATTCCTATGTACGTGTCCGACGATTCGGCAGATGCGTGGAGCGAACCCGAGAACTTCTGGCTGTCCGATACCGGTAAGGCAATCGAGATCTCCGGTGCGCCGCCCGACAACTTTGCGCCTGAGGGCCAGGTGTGGGGCAACCCGACGTTCCGCTGGGACCACATGAAGCAGAACGGCTACCGCTGGTGGATGGATCGCCTACGTCGTGCGTTCTCGCTCTACGACCGCGTGCGCCTGGATCACTTCCTGGGCTTCCACAGCTACTTTAGCATTCCCGCAGGTAAGGCCTGCGCCGACGGGCGTTGGCTGGCAGGCCCGGGCAAGGACCTTTTCCAGACCGCCTATGACGAGTTGGGGCCGCTCAACTTTATTGCCGAGGACCTGGGCTACCTGACGCCCGGCGTTCGCGCCATGGCTTCGACCTGCGGCTTTCCCGGCATGGACGTGCTGGAGTTTAGCGACTACGACGTCCGCAACGGCGTGCACCCCACGCCGGGCAAGATCCTGTACACCTCGACGCACGATACGTCGACATTGGCCGGTTGGAGCACGCGTTCCTTTGCGGGCGGCGATGAACCAAGCGGTGTTGAGGTGGCGGCCAAGCTGATGAGCGACGCGCTGGCAAGCGACGCTCCCCTGGTGATGATGCCGCTGCAGGATGTCCTGGGGCTGGGCGACGACGCGCGCATGAACGTACCGGGCGTGGCCACGGGCAACTGGACCTGGCAGGCTGACGAGGCCGACGTTGCGGCCGCTGAGGGCAAAACCGCACAGCTCCTGCGCAACACGCATAGATTCTGGGGCGAAGCGTGATAAAACGCCCGATATAGGGTACAGTTACAGACGTTTGAATTTTTGCGGGCAGAGCGATCTGCCCGCTTTGTGCTGAAAAGGAAGTATTATGGCGCGCTACGATTACAAGTGCTCGAGCTGCGGCAACGTGTTTGAGGTTGAGCATCCCATGTCCGAGACCCCCGAGGTCGTGTGCCCCAACTGCGGCGCTCCGGCCGCCAAGACGTTCTCGGCCAGCGGCATCAAGTTTGAGGGCAGCGGCTTCTACAACACCGACCAGCGCAGCGGTGGCTCAAGCACCAGCGCCACGAGTGGCTGCTGCGCCAACTGCCCGCACAGCCACTAGAAACCAATCAGCCCCGCGACCAACACCAATCGCGGGGCTATTTCTTTGCGCTATGGGTAGCTAATTATCAGGCCAGGTTTCCTTATGAATTGCGGTGAAATAAGGACAGTTTGGCAGGTAGAAGCCGCTATTCAATCCCTATTTCACCGCAACTTAGTAGCTACTTGTGGACCAGGCGGGCGCAAAAGTGGCCGTCGTAGGAATCTGCGTTTATGGGGACGCTTTGGAAGAGGCCTCGATCGTTCTGACGAACGGAGACGAGTTTCTTGGCCTGATCGAACTCGGGGAGTTGCAGAATCTGCGCCTCGGAGAGCGGCTCCAGGCTAAAACCGCTGCCCTCGGGAGAGTTCAGGAAAGCGTCCACCACCTGCATATTCTCCTCGTCGAAGACCGAGCACGTCGCATAGATGAGCTCGCCGCCGGCAGCCACGCGCGCAGCAGCCTCTTTGAGCATCGTCAGCTGCAGCTTGGGCAGCTCAACCGTCACATCCTTTTCGGTCAGGCGCCACGGGATCTCTGGATGACGACGCATGGTTCCGGTGCCAGAGCACGGCGCATCGATAAAGACCGTGTCGAACTTAACCGGCTCGCCAAGCATGGCATCAAACGATGTGAGCACCTCATTAAGCTCGCAGGCATCACCCGAAACCGTGCGAACGCCCTGAATACCGGCCTTATGCAGACGAGCGAGATTCAGATCGCACTTGCGATCATGCAGATCGAGCGCCGTATGCTGACGCTCATAGCCCGCACGCTTGGCCTGGCACATCATCACATAGGTCTTGGTGCCACGGCCGGCACCAATCTCAAGGCAGCTACCAGGGCGCGTGGCAGCCGTGGCGATAAGCTGGGCGTTAAGGTCCGAGGCCACGGCTGCAGCACGCTCAAATACGCCCGACGCAACCGTAACCTGGGCATCAACCGGGGCATGGCAACCCGGGAACACGGGTGCAACAAGCTGCGAGATATACGGATCGGGCTTAGTCGCAAAGGCGTTCTCATGCAGGGCCAGCGGTGCGGGGGCCAGATTGCCGGCAAAGTTAAGCGCACCCTCTGGCGTGTCAAACGACGCCATAATGCGAGCGCACAGCCAGCGCGGCAAGCCCATCAGGCGAGACAGACGAACCAAACGGCGCTCGGACTCATCGGCATCCACCGCGGCGGCAAAATCATCGACGTTGTCCGCAACCTTATGCAGAACGGCGTTCGCCAGACCGGCGGCGGACTTAGCACCGCAGCGAACCAGCTCAACACCCTGGCTCACGGCAACGCGGCCCGGCGTATGCAGGTAGAGCATCTCGAAGGCCGAGATACGAAGCGCCATGCGAACGCGCGGCGCAACCTTTTTGGGTTTATCGAGAAACTGATCGAGCAGCTCGTCCAAAATACCCTGCGTGGCGGCCACGCCCAGCGCCAAGCGGGCGGCAAAAGCGGAATCGCGCTGGTCAATAGCCTTGGCCGATGCGCGAGAGGACAGCACGTCGCGCGCATACATGCCGCGGCGATCGGCCTCCATCAGCACATCGAGCGCAAGCTTGCGCGCGGGAGACAGCTTGCTCATGACAAAACACCCCACGAAAGATCGGCACCCTGCAGGCCAGCAGCCCAAGCAGAAGCGGCCATAGCACGCTTGCCATCAGGCTTAACCTCGAGCAACTCAACCGAGCCATCGGAAAGGCCAAGGTAAACACGCTTAGCCTGAACGAGAACCTGACCCTCGCCAAGCGACACATCAGCCGCCGCAGCATCGAGCACACGCACGGTCTTGCCGGCAATCACGCAACGAGCAGGCGCGGTATCGGACGAGGCCAGCACATGACGCACGCAATCAAGCGCCGCCATGTGCGGATCCAAGCGCATCTCCTGCTTAGAAATCTTGGCAGCATGGGTAACGAGCGCCTCGTCCTGTTCGATCCACACGGCGGTGCCATCGGCAAGAGAAGGAAGCGTATCGGCAAGCAGTTTGCCGCCGAGCTCAGCGAGCTCCATGGTCAGCGCCTCGGCATGCTTACCGGCAACCGAGGTTGAGGCCTGCGCACAATAGGCGCCGGTATCCACGCCATGCCCAATGCGCATAATAGAAACGCCAGCAATCTCATCACCAGCAAGAATGGCACGCTGAATAGGAGCAGCCCCACGCCAACGAGGCAGCAGCGAAGCATGAACATTCACAATACCAGGCGGCGCCATATGCAGCACCTCATCGGGCAAAATGCAACCATAGGCAGCCACACAGAAAATATCAGCCTGGGCAGCCTGGAGCACCTCAACAACCTCAGGCGTCATACGATTCGCCTCAATGACCGGCAACCCCAGCTCCAGCGCCTTAGCCTTAACAGGAGACGGCTCCAGCTTCTTACCACGCCCACGAACAGCATCAGGACGAGTAACAACAAGCGCAATCTCATTCCCAGCCTCAACAAGCGAAGTCAAAGAAGGCACAGCAAAATCAGGCGTACCCATAAACACAATACGCATAAAAGTTAGTCTCCTCTCAATAACGAGCCGAGACGGCTACAAAAAAGCGTTCCTGGTCGCAAGCGCGCCCAGCCGCAAGAATAGTTCAACAGAAACAAATATACCCAAAAACAAAGAAAGAGCCGCATAAAAGCAGCCCTCCCAAGAAAGCACCTATCAGCGAAGACGCCCCTCCCTGGCCCGACGGCACCCGGGCGAAACGAAGAGCGACAACGTAGTCCCTGGGATGGGGCCCACACATATCGTCCCGCGCGCAGTTTCGCAGCAAAGCGAGAATGTTTGAGCACGGGATGATATATAGGCGGCCAGCCCCAGGGACGGACAACCTTATTCCGTCTCGCCCGGTCGAGCGCCGCGGGCCAGGGCGTCCTGATACTCCTTGACTGCCTTGATGCGCTGCATCGGCTTAAGCCTCTCGAACATGGTGTTGCCGTGCAGGTGATCGATCTCGTGCTGCAGGCACACGCAGAACAGGTCGCCCGTGGCCTCATAGCGAATCAGGTTGGCATCCAGGTCATACGCCTCGACGACAACATGATCCGGACGCTCGATCTCGCAGCTAATGCCAGGAATGGACAGGCAACCCTCGCTAAACGGCACCAGGTTGTCGCTCTGCTCAACAATGACAGGGTTGATGAGCACGTACGGGTCGTAGTCGTTCTTGTCGCTGTAGTCGCAGTCGATGGTGACGAGCTGGATGAGCTCGCCGATCTGCGGGGCAGCCAGGCCGCAACCGCCGTTCTCGAACATCATCTTCTTCATCTTCTCGGCAAGCGCCTCGATCGCCGGGGTGATCTCCTCGATGACGGCGCACTCCTGGCGCAGACGAGGGTCGGGCGACAGTACGATTCCGTTGGCTTCCATGGCCATCCTTTCGGGTTGTTACATCAAATCATAGGCGTCGACGTCAACGCTCACGCTCACGCCGCGCACGGAGCCCACCTCTTTAAGGCAGGCGTCGATATCATCAGAGACATGGTACCCTACCGGCGACTTTACAAGCAGATGGAAGCGGTAACGGTCCTTGGCTCTCTCGATTACACACGAAGCCGGGCCCAGCACCTGCGGCACGGCGCTCCCCGCCCGCAAAAAGTCGGGCGCGGCGGCATGCCAGCGGCGCTTGAGGAGCTTCGCAATGCGCCCGATGTAATCCTGCGCGTCATCCGCGTTCGCCGACCACACCAAGATGTTGACCAGACGCACAAACGGCGGATACAGCGCATCGCGGCGCTGGCCCAGGTCGTAGTCGGTAAAGATCGAGCGGTCGTGCTCGGCGACGGCGCGAATGACCGGATCCTCGGGCAGGTAGGTCTGGATGATAACCTCACCGGGGCGATCGCCGCGACCGGCGCGGCCCGCCACCTGTTCCAGCAGATCATAGGCGCGCTCCCCTGCTCTAAAATCGGGCAGCTTGAGGGCAAAGTCGGCATTGACCACGCCCACCAGCGTGACCTCGGGAAAGTCGAGGCCCTTGGCAATCATCTGCGTGCCCAGCAGCACGGCGCAATCAGCGGCATCGAACTGCTCGAGCAGCTTTTTATGCGCGTCCTTGCCGCGCGTGGAATCGGCATCCATGCGAATGATGGCGACGTCATCAGGCAGCATCTGATGAAGAGCGTCTTCAATCTGCTGCGTACCCAGACCCATTTTTGCCAGGTAGCGGCTGCCGCACTTAGGACAGCGGCTCGTGGGCGCGGGATAGGGCTGCACGCGCCAGGACGATCCGCAGGTGTGGCACTGCAGCGTATGCGTGCGCTCGTGGTACGTGAGGGCGGTGGAGCAATGGTTGCAGGTGGGGACGCAACCGCACTCGCGGCACATCAGGAAGGGTGCAAAGCCGCGACGATTATGGAGCAGCACGGCCTTCTCGCGGCGTTCGACAACGCGCTCCAGGCCTTCCATCAGCGGTTTTGAGAACATGGAGCGGCTGCCGTGCGAGAACTCGCGGCGCAGGTCGGCGATTCGGACCGTGGGCAGTACCGCGTGTCCCGGGCGTTCCGGCATCTCGACGCGCGTCCAGCTGGCACCGTTGTACGTGCCGCGGCGACAGCGGTCGAGCGTCTCGGCTGAGGGCGTTGCCGATCCCAGCACGAGCGGGCAGCGATAGCGGCGCGCCATCTCGGCCGCAATCTCGCGTGCATGGTAGCGCGGGCTGGAGCCCTGCTTGTAGCTGGTCTCGTGCTCCTCGTCGATAATGATGAGGCCCAGGTCGCTGAGCGGGCAAAAGAGCGCCGAACGCGCGCCGACAACCACGCGAGCCGCACCGCTGGCGACCATGTCCCACTGGTCCAAGCGTTCGCCGGCCGAAAGGCGCGAGTGAAAGACCGCGACCGTTTCGCCAAAACGCGAGCGGAAGCGGCCGACGGTCTGAGCCGTCAGCGAGATCTCGGGCACGAGCACGCAGGCCGAACGACCGGCCGCCAGCACGCGCTCGATAGCAGAGAGGTAGACCTCGGTTTTGCCGGAGCCAGTGACGCCATCGACGAGCACCACATCGCCATGGGCGTCCAGACGGGCGCGCTCAATCTGGGCGAGCGCCTGCTGCTGGCCGTTGGTAAGTGCGACGGGTGCCTTACCGCTTGCCGAGGACAACGTGGTCTGCTCGCTGCAGCCGCGCCAGGCGCGACGCTCCTCAACCACCACTACGCCGCGCTTTTCGAGCGCCTTAATGGTCGCCGACATGCTGTTGTAGAGGAGGTTGAGGTCGCGCGTCGTGACCGGTCCGCACCGGAGCGCCTCGATGAGTTGGCGCTGGCGGACCGCGGTCTTGGGCGGCGTATAGTCGAAGCCCTCGGGCGTAAGCATGACCCAACGGTTTTGAATTGGTTTGACAGTGGGGCGTTCAACGGTCCACACGCCGTCATTGCTCTTGACCACGCGCGGGCTACCGCCCGGCGGCAGGAACAGGCGCAGGCACTCGGAAAGCGTCGCGACATATTCGCGGCTCATCCAGCGCGCAATGCGTGCAGCCTCAGCGGTAAAGAGCGGCTTGCTGAGGATGGCCTCGATGGGCTTGATGCGCGCGGGGTCGAGGGCGTCGTTACCTTGCAGTTCACACAGCTCAGGCGCAATGTCGACGATATAGCCGGCGGCAGCGCGATTACCAAAGTGGACCAGGGCCGTAGAGCCGATCTGCGCCTCGTTGGCAAGGGACTGCAGGATGCCGTAAGCAAACGGCTCGGACAGCACACGGGTGGGGATGTCGAGAGCCACGCTCGCGTAGGCGATGACGGGCTCAGGCGCAGGCTTAGACTGAGCCGAGGCAGCGGCAGGCACGGACTTCACCGGAGTCTCCTCCGGTTCCGGCGAACCAAACAGCGACAGTTGTTGAGCCATACACCACCTCTAACGAACGGACCTGAAAGGGGTGGGACAAAATAATCAGTAGAGTTTGTCCCATGGCCGATACGAGTGTCGAGCTCGTTGCGTCACTCGAACATGGGACAAACACTACTGATTATTTTGTCCCAGCAACCCACTCATCGGTACAGAAACAAGAGCCCCGCTCGAGGGAACGGGGCTCGGATACATGCGTTTGCGCAGCTACTACAGCGCCATCGTGCGGGCGCGGTCGATGCGCGCCAGGCAGTCGTCGCGGCCGACGAGCGCCATGGTCTCGCCCAGCGGAGGGCTCACCATATTGCCGCAGACGGCGACGCGCACGGCCTGAAACACCACGCGCTTCTTGAGGTCCATCTGCTCGGGCAGCGGCTCAAGCGCAGCGTCGATGGCCTCGGCGGTCCACTCGTCCACGCCCTCGAGCGCGGCCTTGGCGGCGTCCAGAATGGCACCCATGCCCTCCTTGGCCAGGCCCTTGTTGACGGATTTCTCGTCATACTCAAGCGTCTCGGCTGTAGCAAAGATGGGGGCGGCGACGGTCACGGCGTCGGCCGGCATCTTGGTGCGCGGCTTGACGATGGCAGCGAGCGCGTCAATCCAGTCCTCGCCGTACTCGACATTGCCCTCAATGAGGCCCGCCTCATGCAGCTCGGGGACCATGACCTCGTCGGCAAACTGCGCGTCGGACATACCGTTGATGTACTCGGCGTTGACCCAGTCGAGCTTCTTGGGGTCGAAGGTCGCCGGGTTCTTAGAGATGCGGTCGAGCGAGAACTTGCTGGCCAGAACGTCGCGCGGGATGATCGTGGTCTCGCCGTCGAGCGACCAACCGAGCAGCGCCAGGTAGTTGACGAAGGCGTCGGACAGATAGCCGGCGTCGCGGTACTCCTCCACCGAGGTGGCGCCGTGGCGTTTGGAGAGCTTCTTGCCGTCGGCGCCCAGAATCATGGAGATATGGGCGAACGTGGGCACGGGCGCGCCGAGGGCCTCGTAGACCATGACCTGGCGCGGGGTGTTGGACAGATGGTCGTCGCCGCGGATGACGTGGGTGATCCTCATCATAGCGTCGTCGACGACAGTCGCAAAGTTGTACGTGGGCGTGCCGTCGGAGCGGAAGATGACGAAGTCGTCGAGCTCCTTGGCGTCGAAGGTCACCTCGCCGTGGACGGCATCGTGGATGACGACGTCGCCGCGGTCCTCGGGAACCTTGATGCGCAGGACGTAGGACTCGCCGGCCTCGATGCGGCGGCGGGCCTCCTCTGGATCAAGATCGCGGCAGCGGCGCTGATAGCCCTGGAAGGGGTCCTTGCGCTCCTGCGCGGCCTTACGGTCGGCGTCGAGCTGCTCCTTGGTGCAGAAGCAGGGGTAGGCCTTGCCCTCGTCCCAGAGCTTCTGGGCGGCCTGCTTGTACAGGTCCAGGCGCTCGGTCTGGGCGTAGGGGCCAAAGTCTCCGCCCACCTCGGGGCCCTCGTCCCAGTCCAGGCCCAGCCAACGCATGGCGCGCAGGATGATCTGCGTGTTCTCGTCGGTGGAACGGGTGGGATCGGTGTCGTCGATGCGCAGAATGAACGTGCCGCCGTTTGCGCGGGCGAAAGCCCAGTTATAGATAGCGGTGCGGGCGCCGCCGATGTGCAGCTTGCCCGTCGGTGAGGGTGCAAAGCGGACGCGAACGTCTGATGCCATGGATATCTCCTCGATTGCAGGATGGATGTCTAACCGCATCAGTATAAAGCAACAAAGCAACCTCCGCACAACGGGCACCGACCTACTCATTGGGGACAGACTTAAATGACAAGTCTTTGGGCAACCTGTCGGCACTTAGGTAAGGCCGGTCATTTAAGTCTGTCCCCAATGAGTGCCTCGGAAGAGTGTCCCTTTTGACTAGTCGTTTAAGAACGTCCCCAACGATTACCCAATGGCCATCAACTTGAGTCGAAATGTTGAACATTGGGCAAAACGTGCGGAAACGCTGTGAATATTCAGTAAACACGCTAGTATATGCCCTTGCATAGAGAGCCCGGCGGAATGGTAACGGTCGCCGGGACACGTTTTTGAAAGGACAATCATGTCAGAAGAACTTCGTTCCATCCCACCCCAACACGGGTCCTTTGTATTTACGTCGGAGTCGGTGACCGAAGGTCATCCCGATAAGATCGCTGACCAGATCAGCGACGCCGTACTCGACGCAATCCTCGCCAAAGAAATAGAGCTGCAGGAGCAGGGCTATATTGCACCCAATGGCGTGCCAGCCAACGTTGAGAACGTCCGCTGCGCCTGCGAGACCCTCGTGACCACCGGCACCGTCATCGTTGCCGGCGAGATCCGCACCCAGGCCTACGTCGACGTGCAGGAGATTGCCCGTGGCGTTATCCGCCGCATTGGCTACAACCGCGCAAAGTTCGGTTTTGACTGCGATACCTGCGGCGTTATGAGCCTCATCCACGAGCAGTCGCCCGATATCGCCCAGGGCGTCGACGAGTCCTTCGAGACCCAGACCGGCGCCACCACCGACCCGATCGACCTGATCGGCGCGGGCGACCAGGGCATGATGTTTGGCTATGCCTCCAACGAGACCAAGACCCTCATGCCCATGCCGCACTACCTGGCGAGCCGCCTGGCCGAGCACCTGGCCGCCGTGCGCCACGACGGCACCCTGCCCTACCTGCGCCCCGACGGCAAGACCCAGGTCACGGTGCGCTACGAGGACGGCAAGCCCGTCGAGGTCACAACCATCGTCATCTCCACGCAGCACGCCGCCGAGATCGAGGACATGGGCAAGATCAAGGATGACCTCATCGAGCACGTCATCACCCCGGTCATGGCTGCCGAGAACATGCCGTGGGACAACGCCGACATCTATGTGAACCCCACCGGTCGCTTTGTCGTGGGCGGTCCCATGGGCGACACGGGCCTCACCGGCCGCAAGATCATCGTCGACACCTACGGCGGTTACGGCCGTCACGGCGGCGGTGCCTTTAGCGGCAAGGACTGCACCAAGGTCGACCGCTCCGCCGCATACGCCGCACGCTGGGTCGCCAAGAACGTAGTGGCCGCCGGCCTGGCCGACCGCTGCGAGGTCGAGCTGGCCTACGCTATCGGTGTGTCCAAGCCGCTGTCGATTATGGTCGACACGTTCGGTACCGCGCATGTTGCCGAGGACAAGATCGCCGAGGCCGTCGAGAAGACCTTCGACCTGCGCCCGGGCGCGATCATCCGCGACCTGGACCTGCGTCGACCGATCTACGAGAAGACGGCAGCCTACGGCCACTTCGGCCGCGAAGACGCCGACTTCACCTGGGAGAATACCGACCGAGTCGAAGAACTCAAAGCAGCCTGCGGCCTGTAGGTTTACGAGAAAAGCCACAGCCAAATAGAAACACACCAAAAAGAGGTACCGGAACAACCGGTACCTCTTTTTATTAACCGGTGGTGAAGATGAGTCGACATGGGACGC
Source organism: uncultured Collinsella sp. (assembly GCA_958437935.1). Classification (GTDB taxonomy): domain Bacteria; phylum Actinomycetota; class Coriobacteriia; order Coriobacteriales; family Coriobacteriaceae; genus Collinsella. Next base: position 71,487 of record CAUBPS010000009.1, on the reverse strand, counting down.
AGAATAGGTTCCCAGCTGATGAATTTTGCAGCAAGCGTGCCCCTACCATGTATCCTAAGTTCCGAGGGCTTTAGTATTTGGTCGATCGCGAGTTCCGCACGAGCCGGAGGCCACTTAATGTGGCCTCCGTGCGAGCAGGACTGTCCGAGCAGGTGACCAAATACTAAAGCCCTCGGAACGGCGGGACAGAGTATGCCCCGCCCCTCGGGACGATGGGATAGAACAGGAGCGCATATGGCAGGCAAGCCGCAAACACTAGCTACGACCTCGGCATTCGAGATCTTGGGGCCCGTCATGGTCGGCCCCAGCTCATCGCACACCGCCGGCGCCCTGCGGTGCGCCCAAGTTGCCGCCAGCCTGCTCGAGGGCCGCATCGCCAAGGTTACCTTTGGCCTGTGGAACTCCTTCGCCCACACCTACCGCGGCCACGGCACCGACCGCGCGCTCGTCGCGGGCATCCTGGGCCTCGACACCGACGACGAGAATATCAAACAGGCCTTCGACCTCGCACGCGAGCAGGGCCTCGACTATCACTTTGACATCAAGGGCGACGACGCCTCCATCCACCCCAACACCGTCGACATCGACATGGTGGACGACACAGGCGCCACGGCGCAGGTCCGCGGCGAGAGCCTGGGCGGCGGCAAGATGCGCATCAGCCGCATCAATGGCGTCGGCGTCGACATCTCGGGCATGTATTCCACGCTCTTTGTGGCCCACAAGGACGTCCCCGGCGTGCTCGCCGCGCTCACGAATCTGCTCGCCTACGCACACGTGAACATCGCCTTCTGCCGCACCTACCGCACCGAGGTGGGCGGCCAGGCATACTCCGTCTTTGAGACCGACGGCGCCCCCGACGATACCGTCATTCCCATGCTGCGCAAGCTCGACAACGTCGACTACGCCACCTTTATCGAGCTCCCCGGTTCGGCATCATCGCTCTCCCCCGGCGTCTCGGCCAAGGAGATCTTCGACGACGGCGCGCAACTGCTCGACGCCTGCGAGGAGCTGGGACTCAGCATCGGCGCCGTCATGGCCGTGCGCGAGGCGCGTCTGACTGGCGAGGCCCACGCCGTCGCGGCGATGCGCCGCGTGCTCGACGTCATGCGCGAGGAGACCACGGCCCCCATCGCCAATCCGCAGCGATCGCTCGGCGGGCTTATCGGCGGCGAGGCGAAGCTCGTCGATGCCACCGGCCACAACGATTTGAGCGCAAGCCTGATGGGCACCGTCCAGACCGAAGCCGTGGCCCGTGCCATGGCCGTGCTCGAGCGCTCCGCCACCATGGGCGTGATCGTCGCCGCCCCCACGGCCGGCTCCGCGGGTGTCGTGCCCGGCTGCGTGCTGGCGCTGGCCGACCACCTGCAACTCGATGACGAGCAGGTCATGGATGCCCTTTATTGCGCCGCCGCCATCGGCCTTAACCTCACCACGAGCGCCTGCGTTGCCGGCGCCGAGGGCGGCTGCCAGGCTGAGGTAGGAAGCGCCGCCGCCATGGCTGCCGCCGCGCTGGTTCAGATGCTTGGCGGCACGCCCGAGCAGGCGCTCGACGCCAGTTCCATCGCGCTGAGTAACCTGCTGGGCCTCGTTTGCGACCCCGTCGGCGGCCTCGTGGAGGTGCCCTGCCAAAACCGCAACGCCATCGGCGTGGCAGCGGCCTTTAGCTCGGCGCAACTCGCCCTCGCCGGCATTAAGAGCCTGGTGCCGTTTGACCAGATGGCACATGTCATGCTCTCGGTGGGCCACGCGTTGCCGGCCACGCTGCGCGAGACGGCAAAGGGCGGCATCGCGCAGGCTCCGGCCGCGCTTTCGGCCTGTGCAAAATGCGGTGTGTGCGGATAACGACAAAGGACGACTCAGAGGTGGGACAAATGTCCCACCTCTTTTGAATGCCACCGTTTCCATACCACAAACAACTGGGTAATCGCTATAATGCAAGCCCAGTAAAAACACGATGAGCCACAAGGCGAAATTCGAAGGATATGCATACGATGTCGCAAAACGATCGAACTCAACTGATTCCCGATCCGCAGCAGCCGAGCAGGCACACCGGCGGCGTTCAGTCGCCGCGTCCTATCGCGCCGAGTCACGGTCAGCAGCGTGGTGCGGCAAACGCTTCCCAACGCCCGAACCAGCAACGTCAGCAGCGCCAGGCAAACGGCAATGCGCCCAAGCAGGCCCCCACGCACGCTCGAGGCGATCGCGGCCCCGCACGCAAGCCCGCCGAGAACAATAAGTCGGGCAAAAAGACGACGCTCTTTGTCGTCCTGGGTCTTATCGTCATTGTCTATATCGTAGGCATCGTAGCGTTTTCGCAGGTAGCCTACCCCAACACCACCATCGCCGGCGTCGACGTCTCGTTCTCCAACGCTTCGTCTGCCGCCACCAAGGTAAATTCGGCTTGGAAGCACTATAAGCTCACCGTGACAGGCGATGACTTTAGCTGGACCTATCAGCCCGAGTCCGATGAGCCCATCGTAGACGGCGAAGCTGCCGCAAAAGAGATCATCAACCACAACGAAGCCTTTGTATGGCCGGTTCGCCTTGTGGAATCCTTAAGCGGCAAGACCAAAACAACCGCTAGCTCCAACGAAGTCGATCTTGATCAAGACGTCGACCTGTCCATGCTCTCCGACACCTTTGACCAAAAGCAGTTTGAGAAGGATCTGGGCGCCGCCATCGACGAGTTTAACGAGGGCCGTTCGGGCGCGTTCGAGGCCAATAGCTCCTATGACGAGAAGGCCGGCAAGTTTACCGTCGAGAAGGCGCGCTCCAACGAAAAACTCAACCGCGAGCATGTCATTAAATATGCCGAGCTCGAGCTTGCCTCGCTGGCCGAGACCGTAGATCTTTCCAAGCTCGGCAACGATGCCTATGAGCCGCTCAATGGAACGCTGACCGATGATCAGATTCAGGCTGCATGCGATGCCGCCAACAACTTCCTGGGCGTCAACGTGACCCTCAAGCTCAACGGCGAGGATGCCGGCAAGGTTGATGGCAGCTCCGTGTTGCAGTGGATCAGCTTTGCCGATCCCGCAAACCCCACGCTCGATACGTCGCAGATCAGCAGCTGGGCAGCCGAGCTCGCCAACGGCTTCAATACCGTGGGCTCCACTCGCTGGTGGACGCGCGCCGATGGCAAGCAGTGCGCCGTCGAAGGCGGCGACTTTGGTTGGTCCATCGACAGCAGCTCGCTCGCAAAGCAGGTCGAGGATGCCATCAACAACAAACAGACCGGCGAAATCGAGATCAAGTATTCCCAGAAGGCCGACACCTTTACCGCCAAGGGCGAGCCCGATTGGAAGGCCTATATCGACGTCGACCTGTCCGAGCAGCACGCGCGCTACTACGACGAGAACGGCAATATCGTGTGGGAGGCCAACTTTATTTCCGGCAAACCGGGCGAAGACGCCACCCCGGAGGGCGTGTGGCAGATCAACAGCAACGACGGCGCAAGCAAGCTCATCGGTGCTAAAGACCCCGAGACCGGAAAGCCCAAATACGAGAGCCCGGTCAGCTATTGGATGCCGTTCGAGGGCAATATGATCGGTTTCCACGACGCCACCTGGCAAAACGACAAGAGCTTCGACAATGCCGAGTCCTATAAGTGGTGCGGAAGCCACGGCTGCATCAACCTGCGCTTGGCCGACGCCAAGGCGCTCCACGACTGCATCAGCGTTGGCCTGTGCGTGGTCGTGCACTCGTAGGGAATCACGCCTTCGCACAACGGGGAGCTGACGCTCCAATCTAACAGTTCCGAAAGATACCGCCATATGCGCCCGCCTCTTGCGACGGGCGCATATACTTATCAAGAAACTTTCTATAAAGGAGACGCCATGTCGAATGTCCCCACCATTACCCCGGGACCCAATGATGCCGAGCGAACGCCCGAGGGTGCCACCGAAACGCTTCCCCTCATAACAAACGTGAACGCCGCGCAGCAAAACGGCAGCACAAGCGATACAACCGAGATTTCTGACGAAGAGGCCTTCGCCAAACTCAAAGCGAAGCGTGCCGAGCGTCGGCGCAAAAAGCTCATCCGGCGCGGCATTGCGGCCGGCGTCGTGGCCGCCATTGTGCTCATCGCCGTTGTCGTGACCTTAGTCATCAACGAACGGCCCGCAGGTACCAACGGGCCGGTGACCGACATGGTCACCGAGGGCACGTTTACGACCACCGTCGAGGCTAAAGGCCAGCTCAAGCCCATCTCGGCTTCGGTGGTCTCCCCTTCTGTCGACGGAACGGTGGCATCTATCAACGTGCAAGCCGGCCAGTCCGTCAACGAGGGCGACGTACTCATGACCATTAAAAACGATGAGCTCGATCGCAACGTTGCCGAGGCGCAGCGCGCGGTGACAGCGGCACAGGAAGACCTCGCCAACGCGAAGAAAGCCGCAGCTGCCGCGCAGGCCGCCCCAACGACGGATGTCGATGGAGCTTCCGCAGCGACTGGCGTCTCCGCCGCATCAGCGGACACGAACGCCGTATCGGCCGCGCAGCGCAGCCTCGCATCGGCCCAGGCAAACCTCGATCAGGCTAACGCCAAGGCCGCCAGCCGTACGGTCACGGCCCCGAGCTCGGGCAGCATCGTGGAGCTCAACGCCAAGGTGGGCGCCACGGTAACAGGAGGCATGATCATGGGCGAAGGCGATACGAACAGCGGCAAGCAGTGCATGCAGATCGCCGACCTCTCCAAGATGAAGGTCACCGTTCAGGTGGGTGAAAAGGACATCGCCAAAATCGCCGTTGGGCAGAGCGCCAACGTGACCTATCCCGCGTTTCCCGATATCGTGAGCCAGGGCACCGTCACGGCTATCGCCTCGGTGGCAAACTCCGACTCCTCCTCCGGGAGCGGCGGCAGCGTGACCTTTAACGTCGACATCCTCATCGAAGCACCCGACAGTCGCCTTAAGCCGGGTATGACTGCCGAGGTCTCGGTAGTGACCGAGAAGCTCGACGACGTGGTGATGGTGCCGACCATGGCGCTGATGACCGAAGATGGCGAGCACTATTACGTCAATCTGGCCACCGATTCGGAAGGCAAAAAGACGCGCCGCGTGAAGGTGACCGTCGTGACGCAAAACGACAACGAGGCTGTAGTCGGCAAGACCCAGGTCACGCGCGACGACCAGGGCAACGAGATCAACCCAGACGTCCCGGTTACCAAGCTACGCGACGGCGACACCATCGTGACGGATACCGGCACAGGCATGACGGCAGACGGCGGCGACAACATGCCTGCCGACGAGGGCAAGTAATGCGTCCCGTCATCGACATCCGCAACGTGCACCGCATCTTTGCGAGCGAGGCCGGTTGCGCCCACATCCTGCATAACGTAAGCCTGGCAGTAGATCCCGGTGAGTTCATCGCCATTACCGGCCCCTCGGGCTCGGGCAAGTCGACGCTCATGAACATCCTGGGCTGTCTGGACAAACCGACGGCTGGCGACTACTACCTGCAAGGACTCAACGTAGCCGAGCTCGATGATGACGAGCTCACCGAAGTCCGCGCCCTGAGCATCGGCTTTGTCTTTCAGAGCTTTAACCTGCTGCCGCGCCTTTCGGTCATCGAAAACGTGATGCTGCCGCTGTCGTATACCAACGTGCCCCGCAGCCAGCGCGAGATGCGCGCCGTGCACGCGTTACAAGCCGTCACGCTGCCGGTCGACCACTGGGATCACCGTATCTCCGAGCTTTCGGGCGGACAGATGCAGAGGGTTGCCATCGCGCGCGCCCTCGTCAACGATCCGCCCATCATTCTGGCAGACGAACCGACGGGAAACCTGGACTCTGCCACCGGAGCGCTCGTGATGGAAACCTTCCACAGGCTACAGGAGCGCGGCAAGACCATCGTGCTCATCACACACGACCCCGGCATCGCTGCCGAGGCCGACCGTGCCGTGACCATCCGCGACGGTCGCATTCACGACGGCGCGTATATTCCACATGCACCGCGGACCCTGCGCAGCGCCGTAGATTGCCTGCCCATGATTTCCGCCTCCGCCAACCCGCCGAAAGGAGTGGTGGCATGAGCACCCGCGATCTCATCCAAGAAGCCCTGCACTCGCTCGAGGCCAACAAGGGGCGCAGCCTGCTCACCATCCTGGGCATCGTCATTGGCATCGCATCGGTCATCGCTATGACTTCGCTCATCGGCGGCATCCAAAACAGCTTGGTCAATAGCCTGGGCCTCAATGCGGCACGCATGGTGCAAATCTATTCATCGCAAGAACTCACCGATTCGGACGTCCAGAAGCTTCAAAAACTGGTGCCGCAGATAGAGCAGATCGGCATTGTCGACAGCGCGTATACCGAGTACAAGTCTGGCGATAAAAGCTATACCGTCATGGCACAGGGTGTCGACAGCGACATGCTCGACGCCGTGGGGGCCAGCAAGCTCATTGCGGGACGTGTCTATTCACAGGCCGAGTCTCAATCAGGCTCGCGCGTGGCGCTCATCAGCCGCGGCGGCGCCGACCAGCTTTACGGCAACGAACAGGACGCACTCGGCAAGACCATCAAAGTGTCGAACGGCGAGGTGCAGATTGTCGGCGTAATTGACAGCGGCAGCGACTCCATGGGCTCACTCACGCTGTATATGCCACGCGAAACCATCGCCGGACTGTTTGGCGACGAGAATCCTTCATTCCCCAGCGTGACGGCACTTGCCGCCGAGGGCACGGATATGGATGAGCTTTGTAAGACCATCGAGTCCAAGGTGCGCGCGATAAAGGGCATCGAGGAGGAGGATGAGTACGACAGCGTATCGGCGACATCCATGAAAAGCGCCATCGATGCACTCAACTCCTTTATGGGCGCGTTCTCGCTCATCATGGGTGCTGTCGCCAGCATCTCACTGCTTGTCGGAGGTATCGGCATTATGAATATGATGCTCACCAACGTGACTGAGCGCATCCGCGAGATCGGTATTCGCCGTGCCCTGGGCGCCAGTCGTCGCGATATCACCGCGCAGTTTTTGGCCGAGTCCTCGGCGCTGTGCGTCACTGGTGGCCTGCTGGGTGTCCTGATTGGTTATCTACTGGCCTGGGGCCTCGCGATGTTTGCCGCAGGATCAGGGGTTCTCAGCGAGCTCGGTGCCAGCGGGCAAATCACACCGAGCTTTTCAATCGCCACGGTGCTGCTGGCCTTCGGCGTCTCTGTCGGCATCGGCGTCATCTTCGGTTTCTACCCCGCCCGCCGAGCCGCAAAACTCGACCCCGTGGAGTGTCTACGCTACCAGTAAAGCCGCCCAACAAAAGTTGCGGTGAAATAGGGACTGTTTAGGCTGCTAGAAGGCCTATTCAGTCCCCATTTCACCGCAATTTAAGAGGGGATAAGCGAAGCCGCAACTCCCCAAATCAAATTGCTTCGTTGAATAGACACATTCGGCAATCTTTACACGCTGTTTATTCCACATTTGGGTAATATCCTACAGCAAGCACACGTGAAAGGAATTACCCATGTCGCTTACACAGTCCGCCGAGCGCGCCGCGCTCAACAAACTCATTGACTACCTGGACAGCAACCCGCAAGAAAACATCGACAAGATCATGGACCTCATCAACAAGTTGGTCCCCGACAAGGTATTTCCTTCGCAGCGCGCCGCCTTTACCAACGTCATCAAGAGCCGTGGTAACTGGTACGACCTCATCATGAAGATCTTCGACCTCAACCCCGAGATGCGCTCGAGGCTGCTCAAGACCCTCATCGTCGATGGCAACCTGCTGGCCTGGCCAGAGCAGGAAAAGAGCCGCGAGAAGTATCAGTGCAACATTCCGTGGGCCATCCTGCTAGACCCCACGAGCGCTTGCAACCTGCATTGCACGGGCTGCTGGGCCGCCGAGTACGGCTACAAGCAAAATCTGTCGTTCGACGACATCGACTCCATCGTCACGCAGGGCAAGGCCCTGGGCACCCACATCTACATCTACACCGGCGGCGAGCCGCTCGTCCGCAAGCACGACCTCATCAAGATCTGCGAGAAGCACCAGGACTGCGCGTTCCTGTGCTTCACCAACTCCACGCTCATCGACGAGGCCTTCTGCGACGACATGATTCGTGTGGCCAACTTTGTGCCAGCCATCAGCGCCGAGGGCAACGAGCACACCACTGACGCACGCCGTGGCAAGGGCACCTATGCCAAGATCGAGCACGCTATGAAGCTCCTGCGCGAGCGCGACCTGCCGTTTGGCATCTCCACCTGCTGGACCAGCGCCAACGCCGACACGGTTGCCACCGAGGAGAACATGGACTGGATGATCAGCGAGGGCGCACTCTTCTGCTGGTACTTCCACTTTATGCCGGTCGGCCGCAACGCGACCTCCGAGCTTATGCCCACGCCCGAGCAGCGCGAGCACATGTATCACTTTATCCGCGAGATGCGCGAGAAGAAGCCGCTGTTTACCCTCGACTTCCAAAACGACGGCGAGTACGTTGGCGGCTGCATCGCTGGCGGCCGTCGCTATCTGCACATCAATGCCGCGGGTGACGTGGAGCCGTGCGTGTTCATCCACTACTCCAACGCCAACATCCACGACATGAGCCTGCTCGATGCGCTGCGCTCTCCCCTCTTTATGAAGTACTACGAGAACATGCCGTTTAACGACAACTATCTCAAGCCGTGCCCCATGCTCGAGAATCCCGACATCCTGCCCAAGATGGTCGCCGAGAGCGGCGCCCACAGCACCGACCTTATCGAGAAGGAGTCGCCCGAGCAGCTGCGCGACAAGACCAAGGCAGCAGCCGAGGCATGGTCGCCCGCGGCCGATCGCATCTGGAACGACCCCGACGATCCGCTCTACACCAAACGCCATGCGGACGAGACGCAGGGCATGGCCGACAGCGACATGCATAAGTTTGAACAACAGGGCCGCAAGCTCAAGAGCAACTGCTAGTGCCCGATAACGCAGTTGCCAAAGAAGGCGCTGGGCCACGAGATAGTCCTCGAGGCCCAGCGCCTTCTATATCTTCCAAAACCTCTTAAATTGCGGTGAAATAGTTCCTGTTTATGCTGCTGCAGACACTATTTCACCGCAACTTATTGAAGGGCCGTTTGCGCCAGTTCTGGGCGTCGTCCTCGAGCTATTGATGGATGACGGGCTTGTACGGGTCGAGCTTGCTCGGGGCGCTCCTCCTCGCGGGCGGGAGGGCGCGCAGGAGCGGTGAGCGCCTAGCGCGCGAACTCCCGTAAGAGCTCGTCTTCCACTTCCCGAAGCGAAAGGGCCCCGCCTCCCTCGGCGGGACGGGAGACCACGATGCAGCGCGCTCCCACGTCGCACGCGGCGGCGAGCTTCTCGGCCGTGCCGCCTACGGTTCCCGAGTCCTTGGTCACAAGCCACTGGGCGCCCACCTGCCGAAGCATCGCCTCGTTGAGCTCGCGGGTGAAGGGCCCCTGCATGCCGATGACGTGCGATGGCGAAAACCCCGCGTCGATGCACTTCGTTATAGCACTGGGCAGCGGGAGCACACGCACGAAGAAGCGCTCTGCGAAATCGGCGACGAGCGTGTAGGGAGCAAGCTCCTTGCTCCCCGTCGTAAGAAGCGCGCGACCCGGATTCTCGGAGAGAAAGCGCGCCGCGCAGGCGATCGACGCGACCGGCACGACGCCTTTGGGCAGCGCCTCGACCGGGCGCGCAAGGCGCAAGCATCGTGCACCCACGGCGAGCGAAGCGGCCCGGATGTTGCCGCTTGCGAGCGTAGCGAAGGGGTGCGTGGCGTCGACGACGATGCGCGCGCCGGAAAGCTCGCGCTCCATGTCGGCCTCGTCGAGCCTACCCGAATGCACCTCGACGCCCGGAAGCTCGCCCAAAAGCTCGCCTCCGTACTCGGTTGCCGCGTAGGCACGGGCGGGGATGCCCGCCCGGCTCGCCCATTCGCACAGAAGGCGGCCCTCGGTGGTGCCGGCGAAGATGCGCAGCGCCGGAGCGGATGCGGGCGCCGTCACTTCGGGCCGCCTGGGCGCGTGATCTGGTAGAGCAGCGCGTTCATAATGGCGGCCGCCACGGTCGAGCCGCCCTTGCGACCCCTCGCGACGATGGCCGGCACGCGTCGCGCGAGTAGCTCCTCTTTCGCCTCGACCACGTTCACAAACCCGACCGGCACCCCAACGACGAGCGCGGGCGCGATCTTCCCCGCGTCCATGAGCTCGGCGAGGCGCAGAAGTGCTGTGGGAGCGTTGCCGACGGCCACGATAAGCGGACCCTCGATGCGGCAAGCTTTGTCCATGCTCGCAACGGCGCGAGTCGTGCCCGCGGCGCGCGCAGCCGCGGCGACATCAGGGTCGGCCATGTAGCACACGGCCTTGCAGCCGAGCTTCGCGAGCGCGGGCTTGCTTATGCCTGCGAGCGCCATGTTCGTGTCGGTGAGCACCGTGGCCCCTGCGCGCAGTGCGTCGAGCGCACAGTGCGCGGCGTCATGGGTGAACACGAGGGAATCGGCGTACGAGAAGTCGGCAGTGGTGTGGATGACGCGCTTCACGACGGGCTCTTCGAGCGGCGGGAACGTGCGGCCGCCGAGCTCTTCGGTGATGATCTCGAAGCTGTGCCGCTCGATGTCGCCGGGCGCCATCTCCTTGGAATCCATCTAGTACTCCACTCCTTCCCTTGCACATATCCCCTGAGTGTAGGGGTGTTTCTCGCACCGCATCTCGGTTATGTAGTCGGCCTTCTCCACGATCTTGCGGGAAGGCGCGCGCCCGGTGAGCGCTACTTCGACGCCGCGCGCGGACATATCGAGCGCGCGGTCCACGAGCGCCTCGTCGACAAGCCCCTTCGAAAGCGCGTCGAGCGCCTCGTCGAGCACGAGCAGCCCCTCCTGCGCGCCCTCGAGCTCGGCGAGCGCGGAAGCGAGGTTTTCATTGTGCAGCTCGCACGTCGCGGCAAGTTCTTCCGACGTCATCGACCAGGTAAACTTGTCCGACACCTTCCCCGCGAACACGGGCACGCCGAAATGCTGGGCGAGCAGGCGCGCCTCCCCGCTTTCGCCGTCTTTCAGGAACTGCACGACGACGACGCGGCGGCCTGCAGCGAGCATGCGAAGGGCAAGGCCCATCGCCGCCGTGGTCTTGCCTTTGCCGTCGCCATGATACACGTGGATCATACGCCCTCCTCGATAATGCGGTAGACATACTCCATGTCGAGCGCTCCGCGCACGACGTCGGCCAGGCGGTCGAACTCGCACGCACGGTGATCGGCCGCGGAAGCCGCGCCCGCAGCACCCACGACGCTCTCGGGCAGGCCGCGCATGCGCGCGAGCGAGCGCGCGAGGGCGAGCGCCACCCCCGGTTCGTCGAACAGGCCGTGGAGATAGGTTCCGAACACGTTTCCGCAGGCCGCGCCTTCTGGTTTGCCGCCAATCGTGCCCGCAGGGGCGCAGGAGACGGTCGTTTCGCCGTCGTGAATCTCGTACCCGCGCGCCGTCATGCCGTTCCACACCGAGAACGCGCCTTGGGCACCCGTGATGCGCAGCTCGGACTGGGCGAGGTGCTTTTCCTCCTTGAACACCGTACTTGCAGGGATGAGCCCGAGCCCGCGCGCGGTGCCAGCGCCTTCCCTGCCGTGCGGGTCGGAAAGCTCGTCTCCCAAAAGCTGGTAGCCTCCGCATATGCCGAGCACCGGCGTGCCCGCGCCCGAAAGCGCGCGCACACAGGCTCCGATGCCGCTAGCCGCAAGCCAGCGCGCGTCGTCGAGCGTGGTCTTCGAGCCGGGAAGCACCACCAGGTCGGGTCGGCCCAGATCGGTCGTCGAGGAAACGTAGCGCACGCCCATGCCGGGCACGCGCGAAAGCGGGTCGAAGTCGGTGAAGTTCGACAGATGCGGAAGGCGCACGACGGCGACGTCGATGACGCCGCGCGCCTCGCGGGCAGATAGGCGCGGCGCGAGCGAGTCCTCGTCGTCCAGGTCGAGCGTAAGATACGGCACGACCCCCACGACGGGAACCCCGCACATCTTCTCGAGCGGGGCCAAACCCGGGCGCAGGATTTCCACATCGCCGCGGAACTTGTTCACCACAAGCCCCCGCAAAAGCGCGCGATCCTCGGGCGCAAAGAGCGCGACCGTGCCGTAGAGCTGGGCAAACACCCCGCCTGGGTCGATGTCGCCCGCGAGCAGCACGGGGGAGGACACGGCGCGCGCGAGCCCCATGTTGACGATGTCGTTTTCGGAAAGGTTGATTTCGGCGGGGCTGCCGGCGCCCTCGATGACGATGACGTCGTTTTCCTCCGCGAGCGAATCGAACGCCTCCAAAATCTGCGGCATGAGCGCCTTCTTTCGCGCGAAGTAGTCCCTCGCAGCGAAGGCTCCCTGCGCCTTGCCGGCCACGATGAGCTGGCTTCGGTGGTCGCTTTCGGGCTTGAGAAGGATGGGGTTCATGCGCACGTCGGGCGCGATGCCGCACGCCTCGGCCTGCATGATCTGGGCGCGCCCCATCTCGAGCCCGTCGGCCGTGACACCGCTGTTGAGCGCCATGTTCTGGCTCTTGAAGGGAGTCACGCGCAGGCCGTCCTGCGAAAGCACGCGGCACAGCCCCGCCGCAAGCAGGCTCTTCCCCGCGTTCGACATGGTGCCCTGGATCATGATGGGCTTCGCCCTACCCACGGGTATCGACCTCCTTCGCCGAGCCTCGGCCATGCGCGCCCGCCATAGCGCCGCTGCAAGAAGCGCCGCCCCGTTCGTCGGGTTCGCCTTCGCCCGATTCGCCTTCCGCCCGAAGCGCGCGGCCGAACGCCATCGCAAGCCGGGTATTATCCTTGCGCGTGCGCACCGCGACGCGGCACCAGAAACGGGACAGTACCGAAAACGAGTCGCACGTGCGGACCAAAACCCCCTGTTTATACAGGCGCTCGGGGATGTCTTTCGCCGGCGTGCGGACTAAAAGGAAGTTCGCATCCGACGGCACGACGGAAAGCCCGAGCGAGGAGAGCTCGTGGGAAAGCCACGCTCGCTCGCCCGCCAATACGTCTCGCGCACGCGCGACGTATTCAACGTCTTCCAGGGCGGCGATGCCCGCGGCCTCGGCGACCGAGGAGACGGGCCACGCCTGCCCCGCCCGGCGAATCCCCTCGATGAGTTGGGCGTTTCCGCTGATCAGATATCCCAACCGCAAGCCCGCCATTCCGTAGAGCTTGGTGAACGCGGAGAGCACGGCCACATGGCGCGAACACGCGGCGCGTGCGGCCACGCTCCTTTCGAGGGCGTCGGGCGCAAATCCGAGGAAGCACTCGTCCACGACGAGCAGCGCGCCCACCTGCTCGCAGCGGCAAGCCGCGGCATCGATCACGCTGGGGTCGACGAGGCGCCCCGTCGGGTTGTTCGGATTGCAGAGGTACGCCACGTCTCCCGGCCCCTCGATCGCGCGGGCGAAGGAGGCGGGCACGTCGAAGTCGTCCGCTTCGGAGAGCGGGAACTCCTGCACGCATGCGCCGTAGTACGATGCCGCCTCCGCATATTCAGAAAACGTCGGCGCGCACACGACGATGCGTTTCGGGCGCACCGCCGCGGCGAGCCGCCAGATGATGTCGGACGCGCCCGCGCCGCAGACGATAGTATCTTCGGGAATGCCCTGGGCGCGCGCTAGGGCGCGAACGAGGGCGAGGCTTTCCCTATCGGGGTAGGCGTCGATTCGAGAAAGCGCCTTGCAAGCTGCGGCGACGGCGCGCGGCGAGGGGCCTGCCGGATTCACGTTCACCGAGAAGTCAATGAGGTCGGAGGCGCCCCCTTCGCAAGCGATGCCGAGCGATTGCGTGCTACCCCCATGCGCACGGGCGCGCAGGATTCCCCCGGCAGCCCGGGGCGCGGCATGGTCTTCCCTCATGCCATCGCCCCCACGGCGAGCACGACCGCCGCGCGCGCGGCGCCGAAGACGACGAGCGCGCATACGGACGCGGCGAGCATGAGCCTTGTCGCCCGGGCGATGTCGCCCCACTCGATTTCGCGGGACGCGTCGCCTATCGTCGGTTTCTCAACGAGCTTACCGAAATACACCGCGGGTCCTGCCAGGCGCAGCCCGAGCGCGCCCGCGCACGCTGACTCGGTCTGCGCCGCGTTCGGGCTCGCATGGCGACGCCTATCGCGGCGCCAGATGCGCGCCGCCCCGCGCGCGTCGAGCCCGACGATCGGGCACACGGCAATCATGAGCAGGGCCGACAAGCGCGAGGGAATCCAATTCACCGCATCGTCGAGGCGCGCCGAGGCGCAGCCGAAGTCGATGTAGCGCTCGTTTTTGTAGCCCACCATGCTGTCGAGCGTGTTCACCGCCTTATACGCCATGCCCAAGGGCGCACCCCCGATAAAAAGGTAGAAAAGCGGCGCGATGACGCCGTCGCTCGCGTTCTCCGCCACCGTTTCCACGGCGGCGCGCGCAACGCCCTGCTCGTCGAGAACAGACGTGTCGCGTCCCACGATGAGCCCGACGGCTTCGCGCGCCGCGACAAGGCCGCCCTTCGAGAACGCGCGGGCCACGGCCAGGCTCTGGCGGCGCAGCTCGCATGCCGCGAGAATCTGATAGCTCGCCCATGCCTCGGCCACAAAGCGCAAGACGGGGTGAACCATGCCGCAAAGATGCAGGATTCCCCAGGTCAAAAGTCCACACGCAAGCGGAAGCGCCACGGCGAGCACAAGCCCTGCGGCGCGCGTGCCCGCGGACGTTTGCGGGAATGCGTCCCGCAGGCGGCCTTCGGCCCACGTGATCGCGCGCCCCATGGCGACAACGGGATGGGGAAGCCAGCGCGGGTCGCCAAAGGCAAGGTCGGCCGCGAACCCGGCGGCGACGGCAAGAATCGTCATCACCGGGCATCGCCCCCCGAAGCGGGGCGAACGTCGCGAAGGCAGCGCCCATCCCAGGTGGCGGCCCATGCGCCGCCCGGCTCGGTATGCACGTCGAAGTATCCCATTTTCGGGACAGCTAGCTCGGAGAGTAGCGCTTTCACGGTACCCGCGTGAACGACGAAGACGGCGCGACCACTCCCCTGGGCGCGCTCCGATTTGCACGCCTCCCGAAACGCCGCGACGACGCGGCGGATGAAATCGCTCTTGCCCTCGCCATGCGGGCAGCGCGTCTCGCACCAGGAGTCTACCCAGGCGCGGTAGCGCGCATCCTCTTTAAGCTCGGCGGCGCTTCGCCCCTCGAAATCACCAAAATCCATCTCGCGCAGACCGGGGCACGCCATAAGCTCCGCATTCGGGAAGAGAATGCGCGCCGTCTGGTCGGTGCGGGCCATGCCGCTCGTGATAACACGGAACACGTCACGGTCGCACGCGAGGTCGCGCAAAGCGCGCTCGCCCGCGCTCGACAGGGGCTCGTCGGTGCCCGCCCCGCTGTAGCGATGGTCTTCCGTGCCAGACGTGGCACCATGGCGCACGAAGACGACTTCCAAAGGCGCGCCCGCGCCCTGCGTCCCACGAGGCGCATCGGCAAGGTTTCCTTTGATGACCTGGGGTATCCCGCACGTCATGCGCACGACGACGTCGGCGCGCGCAGCGAGCGCGCATCCCAGGCGCCCCGCGCGCTCGCGCCATTGGGCGTCTTCCGCACACATGGGGACGATCCCCGAGCCGACCAAGGGCAGAATCACTACGTCGAAGCCGATCAGTCGCTCGAGCGCCCGGTCAGCGTCGAGCGCGCGTACGAGTTCCTCAGCACGGTACGCAACGCGGCCGGCAAAAGCCGCGGGCACGCCGTCCTCCGCAAGCTGCGCCGCGTCGACGAAATCGTCCGCCGCGAACCCGAGCTTTTCGCACACGAAGGTCCTCTTCCCCGAATGCGCGCCACCTACCACGAGCATCATAGGAGCATGCCCCCCGCCACCAGCATGGCAAGCATCGCGAGCTCGGCCCATTGCAGAAACCATCCGGCCAAATCCCCCGTCACCCCGCCGAATCGGAACAGGGCAACATGGCGGTACCACGCGAGCGCCAAAAGCCCCGCCACCGCCATAAGGGCGCCGACGGCCTGAGTGCACGCGACCATCCCTGCAGCCGAAGCCGCAGCGAAAGCGCAAAGCGGCACGACGATCGCCGCGCGCTTCTTCGCAGGCGAGAGCCCCGCGGCCATGCCGTCCGCCCGCGCGGCAGGCCAGCATTCAACGGCGAGCCCCGAAAGCGAGCGGGAGAACACGAGCGAGCACAGAAGCGCGAGGAACGCCCCCGCCGTAAGCGGCAGCGCGGTGAAAAGGGAAAACTGCAGAATAAGGTACACAACAACACCGATGACCCCGAAGGCGCCCGCCCGCGGGTCGTGCATGATCTCGAGCTTTCGCTCGCGCGGGGCCCAACTTGCAAGCGCATCGGAGGTGTCGCAGAGCCCGTCTAGGTGGATGCCTCCCGTCACCGCCACAGGCAGCGCCACGAGCACGGCCGCGACGATGGTCGCGGGCACGCCGAGCAGGTTCGCAACGTGTCCCCACGCCGTCATGAGGAAGCCTTCCGCAAGGCCCACCAGGGGAAACGCGGCAAGCGCATGGGTTGACCCGAAATCAGTCCAGGCCGATTTCGGGACGGGGATGCGCGAGAACGTTCCGAACGCCGCGCCGATTGCCTCTACTATCTTCACCTTGTAGGTCCTTCGCCTTTCATCCACACGGGAATCCCGCATACCACTTCGACTGCGCGGTCGGCCAGCGCCGCCACGCCCGCGTTCACGCGCGCGAGCGCGCGCCTCCATGCCTCGGTCCCTTCATCGTAGCGCATCCCATCGGCGAACACGTCGACGGTGACCACCACCGTATGCGCAGCGGCCTGAGCGAGCCGTTCAATGCCTCCGAGCACCTCGCGCGCCGCAGCGTCGGGGTCACGCGGGGACAAGCCGCCTTCCGCGAAGAGCTCGTTCGCAACCAGGTTGCCCACGTCCTCCAAAAGAAGCGTGCAGCCGCGCAGAAGCCCGGGCACTGCGGCGCCCACGTCACGCGTGCGTTCGAGGGTGGAAAACCCCTTGCCCTCGCGCAGCGCCCGATGGCGCGCGATGCGGCGGGCGCCCTCTTCCCCGAAGGGCTCCATCGTTGCCAGGTACACGCGAGGGCCGTCGTGCCCGAGGCACAGGGACTCGGCGTAGGCGCTCTTGCCGCTCGCGGCGGCGCCGATGACGAGCGTCACCGTCATTTCCCGGCCTCGAAATGTTCGTAAGCAGCCATGCCAGTCGCCGTGAACGTCTTACCATCCCGGTACACGCGCAGCGCCGAATCCAGAAGGGGCAGATACGCCATGGCGCCCGCGCCCTCGCCCAAGTGCATGCCTGCGTCGAGGGGTGCCTTTATGCCGAGCTCGCGAAGGAGCTCCTGGCTTGCGGGTTCGCTTGATGCGTGGGTGCCCACGAGGTAGCCCAAGGCGTTGGGGCACAGGCGCGCCGCGCACAGGGCCGCCGTGCAGGATATGACCCCGTCGAGGAGCGCCGGCGCCTTCGAGGCAGCGGCCCCCAGGTAGAAGCCGCACATCGCCGCGATGTCGAAGCCGCCCACCTTCGAGAGCACGTCGATCGGGTCGGCGGGATCGGGCGAGTTCGCGTCGATAGCACGCTCGACCACGTCGCGCTTGCGCGCGAGCGAGGCGTCCGAGAGCCCCGCGCCGTGCCCGACGAGGCTCCGCGCGTCCGCCCGGATGAGCACTGCGGCCACCGCCGCCGAGGTGGTCGTGTTGCCGATGCCCATCTCGCCCGCGGCGAGAAGGCGCACGCCGGCGCGGGCAAGACCGCACGCGACGGCGATTCCGACCTCGATCGCGCGCACGGCCCCATCGCGAGACATAGCGGGGCCGTGCGCGATGTTGCCGCTCCCCCGCCGCACGTTCGCGCGCACCATGCGCGCATCTTCTATGCCCCGGGCCATACCCACGTCGACGGGCACGACCTCGGCACCCGCGAACGCCGCCATGCGGCAGGCGCTCGTGGCCCCCTCGCACATGTTGCGCGCGACGGCTCGCGTCACGTCTTGCCCGCTTTGTGACACGCCTTCGGCAACGACCCCGTTGTCGGAGAAGAATACCGCGAGCGCACGGGGGAACTCGACCACCTCGGCGCTCCCCTGAGCTGCGGCGATACACGCGACGGCGTCTTCAAAGTCGCCCAATCCCCCCAAGGGGTGCGCGATGGAATCCCACGCGGCGTACGCGGCGGCGCGGGCGCACTCGTCTGCGGGCGCGATCCGGGAGAGCGCGGCTTCGAGCACGGCGCCCGGCGCCGACGAGAACGCGCGCCCGACTTCCTCGCGGATGCAGGCAAGGGCGGTTTCGATTGCTTCAGCCATGCCGTCTCCTCTCTTCGAAGGACGCTGCGGCAGACGCGAACGCACGCGCAGCGTCGGGGTTCGCAGGATAGTAAACATGCGGGAAGCCCGCCACCAGGGACGGGGTGGTCGTCATGCACGGCCATCCCTTGTCGCGCCGGGGCTTCTGCGCCCAGAAGTCGCCGCCCGGGCAGGTGGACTGCCAGTAGTGAAACTCGTGCGCGCGGATGCATGTGCCGCGCGGCCCATAGAGCCCGTCGCGTTGGGAAGTGAGCTCCACGTACCCGAAATGGGAAAGCCTTCCCCCGTTCTCGCTTGCGCCCTCAAGGGCGCCCGCAACAGGCCAGCGCCGCCCCTCGCTATCGGCGATTTCGCGCTGCAGGTACAGAAACCCACCGCATTCGGCGACCGTCGGCATGCCGGATTCCACCGCGCGCCGCACCGCCTCGCGCATCGGCGCGTTCTCGAAGAGCTGCCGCGCATGGAGCTCCGGGTAGCCGCCCCCCAGATAGAGGGCGCTTGTCCCCCGGGGCAACTCGCTATCACACAGGGGGCTGAAAAAGGCCAGCTCGCAACCCAGGTCCTCGAGCGCGCGCAGGTTCTCCTCGTAGTAGAACGAGAACGCCTCGTCACGCGCGACGGCGACGATGGGCCGCGCTCCCGCGATCGGCTCCAACCGGTAAGGTTCCTCGCGGATATCGGATGCCGTCGCCGCTATTTCGAGCAAGCGGACGACGTCGACGCTCTTTTCCACCAGCTCGGCCATCTTGTCGATGCGCGCAGAAAGCTGCTCGACCTCGTCGGCGGTCACAAGCCCCAAATGCCGGCTTTCGAGCGAGAACGCCTCGTCGGCGGGGATATTCCCCAAAACCGCGACGCCCGTGTGCTTCTCGATCGCAGGCGCCGCGTAGGCGCAGGCAGTGGCGCTCGTCTTGTTCAGCACGACGCCGCGCACGTTCGCACAAGGCAGGAACTCGGCAATGCCGCGGATTACGGCGGCGAGCGATAAAGACGCCCCGCGCCCGTTCACCACTAAAACGACCGGCGTTTCCGTGTCGCGCGCAACCTGGTAGCTGCTCGCGTCGGCCACGCCGGGCGCCATGCCGTCGTAGAAGCCCATGACCCCCTCGAGCACCGCGACATCCGCGCCCGCGGCGCCGCGTGCGAGCAGGGCGCGCAGCGTCGGGGCATCGGTGAAGAAGCCGTCTAAGTTGCCCGAGCGCGCGCCCACGACGCGGCGATGAAAGAGCGGGTCGATGTAGTCGGGGCCGCATTTGAAGGCCGCGCATGCAAGGCCGCGGCGCGCGAGCGCGCGCAGGAGCGCGCACATTACGACCGTCTTGCCGCTCCCGCTCGAGGGCGCAGCGACCATGAAGCGCGGGATGGACGTGCTCACCGGGCGCCGCCTTCCCCACCTGCACCACGTGCGCTGACGAGGAACACGGGGTTTTGCGCCTTCATAAGATGGTGCGAGCCTACAGCCTCGGCACGGGCGGCCGACACCTGGCACGCCTCGAACCCCTTAAAGCGCGAACCCGAGAGGAGCGCGCACGCCTCGGTGAGCGTCTCAACGGTGACGCATGGCACGCACAGGCGAACCTGCGAGTTCTTCTCGAGCGCCGCCTCCACGATGGAGGGAAGCTCGCCCGCGCTCCCGCCGACGAACACGGCGTCGGGGACGGGCAGTTTCGCGAGCGCTTCGGGGGCGACACCGGGGACAGCATGCACGTTGCCGCACCCGAATGCATCCGCGTTCTCTCGGATGAGCCGCACGCCGGCCGCGTTGCGCTCGACCGCCCATACCGACCCCGCTCGCGCGACGAGCGCCGCCTCGATCGACACGCTCCCCGTGCCGGCACCGACGTCCCACACGGTGTCGGTCGCGGTAAGGCGCAGCTTCGCGAGCGCGACGGCGCGCACCTCCTGCTTGGTCATGGGAACGTCGCCGCGGATGAAGAGCTCGTCGGGAATGCCCGAGGAAGCGTACGGCCAGCGGGAGATCGCGGCGCGGGATGCGCCCGCAGAGTCCGCCGTGGAAGAAGCCGCCGCGGGCGCAGACGCGCCGGCCGGCGCCTCGGAGGCTGCGCTAGAGCCCGCAGGCGACCCGGCGCAGCCTGCGAACTCGATAAGCATCACGTTCAGGTCGTCGAACGTCTGACCTGCGATTTCACTTGCGGTCGCGCAGGTGATGCGCTCGTCGGGGTACGACAGGCGCTCGGCCACCGTCACGCGCGCGTCCCCGAAGCCCCCCTGCACAAGCTCGCCCGAAAGCCGCGAGGGGTCTTCCCCGCCCGACGTGGCGAGGAAGAGCTCGCCTGCGCGCTCGGCCTCGGCCACAATGTCGCACGCCACGCCGTGAGCGCTCACGAAGCGCCAATCCTGCCATGGACGCGCGAGGCGCGCGGCGAGATACGACGCTGAGCTTATGCCGGGAATGACGTGCACGTCCACCTGCGCGTCGCCGGAGAGCGCCTCCACCAGGCGGCGCGCGCCGCTGAACAGCCCCACATCGCCCGTCATCACGACCACGGCGCGCTGCCACGACGCCGCATCGGTGAGCGCGGCGACGATGTCCGCCGTCTTCACGAGCTCGCATCTCACCACGTCGGGCGGCACGTCGATGCCGGCAAGCGCGCGATGAGCGCCGATGACCACGTCGGCGATGTCGATCGCGTCGAGCGCCGCGCGCGAGAGCAAGTCGGGGTTTCCGGGCCCCGCCCCGATGATCGTTACTTTTCGCATGGAATCTCCCGATACCCGCGCGGCGTGACCATACGACCGCCTACGCGCTTCGTGTCCGCGTTGCCGACGAACACGGTGGTGAACATGTCGGCGTCGAACTCCCCCAGCTCGGAGAGCCTGCACATGCCCGACTGCTGCCCCTCGCGCCCGATGTTGCGTACCCAGCCGCAGAGCGTGTCGGGGGCCTTCCATTCGAGCATAATCTTCGCCGCGCGCGAGAGCCTGTCGGCGCGCTTTCTGCTGCGCGGGTTGTACAAACAGATGCAGAAGTCAGCGCTCGCCACAGCGGCGAGTCTGCGCTCGATGACCTCCCACGGCGTGAGCAGATCGGAGAGCGACACGACCGCGAAGTCGTGGGCAAGCGGGGCGCCGAGCACCGCCGACCCGCTCTGAGCCGCGGTGGCCCCGGCGATAACTTCCACGTCTACATCGGGGTAGTCCTCCGCAAGCTCCAGCACGGGGCTCGCCATGCCGTACACGCCCGCGTCACCGCTACACACGAGCGCCACGGCTTCTCCGCTCTGCGCGCGCGAAAGCGCCAGACGGCACCGTTCGACCTCGTGCATCATCGGCGTCGCGAGATGCGCCGCGTCGGGCACGGCGGCGAGCGCGAGCTCCACGTATTTCGTGTACCCCACAACGATGTCGGCCGCCTCGAGCGCGCGCCGAGCCGCAATCGTCATGCCGCCGGGGCCGCCCGGGCCGATCCCCACCACGAAGAGCTTTCCCATCACCGCTCCTTAAACGAAAGTTCGATAGTTACCTTGGAAAACGCAACGGTCACGCCGCCGTGAGCGAGCTTCGGGAAGATAAGTTTGCCCCCGTCCGCGAGCGCCGCGCGCTCGCACACGTTGTCGACCCCCACCGTCGCGCGCACGAAATCAGATGGCGAAACGCTGCCTTCGACCAGCGACAACTCCTCTGCGGAATACGTCGCAAGCGGGATATTGCGCGCGCGGCAGAAGGCGAGCAGACCCTCCTCGTGCGCCTTCACGTCGATCGTCGCCGCCTCGCGCACGGCCGAAGGCGAGATGCCCGCCTGCCCGCACGCGAGAAGAAACGCCTCCCCGATCGCTTCGGCGCACGCACCGCGGCGGCACCCTATGCCCGCAACGATGCAGGGCACGACAAGGCGAAGCGGCTCGTGTGCAGGCGCCTGCGCCCGCACGCCCGCCGGCTTGCCCGTCTCACCGGCGGGCACGACCTCGCCCGTTGTCTCCGCCGCGCGAACGGACGCGCCTGCATTCGCGCCAGCAAACGGCGACACGACGATATCGGCCCGAGCGCGGTCGGACGCAATGTCAACCCCCTCAGGCGGCTGTCCCGAAATCGGCATATCGGAATAGAGCGTCACGCGCCCGCCCGAAAGCAGCCGCGCCGAGACTCGCTTGATAGCCTCGGGATTCGAAACGGCGAGCCCCGCACAGCGCGCCCACGTATCCACCGCCCACACGCCGCGGACGTCGGTCGCCGTGGTGATGACGGGGATGGCCCCTGCCGCGCGTGCCACGGTTTGCGCAAGCTCGTTCGCACCGCCCAAATGCCCCGACAAAAGCGGGACAGCAAAGCGCCCCGCCTCATCGATCGCCACAACCGCGGGATCGTTTGTCTTCGAGGCGACATGCGGCGCGATCGCCCGCACGGCGATGCCCGCCGCGCCCACGAACAGAAGCGCGTCCGACGCTTCCCACGCGAGCGCCGTCCATGCGCGCAGGTCTGCCTTCCCCTCGCCGAACCCGCGCGAAACGGAAACGTCCCAGCCAGGGTCATCTTCACCTGTCTGCGCGCAATCGGAAAGCGCGCGTGCGGCGCGCTCCGCAAACGCATATCCCCTCTCGGTGAACGCTATGCAGGAAACCCTCATCTAGCGCACCACCATCGTCGAGAAGTAGCTGCCCCGATCGGGCACATCGTCGAGCGAGCGGTACACGCGCTCACCCGGAAGCCCACAATCCTCTACGAGCTCGGCGCCGTCGAAGGCGCCCTCCTCGCAAAGGATGCGCTTCGTGTCCGCAAGCGAGCGGCGCGCCTTCATGACCACCTTCGTCCCCGACCAGCCGATTGCGCGACGCACCCCGTACAGCACGCCTTTACTCATACGTCGCCCCCAATTCCCCGATAACTGCATCGGCGCCCGACGTGCGGAAAAGCTCGCGGCGCTCGGCGTCGAACACGACCGCGGCGATGTCGCATCCGCCCGCCGCGCGGCGGCGCAACCTGTCCTCGATTGCCGCAGCGAGCGAAGCGCGCGCAGCGTCCCCCACGCCGGCGGCCTCGATTACCTCGAGCGCCGCCGTGGTCGTGACCGACGACATGATATCGCGCACGGTCTTCGCGCCCGCGCCGGCCAAGGCCGCGTGGGCGGCCAGAATCTCCGCGCGGCAGTCGGCGGTACGCGAATGGGTGTCCATGATGCCGCCCGCGACCTTCACCAGCTTGCCGATGTGTCCCACAAGAAGGACATTGGTGAATCCCTCGCGAACGCAGCAATCAATCGCATCGCCCACAAAGTTGGAGATGAAGACCACCGGCGCACCGTTTAGGTGGAAATGCCCCGAGATGAACTGCGCGCCGTAGTTGCCGGGCGTGAGCACGACTCCGCACCGCCCCATAGCCGCATGCTGCCGGATCTCGAGCTCGATGCTGTCGCGCAAGGCAGCGAGGCTGCGCGGCTCGACGATGCCCGTCGTGCCCAGGATGGAGATGCCGTCCTCTATCCCCAGGCGCGGGTTGAAGGTCTTTTCGGCAAGGGCAACACCCTCGGGTACCGAAATCGTCACAGCAATATTTCCAGAAAAGCCGTGCGCGGCGCACACCTCGCGCACCGCCGAAGTGATCATCGCGCGCGGCGTCGCGTTGATGGCGGCCGCCCCCACCGGCTGCTCGAGCCCGGGCAACGTCACGCGCCCCACGCCCACGCCGCCATCGACGGAAACTTCCGATTCGCGCGCGGGCACGCCCTTGCTGCCCGCAGAACCCGTGCCCGACCCCGCATGTTCCACGCGCGCGTACACGAGCACGCCGTCGGTCACATCGGCATCGTCACCTGCGTCCTTTCGCACGGCGCACTGGGCGCACCCCTCGCCGATGCATGCGTCGACCACGTTCGCCTCGACGGGCAGCCCGCCGGGGGTGACGATCGACACGCGGCCGACGGGCTTTCGTGACAAGAGCATCTCGCAGGCCGCCTTCGCCGCGAGCGTGGCGCAGCTCCCCGTGGTATAGCCGCAGCGCAGGCGGGTCGTCCCGGTATATATGTAGTGCTCGAAGGCCACGCTAGCTTCTCGCCTTCCGATACCCCGTGGCAAACGAAGGGTCGTAAAGCTTGCTGCGCTCGTACGACTCCGCTTGCGCGCCGTCGTGCGCAAGCCCGCCGCGAGCTCCGAGCACGCGGCCCACCACCACGAGCGCCGTGCGGTCGATGCCCTCTCGCGCGCCCGCATCGGCGAGCGTGCCCACTGTGCAGCGCACCACGCGCTCCTCAGGCCAGGTCGCCTTGTACACGAGCGCCGCCGGCTCGTCGGAGCTGCGGCCCGCGGCCAAAAGCTCGGCGGAAAGCTCGGCGAGCATACCCGAGCTCAGGAAGATAACCATAGTCGAGCCGCTTTCCGCCATGGTGCGCATGCCCTCGCCCGCGGGCATGGGGGTACGTCCGGAAAGCCGCGTGATCACGACCGACTGGCTGATTCCCGGCAGCGTGTATTCCTGGCGAAGCGCCGCCGCGGCACCGCAAAAGCTCGACACGCCGGGCACCACCTCGTAGTCCACGCCGCGCGCGTCGAGTGCGTCCATCTGCTCCTGGATGGCGCCGTACAGGCACGGGTCGCCCGTGTGCAGGCGCACCACTTCCTCGCCCCGCGCATCCGCCGCGCACATCACGTCGAGCACTTCCTCCAAGGTCATGTGCGCGCTGTCGTAGACGATGCAGGATTCCTTGCACTCAGCGAGCAGCTCGGGGTTCACAAGGCTTCCCGCCCAAACGACCACGTCGGCCGCGCGCAGAAGGCGCGCCCCGCGCAGCGTGATAAGGTCGGCGGCGCCCGAGCCTGCGCCAACGATATGAATCATCCGAGCCTTCCCTTCCCGTTTCTCATCGCAACCGTTTACGCCGCCTTTCGCGCAGCGGGCAAAACACGGCGCCTGCAGCGGCAATCGGCGCAAATACGCAGGCAGGAGGCGCAATGCAGCCCGCCCTGGCTTTGACACGTTCACAAGTGCCCACTATCATAGTAAAAGTTTCGGCAACGAGCATATGACAATCGGATAAAAGGAAATGACCGGCGCAGCGCCCGCACAGCCCGCGCTGGCTTGCGGAGGGAACCAGGTGGGAATCCTGGGCAAGGGACATTACTGTGTAGGACGCGCGGGCGAACCGCCTCGCGCCCCAAGCCAGACTGCTTCGCCTTTTCCTCACGGCATCGCCGTGGCGTTAGCTCCTTGTGAACCCCGAGGGGTGCGCTTTTCTTTCGCTTGTGCCGACAAGCAACTGTCGCCGGGGGACCGGCAAACCGAGGAAAGGAAAAACCATGTCCGACCAGATGTCACGCCGCGGCTTCATGGGCGCCGCAGCAACCGGAGCCGTCGCGCTCGCCGGAGTCGCGCTCGCGGGCTGCTCCAACACCTCCGCGAGTTCCGAGAAATCGAGTGAAAAGGAGAAGGCCGTGAAGCCGGTCATCCTCGTCACGAGCTTCGGCACGAGCTACAATGACTCGCGCCACATCACCATCGGCGCCATCGAAGACGCTATCCGCGAGAAGTACTGGCAGGACTACGACATCCGCCGCGCCTTCACCGCGCAGATCATCATCGACAAGCTGAAGAAGCGCGACGGCATCACGATCGACAACATGACCGAGGCGCTCGACCGCTGCGTGGAAGACGGCGTGAAGGAAATCGTCGTGCAGCCGACGCATCTCATGGCTGGCCTGGAATACGCCGACGTGAAAGACGAGCTCGACAAGTACGCCGACAAGTTCGACAAGATCTCGCTCGGCGACCCGCTGCTCACCTCCGACGACGACTACAAGAAGGTGGCCGCAGCCATTAAGGAGAACATGGCGTCCTTCGACGACGGCAAGACGGCGCTGTGCCTCATGGGTCACGGCACCGAAGCCGATTCCAACGCCGACTATACAAAGATGCAGGAAGTGTTCAAGAACGAGGGCTTGACTCAGTTCTTCGTCGGCACCGTCGAGGCTGAACCGACCTGCGAGGATGTTATCGCCGCCGCGAGCGCCGCAGGCTACAAGAAGGCCGTGCTCGCGCCGTTCATGGTGGTCGCGGGCGACCACGCGAACAACGACATGGCAGACGAGACCGACCCCGACAGCTGGGCTGCGAAGTTCGTGGCCGCCGGCTTCGAAGTGACGTGCCTGCTCCAGGGTCTGGGACAGAACGTCGCGGTCGACGACATCTACGTCTCGCACGTGGACGACGCCATCGCCAAGCTGTAAACTCGCCGCGCACGGGAGCGCCGGTCGCGTCCCCGTGCAACGGGCATGCGCCTTTCCCCGACGACGACGCATGCCCGTTGCATTCGCATCCCGCCCGCCCACCGCACGGCGCGGGCGGTCGAAGCGATTGAAAGGAACCCCTCCATGTTGAAGAAAACCCTCGTCTTCGCCCTGTCGGCGGCGCTTTTCGCGATCTCGCTCGCCGGCTGCGGCGGAAATTCAATCGACAGCGCAAAGGCAAGCGATGCCGATTCCCAGGAAAAGACCGAACAGGCGGCCGATGCGCCCGAGGGCGCAAGCGCTGCCCCCATCACCGCCGACAAGGTGGCCGACGGCACCTATCCGATCACCGTAGATTCCAGCTCGAACATGTTCAGGATTGTGGACGCCCAGCTCATCGTGGAAAACGGCTCCATGCACTGCGTGATGACACTTTCCGGCACGGGCTACGGCAAGCTCTTCATGGGCACGGGCGACGAGGCTGCCGCCGCGAGCGAGGCCGACTTCATCCCCTATGTGGAAAACGCGGAAGGCAAGTACACCTACGACGTACCCGTTGAAGCGCTCGACGAGGACACCGCCTGCGCCGCGTGGAGCATTAGAAAAGGGCAGTGGTACGACCGCACGCTCGTGTTCGAATCCGCCGGCGTCGATCTGCGCGCCGACGCGCTGAAGTAACGCCATGCGGTCGATTCTTCCCAAGAAGGAAAGCAGGAAGCGCCGCAGCATCGCGGCGCGCGCGATCACCTGCGTTCTCGTCGCCCTGCTCGCGCTTCCCTTCGCGGGGTGCAGTGCGAGCCCGAACGCGACCGGTGGCACGGCGGGCTCTCAGGAATACACTGTGAGCGTCTCGCTTTCCGGCGGGTCAGGGCGCGCAAGCATCGCCTCACCCACCACAATTGTGAAGGATGGCGACACCTACACCGCGACCATCACCTGGTCGAGTTCGAACTACGACAAAATGACCGTCGACGGCGTGGACTACGCGCCTGTAAACGACGGCGGCAACTCCACATTCGAGATACCCGTCACGCTCGACGAGGACATCGCCGTGTCGGCCGAGACCGTCGCCATGTCGACGCCGCACACCATCGACTACACGCTCTACTTCGACTCATCCACCATGAAGGAGAAATCGGGCGACGATGCAAGCGGCGGTTCCCCTGCGGTAACGGCTTCAAGCGCCGCGGCCGACTTCCACAACGCCGATTTGGGCTGCGGCTGGGAGCCGACGGGGGCGCTTCAGCTTGAATACGCCAAGCACTTCACTGTCGACGAGTACGAAGGCGGCCTGCGGCTTATCTGCGTTTCGAACGGGGAGCGCTTCCTCGTGGTGCCGCAAGATGCGAAGGTACCTGATGGGTTGAGCTCCGACATCGCGGTCATAAGGCGCCCCGCCGACAAGGTGTACCTCGTGTCGTCGGCAACGATGTGCCTGGTCGACGCGCTCGATGCGAACGACAATATCTTAATGTCGGGCACGAAGGCCGACGATTGCTCGGTCGCGCGCTTCAAAAGCGCGCTCGAAAGTGGGGCGATCGCCTACGGCGGCAAGTACAGCGCGCCCGACTACGAGCGAATATCGGCCTCGGGCTGCACGCTCGCCATCGAGAACACCATGATCAACCACACGCCCGATGTGAAGGAAAAGCTGCAGAAGCTCGGGCTCGTCGTGCTCACCGAACAGTCGTCGAGCGAGCCCGAAGCACTCGGGCGCGTCGAGTGGATTAAGCTTTTCGGCGTCCTGTTCGACAAGGAAGACGAGGCCGCGCACCTGTTCAACGAGCAGAAGGCCCGCGTCGAGCAAACGTCGGGGCTCGCGTCGTCAGGTAAAACCGTGGCGTATTTCTACATTAACTCGAACGGGGCCGCCGTCACGAGGCGGGCGGGCGACTACGTGGCGCAGATGATCGAGCTTGCAGGCGGCAGCTACGCGCTCGATGACGCGCAGACGGCGTCGACGTCAGGTTCGTCAGTAACGCTCGAAATGGAGCGCTTCTACGCGACGGCGAAGGATGCCGACATCATCGTCTACAACGGCACCATCGACGAATCGGTTGCCACCTTGAACGACTTCGTAGGCAAAAACGCGCTATTGTCGCAGTTCAAAGCCGTGAAGAACGGCAACGTCTGGGTCACAAGCGCCGACATGTACCAGCAGATGACTTCTACCGCCGACATTATCGACGAGCTGCACGGGGCGTTCACCGGCGATGACGCGAGCGACTTCCATTATCTGAGGAAGCTCGGCTAGCACCATGAAAAGCCGACTTTCCATGACATACGACGAATCGGGGCGCGCCGCGCGGTGTCGCGTCGTGACGGCGCTGCTCGCTGTTGCCCTCATCGTGCTCGTCGGGGCCAACCTGTGCATCGGGAGCGTGCTCGTGCCAGCAGACCACATCCCCGGCATCCTTTCGGGCGGCGCGGCCAATTCCATGGAAAGCCAGGTCATCTGGGAGATTCGCCTGCCGCGCGTGCTTTCAGCCGTGCTTCTCGGCGGGGCACTTTCGCTTTCCGGGTTCCTACTGCAGACGTTTTTCAACAACCCCATCGCCGACCCGTTCATCTTGGGCGTCTCCTCGGGCGCAAAGTTCGTCGTCGCGCTTACGATGATCGCACTTCTGGACGCGAACCAGGCCATGTCCTCGCCGGCCATGGTGGCCGCAGCGTTTCTGGGCTCGCTTATCACCATCGGCTTCGTGCTCCTCATCGCACGGCGCATAAGTTCCATGGCCATGCTCATCGTGGCGGGCGTCATGGTGGGATACATCTGCTCGGCGGCGACGAACTTCCTCATCGCCTTCGCCGACGACCAGTCCATCGTGAACCTGCACAACTGGTCTTTGGGTAGCTTCTCGGGTTCGAGCTGGAACGACATCGCGGTCATCGCGGTCGTGGTGATCACCGTGAGCGCATGCGTATTCGCGATATCGAAGCCCCTTTCCGCCTTCCAGCTGGGAGAAGCCTACGCGAAAAGCGTCGGCGTGAACGTCGCACGCTTCCGCGTGGTGCTCGTCCTTCTAGCGAGCATGCTCTCTGCCTGCGTGACCGCGTTCGCTGGTCCGGTGTCGTTCGTAGGCATCGCGGTTCCGCATCTCGTGAAGTCGGCGCTAAAGTCGTCGAAGCCCATCCGCGTGATTCCTGCGTGCTTCTTGGGAGGCGCCATCTTCTGCGCGGGCTGCGATTTGATCGCGCGCACGCTGTTCTCCCCCGTCGAGCTTTCCATCAGCGCCGTCACCGCCATCTTCGGCGCGCCGGTGGTTATCGCGCTCATGTTGAAGAAGCGGGTGAGGTAGATGGGGGAATTCGTGCCGCGGCCCAAAATGCTCGGAGGGGACATTCCATGCTTAGACAGTCCTGAGCTCACACGAAAGCGCCAGAAGGCACTTTCGGCTCGTGCGGAACTGCGCGCGGAACGCCTCCTCCGAACGGAGTCGAACCTCGAAACCCCGGTCGAAACGCAGGCTGACGGAGCGCCGCTTTTCCGCATAAGCGACCTGTCGGCGGGCTACGACAAGAAGGTTGTAGTCGAAGGCGTCTATCTGGAGGTTCACGCGGGCGACGTCGTGGCGCTCATCGGGCCGAACGGCTCGGGCAAGTCGACCATCTTGAAAACCATCACGCGCCATCTAGCACCGCTTGCCGGCGCGGTCGAGCTCGACGGGCGAGAGATTTCCCGATGGAAGACGGCGGAGTTCGCAAGGAACCTTGCCGTTATGCTGACAGATCGCCCCCGGACCGAGCTCCTCACCTGCCGCGATGTCGTAGAGGCGGGAAGACATCCCTACACCGGGCGAATGGGGACACTCTCGCCTAACGACCATAGTCGGGTCGACGAGGCCATGAAAACCGCACATGTGGAAGAGCTCGCCGAGCGCGACTTCATGCAGATAAGCGACGGGCAACGCCAGCGCGTCATGCTCGCACGCGCGATCGCGCAGGATCCGCGTGTGCTCGTGCTCGACGAGCCCACGTCGTATCTCGATATCCGCTACCAGATCGACCTGCTGCGAATACTTCGCCATCTTGCGAAATCGCGGAATGTGGCTGTCATCATGTCCATCCACGAACTCGAGCTCGCGCAGAAAAGCGCCGACAAGGTGATTTGCGTGAAGGACGGCCGAGTCTTCCGCGCCGGCACACCCGAGAAAATATTTACGCGCGAGACAATTGGCGAGCTCTACGGCCTTCAACATGGCACCTTCAACGAGCGCTTCGGCAGCGTGGAAATTGGGCGCCCGCACGGCGATGCGCACACGTTCGTCATCGCCGGCGCAGGTACGGGGTCGGCTGTGTTTCGCCAGCTCATTCGGCAGGGCAAGGCGTTCTACGCGGGCGTTCTGCACGAAGGGGACATCGACTGCGAGCTCGCGCGCGACCTGGCGGCGGAATGCGTGGCCGAGCGCGCGTTCGAGCCGATCGGGGATAAAACCATGGCCCGCGCCAAAGAGCTCCTCGTCCACTGCGCGCGCCTTATTGTGTGCCCCGCCGCCTTCGGCACCATAAACGCCCGCAACGCAGAGCTCATCGAGTTTGCACGCTCGCATGGTATCGAGGTCGTGCGAGCGTGCGAAGGCGCATCGGAGGATTCCCAATTGGAGTGGGAAGGATAAACTGGACTTTCTTTTAATGATCCTCAGGCTACAGCTCCTACGCCGGCGAGGTCTACAAGGCGCCGGAGAACCTCGTAAACAGGAATTTCCACGCCGACGAGCCCAACCTGCTGTGGCTCACCGACATCACCGAGTTCAGACTCCCGGGCGGCGAGAAGGTCTACCTGAGCCCGGTCATCGACTGCTTCGGCGGGATGCCCGTCGTCTGGTCGATCGGGCTGCACCCCGACAAGCGCGTCACGAACTCGAGCCTGCGCCTAATCCAAGCGAGATTCCAGACTCGACAGGCCATTGAGAGTCAGGTCGTTGGCGACCTCAGAGACGCGCTCGATAGGAACCGAACCGTCAGACAGCGCCCACGTGCGATAGATACCGATAATACCCGACAGCAAAAACGCCAGATAGTAGTCGAACATCTCGTCCTTGAGACCTTGGGGCAGCAGATCGCGCTCGGCAATCTCGTGTTCGAGGGGCGCACGAAGACGAGCCATAAAATCATCGAGCGGAATGTTCTCGATCAGCTGACGATTGAGCACCAGGTTGTTGCACAGTGCCTCGTTAACGGTTTTAAAGAAGGTCGCCGCCGCGCCCAGGGCGCGCTCGTTGGTGTCGCCGTCCATGGAGGCAAGCGTTTTCTCGACCGAGTCGACAATCATCTCCACCACATCGACGGCAATGGCATCGAGCAGGCCGTCAACCGTGCCAAAGTGCACGTAGAAGGTTTTGCGGTCGACATTGGCCTCGCGTGCGATGGCACTCACCGTAATGTCTGCCAGCGGCTTTTCCATGAGCAGGCGCTCGAAAGCCGAAAGGATGGCATTACGGCTGCGAACAATGCGGCGGTCAAGACGCGGTTTGCTGGTTGCCATGGGCGTGTCCCTTCGATATGCGAGCATTCATCAACAGATGAGAGATAATCTACGTAAGAGGATTATCCCCCATACAGCACAAATATGCCCCGCATCATGAAGAACGCACGACTGTCCTACTGCGACTTAGGGTGCTTCTTCTTATTGAGTGCCGACGGAGATACGCGAATACCATCGCCTGTCTGGCGCACATAGGCTTTATGAGCCGGCTTAGCGGTCCCAGAAGCCTTCTGAGCGTGCTTCTTGGGATCAACGGTAACAGCATTCGTGGGGTGCGGCTTAGTGGGCGCAGAGGGCGTCTGAGGCGTGCGGCCGAGCTTGCGCATCACGCGATCCCAGCGCGCATGGATGCTCTCGTTGTGGGCACTCTTAAGTCCCAACAGGGGCGCAGCCAAAATGGTCGGCGCAATAAACGTAATGAGGCGCCACAGCAGATAGCCGGCGGTCGAAGCCGACCCAAAGAAATGACCCAAGAACAATGCAAAGCCGCCCTCAGCGCCACCAGTTCCACCGGGCAAGGGAACCGCAGAGCTCAGCAGCTGGACAAAAGCGCTCGCGGCCATGACCGAGAAAAAGTCGACTTCGTGGTGGCCAAAGGCAAGCATCAGGAAATACGGCACCAGATAGAAAAACGCGAGCTGCAACATGGTGATGACCACCGTGAGCAGCATGGACGAAAAGTGGCCGGCTGAAAGCTTGAACTTCTCGGAGAAAGAGTAGATCTCACCATCGACAAACGTGCGCCATCCCTCGATCTTAGTGGCCGAGACACCAATGCGCTCGAGCCAATTGATGATGCAATGGGCGACGCGCGTGACGGTCTTAGGCATGAGCGCGACGGCGAAGATGCCAAGCAAGATGCAGCAGTGCCCACCAAAGCTAAAGACACACAGCAGCATCATGTCGCCATAGCGCTCGGCGAAAAACGGCATGCGAGCAAGCAGTAGGATAGCGCCCCAGGCAACGAGGCCAAACTGATACACGATAAAGCGCGTGAATTGCGTGGCTCCGGCCTCGCCGACATTTTGGCCTGCCTTGGTCAGGCGGTAAATCTGGGCGGGCGTAGAGCCCATCATCATGGGCGTCAGGTTGCCAAAGAAGATACCGCTCGCCTCGACCGAGATCAGGTCGCGAATGCCGACGGGCGAATTAGGATCGAGCCAGACGGCGATCGCATAGGCCACAATGCCAAAGAACAGATACATGAACATGCAAAGACAGGCGACAACGAGCCAGGGCGCCTGGACGCTCGACATGGCAGCCCAGAACTGTCCCATCTGACCGGTCACAATCAGATAAACGATATAACCCACCAGCACGACGCCGATAAAGATGGCGCCGCGGCGTGCGCTCTTATTGTCATCTCCGCCCGAGGCCTCAACCTCGACCTGGGGCTTAGACGTATGCTGAGAGGACTCCGTCATGAGACTCCTTCTAACAGTCAAAATATCTTGGATATTGTACCCGCAAGGACCATAAGCAGAACGCAAAGCTCTGGTTCAAACGGGAATTGCAGACGGTTGTTTGAAAATAAAAAACCCGGCCTTCCATGGGAAGTCCGGGTATCAGATGCGTGGTAGCCCGTACCAGATTCGAACTGGTGATCTCCGCCTTGAGAGGGCGGCGTCCTAAACCGCTAGACGAACGGGCCATAAGCCTCAGCAGAAAAGAAGTGGTAGCCCGTACCAGATTCGAACTGGTGATCTCCGCCTTGAGAGGGCGGCGTCCTAAACCGCTAGACGAACGGGCCACATGACATCTGCACTGCCGTGCTGCGAGGAAATATATTACGGGACAAAAAACATCAGCGCAAGAAGAAATTCCAAATTGCCGAAAAAATTGTCGGCAGGTTATGGAACGCGCAGGTCAACTGGTTAGCTAGTTCAAGTTGAGATGAGCCAGGAGGGCTTCGCGGTTGTTGGGGATGTTGTCCTCGATCACGGCGTCGAGGGCGGCGTTGAGAAGCTGTCCCAGCTCCGGCCCCGGCTTGACGCCGGCGCGGATCAGGTCGCCACCATTGATGGCAAGCATCTTGAGTGTATAGGGCTCCCCCGCCTGCAGCAGATCGTGGGCGAGCGTACGCATCTCCTCGATCGTCTCGACGTAATAGAAGCACGAGGGCGCCTTGCCGAGCGTGTCGGCACGCTTAAGGTCCATGAGCTCGTCCATCAGACGCGGCGTATCGACACCCTCGCCCGAAAGCGCGCGCATCATATTGAGCAGGCAGGAGCGCTCGGGGCGCAGCGGCTTGTCATGGTATTTGATCAGCAGGCACACATCGCGCACCAAATCGTGCGAGAGCGCCAGGCGATCCATGATGACACGCGCCTTCTTGGCGCCGAGCTCGGGATGACCGTAGAAGTGGCCGCTGCCGTCGTGATCGACCGTAAAGCACTCGGGTTTGGAAACGTCGTGCAAAAACGCCGCCCACATAAGGCTCGACGAGGGCGCGACGCCGTCGCACAGCGCCAGCTCCCCTGCCACCGTCAGCACGCGGGCGATATGCTCGTAGACGTTAAACGCATGATAGACGCTGCGTTGATCAAACCCGCGAGCGGACGCGAGCTCGGGCACGGCCGCGCAAACAAGCTCGGGGTAGCGCAGCATCGCGTCTCCCCCATGGCCGGTCGAAAGAATGCCCTCGAGCTCAATGCCCACGCGCTCGCGCGCCACAGCATCGAGCAGCGGCGCGCACTCGGCAAGCGCCTGTTTAGTCTTAGGCTCGATCATAAAATCCAGACGGCAGGCAAAACGCACCGCGCGCAGCATGCGAAGCGCGTCCTCGTTAAAACGACGCTTGGGATCTCCAACGGCGCGGATGAGCTTGCGGTCTAGGTCGCCCTGACCATCGTAGCGGTCGACAAGACCACGCTCGGGATGCCAGGCCATAGCGTTAACGGTAAAGTCACGACGCGCCAGATCGTCCTCAAGCGACGCCGCACGCTCCACACTCTGGGGATGGCGGCCGTCGGTGTAAAAGCCGTCTAGGCGGTAGGTGGTGACCTCAATGCGCTCATCATCGCAAATAGCCGTGATGCCGCCAAATTTTATGCCCGACTCAACCACGGCAATATCAGCCGCTTCGAGCGCCTCTTTGGACTCCTGCCACAGGCCGCTGCAGCACATGTCAACATCGTGGCTGGGGCGTCCCATCAGGGCATCACGTACCCAACCGCCCACGTACCAAGCCTCAAGACCTGCTGCCTCAAGCGCACGCAGGACACGGATAGAGGCATCGGTCGGCTGCGTACCGTTGAGCGAAACATTGCACATGCCTATGGCCTCCTGCGACTATCAAATTGGCTATCGATTGCGTCTGCAAGAAGTCTAGCAAGAAACAGCCTCCACTGCACACGCAAGTCCGATAAACAAAAACGCATCCGTCCTGGTCTAAGACGGATGCGAAATAATTGAACTATTCAGGCAAGGTGCCGGAACTAGCAAACCTGACGGATTGCAATACCCTTCTGATACTCATCGACCTTGGCAAAATCGCCCAGACCCGGGCACTCGACCACGTTGGCGCCGGTGGCCATCGAGAGGCGCAGGGCATCCTCGACGCGCTCGGGGGCGTCGTGCCACACGGAAAGGAAGGCGGCCAGCGAGGAGTCGCCCGCGCAGACGGTCGACAGCAGCTTGACGTCGAAGGTGCGGTTGGCAAACCAGATGTGCTCGCCGTTGGAGAAGTACGCGCCGTCGCCGCCGAGCGTCAGCAGTACATTCTTAGCGCCCTTGGCGTGCAGCTCGGCCATGGCGCCCTTGACGGACTCGTCGTCGCCACCGCCCACCTTAATGCCAAAGATGTCGAGCAGCTCGTCGTCGTTAGGCTTAATGAGGAGCGGCTCCATAGCAATGAGGTCGGCCAACTGATGGCTCGAGATATCGAGCACGAACTCGGCGCCCTTCGCCTTCACGCGACGCAGAACCTCTGCCAGGAAGCCATCGGAGGTGTTGGGGGGCAGCGAGCCGCTGATAACCAGGCAGGTCATGTCATCGAGCGAATCGATAAGCTCAAACATCTCCTGCTCGTTGGCAGCGTTGATGGCGGCACCGGCATTGACCATGTTGTACTCGGTGTCGGGACCGGCGTTGAGGAACACGTTGACACGCGTGATGCCGTCAGTCCACACGGGCTTGACGGGCACGCCAAGGGCTTCGGCGCCCTTAACGATGAACTCTCCCGAGAAGCCGGCGAAGAAGCCCAGGATCGTGGTGTCGACGCCGTAGTGGTCGAGCGTAAAAGAGACGTTGAGACCCTTGCCGTTGGGGGTGTAGACAGCGTTACGGGTGCGGGTGACGGTGTTGGCGGACAGGCCATCGCAGGAGATGTTGTAGTCAATAGCGGGATTTGCAGTAAGCGTGTAAATCATGAATGTTCCTTTCACGAAGCAACGTGTTAATGAAAGTATATTCCACGTTTCGGCAAAAGGCTACAACAACTCGGTGAACGGTGTGGAACGCGTGAAGCGCGGCTCCGAGGTTCGAGTGGGACAAAAAAACGGCGCCCCGGTCGAAACCGGGGCGCCGCATGCGCACGAATATGTCGCGTTTCGATTACTGACGATCGAGCTTGCGGACAGCAACGCGCTTGCTGTACTCGTCAACGTGACCGAAGTCGCCGATGCCGACGGACTCAGCGACGTTGGCGCCGGTGGCCATAGCGAGCTTCATGGCCTCCTCGACGTTGTCGCGATCCCTGTACCACTTGTGCAGGAACGCAGCGAGGGTGCAGTCGCCGGCGCAGACGGAAGAGACCAGCTTGATGTTGAACTCACGCTTGGCATACCAAATGTCCTCGCCGTTGGAGAAGTAGGCGTCGCCACGGCTACCACGGGTGAGCAGCACGTTCTGAACGCCCGCGTCGTGAGCCATCTTCATGGCAACGCGGACCTCGTCATCAGTGTCGACCGGCACGCCGAAGATAGCCTTCATCTCGTGATGGTTCGGCTTGATGAGCAGCGGCTTCTTGTGAGCGAGCTCCTTGAGCTTGTCGGAGGACAGGTCCAGGACGACATCGGCGCCACGGGCCTGAGCGTGCTCCATGACCTGAGCCAGGAAGTCGGGCGTAGCTTTGGGAGGCACGGAGCCAGAGACGATCAGGCACTCAAGATCGCCCGCGGTGTCCAGGATGTTGTAGAGCTCCTCCTGGTGCTGCGGCGTAATAGGAGCACCGGGGTTGAGGATGCCGTACTCGTGCTGGCCATCGTTGACGTAGGTGTTGATACGCGTGATGCCGTCGGTCCAGACCGGGCGGCACAGACAACCCAGGTTCATGACCTCCTCGACGATAAACTTGCCCGTGAAGCCAGCGAAGAAGCCGAGCGCGACGGTGTCGACGCCCATCTTCTTAAAGGCGAAGGACACGTCGAGGCCCTTGCCGTTAGCCGTGTAGCTGGCCGAGCCGGTGCGGACGTTCTCATCGGGCTCGAGCGGAGAGCTCGAAACCGTCATGTCGACAGCCGGGTTAGCGGTTAGCGTGTAGAACATTTACAGTACCCCCTGTATATGTGAGGGCCGCGTGATTGGCCCATTCCAACCACGCGGTTACCTCTGATACCAAATTAGCGAGCAGCAGACTCGAGCAGCGCCTTGACCTCGGCGGCAGTGTTGCAGGCGAGTGCCTTCTCGGCGAGCTCGTCACACTCGGCCTTGGTCCACTGGCTGATGGTCTTGCGGGCGCGCAGGATGGACGGAGCGCTCATCGAGAACTCCTCCAGGCCCCAGCTGATCAGCAGCGGCTCAAGCAGCGGATCGGCAGCGGCCTCGCCGCACATGCCGACCATGATACCGGCCTTCACGCCGCTCTCGATGATGTTCTTGAGCGAGCGGAGCACGGCGGGATAGTACACCTGGTACAGGTTGGAGATGGTGTCGTTGCCACGGTCGGCGCACATGGTGTAGCCGATGAGGTCGTTGGTGCCGATAGAGAAGAAGTCGGCGACCTCGGCCAGACGGTCAGCGAGCAGCGAGGCGGCAGGCGTCTCGACCATAATGCCGACCTCGATGTTCTCGTTGAACTTGCGACCCTCTTCGGTCAGCTCGGCCTTGCACTGCTCGACGAGCTCCTTGACGGCCACGACCTCCTCGACGCAGGTGACGAGCGGGATCATGATCTTGACGTCACCAAAGGCGCTGGCGCGCAGCAGGGCGCGGAGCTGAACCTTGTACTGGTCGGGATTGGCCAGGCAGTAACGCACGGCGCGGAAGCCCATGAAGGGGTTCTCTTCCTTGACCATGTGCAGATACGGAATCTCCTTGTCGCCGCCCACATCGAGCGTGCGGATGATGACCTGAGCACCCTTGAGCGCGCTGGCGACCTTACGATAGGCGTTGAACTGCTCCTCCTCGGAAGGAAGCTCAGCAGAGTCCATGAACAGGAACTCGGAGCGGAACAGACCGATAGCCTCGGCGTCGTGATCGAGCGCGTTGGGCACGTCATCGGGGTTACCGATGTTGCAGGCGATGATCTTCTTGATGCCATCGGCAGTCACGGACGGCTTGCCACGGAAGGCCTCGAGGGCTGCCTTCTCGGCAGCGAAGGCCTCGGCCTTGGCGGTGTAGGCAGCGAGCGTCTCCTCGTCGGGATCGGCCTCGACGATACCCTTGCCACCGTCGACGACAACGGTCATACCGTTGCGCAACGCGGTGCAGCTGTTGGAAACCGAAAGGACAGCCGGGATCTCGAGGGCGCGCGCAATGATCGCGGAGTGCGACGTGCGGCCACCGGTCTCGGTGACGATACCGGCAACGTGGGCCTTATCGATCGTGGCGGTCATGGACGGCGTGAGGTCGTGCACGACAACGACGGTATTCTCGGGCAGGACGGAGAGGTCGACGACCTCCTTGCCCAGCAGCTCGGCCAGAATACCGGTGCGGATGTCGGCGATGTCGGCCGCGCGCAGACGGAACATCTCGTCGTCCATGGACAGGAACATGTTCTCGAACATGGTCGAGGTGTCCATGAGCGCCTGCTCGGCGCAGGTGCCGCCGTCAATGGCGGCGTTGATGGCGTCGGTCATGCCCGGGTCCTGAGCCAGGACAATGTGTCCGCTCATGATCTCGGCCTCGGCCTCGCCCACCGTCTCCTTCATGTGGTCGGCCTGAGCCTGGGTCTTCTCGCAGAAGACCGAAAGAGCAGTCTGATAACGCTCCTTCTCTGCGGCCGAATCAGCAACCGCGTGCGGTTCAAACGTCAAGTCGGGATCGACGGCGACCATGACGGTGCCGATACCGATGCCCTCGGATGCGTTGACTCCCTGATACATTCCCATTCCTCTCTCCGTGTCATGTGATAAAGCGTTTTGCCATATCCATGACAAAAGAGCGCAGCTACCTTGATACAGGTCACTGCGCCCCCAAGTATGAACTTAATTGTTCAACATGCGACCCGTTTGAGTTCTACTCGCCAAGACCGCTCTTGATGAGCTCGATGGCAGCAGCCAGAGCCTCGGCCTCGTCAGCGCCATCGCACTTGACCTCGACCTCGGTGCCACAGGGGATACCAGCAGCCATGAGGGCCATCGGGGACTTGCCGTTGACCTCCTTCTCGGGGGTGACGACAGTCACGTCGCAGGCGTACTTGCCCATGGTGGAGGCGAACAGACCAGCCGGACGCATGTGCAGACCCTGAGGATTAACGAGGGTAGCCTTCTCAGAAACCATAATTGACTCCTTTTTTGTGTTTAACCCCTGTCATGCATGTGGCAGGAGTCAGATTCACGACGTTGTTTATATTAACTCACATCAAACGGTTTTTCATTATGTTTCAGACGAATTATTGGACAGATGTGTTTGTCGTCCGCTTGCTCGCCCACAGGGGCCCGTGCGCGGCCTGTGAGATTTCCTGCTCTACAGTCCTGCTCGCACGAAGAGCACATTAAGTGCTCTTCGGCTCGTGCGGAACTCGCGATAAATCTCACAGGCCGCGCACGGGCCCCTGTGGGCGAGCAAGCTACAGAAACTCGGTCGGTCCAGAGTAATGTCGGCTGAAAGGAATTCTGGCTGATGGGATAACCGATGCGTTCTCTGTTTCGAAAAAGGCGGAGGCCCTGGAAAGGGACTCCGCCTTTGTTACAGGGGGCGATGGTATTCGCGTGTTGCGGGATTAGACCAGACGGGCGTTGATCGTCTTGGCGATCTCGGCGGCGTCGGTGGAACCCTTGACGGTGGCACGGAAGTCCTCGTCCATGAGCGCCTCGGCGACCTTGGACAGGATCTTGAGGTGCGTAGTGCCGGCCTGGGCACCGGGGATGAGCAGGGCGATAGCCACGTTGACGGGAGCGCCGTCCATGGTATCCCAACCGGTCACGCCGGACTCGTCCTTGACGACGATAACGGCAGCCTCGGTAATGGCATCGGACTTGGCATGCGGGATGGCGAAGCCCTCCATCATGCCCGTGGTGCCCTCGGCCTCGCGGGCCAGGAAGGCGTTCATCACGGCGTCGGCGTCGCTTGCGATACCGGCCTTGACGGCCTGGTTGGAAACGAAGCTCAGAGCCTCGTCACGAGAAGCGAAGTCCTCGGCGACAAAGACGTTCTCGACCTTCACGAAGTCAGCAGCCTCGGCCTTGGGGGCCTCGACGGCAGCGGCCTTGGGGGCCTCAACGGGCTTGGCTACAGGAGCGGCCTTCTGGTTCTTCTCGAAGTCGTACTTCTTGAAGGCCACGAACAGGATGCCACCGACCACAGCGCCGATGAGGATCGCGAGGACCCAAAGCGGACCGTTCTCGACAACGGGCAGGACCAGGAAGCCACCGTGAGGCGCCGGATCGTGAACGTTGAACATAATGGTCAGGATCGAAGCGATAGAGGAACCGAGCATCATGATGGGCATGACGGGCCAGATGTTCTTGGTCATGAACGGAATGGCGCCCTCGGTGATGTGGGTGCAACCAAGGATGAGGTTGACGACACCGGCGTCGTGATCCTCCTGGCTGAAGTACTTCTTGCCGACAACGACGGCAAAGGTGGTGATCAGCGGCGGAACGATGCAGGCGGCGGAGACGGCAGCCATGAAGTTGGTGCCGAAGTTATAGGTATCGGTGCCAACACCGGCGGCCAGAGCCTCGGTGAGCATAGCGGTACCGGTGACGTAAGCAGCCTTGTTGACCGGGCCGCCCATGTCAAAGGCGCACATGCAGCCAATGGCAAGACCCAGGACAACGGCGCCAGAGGCGGACAGGCCCTTGAGGAAGTCCATCATGGCGGTGTTGATGGCAGCCATGGGGCCGGAAATGCCGAGCATGACCAGGCCGACGATAGCCGTCGAGAACAGCGGGTACAGGAAGATAGCCTTGAGGCCGTCCAGATTCTTGGGCAGACCGGCAAAGACCTTCTCGAGCAGCAAGATGACATAGCCGGCAAGGAAGCCGCCGACGATGCCGCCCAGGAAGCCGAAGCCCACGCCGGCGCCACCGGCATCGATCATGCCGGTCTCGGCGTTAACAGGCAGGCCCTGGATGGCGATCATACCGGCAACAAAGCCGGGGACGAGCGCCGGGCGCTTGCCGATGGATTCGGCGATGTAGGCGGAAAGCACCGGAACCATAAGGTTCATGGCGATGCCGCCGATGATCTTGAGCATCGCAGCAAAGCTGTTGTAGTCAGACGCCGTCGAATCGAAGGACGTAATGCCCCACAGGAACGAGACAGCGGTCAGAACACCACCAGCAACAACGAAGACCAGCATGTGGCTGACGCCGTTCATGAGGTGCTTGTAGATGACGTGGCCGATGGACTCCTTCTCCTCGACCTCATCCTCGACATCGGCAGCGGCTGCAACCGTGCTGTCGCCCTTGGCGGCGAGCGCGCGGTCAATCAGCTTACCGGCGGCCTCAACGGACAGGGCCTTGGAAACACCAACGGAAACCATGGGCTTACCGGCGAAACGCTCAGCCTGGACATCCTTGTCGGCTGCGACGACGACGGCCTTGGCACCAGCGATCTCACTCTTGGTGAGCTCGTTCTCGACACCGACCTGGCCATGGGTCTCGACCTTAATAGTCAGACCTCGCTCGGCAGCTGCCTTCTCCAGCGCTTCCTTCGCCATGAAGGTGTGCGCAATGCCGGTCGGGCAACCGGTGGCGGCGATGATGTCAAACTTAGCCATGTGTCCCTCCTTCTTGAGTACAGCGCCCGCGGGCGCTCCCCTACACGCGCTTCGATGCGCGTTTTTCCACAACTGAAAGATACCAACCTACCGTCCGCGTGAGAAGAGGCAAGGTGCAATTCTCCGGTGAAAGGTTCTTTCATAACCGTAAACGGTAGGTGAAAGTTTACCATCAACACTTGAAACGGCAAGGTGTATCTTGTAATTGGAAATGCCCGTATACTATGGCATTGCAAATCAAATTGGATTTTCATGCCAACCAGGAGCCATCCATGACCGATAGTAGCAAGAGCGCACTTTCCCTCATAAGCACCCATCAGGGATACAGCGAGTCCGAGCAGCGCATTGTCGACTATATATTGGAGCACCAGTCCGAGGCGCCGCGCCTCACGGCCGCTCAGCTCTCACGCGCCGCCGCCACGTCCGAGGCGACCGTTTCGCGCTTCTGCCGCAAGCTTGGCTTTGGTAGCTTCCGCAGCTTTCAGTTTTCGTTGGCGAGGGATTTGGAAAGCCAGCGTAACGAGGGCCTGACTGACGAGGTCTCGCTCGACAATATGGAGCAGAGCCTCAAGAATATCCTGGCTGCCAAGGTGAGCGAGCTTAATGCGACCATCGACGGGATCGACCACGATACGCTGGCGGCTGTTGTGCATGCCCTTAAGCATGCAGGGGTTATTGAGTTTGCAGCTGTGGGCAATACGAACGCGGTCGCGCTCGATGCGACGTTTAAGTTTTCGCAGCTGGGCCTGCGCTGCATGGCGAGCACCATTAGCGAGACATCAATCGGCTTTGCGCTCACGTTACGCCCGGGTGACGTCATCGTGCTTATCTCAAACTCCGGCAAATCGCGCCGATTGAATCGCATGGCAAAAGCGGCTCGCAACTGCGGCGCAACCGTAGTCGTCATCAGCAGTGACAGCAAATCCCCACTCGCGCGCCTGGCAGACTACACTTTTAATACCGTCAACCACGAAGCGCTGCTGACGACAGGCGACTTTGCGTTCTCCAAGATCAGTGCCACGATGATCATCGAAGTCATCTACAACTTCCTGCTGCCCGAGATTAAAGACGCGCGTGAGCATATCAGCTACTACGAGGAGCTCATCCAGCCGGATAAGGTTGTGGAGTAAAACGCGTAGTGGGACAAAAATTTCAGTCTATTTTGTCCCACCAACACCGCTGATACGACCTAACCTCGAGCTTCTTCGAGCATCTGCTTTGCGTGGGCCAAGCTTGCCTCGGACTGATCGCCGCTCAACATGCGGGCGATCTCGGCGGTACGCGCTTCGCCGGTTACCTCGTCCAAATGCGTCTGGGGAACATCGCCCGGTTCCTTACTGACAACATAATGCTTGTCGGCCATGACGGCGACCTGCGCCAAGTGGGTTACGACAATCACCTGATGCGTAGCGGCGAGATCTGCCAGCACGCCCGCGAGCGCACGCGCCGTGGAGCCACCGACACCAGCATCGACCTCGTCAAACACCAGCGTATCGACACCGTCCGCGTTACCGAGGACAACCTTGCTTGCCAGCATGACGCGGCTGAGCTCGCCGCCCGACGCAATGCGGCGCAGGGGGCGTGGCGTCAAGCCGGCACCGCTGCGGTATAGCAGCTCGTAACTCGAAGGACCAACCGGCGTCCACTCAGCACGGGGAAGATCGCGCGACTCCCAGACGAGCTCGGCACTACCCATCTCCAGGCG
Organism: uncultured Collinsella sp.; assembly: GCA_958437935.1. GTDB lineage: Bacteria > Actinomycetota > Coriobacteriia > Coriobacteriales > Coriobacteriaceae > Collinsella. Next base: position 27,787 of record CAUBPS010000009.1, on the reverse strand, counting down.
AGCCATCTGGCGGCCAACCTCGTGACAGAAGCGCGGGGCCGCCGTATTGCGAGCGCGCTTAAGCGCCTTGGCGGCAGCAAACAGTTCGTGCTCCGCCGCGCCAAGCGCTTCACGCGCCATTTTGATCTGTTCATCGCCATCATCAACCAGCGAAAGCAGCTCTTGCGAGCGATCACGCATGGCAAAAACATCGTCCATGGTCGGACCCCACTGACGCAGCAGGCCCTTGAGGTCGGAATACCGCTCGCGCATGCGAGCGAGCTCGCGAGGATCGAAGGCGACCCCATCGCGATAGGCGCGCAGCTCGTTGGCACAATCCTCAAGCGAGATGCAGGCATCCGAAAGCGTCTCGGCAATGTCGCCCAGTTTGCGATCGACGGTAGCCATTCGGGAAAGCTCTGCCACGGCGCTGTTCACGGCATCGAGCGCTCCCCCTTCGGCGGCAAGCGATGCATGGGCATCGTTAGCTGTGGCAACCAGTACCTCGGCATGTTCGGAGCGCGGCAGCAATTCCTCGAGTTCCTCATACTCGCCCGGCTTAGGGTCGACCTCGCCGATGCGCTCGAGGGCAAAGCGCGCCTCCTCGACACGACTCCCCTGCGCACGCGAGGCCTCCTCAACGCGACGGACCTCCTTGGCAGCCGCGCGCGAGGCTTTAAAGCAAGTACGGTAGTGCTCGAGTGCCTCGAGCGCAGAGCGCCCCGCCCAGGCATCGACCATGGCAACGTGATGCGCCGGGTCGAGGAGGCGCTGGTGCTCGTGCTGACCGCACAGATCCATCATCACGCCGACGCGCTCCGAAAGCTCGCGCACGCTGGCGATGCGGCCGTCAATCCTCACGCGGCTGCGGCCCTCGGCAGAAAGGCTGCGCTGGACCGTGAAGCCCTCCGTGTCGTGCGGGCCGTCAAACAGGCGTGCCTCGACGCTCGCCAGCGCCTCGCCCTCGCGCACCGTCGACGAATCCGCACGCTCGCCCAAAATAAGCTTAAGGGCCGAGAGCAGCGCGGTCTTGCCGGCGCCGGTCTCGCCTGTCAGGACAGTCAGGCCGGCACTCGGCACCAGCGTCGCCTCACGAATGAGTGCAATGTTAGAAACCTGCAGCTCATCGATCATGACGGACTCCGTAGAATACGCGGCTCACCGAGTTGTAAAAACTCTCGGGGCCGTAGTCGAGCAGCAGCACATCGCCTGGGCCTCGGCGCACGGCCACGCTCTCGACCGTGCCGTCGCAGGTAATAAACTGTCCATCGATAGCGATCGCCGGAACGCTCGGGCGATCATCGGACATAAAGATTTCGACGACATCACTCGGCGAAGTCAAGAAGGCACGGGCCTGAATGGTGTGCGGCGCAATGGGTACGCAGACCATACCCGTATAGTCGGGGCTCACAATGGGGCCACCTGCACTGAGCGCGTACCCCGTAGAACCAGTCGCCGTGGACACGACCACGCCGTCGCCACGCAGTCGATCGATATGGTGGCCCGACACCGTGATGTCGAACTCAACCATATCGGACAGGGGGCCGCGCGTGAGCGCCATGTCGTTGAGGGCGAACGTGCGCACGACATCCTTCGTGCCATCGTCGCGCACGGACACGATATCCGCGGCGATGGTGGCGCGACGGCTCACGTGCAGCTCGCCGGAAAGGGCGTCGCTCACGACCTGCAGAATGTCGCGCTCCTCGGGGCTCGCAGCAGTTAAAAAGCCCAGGTGACCATAGGAAAGACCGAGGATAGGAATCTCGCGATGGTTGAGGATGCGGGCAGCGCGCAGCAACGTACCGTCGCCGCCGAGCGTAATGACCAGATCGGAGCCGTCAATATCAGGCGTGCTTTGAATCTTCGATCGCTGGTCGGCAGCCCATGCGACCTCATAGCCCTGGCGCGTCAGCCAAAGCTCGAGCATCAGGCCGCTCTCAACCGCCTCTTGCTTGTAGTAATTGGGAACCAGAAAGACCTTCATAGCGTTGCAGCTTTCTCGCTCAAAACCGATACCTGGAATTGCAGCTCGTCTTGCGTGCGGTCGCCGGGGTCAAATCTCGTGCCGTACAGGAAAAACTCAACGTTTCCCTTGGCACCATGAATGGGCGACACGCACACATCGACCGGGAACAGCCCCTTGGCAGCAAAGAGTTCAACTGCCGCAACGAGTGTATCGCGGCGCACGGCGGGATCGGTCACAATGCCGCCCTCACCCACCAGCGCCGCCGGAGCCTCAAACTGCGGCTTTACAAGCGTGCAGAATGCACCCGTAGGCGCCAGGCACGCCAGCACCGCATCGATAATGTTCGCGATGCTGGTAAACGAGACATCACACACAGCCAGGTCGATGGCGCCGGCATAGCCAAGCTCAGGCAGCTGCGTCACGTTTGTGCGCTCATGCAGCGTCACGCGATCGTCCTGACGTAACGACCAATCGAACTGGGCGCGACCAACGTCCACCGAGACAACGGTCGCAGCTCCGCGCTTGAGCAGGCAATCGGTAAAGCCGCCGGTAGAGCAGCCCACATCCAGACAGGCAAGGCCCGTCGGATTGATACCAAACGTATCAAGCGCGCCTTCGAGCTTAAGACCGCCGCGGCCAACATAGGGAATGCGCCCCTTCACGTGCAACGGCAGGCCCGGGGTCACCTTAAGGCCCGGCGAAGTCAAGCGCTCGCCGCCACTCGAGACCAAGCCAGCCATAAGAGTGCGAAGGGCATCCGCGCGATCGGCGCAGATGCCCTGTGAAATCAGTTCGTCATCAAGACGCACGCGTTTCATGAATGCCATCAACCATTCGTATCCGGAGATGCGGCCTAGCTATCCTGGGATTCGTTTGCCGCATCCTCATCGTATTCCTGCTCGAGCTTGTCGGCCTCACGCGGCGTCAGCTCAAACTTGTCGACCATGTCGACCGCACGGGAGCCCAGCTCAATCGCCTCGTCAAACAGATCGAGCGAACGCTCCAAGGACGTATCCTTAGAGCGAACGGTAGCTATGATCTGGTCCAAGCGGTCCGAAATCTCGTCGAAGTTGCGGACGGAACCCTCTGGCATGGCTACTCCTCGACGGTACCGGTCTCGGCCTCGGCGACCTCAGCAGCGTCCACGTCCTCGGACAGCACGCCAGTCTCGGCCTGGGCAACCGCAACCTTTGCGGCAGCCTCGGCAGCCTGTGCCTCCTCGCGAGCGCGATCTTCGGCCAGCAGCTCCTGGTATAGGTCCTCGCCCGGCAGCTCCTCGCTGCGAGCGATCTTACCCAGCACGCCGTTGACGAACGACGCGGACTGGTCGGTGCCATAGGCCTTGGCAAGCTCGACGGCCTCGTTAATCACGATGGCGTCAGAGACCTCCTCGTCGGTGAGGAAACGCATCTCGTAAACGGCGATACGCAGCAGGTTGCGGTCGGCGCCGGGCATGCGCATAAGATCCCAGTTCTTGGCAACAGAGCGCAGAGCACAGTCGATGCGGTCGATATGCTCATAGGCACCGCGGCACAGCTCCAGCGCATAGGGGTCGAGGGGACCCTTCGAGATCAGGAAATCACCCTCGAGGACGCGCTCGAGCGGGCTGTCCGTGGCCTCGGCCTGGAACAGAAGCTGAAGCGCCTGACTGCGGGCAAGAGTACGCCCGCGATAAACCTTAAGGCTCAAAGGTTACTCCTTGGGGAAAACGAGGCCGTCGATGCAAACGTCAACGCGCTCGACCTCAACGCCAACCTGGGCATCGATGGCGGCGACCACTGCGGCGCGAACGGCCTCGGCGAGTTTCTTGAACGGATAGCCAAAGAACACCACGACACGCACAGTGAGTGCGAGCTTGTCGCCGACGACCTCGGCCTCGACCGCCGGCTCGGAAGCGGGGGCCTTGGACGAGAGCATCATGGAGACAAGGTTGGTGGCAAGGTCCTTGACGCCAACGGAGGCGATGCCCTCGACATCGGACACGGCGCGCGAGACGATGGCGGTCAGAACATCGGGCGAAATGCCGATGCCGTCAATCTTGATTTCCTGGGGCATGAATCCTCCTAGAAGAGTTGGTTGCTAGACGCGGGAGACGAACTTGCCGTCGCGGGTGTCAACCTTGATGACCTCGCCCTCATTGAGGTACATGGGGACCTGGATAACAGCGCCGGTGTCGATCGTGGCCGGCTTGGTGGAACCCTGGACGGTGTCGCCCTTAAAGCCCGGGTCGGTCTGGACGATAGTGGTCTCGATGAACATCGGCGGGGTCACGCCCATGAGCTCATCGTCGGCGAAGAGCAGCTGGCAGACGTCGTTCTCGCGCAGCCACTTGGAGTTCTCGCCCACCATGTCCTCGGGAACGGGAACCTGCTCATAGGACTCGTTGTCCATGAAGATGTAGTCGGTGCCATCGTTGTAGAGGTACTGGAACTCACGGGTGGTGAGCATGACGCTCTCGAACTTGGTGCCGGCGTTGCAGGTGTTCTCGACGACGCGGCCGCTCTTGATGTCGCGGGTCTTGTAGCGCACAAACGCGCCGCCCTTGCCCGGCTTAACATGCTGGAACTCGACAATGGTGTAGACCTTGTCCTTGATGCGGAGACCGAGGCCGTTCTTGAAGTCGGCGGTAGAAATGGTAGGCATAGCGACCTTTCTTGTTACGGGCAGAACGCACAAGCGTCCAAATTACATACGATGGAAATTATACACTTGCAGACGGCGCCTGCAGCGAGCGCATAAAAAGAGAACGCGGGACGTCCGAATCGATCCGAACGCCCCGCCCCAAACTATCTACCGAAGTAGACTAGCAATCGATGACGTGAAGGTCATGCGGCGTCTTGGTGAAGGGCTCGTAGCCGTTCTCGGTGACCAAGCCGTAGTCCTCCAGACGCACGCCGCCCACACCGGGCAGGTAGACGCCGGGCTCCATGGTGATAACCGAGCCGACCTCGATGATATTCTTGCTGCGGTTGAAGTTGGGCAGCTCGTGGATGTCAATGCCCACGCCGTGGCCCAGACCATGGTTGTAGTAATCACCATAGCCGGCATCGCCAATGATCTTCTTGGAAAGCTTGAAAATGTCGTTGCCCTCGACGCCCGGATGGATGGCGGCGACGCACTCCTCGTGCGTACGGCGCACGAGCGCGTACAGGTCGAGCTGCTCCTGCGTGGGCTCGCCCATCACGACGGTACGCGTCATATCGGAGCGATAGTCGCAGTAGCCCGCGCCGTAATCCATGAGAACGAAGTCGCCCTTCTCGATCACGCGGTCGCTCGGGACGGCATGCGGGTTGGCGGTATTGGGGCCGCTCGCCACGATGGAGCCGAAGGCCAAGCTGTCGGCGCCGTTGGCGAACATAAAGTTCTCGAGCTCGTTGCGAACCTGCTTCTCGGTCATGCCGGGTTTAATAAATCCGAGCATGTGCTGGAAGGCGGCGTCGGTAATCGACTGCGCGTGGCGCATGAGCTCGATCTCCTCGGCGTCCTTGATGGCGCGCATCTTACGGATGTCGTCATGCATCAGCGGCAACATGCAGGCGACGGAACGATCCTCCAAACCACGCTGGATACCCTGGTAGAAATTGATCTGCATATCGTCCTCGACAGCGCAGACGCGGCACTTGTTGGCCGCAATCTTGCCGGCGACCCAACCGGGGATGGTGCCCTCGTCCATGTCGTAGACCCAGGGGCTGCCGGCGGGCGTGTTCTCCTCAAAGCTGTTGAGATAGCGCGAGTCGGTATGGAACAGGCACTGGTCGGCCGTAATAAACGCAGCGTGCGGGAACTCGAAGGTGTAATCGAAGACGCCCTTGACGCCCGTAAGCCAACGAAGATTGGCCTCGTCGCGCACCACGATGGCGTCGTAACCGCGCTCAACCATCAGGGCACGGACACGCTCGATACGACCGGCAGGACCGGCAGCAAACTCAGACATGCAGATTCCTTTCTTGTTGTCTTCATAAAGACGGGACGGGCTCAATCAACGTACGGAATCGCGAGCGATTCGCAACCGATTGGAAACCCGCCCCTCAACATGATACGAAAGACCATGGATGTCAATAAATCCTAGAGAAGATCTTTGCGAGAAGCCAAGTATGCGTGAGCATGGCGGTCGAGAACCTCGTCCTCAACGCTTGTTAGACGAATGGCGCCGAGCGCCGCGGGCAGCGGCAACATGCTACGGTTCGAGCGGACAAACTGCTGCCTGCGGAACTCCTCGATATATGCGTCAGGCTCCAGATCGAAGGCGAGCTCCTCGATACCAAAGTCCTCCAGGCAGTCATCGACCTCAAAGACGTAATCGATATCAAAGTCGCAGGCATCATGTGCTAGGCGCGCCTCAAAGCGCATGCCCTCGGACAACAGCTGGTAGGCAGGGACCTGCGACGCGGCATCGCACAAGCAGGCGCGCAGGGTACGCTCCCCCGTCTTGCCAAAGTCTAGAGCGTGGCGGGCGCTGGGATTCGTAGCCATCAGTACTTCCTTACGGGCAGTCTGAGACCACTGAACGGCATTGACGAGCGCGACCTCCTCGCCCGCGAGAATCTCGGGGACGGTCTCGGTAAACTGATTCCAGCGGGACTTGCTGCTCGAAAGCATGGTGCCAGCAAGTACCACATAGCCGAGTTTGAGGTCATCGGGGTCCGCCTCGCGAACAAGATTAAGGTCACACACGACCAAGCCCGGCTCGGGACGGAACGCGATAGCGGGAAGCGCATTCGCCGACGAGGCAACGAGCGGCTTCATGGTCGTCGCGACCGTGAGCATGGCGTCAAACGTCGTCGGCAGCAAGGCGCACTCGGTGCGACCGCACCACTGATTGGCACACCAGCAAACGACTGAGCAGGTCGCCGTGTCGCCGACAGCGACAACGAGATCGTCACAGGTAATGCCATTAGCCGACAGGGCGCCAAAGACGGTATCGGCATCGACCAGCGTAGCACCGGCAGGCGAAACCTCGAGGACGAGCAACGACACGGCAAAACCGGCGTCAACCAGTGCATGCTCGACAGCCTCGCCAAAACGCTCGGATGTAGCGTCGTTCCAAACCACCATCGCGCGCTTAGGCTTGCCTACAGCCGAGGCAAACATGCGCGGCAGCTCCTCGAACGCGCCCAATCCGACGCGGACATCGACACTGCGGTTTTGGAAATTGATAAGTTGACGGCGAATCATAGCAGTCCACGCTCCAAAAGCATCTCGGCACAAAGGTAGGAAACGTCCTCGAAGGACTTGTTGCGAATATCAAGGGTAATATCGGCGGCCTGGCGATACAGCGGACGGCGATGCTCAAACAGGCGCGCAGCGTGCTCGGGCGAGCGGAAATCGGGCCGGGTATCGGAGCGGCGAATCTGGCGCAACGAGTCCTCAAAGTCGCCTTCGAGGTACACGCATATACCCATCTCGTGCATCAGCTCAATGTTCACCGGCGTCTCGACGATGCCACCCCCGCACGACACCAGCAGGCTGCGCTCGCTTTGAAGCGAACGGAGTGCCGAAGTCTCGAGCTCGCGAAAACGATCCTCGCCCTCGGTCTCAAATATCTCGGTCACCGACTTGCCACATCGACGCACAACCAAACGATCGGTATCGATGAATCGACGCTTGAACATAGTGCCCACGTTACGCGCGAGCGTCGACTTGCCCGCGCCCAAAAAGCCGATAAAGAAAATATGGTCGCAGCCGTGTTTGATGTGCTGAGACATGGCGAAACCTATTCCTCGCAGGGAAGGTCGCGCAGGGCCCGGCGCTCAAAGATACGGAAGATCTGCGTGTACCACAGGTCCTGGGTTGCCTGCGGCTTGACCAGAATAGTGTCAACACCGGCAAAATTACCGCTCCACACGTCTGTGTACAGCTGATCGCCGATCAGCACCGCCTCGTCTGCCGTGGCGCCGAGGCGCTTAAGACCCGCCTTGAGGGCAAACGGCGCCGGCTTCATGGCGTGGCTGATGGCCTCGAGTCCCAGCTCGCGTGCAGAGCTCATGACCTGGTCGCGATGCCAGTTGTTGGACACCATGCACAGCTTAAAGCCTTTGGCGCGGGCGGCATCGAGCCAAGCGGAAACCGCGGCGGGAACCTGCTCGGTGTCGCGCGGCACCAGGGTGTTATCGCGATCGAGCAGAATGGCGCGCTTGCCGTCGGCCCACAGGGTATCAAGATCGATGCGATCGACCGAGGAAACGTATCGTTTGGGGCTAAAAATCCTCATGCTAATTCCAAGACTGTTGATGCTCTTCGTAGGTTTGCGAGAAGTACTCCTCGTCCTGCGTAATGTAGAAATACAGGTCATCGGAGTCGGTCGGCTCAAGCGTGGCCTTGAGTGCCTCGAGCGACGGAGAGCAGATGGGCGTGGGCGGCAGACCCTCGTGCTTATAGGTGTTATACGGACTATCGCTCTGCAGGTCGTCGGCGGTAACCTCGCCACCGGTGACATACATCATGGTCGCATCGCTATTGAGGTAACGCAGGCCATCGAGCTTGCCCGCCAGACGGTTATAGAAAACCGATGCCACATGCGCGCGCTGATCGGCGTTGAGGCCCTCGCGCTCGACGATGGAGGCAAGGTTAACGATGTCGTAATCGGACATCTCCACGCCATAGCGCTCCTTGATCTTGGCCTCGCAGCTGGCAAAGTCAAGCGACTTATACTCGGCGTTGAACTGATCAAGCATGGCGCGAATCACATCATCGGCAGACGGGTCCTTACCCAACGAATAGGTCTTGGGGAATAGGAAGCCCTCGAGTGAATCGTTTGCAGCGCCCTCAAGGAAGCTGTAGTCCTTCACATAGTTGGAGGCCTTCGCCTGATTGAGGAAGTCTTCCTTAGAAATGCTGTCGTAGGCCTTGGCGACGCGGTCGGCGACCTGATCGACCGTCAGGCCCTCAGGGATAGTCAGCGCATCGGAGCCGGCATTGGGGCCTTCCATGAGCTGCTGAACGACCTTGGTCGCGTCCATGAGCGTGGTGAACGAGTAGGTGCCAGGCTTAAGCGACATGTCGGCGTTGAGCTTTTTGACCGCCGCGTAATAATCCTTGGGATTTTCGACGATATGGTTCTCGGAGAGAATCGAAGCGATGCTGTCACCCGAGGCACCATCGGGAATCGTGATAGTAACTTGCTGGCCAGCAGCAACGTTCGCATCCTCACCGGCAAAGAAGCCCTTGACGGCTGGCACGACAAAGAAAACGATCGCGACAAGCGCAAGCACGGCGACGACGCCACCGATAATCATAGGCACCGGGGAGCTTTTCTTTTGGGCACCACGGCGAGCGTGCGTGTTATAACTCGAGCGCGTGGCCGGAGCAACGCCGCGCGAGCCATGAGCATGATGCGCGTGGGAGCGTGATTCCCGGGCCTGCCCCTGCGTGCGCTGGGCAGGAGCCTGCTGCTTAAAACGAGCGCCACCAGCGGGCTGAGCGGGACGAGCTGCAGGCTGATGAGCGGCACGCTGAGTAGGCTGAGCCGAACGCTGCATCGGCTGCGCCGGTCGCTGGCCAGGCTGAGCAGGGCGCGGCGCAGGCTGCCGTGTACGATTCTGCTGGCGCGGATCGGAAGCGCTAGGCATGCGAAACCTCCTCGTTTTTACGATCGAGCCATGTCTGCAAGAACAGGCTGGCGGCGATCATGTCAATCTTGCCCCTCATTTGCTTTTCGTTGAGCCCCTGCTCTCGCAGGATTCGCTTGGCCTCCTGCGAGGACAGACGCTCGTCCTCAAACTCCAGCGGAAGTTCGAGCTCGTCGGCAATCTTTTGGGCCACGGCGGCGACGCGCTCGGCCTGGGGGCCGGGCTCACCGGCCATGGTCAGAGGACGTCCGCTTACCAGAATGTCGGGCTCATAATCCTCGACCAGGTAGCGAAACGTCTTTGCCATGCCAGTGACCTCGGCAGCCGGAAGCACCTTGACAGGCATTGCCATCTTGCCATCACGGCTCGAGACGGCAATGCCAATCCTGGTCTCCCCTATGTCCAGTGCGAGCGCGACCACAGCGACTACTTAGGTTCTTAGGCGCCGAGCGCGGTCTTGGCGGCCGCGAGGGCATCGGCGATACCAGCGGCGTTCTTGCCACCGGCCTGAGCCATGTTGGGACGACCGCCACCGCGACCGTCGACCAGGCCCGCAATCTGCTTGATCACGTTACCGGCGTGGAAACCGGCCTTCACGGCGTCATCGGAGCCGGCGGCAAGCAGGGCCGGGGTGCCCTTCTCAGTCACGCTGGCGACGACACAAGCAACAGGGCCGGCGACCTTCTGATGCACGGTATCCCATACGTTGCGCAGGTCGGCAGCCTCAAGGCCCTGGAGCTCAGCGACAACGAGCTTGTAGCCATTCAGCTCGACAGCACCGTCGATGGCGCTGGAGATTGCATCGGAGGAGCCACCGGTCAGAGCCTTCTTAAGCTTACCGGCAGTCTCGCGCAGCTCGGCCTGCAGGTTCTCCACACGGGCGGGAACCTCGTCGACGCGGCACTTGAGCGCCGCGGCGGCGGCGTCAACGAGTGCCAGGCGGTCAGCCATATAGTCGAGAGCGCCCTTGGAGGTCACGGCCTCGATACGGCGGACATTCGAGCCCGTGGAGGACTCGGAAATAATCTTGAACAGGCCGATCTCGGCAGTGTTGGCGGCATGCGTACCACCGCAAAGCTCACGGGAGAACGGCTGATCCTCGGCGCCCACGGAGACAACGCGGACGACGTCGCCGTACTTCTCGCCAAACAGGGCGACAGCACCAGCGGCCTTGGCCTCGTCGATGCCCATGACGCGGGTCACGACCGGCTTGGAAGCGAAAATCTGCTTGTTGACCAGGTCCTCGACAGCCTTGAGCTGCTCGGAGGACAGGGCCTCGAAGTGCGTGAAGTCAAAGCGCAGGTGCTCGGGCGTCACCAACGAGCCAGCCTGGGAGACATGCTCGCCCAGGACCTGCTTAAGCGCAGCGTCGAGCAGGTGGGTGGCGGTGTGGTTGCGACGCAGGAAACCACGGCGCTCGGCGTCGAGCGCGGCGGTCACGGTAGTACCGACGGTCAGCGCGCCCTCGGCAACGTGGGCGACGTGAGCATACAGGCCATTGTGGTTCTTGGTGTCTGCAATAGTCAGCGCGACGCCCTCGGCGGAAAGCTCGCCGGCGTCGCCCTGCTGGCCGCCCATCTCGGCGTAGAACGGGGTGCGGTCGAGCACGACCTCGACGTCCTCGCCGGCGGCAGCGGACTCGACGGACTCACCATTGCGAACGATGGCGACAACCTTAGCGCCCTCGATGACGTCGTTGTCATAGCCGTCGAACTCGGTCGCGGCAACCTTATCGGAAAGCTCGACCCACACGTCGTTGAAGCTGCCCCAGGCGTCGCCCTTGGCGTTGGCGCGGGCGCGGGCCTTCTGGTCCTCCATGCAAGCGGTGAAGCCGTCCATATCGACGTCGTGACCGGCGGTGCCGGCGATCTCGACAGTCAGGTCAATGGGGAAACCAAAGGTGTCGTGAAGTTTAAAGGCAACATCGCCCGGAAGGACAGCGCCGTCGGCGAGCGCGGCCAGGGCCTCGTCCAGGTAAACGCGGCCGTTGTCGAGCGTCGTGGAGAAGCGCTCCTCCTCGGAGGCGACGATGCCCTTAACGAGCGCGACGTTCTTGAGCAGCTCGGGATAGGCCTCGCCCATCTGAGCGTTGACCTCGTCGATGAACTTGGTCAGGAAGGCGCCCTCGATGCCCAGCAGGCGGCCGTGGAACACGGCGCGACGGAGCAGGCGGCGCAGGACGTACTCGCGACCCTCGTTACCGGGCAGGATGCCGTCTGAGATCATAAAGTCGACGGCACGGGAGTGGTCGGCGATGATGCGCAGGGAGCGGCTAGCGCCGGAGTAATCGTCGGCGACGTAGGTCTTGCCGCTGATCTCCTCGCCCAGCTTAATGAGATGCTGCATCAGATCGCCGTCGTAGTTGGCGGTCTTGTGCTGCATGATAGCGGCCATGCGCTCCAGACCCATGCCCGTATCGAGGTTGCGGTGCGGCAGCTCCGGCATGGAGCCATCCTCCTGGCGGTCGTACTGGGTAAAGACGAGGTTCCAGAACTCAAGGAAGCGGTCGCAGTCGCAGCCGGGCTTGCAGTCGGGGCTGCCGCAACCGACCTCCTCGCCCATGTCAAAGTAGATCTCGGAGCACGGACCGCAGGGGCCGGTGGGGCCAGCGGCCCAGAAGTTGTCGTCCTCGCCCAGACGCGAGATGTGATCCTCGGCAACGCCCAGGGAGCGCCACACGTCATGGGTCTCGTCGTCCTCGGTAAAGACGGTGAAGTACAGGCGGTCTAACGGCAGCTTGAACTCCTTGGTGATGAGCTCAAAGGCCCAAGCGCAGGCCTGCTGCTTGGAGACGCCGCCAAAGGAGAAGTCGCCGAGCATCTCGAAGAAGGACAGGTGACGGCCGTCCTCGCCGATGCAGTCGATGTCGTTGGTGCGGACGCACTTCTGGCAGGAGATCGCGCCGATCTCCTTCATGGTCTTCTTGCCCTGGTAGTACTCCTTAAACTGGTTCATGCCGGCGTTGGCAAGCAACAGCGAGGGATCGTCGGGGACGAGGGACGAAGAAGGATAGAGCTTAAGACCGCGCTCCTCAAAGAAGTTGAGGAACTTAGAGCGAATCTCGGCCGTAGTCATTGACGGGTAGTCAGCACTCATAGAGGGAATCTCCTCGGTTTCACATCGAAACAGTTCAAACGTAACGATATTACCATCCCACCGCGCCTGTGCAAAAAAGAGGGCCGCCAAACAGCGACCCTCCAGCGAAAGTGCACGTTATTCAGTACTGTGCGATCCTTTGAAAAAGGACTGCTGTAGAATTACATATAAGAGTCACCCGGAAGGAGCGATCGATGAAAAGTAGACGATTTGTCCTGAATGCACTTCTGGTACTAGCACTTTTAGCGCTCTTGGCCTTCTCCTGCTGGTACGCAAACCAACCAGCATTTGGCTACGTATTGTATGCAGTAATGTCCGGCGATAAGGCTTATTACACTCTACGCGCAATTGACGTTCTCTTTTTCTATGTAGCCGGCCCCTTATCAATCGCCTTGCTCGCGTTTCTTGTCATTTACAACATCAAGAAACGCTAACAGGATCTATTTGGAATCCGAATCGTCCATGGAGCCGTCGATGCCGGTTTTGGTGTCGTCGTTCATATTGAAATCGTCGTCTTTGGCGAAGGGATTCTTGAAAAAGCCCGTAGCATCGGGCTGAAGGCCCGAGAGCTTCATCCAGGGATTATCGAGCTCGGGTTTGGGCATGGCCTGGGCCTCGGGCGCAGTCTCGTTACCGATGAGCTCGGACTCATAGATGAAGGTGTCGTCGCCGAGCGCGTCGTAGGCGGCGACCGGGTTGCCATCGGCATCGCGGTACGGCGTGCCCTTAAACACGGCTCCGTCATAGGCCACAAGCTGACGGCCGGTCTCATTCTCAAAGTAGTACACGAAGATGCCCTTGAGGGCCGCACAAAGCGGGATGGCAATAATCATGCCGATGGGCCCCATGAGTGCCGAACCAATAACGAGCGCCGTGAGGCTCATAATGGGATGCACCTGCACTGAGCTCTGCATGACCTTAGGCGAAATCACATTGTCGGTGACGTTTTGCGCGACCATCGTCACGATGAGCGTCCATAACGCCAACATGGGGCTGAACATAAAGCCGAGTACCGTGGCGATTGCCGCGCTCACCCAGGGACCGACGACCGGAACCAAGTGCATGATGCCAGTGAAGATAGCCATGAGCGCCGCATACGGATGACCGATGATCATAAAACCGATAAAGGCGAGGAAACCACCGCAGATGGACGTCACGACCATACCGCGCATGTAGCCGCCGACAGAGCGAGAAAGGATGGCGACCATAAAGCGGTACGAGGTCTCCTTCTCCTGACCGATGATGGTGCAAATCTCGTGATGCATGCGAGGGTAGTCGCAGGCCATCCAGTAGGCAAGCACCAGACCAAGGAAGATCACGAACAACTGCGAGGCTGTATTGGTGATGAGCGGGAACACACCGCGGCCAAGCTCGGCAGCAATCTGAGACACATACTTCGATGCCACGGTAACCAGCGACGAAAGATTATCGTCCAAATACTCCTTGAGCGGCGTGTTATTGAGCGTCTTGGCATGCGAGATCATCTCATTGAGATCGCCACCCGCAACACGAAGCTGCTCGGGCAGGCGGCTCAGGACTTCCATGATCTGACCAAAGAGAATCGGCGACAAGATGCAAACGACACCGACGAGCACGGCAACAACAACAATAAGCGCGATAAGCGAACCGATGCCGCGATTCACGCCATGGTGCTCGAGCCAGTTGGTGATCGGGGACATCACAAAGGCAATGATGGAACCGACGGCAAGAAACTCGATAACCGGCGCCAGGATGCCCATAAGGTTAAAGATGACAGCGGCGATGACAATGCAGCCGACAACAGCCCAAATGCGAAGCGTCAGAATGCGGGTGTCGCGCAGCACGCGATCGGTTTGTTGGGGGTGTTCACTCATGAACGAATCATCACTCCGTCGGGGTCGATCTTGTCCTGAATCTTCTTAAGCGTGCGGCGCAGCAGACGCGAAACCTGCACCTGAGAAATACCCAGCTTCTTGGCGATCTCGATCTGGGTCATGCCCTTCACAAAGCGCAGCTCGATCACCTCGCGCTCGCGCGGCGAGAAATCACGGATGGCTTCCTCGATCACTAGGCGGTCATCGGTAAAGTCGAGCTCGTTGTCGTCGTCGGCGTAACGGTCGAGAATCGAAGGGGCATCGTCGGAATCGGACGCACCAGGAGCCTCGATGGGCACCGAGGTATAGGCCGAAGACGATTCCATAGCCTCGAGGACCTCATCGACAGTCACATCTAGATACTCAGCGATCTCCTCAACCTTGGGCGAACGCTGCAGCTCGTTGGTAAGTTTGTCAGTAGCCTGGTTGACCTTGGCCGAGAGCTCCTGCAGACGACGCGGTACGCGCACACTCCAGCCCTTGTCGCGAAAATGGCGTTTGATCTCGCCCAGGATAGTGGGTGTCGCAAACGTCGTGAACTCGAGTCCGCGCTCGGGATCAAAACGGTCGATAGCCTTGAGCAAGCCCAGATAGCCGACCTGCATGAGGTCGTCGAGCGGCTCGCCGCGATTCTTAAATTTGTTGGCAAGAAACCTTACCAGGTTCATATGGGACATGACGAGCTGCTCACGGGCGTCCGGATCACCGGTCTCCTTGTAACGACGAAACAGCTCGCGGGTTTTCTCCTTGTCCCAAGCGGTCTTGCCGCTCCGGGAACGTTCGGTCATATTAGATATCCGCCTTGAGGTCGAGGGAAAGCGTCAGGGGCGCCGTAGTCTTTTCGTAGGAGTCGCACACGCTCGCGAGGATGAGCTCGGCATACACCGCAGCCTGGTCGTCTTCATCGACCGTAGCCTGGTCGCCAAAGGTAATAGTCATGCCAACGTGGGTCTCATCGACATCGAATTTGATGGTGATGTCATCGCAGTCGACCGCGGTGCAACCAAAGATGAAAGCCTCCTCAGCAGCCATGCGGATGTCCTCGATGCGATCGACAGACATAGAGCACAGGGCACCAACGTTGGCTGCCGTCATGCGCACAAGGCGAGCGAGACGCGGGTCACCGGCAACGGTCAGCGTGATAGGGCAGGTTGCTTCGCTACTCATCGCAGGACTCCTCAGAGGTCTCGGCGGGCGTATAGGTGTAATACTGAGCCGGCTTGGATACAGACTTCTGACCATCATCGTCGCCCGCGGCGGCCTCGTCCTCGCCAATTAGGACGCGCTCGGTAGGCCGCTCTGCCTCCGCAGCAGCAGCGGCGAGCTTGCGCTCGGTGTCAGCCGCAGGAGACTTCACCTTATTGAAGAGCTTCTGCACAGCACCGGCGGCAGAGTCGGTCACGCTCGACACAGCATTGCTGGCCTCGGCCATGCTGCCCGTAACCTCGGAAATGTCGCGAACCACGGCTTCGACCTCTACGAGATTGGAGGTAAGGGCATCAACTGCCGTCTTGCTCGACTTAAGCAGCGGCTCCATCTGGGCAAGCGCCGGCGTAAGCTCATCGACAGCGCCATCGAGCTTTGCCACCACAGGCTGAGCCTCGGCGATGGTGTTGTTGAGGTCGTTCACGGTCTTATCGAGCGAGTCGACAACGGTGCGGGTCTTACGCAGGGTAAGCGCGAGCTCAACGATGGCCCACACGCCGGCAACGGCGAGCAGCAGCAGGGCGATTTGAATGGGACTCATGCAAGCCTCCCAAAGGAATCGATATACAGACGGTTTCCATGGTACCCCAAAGGGGACCGAACATGCCAAGAGCAGCAACGTGGGACAAAATTATCAGCAGCTACTTCGGTGCATTCCCGCTGCGGTCGCGTTCACTTTGCTCTACGCGCCACTCTTCCCAACCGCGGCCGGCAGGCTGCCAGAACGCGCCGCGCTCCAGTCCCTCGGGCAAATAGCGCTGGTCGACCCAGCCTTCGGGATAATCGTGCGGATATTTATACACACCGTATTCGTCGCTGCCTGGGCGATGGCGATCGCGCAGATAACTCGGCACCTCGCGAAGCCCACTAGAATGGATATCGGCCAGCGCCGCATCGATCGAAGCCTCACACGCGTTGGATTTAGGCGCCAAGCACACATAGAGTGCAGCCTGAGCCAGGTTAATGCGGCACTCGGGATAGCCAATGACCTCGGCAGACTTAAATGCGGCATGCGCCACCAAAAGCGCCTGCGGATCGGCGTTGCCAACATCCTCAGAAGCCTGAATCATAATGCGGCGGGCGATAAACTTAGGATCCTCCCCCGCGTCGATCATGCGCGCGAGCCAATAGATCGTGGCATCGGGGTCGCTGCCGCGCATGGACTTGATGAACGCACTGATAATGTCATAGTGCATGTCGCCGTTTTTGTCATACGAAAAACCGCGGCGCGGGTTGGCAATCTTCACGTCATCGACGGTGATGGGATAACGCTCCCCTGCCGCCGGAGCCGGTGTCCCCTCGGTATCGGGACGCGTGACGGCGATCTCGCTCGCAAGCTCGAGCGTCGTGAGCGCCGAGCGAGCGTCGCCCGCAGCCAGCGTGCAGATGGTCTTGACCGTATCCTCATCGGCCGAGAACTTGCCGTTCAGGCCCTGCGGCGCCTCGAGCGCACGCTCAATAAGCGTGGCGATATCCTCGTCCTTGAGGTGCTCAAGCTCCACCACGCGACCGCGCGAAAGCAACGCCGAGTTGACCTCAAAGTACGGATTCTCCGTCGTGGCACCGATCATAATGACGGTACGGTTCTCGACTGCATGCAACAGGGCATCCTGCTGCGACTTGGAAAAGCGGTGAATCTCATCGATGAATAGAATGGTGCGGCGGTCATAGGTATTCAGGCGCGTCTTGGCCTCGTCAATCACGCGGCGCAAGTCCTTCACGGTACCCGTGACGGCGCTGACCTCAACAAACTCGCTCTTGGTATGGTTGGCGATGATATGCGCCAGCGTCGTCTTGCCCGTACCGGCAGGCCCGTACAGGATCACGCTCGATAGCACATCATGTTCAATCGCAGCACGCAGCCACGAGCCCTTACCGACGGCCTTTTGCTGGCCCACGTACTCATCAAGCGTGTTGGGCCGCATGCGCACCGCAAGCGGCGCATTTTTAAAGGAACGCTCGCGCGTCGAAGCAGAAAAAAGGTCGTCCATAGCCATCCCGTGCATCATTCAAAATCGTTGTTGACCAACAGTATACCGAAAGGATACGAACTACCGTTCGTTAATATAGGTGCGGTGCGGAAACTTTAGCCCCGGGAACAACTTACTCGTCAGCTCGCAGAAATAGCCATCCGTCATGCTCGCAATGTAATCCACCACGACTTGGTCCTTATCGTCCTGCCATGCATAGGTACGGTCGTAGTAGGAAAGCTGCTGCTCAATGCGCGAAATGTGGTGCTTAAAGATGTAGGAGGACTCGTCGCCTTCGTCTATATCCTGCAGGCAACGGTCGTAGAGCTTTTCGAACGCCTCACGCAGCTCCGCTTCGGAGTCGCCTTCGATACCGCCCTTACTATAGATCTTCTCATAGTTCTCGCGCTTCGCCCGGCGGATCTCCTCAAACAGGTCCTCACTCATCTCGATACGCGGTTTGCCGTAGCTATGCTCAACGATATCGATGGAAGCGTGCGTGAGAATCCAGCTGTTATAGGCGCCGCCCCGACCATCGTCAAAAGCGTCGGGCGACAGCAGGCCCGCCGCAATGGCGTCCTGACGATCACGACCGACGTAGGCGAGGATATCCGAGATACGCACCACACAGCCCTCGAGCGTCATGGGACGCAGGTGCTCAATCGCGCTATAGCCTGTGGCAATGCATTCCTCGACGGTTCGGTCGAACTGGTCAAAGGAACCCATGCCCGAAAGCTCAAACACGCGTTGCTCGTACTCGCCGTTATGGCACAGCACGCCGTCGAGAGTCTGGAGCGACACGTTGCGGCCATACAGGGCGTCGAGCACACGCACCGACTGCACGTTATGGAAAAAATAACGACCCGTGCGCTCGTGATAGATATCGTTGAGGAAGCGCTCGCCGGCATGGCCGAAAGGCGTATGTCCCAAGTCGTGGCCTAAGCCAATCGCCTCGATCAGATCGCAGTTGAGCCCCAGGGCGCGGCCGATATCGCGTGCGATGCGCGATACAAGCTGCACGTGCAAACCGCGGCGCGACAGATCATCATTGCTACGGAAGCTAAAGACCTGCGTTTTACCAGCATATCGGGCATACGCGGGCAAATGGAGAATCTTTTCAGCATCGCGCATAAATGCCGGACGCATGAGCGTGCCCTCGTCTGCGGCTCGATCAACGCGACGGATGACCTGGTCGTCGTTGCAACGATACAGATTGACAGTGCCCGAAGCACGATTGGCGGCAATGCGCTCGACGAGCTCGGGCGACAACGCCGAAGGAATACGGTCCATACGCGCCTTGATGGCGGCCGTTTCTTGATTAGTTGCCATGGCATGCTCCTTAAGAACGATGCGCAATCGGTTACAGAGTGCAGCCCACGACCTCGATTATGGCAAAAATCGGCACCAAAAACGGGAGCAATGGCAGGGAGCGCGATTTTGTGAAGAGGCAGGAGAGGGCCAGGGCCAGGAGTGCGACGGCAAATGCCACGATGCCGCCTATAGGGTCGAGCGTGCAAAGCGCGAAGAGCGCCTTGGCATCCCCCATGCCGATGCCCGGGATTTGGCGAAAACGACGCCAGAGGGACTCAGTCAGCACGAGAGCAAGATACACAATGACGGCAAGACCCGCGTGGTCAAGCGCTGTGTTCAAACCGAGGTCGAGCCAAACACCCGCCAACGCCGCCACGGCACATGCGCCGGCAAGCCCATTGGGAAACCGTCGCTCTCCGGCATCAATTGCCACGCCAGCAAAGATGCAAATCCAAAACGGGATATAGACCATCGGAAGCCTCCTCGAGCTGCATCGCAAAAGCAAAAACCACCACAAAGGTGCCTGTCCCCTTTGCGGTGGTTTTGGTGGTGGTTATTTGGCGCCTTGCATGACCTCGTCGAGGGTGACGTTTACGGCATGCTGGGTAGGAACCCAGTCGACCTTCAGGAACAGCGCGGCCACCGTGATGGGGATATAGCTGAACATAAAAATCGGGAAGGTAAACAGGTTAGTCACCAGACGCCACTTTTGCGCGCAGTGAATGTGCTTGTACTCAAAGATAGTCGTGAGCAGCGCCAGGATAAAGAAGGTCTGATACATCATGGCGAAGGTCATAATGAGCGAAGCGGCGCACGCCTGCATCTCGACTTCGGTAGCCAAGAAACCATGCGAAAGGCCACCCACAATCAAGAACGTCGCATTAGCGAGCATCGAGATCAGCGATAGCAGCATACCCGGGGCGATCGTCATGAACATGTCGTAGGCGGCAAAGCGATGATAGCGGAACGTCGACTTGACCAAGTGCTTACCGTAGGTAAAGAACACCTGGTAGAAGCCCTTGGTCCAGCGCATACGCTGCTTCCAGGACGCCTTAAACGTCACGGGCTGTTCGTCAAAGAACTCCGCCGGCGCATAGCCAATGCGAATGCCATGGATAGCGCAGAACGTGGTGAACTGAATGTCCTCAGTCAGCGTGTGGAACTGCCAGCCGTGCATGCCCTCGATAACACTGGCAGAAATGAGATAGCCCGAACCCGATACAGCGCAGGAAGTCTTGCAGATATTACGCGCATTGTTAAGGAAGCGCGCCTCGCGCAGATACCACGTAGCATTAGCCGCCGAGATCCACGAGCTGCCGAAGTTCTTGGAGTTACGATAGCTCGTGACCACATGGAAGCCCTGGTCAAAGGCATCATTCATCTTGGAGACGTAATCGCGGGAGATGACGTTATCGGCATCGAAGATAAAGTAGCCCTCAAACGTGTCGGGATACTCGTTGAGAATGCGATCGAAACCAAAGTCCATGACCCAGCTCTTACCCTTGCGGGCTAGGTCGTTGCGCTCATAAACGATGGCGCCTGCCTCGCGCGCGAGCTGCGCTGTGTTGTCGGTGCAGGCGTCGGCGACCACGAAGACCTCGATAAGCTCGGACGGATAGTCCTGGTCCTTGATGGAGCGTACGAGATTGGCAATTACGGCTTCCTCGTTATGCGCAGCAATGAAGAAGGCATAGCGGTGAAGTTTTTTGGCCTTGGGAGGCGCGACCTCGCCACGAAGAGCGCCAATGACAAAGAAGACCACCTGGTACAGAAAGCAGACCGTGAGCAGCGTGACAACAATCTGGTTGAAGATCACGATGGGTGTGTTGGTTTGTAAAAAGGCGAGCATACAGGCTCCCGAGAACGCGTTACGTAAACAACCGTATATCTTACCGCAGGCTTACCGAGTTCAAGAAACCACCTAATACTGGCTAGGCTTCGAGCAGACCGAGCTGCGGAACTATTTCGTCGCCGGCAGCGGTGCGGCCAAGCGAGCGCGGGGCCAGGTCGTCAAGAACCGCGGCGAGATCCCACGGTAGCTCGTCGCGGCACTCAATGCGCTCCCCCGTCACGGGATGGTCGAATGCAACACGCCAGGAATGAAGGAATTGCCTGGTCAGACCCTGATCGGCGCGTGCATCGCACTTGCCGTAGAGCGGATCGCCCACGCAGGCGTGGTTGATATGGCGCATATGCACGCGAATCTGATGTGTGCGGCCCGTAAACAGGTGGCACTCGACGAGCGTATAACCATCGTCAAAGCGCGTGGAATCAAAGCGCTCGAGTACCTTAAAGGTCGTAATGGCCTGACGGGCAAAGGGGTCGTCCGAAACCGCCATCTTGACGCGGTCGCGCGTGGAACGGGCGATCCCGGTATTGATGGTGCCCTCGTCCATGGCGATGTGCCCGTGGACAAGCGTGATATAGCGGCGGTCGAGCGTACGCGTGCGAATGAGATTTTGAAGCGCGCGCTGCGTGTCGTCGTCCTTTGCCGCAAGCATGAGGCCCGAGGTATCGCGATCCAAACGATGTACGATCCCGGGGCGGTCCTCACCCTGCACGGTACCAAGATGGTCGATGCCACAGTGATAGACCAGAGCGTTCGCAAGCGTGCCGCTCTCGTGGCCATGGGCGGGATGGCACACAAGGCCCCGCTGCTTGGAGAGCACGATGAGGTAATCGTCCTCGTAGCGGATATCGAGGGGAATGGCCTCGGGAATCACGTCAGTCGGATCGTGAGGCTCGGGCAGGTCAACCGAGATGCGGTCACCGGCGCGTACGGCATACTTTTTTGACAAACAGGTCTCGCCGTTCACGATTACGGCGCCGCCCTCGATCAGATGCGCGCAGGCAGAGCGCGTGGGGCAGCCGTCATTGGCACCCAGAAAGGCGTCGAGACGCTGGCCAGAGCAATCGTCGGCAACAAGAATATGGATGTCGGCCATTAGCGCTCATTCCTTTCGCGGATCTTGCGGGCACGCTCCCCACGCTGCTTGGCTTTGCGCTTGGCGCGGGCCTCATCACGGGCATTGAGCTCGGCAGTCGCGTCGACATCACGGGCCGCAGGGCTCAAGAACATGTAGCCGATGAGGGCAAGCACGACACCTACGGTGATGCCGATATCGGCCACGTTAAAGACGGGGAAGTCGATGAAGGTGGTGGCAATAAAATCGGTCACGAAGCCAAAGACAAGGCGATCGATCGCGTTGCCGATAGCGCCGCCCGCGACCATAGCCATGCCCACAACCTCAAGATGGGCGAG
Source organism: uncultured Collinsella sp. (assembly GCA_958437935.1). Classification (GTDB taxonomy): domain Bacteria; phylum Actinomycetota; class Coriobacteriia; order Coriobacteriales; family Coriobacteriaceae; genus Collinsella. The sequence goes on along the minus strand of CAUBPS010000009.1, from coordinate 5,576 downwards.
CTGGGATGCACGAACGAGGTACACGGCGATAGCGATAATAACCGCCAACGCCAGCACGGCAAACGCGATGCCATGCCCCTCGCCCATGCTAAAGGCAGCACCGATATTGCGGACAAAAATAAAGTCGATGACACCGGGGATGACGGTCACATGTAAAGCGTCGCCCACGGCACGAACCGCAAGCTTGGTCAGCTGGTCAACGAGCAGCACAACCAGTGCCACACCACCAGCAACACCCAACCGCCAACGCAAAGGCGGCGTCATACCCCCAGCACGACCCAAATCAATCCCCTACCCTCAAGAACATCGAATTACGTTTAATACAAAGAACTATCTTATATTGCCATACGCAGAACGCACGACATATCCACCAACGCAAGCGAAATAACCAGCTAAAAACGAAAGCGACATTCCGAATAACGGAATGTCGCTTAATAGCTTTCGACTAAAAACGCAAGTCGAAAGAAAGCCTCTAGCTCCAGCAATGGAAACGCCGCGTTATCGTCACCAACAGCGAAAACGTCCCTAAGCGAGCAAGGTGACGTGAAAGAGGAGGGAAGCGTACTTTGGTACGCGACCGACGATTGAACGTCAGATTGCCGCTTAGGGGCGTTTGCAGCGTCGGTAGGTTACGGCGTTCTACGAACGCCGTAACCTACAAAACATCGGCGCAGCGCTTGCAAATATGTGCGTGGCCGTTGTACTCGCCGACGGTGGTGCGGTAGTTCCAGCAACGGTCGCAGCACTCGCCCTCGGCTGCCTCGATGGCAACGGAGAGTTCCTCGCCCGGGGTCAGCTCAACATCGGAAACGATGTAGAACTCAGCCAGGTCGACGGCCTTGTCGCCGGTCAGCAGCGCGTACATCTCGGCAGGAACGACCGCCTTGACGCGGACCTGCTGGCTCTTAGTGAAGGTGCCGGCAGAACGGGCATCCTCAAGGGCCTTGGTCACGGCGCTACGGAGCTCGAGCGAAGCCTCGAGCACGCCCTCGAACTCATTGGCCTCGTCGACCGTGATGGGCGACTTGTACCAATCGAGTAGCGCGGCGTACTTCTGGTGATCGACGCAGCCGGCGGGCGCATAGGCCATGGCCTCGTCGACCGTGTAGGACAGGATCGGCTGCAGGTCGCGCATGAGCATCGAGAAGAGCTCGGCCAGCACGGTCTGGGCGCTGCGGCGCTCGAGCGAGCCGGGCTTGTCGCAGTACAGACGGTCCTTCAGAGCGTCGAGGTACACGTTGGAGAGCTCAGTAACCACGAAGTCGTAGAGCGCACGGTAGGCGCGCGGGAACTCGTAGCTGGCGTAAGCATCGTCGACCTCGGCCTGGACCTGAGTCAGGCGGGCAACCATGAGCTTGTCGAGCGGCAGCAAGTCGGCAAAGGCGACGCCGTCGGTCTCGGGCTCAAACTGACCCTCGAGCTCAGAGAGCAGGAAGCGCAGCGTGTTGCGGAAACGACGGTAGGCATCGGACGTACGAGCGAGAATCTCATGGTCGATGGAGACGTCGGAGCTGGTGTCGACGGAGGCAACCCACAGACGGATGATGTCAGCGCCCATCTCGTCGCAGACCTTGTTGGGGTCGATGACGTTGCCGAGCGACTTGGACATCTTGCGGCCCTGGCCATCGAGCGTGAAGCCCTGCGAGACGACCGCCTTGTACGGAGCATGGCCGTTGGCACCCACCGAGGTGAGCAGCGAGCTCTGGAACCAACCGCGATGCTGGTCGGAGCCCTCGAGATACACGTCAGCCGGGTACTCAAGCTCGGGTCGATACTCGCAGACGGCCTTCCAGGACACGCCGGAGTCCCACCACACGTCGAGAATGTCCTTATCAGCCTTGAGGTGATGGCCGCCACACTTGGGGCAAACGCAAGCCTCGCCCAGGTAACTCTCGGGAGCGTCGGTGAACCAGGCGTCGGAGCCCTTCTCGTGGAAGAGCTTGATGACGGCGTCGAGCGTGGCGTCGTTCATGACCTTCTCGCCGCAGTCGGCGCAAGTGTAGCTGGGGATAGGCACGCCCCAGTTGCGCTGACGGCTGATGCACCAGTCGGGACGCTGCTCGACCATGGCGCCGATGCGGTTGGCGGCGTGAGCCGGATACCACTTGACGTTCTCGCGGACCTCTTTGCCAGCCTGCTCGCGCAGACCGGTCTTGTCCATCGAGACGAACCACTGGTCGGTAGCACGGAAGAGCACCGGGTGCTTGCAGCGCCAGCAGTGCGGATAGCTGTGCGTGATCTTCTTCTCGAGGACCAGGGTGCCGCGCTCGCGCAGGAACTCGATGATGTGCGGGTTGGCCTCGTCGGTATCCATGCCGCTGAAGGGGCCGCCGGTGCCAAACTCCTCGCCGGTGTAGAACTTGCCGTCGTCATCGACCGGCATGCAAATGTCGGTGATGCCCTCCTTGAGGCAGGCGAAGTAGTCGTCGACGCCGTGACCGGGCGAGTTGTGGACGATACCGGTACCGTCATCGACACCGACGTAATCGGCCAACAGTGCCACGCCCTCAACACCGTCAAAGATCGGCTGCTTATAGTGAATGTGATGGAAGGTCTCGGCGGGAACCACATAGGGCTTGCCGTCGACCACAACCGGGGTGTACTCCCAGCCAAACTCCTCGCAGCACTTGGGAGCCAGGTCCTCGAGCATGACCTCGGCGCGGCCGTCGTGCTCAACGGCGACGTAGGCGGCACCGGGCTTGAGAGAAACTGCCTGGTCGGAGGGGATGGTCCACGGCGTGGTCGTCCAGATGATAAAGTCAACCGGGCCGTCGAAGTTCTCGAGGCCGGCGGGCTTGGAGGTCATCTCAAAGCGCACGAAGATGGACGGGCTCGTCTCGTCGGAGTACTCAATCTCGGCCTCAGCAAGTGCGGTATGGCAGTGCTTGCACCAGTGGACGGGCTTGTGACCGCGATAGATCATGCCCTTGTCGAACATGGCCTTGAAAACCTCGATGTCGGCGGCGTCATGCTGGTGATAGAGCGTCAGATAGGGGTTGTCCCAATCGCCGAGCACGCCCAGGCGACGGAAGCCGGCCTTCTGCAGCTCGATGTTCTCGACAGCGAACTTGTTGCAAAGCTCGCGGATCTTAGCCGTGGAGGTCTGGTTGAACTTCTCGGTGCCGAGCTTCTCCTCGACCTTATGCTCGATCGGCTGGCCATGGCAGTCCCAACCGGGGACATAGGGAACCTCATAGCCCTGCATCATCCAGTAACGGTTGATCATGTCCTTGGAGATCTTGTTCATGGCGTGGCCGATGTGGATCGGGCCGTTGGCGTACGGAGGGCCGTCGTGCAGCACGAACTTCTTGTGACCCTCGTTCTTCTTCAGAACCTGCTCGTAGACCTTGTTGTCCTGCCAGTCCTTGAGTCGCTTGGGCTCGGACTTGGAAAGACCGGCACGCATGGGAAAACCGGTCTTGGGCAGATTCATCGTCTGCTTGTACTCGTTTGCCACGGTACCCCTTTCATGTCGTGGGCGCGCACGCCCGTTGGGCACCAAAAAAGCGCCCGTCCCTACAAGCTGGGACGAAGCGCCACAAAACGGACTGTACGCCCGCAAAAGCTCTTCGTTTAACCACCCAGCTTAGATGCCCTCGCCCGCGTATTCGCGCGCTCGCATCCGTTACTCGGCTGGCCTGTATCGACGACCATCTCGGCGATATCTACTAAGACGAGCCTGTGCGACGCGTCCGTTGGGACCGCAGCTCCGGGGTGATTTTCATCGGTCGCATGCACGGGTTCTCAGCGCTCCCCGCTCTCTGTAACATGCGGACGGCCGACTACTCGTCCCCATCAACGCTTATGCGGAGTATGCTAGCACGTTCCGCGCCGGCGAAAAACCCTCAACACTGGTTTTATACGTTCGAAATTTCTCGCGGCTGTGGACCTTCTCTAGGAGCAAAATACCTGAAAGCACTTTATCGAAAGAAAGAAGGTTGCCATGCGCACGATTGGAATGAGTGATTATACCGTCGGCGAGGATTGCTTTACCGAGCTGCCCGCCGCACTGGCAGAGTACGGAGCGACCAAGGTCGCCATCATTGGCGGCAAGCGAGCCCTAGCTGCGGCGCTGCCGGGCATCGAGGCGGCGCTTGAAGGTACCGACGTCGAGATTCTGGAGACGCGCGTCTACGGCACCAACAGTACGCGCGCCAATATCGCCAAGGCCGTGAACTCCCCCGCTTGCCAGCAGGCAGACGTGCTTATCGCCTGTGGCGGCGGCAAGGCACTCGACACCGTCAAGACAGCGGCAATCGAGCTCAAGAAGATTGTCTTTACGGTGCCGACGATTTGCTCTAACTGTTCCGCCGCGACCGCCATTGCCGTCGTCTACAACGACGATGGATCGCTCGAGGGCTATTCGTACCCCAACCGACCGGCGCACATCTTCATCAATCCCAAGATCATCGCCGAGGCTCCGGCGGAGTACTTCTGGGCCGGCGTGGGCGACGCCCTGTCCAAGCAGCCCGAAGTCGAGTACGCCACGAGCGCCGGCGACCTGGAGCACACCGCCGGCCTTGGCCTGGCTCTTGCCCACACCTGTTCCGAGCCGCTGTTTACCTACGGTGTTCAGGGTCTTGAGGACGTTCGTCAGAATCTGTCGAGCGAGGCCGTCAAGCAGATCGCGCTCGACATCGTGGTCAACACGGGCTATGTCTCGAACCTGACCAACCAGAACGATTACTACTACAACTCGAGCGTGGCGCACGCGTTCTATAACGCCACCTGCAGCATTCCGCGTGAGGGCACCTACCTGCACGGCGAAGTCGTAAGCCTGGGCGTGCTGGTGTTGTTCGCCTACACGGGCGACACCGAGAACCTTGAGCGCTACGCCGCCTTTAACAAGCAGATGGGCCTGCCCGTGACGCTTGAGCAGGTCGGGCTTTCCGAGGCCGATATCCCTGCTCTGTGCAAGTACGCACACGCCACCAACGAGTGGAAGCAGGGCAACCCGGAGCCCTTCACCGACAAGAAGTTCGCCGCTGCCATCAAGGCCGCCAACGCCTACGGCCACACGCTCTAGGCCTAGCCCAAAACCACCACAAGGGAGCAGTGCCCTTGTGGTGGTTTTTTATTGCTCCAGCATTCAGTTCGTACTCGAACCCGATTCTTTACGAGAAAGGGTTCGGGTACGTTTTTTGTTTATCGGAAATTCTGCGGAAGGACTACTCGGAACGGTAAACAGAAACGAACAGAGGCAGGGTATCATCGTGGTGATGGTATCCTGCCTTTTGTTTTGCAGGATCAAGGTCGCTTTATGCGAACTTGATCGCCACTTATATGGCGCATTGATGGCAATTGCTTCGTACGTGCATACCGGGAGCCTGTACACCTCTGGCAAGGCGTAGCACACTAGACTTTGTTCCAAAGTCCGTGTGCTAAGGGGGCAGGCCCCTTAGAATTCCTGTGGAGTGTGTACGCACGTACGCAGGAAAACGGCAAAATTTCGCTATATCAGGGCGTTCTTTCATTGGAGAGTATGGTATACACGGCTTAGTTCAACAAATAAGAATTTATATATAAAGGAGAATATTGATGAAACTGTTTTTATGTTCGCACTTTTCAAGTGTAGG
>CAUBPS010000008.1 GCA_958437935.1 uncultured Collinsella sp. | reverse complement strand
AATCGTAGCCCGAGACGGTCCCGGGCTGACAATTTCGACTGTAATGGACGTTCTTGTTTGACTAGTCGTTTAAGAACGTCCAACGACTACTCGGAAATGAGCGTGGATAATCTCCCGTTTTTGGCCCCCATGCGGGCTCAAAGTGGGAGATTATCCACTCTCGTTAGATAAGTGTCCGAAAATCCACGCTCGTTTTACTTCAGGCCCGGCAGGCGGGTGTAGGGGAATGAGCGCTCTAGGAACTCGGCGCAGTGGGCGTAGTCTTTGGCGAAGTAGCTGCTGTAGAGCGAATCGAGCACGTATTGCACGGCGATGTGGCTGGCGAACTGCGTGATACGGTGCGTCATGCTCTCGTGGTCGCTCACCGTGAGGTAAGCGGCAAAGCCGGGGTGAATGCGGGCGCAGTACGGTGTGCCGATGACGATGACCGGGACATGTCGACTGCTGAGGATTGGCAAGATCTCCCTGAGGTTGGGGGCAAGGCCGCTGTAGGAGATGACGATTGCCACATGGTCGGTGCCCGAGGCGAGCGCCGTGCGCATCTGCGCCTCGATACTGTCGTGGCACGTCGCGCTTTTGCCGGCGGAAAGCAAGCGATCGCGGAACATTCCCGCTGGATACAGGTTATGCGAGCCCGTGTAGATGTCCACAGTGCCGGCGCGCATGACGAGCTTGGCGGCCTGGTCGAGCTGTGCGGGGTCGAGCAGCTCCTGCGTTTCGGCCAAGGTGGTCTGGTAGAGCCCCTCCATGCGCTCCATCACCTGCGCGGGGGTGGAGGTGGCATCGAAGGGAAAATTAATGTCCACGTCGCGCCGGTTGCCCGCCTCGGCTGCCTGACGGATGAGCTCGACCTTGAGGTCTTTGAATCCCTCGAGGCCGAGCTTTTTGCAAAAACGGTGCACGCTCGCAACGGAAACGTTGGTGCGCGCGGCAAATTCCTTAATAGAGAGCCCGCGGACGTCTTCGCCCATGGCAAGGGCCGAGATGCCGAGTTGTTGCTCGGTAGGGGTAAGGCCCTGTGCCTCGGAAATCTTGCGTTTGATATCCATGCGAACTCCCACACTCAACAAACCTGCCAAAAAGGGACAGGTTTATTTTGGCAGGTTTTGCCCGCAAAGGGTAACGGGACCAAGGACGCCGCTGGGGGCGATGGGCTCGGTGAGGGCGAAAATGTCGGGAATCGCATGGTCGAGTGTGTTGATGGCGTCGATGGTGAGTTCGTGCGTGCCGGCGGCAAGCGGGCCGGCGGCAAAGCGGTAGGGCGGGCAGATACGCGTGCCGAGCGAGTGCCCGTCGAGCGTGAGCGTCGCGACTTCGTAGACATCACCCAGGTCAATGGTGGTGTCGGCGAGGTCATCGGCCAGCTCGAACGACGTGCGGTAACGGTATGTGCCGCAGGTGCCGGCGAGCTGCTCGGCCGTGAGGTCGCACAGGTGCTCGAGCTTTTGCGGCTCGCCAAAGGCCCCGTCGCCGCCGGCGGGGGAGAGGACGACGGTCCAGGGACCGTCGATATCAAGGATGAGCGCACTATCCGCGCCTGCGCTCGTGTCCGCGCAGCTATCGGACTCGACTTCGCCGTTTGCCTCCAAAACGACAACGCAGCTCTCGAAGGGCTCCAGCTCCAGCACGCCGTCAAACGCAACGGGTTCGGTGCCGTTCAGCAGGTCGAGGCGCGTGCCGCGCAGGCGCTCGCCTCGAGCAAGTGCAACCGTGCAGCGAATGCTCTCACGCGGATGCTCGTTGACTAGCATCACATAGGTCTCGCCCGCGCGCTCATAGCGCAGTGCGCGCAGCCAGGGCTGGGGCGTGTCGGTGACAACCGTCTGCAGTCCCGCGGCTGCCAGCACGTCCGCCACGCCGGCAAGCGGCGTCGCCGTAAGCCCGTCCAGCTCGGCCGCGCCATCCGCGTCATAGAGCGCACTCGGCACCTTGTCGACGGCAAGCACCATAACGCCCGCGGCCATCATGCGCCTCGCCGCCTCCGTCGTAGCAGCGCCAATAAACGAGGCTCCGGGCAGAACAAACGCCTGATAACGGCAGCCGTTAACGGCAAACGTTCCATCGGCAATCGAAACCTCGTAACGCTCCTCATCCTCAAAAGCCTCTGCCGGTACAAAATCAAAGTCGATCTGCGAACGCGTGAGCTCGGCTGCCACGCGCTCAACGGGCATGGCGTCGCCGGCCCATTCGGCATCGGCATGGTACAGGATGGCGACGGGACGCGCGGCGCTGCCTCCCGAAAGCAGCGTCGCCGTGCGATTCATATAGCGCATGAGCTGGCCAAAGTGCGGCCATTGCGGGTTGTTGCCGTGCGCGTAAAAATGCGGTGGGCAGTCCCAATCGGGGAAGGGCGCCATGCTAAACGCGTGTGGCGTAAACCAGTTAATACCGCGGACGAGCATGTGGTCGGCGATCCATTTCATCTCGCGCAGGCCCTCGTGCCAGCCGAAGGCGCCAAAGACCTCGGCCATGCAGCGCCCCTGCTTTTTTGGGCCGAGACGCGCGGCCGAAGAGCCCAGCTTGGCAAGCGCGTAGGTAAAGAACTCCATGTTCCACGCGCCGCGGAAGTAGTTGTAGCGCCCGTGGTCGATGCCGGGGGCGAGCTGGTTGATGACAACGTCGATGCCCGCCATATCCTGCCCGGCGACCGCGCGGAAGTAGTGTCCGGCGCCCTGGCCCAGGCGCGTGTGGCAACTCTTGTCCTCAATCACATGTCCGATATGCATGACGCCGTGCTCGCGGCACCAGTCGCCAATCTGCTCGTCAAAGCATGCACGGTAGAGTTGCGTGGCAATGTCCATGTAGGTGTGACGGACTCGGGCGCCATCTGCCTCGCGTGTCCAAAGGCCGTGTAGTTTGGTGAGCCAGCTCGCGCCCAACGCCTCGTGCAAACGGCGGGCAAGCTCGTCCGACCACGGCAGCGCCAGGTCGCCTCTTCCGATAAAGCTGCTGGTAGAGGCGTCATCGAGGGTGGTTCCCTTTTCGTTCATAAAGCCGGGCTCATCGGTAAAGAAGCCCAGGATGGTGCGGCCGAATTCGTCGCCCAGATGCTCAAACGTGGGCTCGTAGACGGCGTCGATCAGCACACGGCACGAATCGGCGTCGACCATGTTGATGTACTCATCGCGAAAGCCGGTTTTTTGGCTGGTGACGTAGAGCTCGACGGTGGCGATGCCGTCGGGCGCGTCAAAACGCAGGCGGGCGGGGGTGCCGTCGGCCTGCTCAACGGAGAGCTCAAGATTGAGCGGTGCGCCGGCGGCGTCGAAAGTCGCCGTGCCCACAAAGCGCTCGGTGGGATCCATGATATTGCCGAGCTTGATGGTCGTGGACGGTTGGGGGCCAACGATCGTTATCGTGCGATGCTTGAGCACAGTCTTCTTGAGCGCGGGGTCGACGTCATCGCCCGCAAGCGCGCCGTTGGCGTAGCCCGTGGGGAAGTGCGCATCGTCGAGCAGCCAGATCTTCAGCCCCAGGCGCTTGCACTCGTCGATAATAAACCGCAGGTCGGACCACCAGCCGTCGCGGCAGAAATCGGGATGAGTGCGCGACTCGAGGCAGACTTCGCGGATATCCGCGCCGGCAATCTGCTCCAAATACTCGGTGATTGTCTCGCGCGCCTCGCCCTTGAGCCACAAGAACGGAAGCACATGGTTGTCGTAGGTGCCGCCAAGCACCTGCTCAAAATACGCCGCCATACCCACTCCTCCAAAACCAACCTTTCAAATCCATTGAAGTCAGAGTACGTCGAGCGCGTCGTCCTGCTAATATCAAAATCACGACAGAATATGACCGAATCAACGATGGTGATGTAATGGAAATCGCACGGCTGGACAACCTGCTACTCGAGCTGACCGACAGCGAGCGAGCCTATCGTGCGGGTGCCCATTACGACTGGGGCGATGCACTCGGTCAAACTGATCAAGCAGATGTTGATGGTCGGCATATCCGTAAAATCGGCAATCCAACGCTCGCCCTACGACAAGAAGGCATGCCCGAGGGTCTATCGATTGTACGCAACTCGCGCTTCAATCCTGTGCCGGAACACGTGCATGATTATGTCGAAATCAGCTATGTCTATCGAGGACGAGCGCCGCAAATCGTTAACGGTGCGGCGCTCACGCTTGCTCAAAACGAGGTGCTCCTGCTCGATGTCGCCTGCCCGCATGCCGTAGGCGAGCTCGGCGAGCACGACATTATGCTGAGTGTCATCATTTCGCGGCCAATGCTCAGCCGCAGCCTGGAGCAAAGCCTTTCGCCCGCAAGCACGGTCTCGCGCTTTTTGCTCAACGCCCTCACGGACGAAACCGACCACCGAGGTCACGTGCATTTCCGTACAGGCAACAGCCGCCGCGTGCGCCGCTACATGCAGGAGATGCTGTGCGAGCGTCTGGAGCCCACGCCGGCGAGCCCCCAGATCGTGTCGAGGCTGTTCGAGCTGCTGCTGGTTGAGCTCATGCAAAGCTACGAAGCCGGCCTGCTGCAAACGGACGTACCCGCGCTGCCCTCGGCGCAGGTTGCGGCGGCGATGGGCTACATCGAGCGCCATGTCCGCGACTGCACGCTCGATGACCTCGCCCGCCATCTGCACCTGAGCCCCAACTACGCAAGCGCGCTGCTCAAGCGGCAGACAGGCCGCACGTTTATGCAGCTGGTGCAGGAGCGCCGCCTGGCACGCGCGGCGACGCTGCTCGACGCCGGTGCTACCGCGGAGGCGGCTGCGCGCGAGGCGGGCTATGCCAACATGAGCTTCTTCTACAAAAAGTTTGCCGAGCGCTATGGTTGCACGCCGGCTGCCTATCGTCAGCGTTTGCCCAGATAAAACCAACCAAAACAAACCTGTCCCTTTTTGGCAGGTATCAGGAAGTGTCAGGGGCGGGGAGGCGGCGGGTTGCGGGCGCGAAAAGAAGTGTCGGGTTTGGTGCGCCCGCCCCCGCATGTCTCCCGCGTGGGCGATACTCGGCTTATCGACCCACGATGCAAAGGAGATGCTCATGGCAAACATCAAGTTCCCCGAGGGTTTCTATTGGGGTGGCGCTACCGCCGCCAATCAGTTTGAGGGCGCTTGGAACGTGGACGGCCGCGGTCCTTCCGTCGACGACCATTTCTTGGGCGGCAGCTACAAGGAGCCGCGCCAGATCACGATCGATATCGACCCCAACCGCTTCTATCCCAACCATGACGGCATCGATTTCTACCATCACTACGAGGAGGATATCGCGCTGTTCGCCGAGATGGGCTTCAACATGTTCCGCATGTCCATCTCCTGGAGCCGTATCTTCCCCAACGGCGACGACGCCGAGCCCAACGAGGCCGGCCTCGCCTTCTACGACCGCGTTTTCGACTGCCTGCGCGCTCACAACATCGAGCCGCTCGTGACCCTCTCGCACTACGAGATGCCCTATCACCTGGTCGAGAAGTACAACGGCTGGGCGAGCCGCGAGCTCATCGGCTTCTTCGAGAAGTACTGCCAGACCGTCTTCGACCGCTACCAGGACAAGGTTAAGTTCTGGCTCACCTTCAACGAGATCAACTGCGGCACCATGGACATGGGCGCCATGATGGAGACCGGTCTGATCCAGGGCTTCGAGGGCCCGGCAAGCGCCATCAAGACCACCGCTCAGCAGCGCTTCCAGGCCCTGCATCACCAGTTCGTGGCCAGCGGCCGCGTCGTGCGCTACGCCCACGAGCACTACCCGCAGTTCAAGATGGGCAACATGGATTGCTTCATCCTCTCCTACGCCGCCACGTGCGATCCGGTCGACGTGTTCGCCACGCAGCAGCAGATGAACTCCATGAACTGGTACTGCTCCGACGTGCAGGTGCGCGGCAAGTACCCGTTCTACGCCAAGCGCTTCTGGGCAGAGAACGGCGTCGAGCTTGCGATGGAGGATGGCGACCTGCAGGATATCGCCGACGGCAAGGTCGACTTCTACACCTTTAGCTACTACATGTCCGGCACCGTGGGCACGCACAAGGACCACGAGATGACCGAGGGCAACATGACATTTGGCGGCAAGAACCCCTACCTGGAGTCCACCGACTGGGGTTGGCAGATCGACCCGCTGGGCCTGCGCATCGCCCTCAACGAGATCTACGCCCGCTACGAGATTCCGCTGATGGTGGTCGAGAACGGTATGGGCGCCTACGACGAGGTCGAGGAGGACGGCTCCATCCACGATCCGTACCGCATCGCCTATCTGCAGAGCCACATCAAGGCCATGGGCGAGGCCGTTGCCGATGGCGTCGACCTGATCGCCTACACCTGGTGGGGCCCCATCGACCTGGTGTCCGCCGGCACCGGCGAGATGCGCAAGCGCTACGGCTTCATCCACGTCGATAAGTACGACGACGGCACCGGCACCTACGAGCGCCGCCGCAAGGACAGCTTCTTCGCATACCAGAAGATCATCAAGTCCAACGGCACCGAGGGCCTCGAGTAAGGGATTTAGGTTCCGGCGTTCTACCGAACGCCGGACCGGCTGCCGACTACGCGGCCACCGGCGTTGACGACGATGGCATCTGGAACGCCTTTGTGCACTTGGGGCTCATCGAGGGCTAATCAACAAAACGGCTATCGATGGGACAAAGACGTCGGCGGGGTTTTCGATTCGACTCCCCACCTTAGTTTTGGTCCATTTGGCACTATAATTACCGTAGGCATGCGCACTACGTTGCGCTTAATCAAGAGGAGAAAACGTATGGGTCTGTTTGACATGTTCAAGAAGAAGGCTGAGCCCGCGGCTGCCGCTGCTCCGGCCTCCATCTCTGCTTCTGCCGGCGCCGACGTGCTGTGCTCGCCCGTCAAGGGCAAGGTCATCAAGATGGCCGATGTGCCTGATCCCGTCTTTGGTGGCGAGGTCCTGGGCAAGGGCTGCGCCGTGTGGCCCGAGGACGATCTGGTCTATGCCCCCTGCGACGGCAAGGTTACCGTCACCATGGGTCACGCCGTGGGCCTGCAGTCCGATAGCGGCATCGAGGTTCTGGTGCACGTTGGCGTCGATACCGTCAACATGAACGGCGACGGCTTCGAGGGTTTCGTCAAGGCTGACGATGTCGTGAAGGCCGGCCAGCCCATGCTCAAGATCGACCGCGCCAAGATCGCCGCTGCCGGCTACAAGGACTGCGTCGTCGTGGCCGTGTCCAACACCGCCGAGTTCGCCGATGTCGAGCTCGCCGTCGAGGCCGACTCCGCTGTCGCCGCCGGCGATGCTATCGTCAAGGTTGTCCGCAAGTAAATCGCGGCATTCACAGGATGTTTTGGGGTGGTCGGATTGTCCGGCCACCCTTTTTTATTGCACGGTACCGATGCGCTTTATTGCACGCTGAGCGGACTCGCAGACCGTTCGGACGCTAAAACGAACCGACCGCGCTTTCGTGCTGTCGGGGGTGTTCATAAGTGGATAGTATGAGCTTACTTATTACAACGTGCGCCGTGTTGGGAAGCACGGTGCCGCTTATTGGGAGGACAACATGAAAAAGAAGCTGCTGCTTGCGCCCCTCATGGCCGTCTTGGTTGCATGCGTGGTCGTGCTTTCCGGTTGCGGAGGCCCCTCGATCGAAGAACTCATCACCGAGGACCTTACGACTCAGTTCGATGAGGTCAAAAACGGTGGCAACGATTTCCTCTCTGGTCTGGAAGAGGCTTCGGGCGACGAATTCGAGCAGCTGGGCATCGATCCCAAGGAGTATGCCAAGACCTATCTCGAGGGTTTTGATTACGAGATCGGCGACGTGACGGTCGACGAGGACAAGGGCGTTGCAACCGCAGAGGTCTCCATCACCTGCAAGTCCATGAACAAGATCGTCGAGGACTTCTCCACCCAGTATCAGGAGAAGGTCGCTGCACTCGATACGATGCCTTCCGATGATGAGCTGTACAAGATGGCCGGCCAGGTGATGGTCGATGTGACCAAGGCCACCGAGCCCAGGAAGACCACGGTTATCTTCAAGTACACCTGCAACGACGACGGCGAGTGGTCTGCTGACGACTCCGTCAACTCCGAGATGATGGATGCGATGCTGAGCTAGTTCGTTACGGCGTTTTACCAAACGCCGTAACTGCTCGACGCTGCAAACCCGCCAGAGCGGCAATCTGCCTTTCAACTTCGGCGGCATGACCAGAAGGTCAATGCCGCCTCGTTTCAAGGCACCTTGCTCGCTCTGGCGGGCTTTCGCTCATATGACCCAATCCGCTGTCAAGAGCCACAATGGCCCCGCCGACCGCTTGCAATCGGTCGGCGGGGCCTGCCGTTGAACCCGTCCCGGTCCGCCCCCGGCATGTCGTCGACGCCTTCGGCTCAGTCTCATATCCGCGGATACCGCTGCGGCGGCCCGCAATTCTCTCCTTCGGCGGGGTTCCCCAAGTCTGTCGACGCGGATGCGGCGTGTGCCACGCGCACAGCGGAAGCGGGGGTATCCCCGAAGGCTGCCCGGCTCGCCGGGACGGGGGCTATGTCTACTCGCCGGCCTCCCGGCACATCATGCCGAGGGCCCAAAGCCACCTCACGAGCTCGGCGGCGGTGGCGGCGTTCGCCTTCGCCTGGGGCATGCCCCTGGCGAGCATCTCCTCGCGGCGCCGGAGCAGGCGCTCGGACCCCTTCCTCCCATGCATCCTTATCTCGAGCGGGACGCCGGAGTCCTTGGGCATCAGCTTCGGCTGGTGTTTGGCCTGGGCGTAGCACCAGGACCCCTCGACCGCCAGCCTCCTGACGAGGGCGTTGCCCGCCCCGCTGATCCCGCCGAGCCGCACGGAGTCCGCGCTCGACCTCTGCTTCGGGGCGAGGCCGAAGTACGCCGTCACCTGCCTGCCGGAGCGGAACCTCGAGAAGTCGCCGACCTCGGATGCGAAGGCGGCGGCGAGCGAGAAGGCGCACCCCTTGATGGACTGGAGCGCCTCGACCTCGGCCGAGAGGGGGCCCGCCGCGACGGCGGCCCTGTACTCGGCGAGGAGGTCGTCGCGCGCCTCGGCCGCCGCCTCGACCTCATTCCTCAGCGCCGCGAGCGCCCGGATGCCGCCGTCGTCGGCGGGCCGCACCTTGTCGAGCCACCTGAGGAAGTCGTACGTCCAGTACTTCCGGGGGTTGCCGGCGGGCGTCGTGCCGCCGTAGACGTAGCCCCGGCGGGCGAGGAACGCCAGGAGCCGCTGCTTCGCCGCGGCGAGCCTCGCGGTCGCCGCGTCGTGGGCTGCGGCGAGGTCCCTGAGCCCCTCGATCTCGGGGGACGGCACCCATACCGGGGTGATGTCGTGCGACAGTATCGCCTTGGCCATCCTGGCGGCGTCGTTCCTGTCGTTCTTGGAGGCCGAGTCGGCGGCCGACCTGGGGATCTTCGAGACCGCGGCGACGACGCACTCGACGCCGAGCCCGGCGAGCTCCCTCTGCGGGGCGAAGCCGAGGTAGCCGCTCTCGTAGGCGGCGAGCGACGGGCCGGGGAAGCCCGACATCCACTCCGCGACCTCGCCCCAGGGGTTGCCGCGGAACCTCCTCGTCACGGCCTCGCCCGTCTCCGCGTCGAGCGCGCAGACGGTCGTGGACCTGAGGTGTACGTCCATTCCGAAGGCGGTAGAATATCTAGGCACGGGAGCCTCCCAACCTCGTTGCGGCGCGGCTGCGCCTCTGGCACTTCAACAACATTGTCGCAGCCCCGACCCGCGGTCACGAGCGGGGGCTCCTGTCGTTTCCGTGCCCTCGGATTGGGTCATAGTGTCTGTCCGTCCTCTACCTGCGGCGTTGCCGTTGAGGCAGCTAAAAGAGCCCCGTCCCAAATTAGCTACCCCGCGCTCATCTGGGGTGGCAGATGGGGACGCTCCTTTTCTGCCGGCAGTTGGGGACACTCCTTTGGTGCAGGGGTAGCTAAAAGAGACACGTCCCAAATTAGCCGCCCCGCGCCCATCTGAGTTGCGGTGAAATAGGGGCTGTTTGGGGCCAGCAGGCCGGCAATCCCTATTTCACCGCAACTTTATTGGTGGGCGGCTCGCTACTCGCCCAAGATCAGCGTGGCGAGTTCGTCCTGGGTGTCCACCACGTAGTCGGCGTCGGCGGCCTCCAGCTCTGCTCGGCCGCGGAAGCCCCAGGTGACGCCGGCGCTCTTAAGGCCGGCGTTGTGGCCGGTCAGAACATCGACATTCGAATCGCCTACGTAGAGCGTGGTCGCCGGGTCGGCGCCCAGCTCCTCCATCACATGCAGCGTGACGGGCGCCTCGGGCTTGGGCGGAAACGCGTCGACACGACCCTGCACCAGCGCAAAACGATCGGGACCAAAGTACTTTTCGATAAGCGGAGCGGCCGAAATGTGGTCCTTGTTGGTGAGCACGGCAAGCTGAACGCCCGCGGCACGCAGGCGGTCGAGCATCTCGATCGTGCCGTCGTAGGGAGCGGTGTGGTCTTCCTTGTGCTCGCCGTAATAAGCCCTAAACTCGGCAAGCGTCTGCTCAAACATGCGGCCGTCGCCCGCGTACTCGGCGGGCATAAAGCGCTCGACCAGCTTAAGCATGCCGTTTCCCACCTTGTAGCGGTATTCGTCCACGGCAAACGTGGGCCAGCCGTGCATCTCACAGGTATGGTTGCCGGCGGCCGCCAGGTCCTCGAGCGTATTGAGGATGGTACCGTCCAGATCAAAGATCACATGGGAATAGGCTGCTGCCATGGGTGCTCCTGCCGTTTGAGTTGTAAAGCGCACCCCATGATACTGGGCTTGCGTGTCGGGCGCGTTTGGAATCTGAACATCTGTAGCAGCCTCGAGCTGCACTGCGCCAGCCGCAAGTCTTTGCCGCTAGCAGATCCTGGGCAGCTGCTCTCCCACGAGCATGTCGAGGATGCGGGTGGAGCCCCAGCCGGTGCGCACGCGAACGGCGGGTCGAGCGCCTTCGGCGACCGGCAGCACGCGACCGATGATGGCGGCGTTCTCGCCGTAGCGGGCGGCACGCATGGCTGCTAGCGCCGCGTCGGCCTGTTCGGCTGGTACCACGGCGACCATCTTGCCCTCGTTTGCCACCTGCAGCACGTCGTAGCCGAGCATCTCGCAGGCGGCCTGCACATCGGGGCGCACGGGCACGGCGTCCTCGTCGATCTCCATGGCAACGTCGCTGGCCTGCGCAAACTCATTGAGCGTGGACGCCAGGCCTCCGCGCGTGGGGTCGCGGAAGCAGCGTGTGTCGGGAGCGGCGGCCAGTACGTCGGCAACCAGGTGGTTGAGGGGCGCGGCGTCGCTCTCGATGTTGCTCGAGAACGCCAGGCCCTCGCGCTGGCTCATGATGGCGATGCCGTGGTCGCCCAGCGTGCCCGAGACCAGAATGACATCGCCGGGCTGGCAGTTGGCGCCGCTGAGCGTCACGCCCGCGGGAACCTCGCCCACGCCGGCGGTGTTGATGTAGACGCCGTCGGCCCCGCCGCGCTCGACCACCTTGGTGTCGCCGGTGATGATTTTGACGCCCGCCTCGCGTGCCGTCTCGGCCATGGTCTGCACAATCTGGTGCAGCTTATCCATGGGATAGCCCTCTTCGAGGATAAAACCGCACGAAAGATAGCGCACGTTGGCGCCCGAGGTCGCGACGTCGTTGACGGTTCCGCACACGGCGAGCCTGCCGATATTGCCACCGGGAAAGAACTGCGGCGTCACCACAAAGCTGTCGGTCGACATAGCGATGCGCCCGCTCACGGGCAGCGCGGCGACGCCGGCGTCGTTGCCCTCGAGCAGCTCGGGTGACCCAAAGGCATCCAGAAAGACCTCGTCGATAATGCGTTTCATCATCTGACCGCCGGAGCCGTGGCCCAGCAGGACAGTGCTATCGGTGACGCTATGGGACATATCGAAAACTCCAATCGTGGTGCAGCTGGTGCGTGGGGGCATCGGGCTAGATTTGGTATCTAAAGTACGCCGCACAGCTGCCTTCCGAGCTCACCATGCACGGGCCAACAGGATGCTCGGGCGTGCAGGCGTGGCCGAACAGCGGGCAGTCGCTCGGTGTGATGGCCCCACGCAGTACGTCGCCGCAACGGCATCCGCGCGGCTCGACCGTCGGTTCGATCGGCACGTCATAGCGGGTGCCGGCGTCAAAGCGCGAGAACTCGGGTCGGATGGAAAGGCCCGAGGCGGCAATCGGTCCCAGCCCGCGCCACGTGGTATCGCACGGCTCAAATACCTGCTCGACCAACTGGCGCGCCACGGGATTGCCGTCCGCATTGACGCCGCGACGGTACGCGTTGTCGATCGCGGGTCGTCCCTCAACAACCATCTGCGCCAGCATACAGATGCCCTGCAGAATATCGACCGGCTCAAATCCGGTAACCACGCCCGGGGTCTTAAACTCGTCGACCAAAAAGCCAAAGGGCGCCAGGCCTGTGATGGTGGCGACATGGCCCGGCAGGATAAAGCCGTCGATGGTCGTTTCGGGGTCGTTGGCAATCGCGCGCAGCGCTGGTGGCGTGGTCTTGTGGGCGCAATAGACCGAGAAGTTCTGGAGCCCGCGCGCGTCGGCCTCCAAAATGGCGGCGGCGATGGTGGGCGTCGTAGTCTCAAAGCCCACACCCATAAAGATGACCGGGCGGTCGGGGTTGTGTTCGGCAATATCGAGCGCGTCGAGCGGCGAGTAGACGATGCGGATGTCACGCCCCGCTGCCTTTTGCGCGGCGAGCGAGGTGGACGATCCGGGCACGCGCATCATGTCACCAAAGGTAGTGATGATGGCGCCGTCCATCTTGGCGAGTGCGATTGCATGGTCGATGTCGCGGTTGGCGGTGACGCAGACGGGGCAGCCCGGACCGCTCAGCAGCTTGAGCCCCGTCGGCATAATGGAGCGAAAGCCATAACGCCCGATGCTCACCGTGTGTGTGCCGCAGACCTCCATCAGGTTGATAGTGCGGTTGCCGACAAGCTCATGAATGCGGTCGATGAGCTCGCGAGCGAGCTTGGGATCTCGAAATGCCGAAAAATCGATACCGGAGCGAGCCGGCTGCGCCGCCGCCACTAGTACGCCTCGGCCGGGTTGGTTGCCAGCTGATCTTCCTCGACCAGCTCGGTCATGGCGTTGACGAGCTCCAGCGTCTCTTGAGCTTCCTGCTCGTCGACAATCTGGATGCCAAAGCCGGCATGAACGAGAACATAGTCGCCTACCTGCGCCGTCGGCACGAGGCGCAACGAAACGGGGCGCTCGATGCCCATCATGTCGACGGTCGCCTTAAGGTCGTCGTCGCGTTTGACCACTTTACCGGGAACGGCAAGGCACATAATGTTCCCCTTTTATACGCTTAGCGCTGGATAGGCGCTTAATTATCCATCAGTTGATGGTAGCGCTCGCGGGGGTTGCGGGCAAACGCGTTACACCTGTGAGACGGCGGCGCGCAGACTGGCCGAACTGCCTACTGCGGTGCGACCTGCGCGAGCCGAGCGCGGGCGACCGCCGCCTGACCGTAGGCGATGCAGCCGTCGTTGACGGGCACGGTGCGGGGAACCAAGACGGCAAGACCGGCGTCTTTGAGCTCGAGCGTGAGGAGCTGAAGCAAAAGTCGGTTCATGAACACGCCGCCCGAGAGCGCGACGGTGTCGATGCCTTCGCGGGCGCAGATTTCGCTTGCGATGCGGGCCGATGCACGCACGATGGCGATATGGAAGTCGAGCGCGAGCTTGTCGGCCGGCGCGCCGGCCTCAATTCCCTCCAAAAGCGCCTCAAAAAATGGTCTTTGGTCCAAAACGAGGGAGCTATCCGAGGTCGCCTGGACAGTTAGTTCAGATACGTATTTTTTAGAGTGGTTCTGGGTGGCAAAAGTCGTCTTCGAACACCCCAAATGGGTCGATTTGGGGTGTTCGGCAGACATATTCGCCGCTAACGGAGTGTCTGGAGAGCTCTTTTTAGCCCAAATGGGGCCAAAAATACCGGATAGGGGGTCTGTAGTTAATACGTATCTGAACAAACTGTCCAGCGATGTTGAGGCGGATGCGGATACACCCGCCTGATTGCCAGCGAAACGGCTGATTTCTCCGTCAAGTGCGCGCCAAGCGGCGGCCTCGAGCTCGATGGCGGGTTCACCCTCGTAGGTTGCAGTGCCGCAGATGCCCAAGATTGCCGCCGCGGCGTCAAACAAGCGGCCCATGCTGCTCGTGCGCGGGCTGTTGATGTTCCGCTCGATCATCGTGGTCGTGATGCTGCGCGTCTGCTCATCGAGGCTTCCCAGGATCCCCGTGGCACCCGGATGTTCAAGCAGGCCGAGTTCGCTGAGCAGGGCAAAGGCGTTGCGTCGGGCGTCGCGCACGGACGCGGCCCCGCCGGGAAGTGCCCAGGTGCGCAGGTGTGCGGCGCGCTCAAAATCGGCGAGGCCGGCGACAAGAAATTCGCCGCCCCAAATGGTCCCGTCGGTGCCGGCGCCCGTGCCATCGAAGGCGATACCCAGAACGCGCGTATTGGGCACAAGCCGCCCTGCGGAGATGGCCTCGGCCATCACGCTCGCGATGTGCGCATGATGGTGCTGGACTTCGATAAGTGGCAGGCCCTGTTCCCGCGCCTGCTCACGCGCCCATTGGCTCGATAGGTAGCTGGGGTGCAAGTCGCATGCCAGCGCGGCAGGCACCAGGTCAAAAAGGTCTTCCAGGCGCGCACGCGCGGCGTTCCACGCATCGAAAGTCGCGCCGTTTTCGACATCTCCAATATGCTGCGACACAAAACAAGCCGCAGGACCGTCCGAGTCCTCACGCGTGAGTGCGATCGTGGCCTTTTGCTGCGGGCCGCAGGCGAGCACACAAGGCGCGGCGCCGGCGAGTGCCGGCAACGGCAACGGCTGCGGGGCGTACCCGCGAGCACGGCGTACGGGCATAACGGCACCGTCGACCACACGTACTACGGAGTCGTCGTAGCGCGAGAGGATCGCGCGGTCATTGCCGAGCAGCGCATCGGCGATACCGGCGGCAACGAGGTGCTTCCAAGCAAGATCGTCGTCGGTCTCGATAGGCTCTTCGCTCAAGTTTCCACTGGTCATAACCAGCGCGCGCATGCCGTGCGAAGCGGCGGCGGCAAGCAACAGATGCTGAAGCGGGGTATAGGGGAGCATGACGCCGAGTTCGGGCAGATCGTGCGCAACGGACGGTGCGAGTTCGAGAGCATCGGAGAAATCTCCCTCGCCAGCACCACGCCGGCGCAGCAGCACGATGGGGCGGATGCTGCCGGCCAGCAAGTCGCGCTCGGCATCATCGACATGGCACAGGCGCTCGGCGCCGCCAAGGTCGCGCACCATAACAGCAAGCGGTTTGTTGCTGCGGCGCTTGCGACGGCGCAGCTCGGTCACCGCCTGTTCGTTGGCGGCGTCGCAAGCCAGATGGAATCCGCCCAGGCCCTTGATGGCAACAATGCCACCGGCCGCAAGTAATTCAACACAGCGCTCGATAATGGCGTCGCTGGCCTCGCGCGTGTCGCCGACAGCCGGCGTCGCCCCCGAGTTTTCGAGCTCCATACCGCCCGCCGCCTCACGCCAGGTAATATGCGGCCCGCAATCAAAACAGGCATCGGGCTGCGCATGAAAGCGCCGGTCAAGTGGGTCGGTATACTCCGTGGCGCACGCGGGGCACATGGGAAAGCGGTCCATCGAGGTAGCCGCTCGGTCATAGGGCAGCGACCGGATGATGGTAAAGCGCGGCCCACAGTTGGTGCAGTTGATAAAGGGGTAGTGATAGCGTCGGTCGGCGGGGTCGAACAGCTCGCGTAGGCAGTCGTCGCAGGTAGCGATATCGGGCGAGATGAGTGTGGTGTGGGCGGTCTGATCCTGTGACGCCACGATGCGAAAGCCCTGTTCATCGGCGGCATCCCAAGTGCCGGGTTCCAAATCCGCAACGTCAATACGCTCCACGCGGGCTGCCGCAGGCGCGTGGTCCGACAGCGCGGCGACAAAGCCGCCGAGCGCCTCGGCGCAAGCGTGCGCCTCGACATGCACGCCGTCGCCCGCGTTGAGCACCCAGCCGCAGATGCCGTGCGCCATGGCCTCGCGATACACAAATGGCCGCATGCCAACGCCCTGTACAATGCCCGTCACGTGAATATGCACATGCCGCATGCGACTCTCCCTCATCAAAACCGACCAAAAAGAGACAGGTTTATTTTGGTGGGTAAAACGTTAAACCTGCCAAAACAAACCTGTCCCTTTTTGGCAGGTGCGCTGCTGGAAAGCCCGCTACAGCCCCAAGCTTTGCCCGGTGGCTGCACACGTGAGCTCGCCGTGCTTAACGCCGCGCAGGCCCAGCAAGCGGTCTGCCAGCTCGTAGACGCGTTCGCCGCGACCCTTGAGCGCCAGAATCTCCAGGCAGTTGTGGTGATCCAGGTGCACATGCATGGTCGAGACGATCTCGTCGGTGTAGTCGTGCTGCACCTCGTCCAGGCGGCGCGTCAGGTCGCCGGTGTGATGGTCGTAAATCATGGTGAGCGAACCGATGACTTGTTCGTCGGGCGTGCGCATCTGCTCCTTGGCGATCGAGGCGCGAATCAGGTCGCGCACGGCCTCGGAGCGGTTGGCCACGTCACCGCGGCGCGCGATCTGCTCGTCAAAACGGCGCAGCAGGTCGTCGGGCGCGGTAACCGAAAAGCGGACCAGCTCGGAGCTGGAGCCACTGCAGCGACAGCTCGCTTCGGCGTCCGCGCCGTGACTGTGCGCGTGCTCGTGCTCGGCCACGTTACACCAGCTTCACAGAGCCGACGGAGTTGTGGTCGGCCTCGATGGCGTCCTCGTAGCCCTCGAGCGCGGCATGCGCCTCGTGCAGCGCGGCCATGGCAGCCTCGAGCTTGGCGCCAATACGCTCCATGTCATAATTCTCGGTCGCATGCAGCAGCTGATGGCTCCACTCGTGGGCGAGCTCAATAGTGTCGTCGACCTGCTTGACGCTCATGGCAAGCTGGCTCATGTTCATTCCAACGTCATGCATGGGAATCTCCTTCTGTACGGGGCAATCCAGTGGTTCAGATTCTACTACGGAGGGCTCCCGTGCCCGGCGTTGTATGCCAGTTGTCCTACGGTGCCAGTGAGGCTAGCGGCGCGACTATGACGCCGTCTTCCCGTCGATAAGCAGTTGCGGTTCCAGTTAGGACGAGTAAGAAGGACGCTTCGCCTTGGTGGGTGGAATCGATTTTCGATGCAAGCTTCTTGAGATTGGCAGCCGCGGCGTCTATGGGCTTTGAGCCCAGTTTGACCTCGACCAGAGCATACCTTCCGTCATTCAGAACGAGTACGGCATCGGCTTCAAGGTCCGTCTTATCCCGATAGTGGTAAACCTTGCCGCCAAGCAGATCCATATAGGTGCGCAGGTCGCGGATGCACATAGATTCAAACAGAAGCCCAAATGTTTCAAAATCTTCCAGGAGCTTTTGAGGGGTTGCCCCAAGGGCTGCGACCGCAAGAGACGGGTCGCAAAAATGGCGTGTTGGACTCGTTCGTACAGCAGTTTTCGAACGAAGTCGCGGGGCCCATGCTTCGAGATCTTCGAAAACACAAGCGCGCGTCAAGGCGTCGACGTATTCAGATACAGTATTTCGCGAGGGAGGTTCTCCTTGCATGTCAGCGGCGATTGTTGCGAGCGATGCCTCCGTTGAGATATTGCGAGCGTAGCTTCGAATAATCTGGGTCATCCAAGTCCTATTTCTTCTCAACCCGTCAATCTCTTCGATATCGGAATCAAGCAGCTCCGAGATATAATCAGGGGCCATGGATAGCGCAACCCCATGGTTTGGCTCGATGACCGCTTCCGGCCAGCCTCCTCGGCAAAGCGAATAAGCGATGCGCTCAATATCGAAATTGACCATATCGGCAACATCAGTGTTTCCATCAAACAGACTTGCCAGCGAAACCGATCCTGTTGATTCGCGTGATTCAAAAAGTGACATCGGACGCATGTTCATGCGCGCTATGCGCCCGACTCCGGAGTGTGCCGGCATTTCACTTGCCCGAGGCGTTGCGGAGCCGGTGAGGATAAACCTGCCTCGCCCTTGACCACGGTCAATCGCGAACCTTACGGCATCCCAAAGCTGCGGAGCCATTTGCCACTCATCGATTAGGCGCGGCTCGTCTCCTTTGAGCAGAAGAGAAGGTTTCGAATCGGCAAGCTGGATGTAGCTCGGGCCGTTATCGGGGTCTTGCATGTAGATGCTGCTCGCGGCGGCTTGTTCGGCCGTTGCGGTCTTACCGCACCATTTTGGCCCTTTGATTTGGACAGCTCCGGAAGATTTAAGTTTTCTGGCAAGTACTTTGTCCGCGACCCGTGGTAGATAACCGTGTTCAATTGAATTCATATCGCCCTCCCTGTTGGTAGAGCATTATACAGTTGATTTGTGCAAGTTGGACGATTTCTATTGTGCAAGTTGGATGATTCTAATTGTGCAAGTTAGACAATTTATATTGTGCAAGTTGGACAGGATATCTAATGCATATTCTTGATGCCAAAAGAGAAGCTCTAGAGTCTCCAGCCCTTTGTCGTATAACGCATGATGTCAAGAATATCGGCCTTGATGTTTGGCGGCAGGGCTTTGAAGAGTGATAGATATTCGTCTTCCTGGGCAGTAAAAAACGCAGGGCTTCCGTCTGAATCTTTGGTATAGCCAAGGATATCGTTGGGCGTGCATCCAAAGAGATCGCACAGTGCAACAATGCGGTCCTCTCCTAGTTTTGCTCGACCTGTTTCCCATGCACTATATGTCGCCTTGCTAACGCCAAGACTGTCCGCAATTTGAAGCTGAGTAAGCCCTGACTTTTTGCGGATTCTGGCGAGTGCGGTATGTTTATTGGTCACATCCATGTCGCTCCCGTCTGATATCAAGAGCAACTTTGCATTTCGGTGCCGGTCAAATGTCTAACTGGATTGTCCTTAGGTGCAATAATTGACATAAAGTCTAATTTGAATAAACTCAAAACCAATATAAATAGACATCGAGGAATGGTGGCTATGGGGAGAGTTGTTGGAATTGATCTCGGGACAACCTATTCGGCTGTCGCCGTATTGGGAGATGATGGACTCCCGGAGATACTGCAGAATGCAGATGGTGAATCGACAACGCCTTCGGTTGTGCTGTTTCAAACATTCGACGGGAAGGACGAACCGCTCGTCGGTACGATGGCTAAGCATTCTGCGGCAAGTGATCCCGACAATGTCGTCCAGTTCGTCAAGCGGCAGATGGGTAATCCAGACTGGAGGTTTGACTCCGACTCCGGTATTTCCTATTCGGCGGAGGAGATTTCTTCTCTAATAATAAAAAAGCTGTTACAAGATGCTGAGCAAGTTCTTGGAGAGGAAATATGCGGCGCGGTGATTACGGTTCCCGCATATTTTGATGATGCAAGAAGAACCGCGACAAAGCAGGCGGGTGTAATTGCGGGCACCAAAGTGCTTCGCGTGTTGAATGAGCCGACGGCTGCAGCCCTTTCCTTTGGTCTCGATACCGAGAAGAACGGCGTCACGCTTGTCTATGATCTGGGCGGCGGAACGTTCGACGTGACGCTTCTTAAGATAGAGGACGGTTGCTTTACGGTTATCGGAACCGATGGCGATAGAAACTTGGGCGGATTCGATTTCGATAACGCCCTCATGTCGTTTGCAGCGGAAGAGCTTTCGAAGCAGGGGGCGGGTAATGTTCTTGAGGATTATCTGATAAGCGCTGAGCTTCGCGAGAAGTGCGAAATGGTGAAGCGCACTCTCTCGAACGTGGCAAAAGCCAACCTTCACATTTCGAAAGACGGAAAGCCCTATCGCGTAACTATTACGCGCGAAGATTTCGAACGCGTAAGCAAGTCGCTTCTAACTCGAACAAAAGAACTGGTTGAGGATGTGCTCGAAGACACTGGCTATTCATGGTCGCAGATCGACCATGTGGTTCTTGTGGGCGGTTCGACGCGTATGCCGATGGTGCACAAACTGATTGAAGAAATATCGGGAATGAAGCCTGAACTCGGGGTAAATCCTGATGAGGCTGTTGCCATGGGAGCCGCCGTTCAGGCAGCGATAGAGATGGAGTCTAGTCTTGATGAGGCGGGTTTACCGAAGGATGGTTTGCCCGACATGCCCATCTTCGAGGTCCCGAGCGTTGTCATCACCGATGTGACATCGCAGCCTTTGGGGGTTGTGATACTCGATAAGGATGGCAAGGAATACAACGAGGTCGTGATTCCGAGGAATTCGCCCGTGCCGGGAAGTTACTCACAAGATGCAGCGACGGTCTGTGAAAACCAATCATGCGTCAACGTCCAGGTGACGCAGGGCGATGACCCTGATTTGAACTATGTGGTAATCATCGGATCTAAAGAGATACCGCTTCCCGCTGGCCTGCCCAAGAGTTCTCCCATCCGCATCGTCTATGAATACGACAAAGAACAGACAGTGCATATCCGTCTATATGACGGGGAGAACGGACGACTGTACGGTGAGTTCGAAATCGACCGCGTGGCGAATATGGACGAGCGGCAACTTGATGCTGCCGTTAACAAGATGAAGAACATCGAGATCGGATAGGAAATCAGATGGAAGAATTTGTCGACTACTACGGAATCCTTGAACTGCAAAAGGACGCCTCGATTGAGGATATCGAAGAGGCGATCAAGAAAACCAGAAAGCGCTTCAGGCGCCTCGAGGGCTCGCCCGATGCGGAGCAAAGAACGAACGCTGAGAAAATGATGCAGCGCTTGAACGAAGCGGATGAACTGTTCCACGATGAGGTGCGTCGTGGTAAGTACGATGCGTCGTATGACGCAAACAAGAGGGAAGTCGGGCGAGAGCCCCATGGCGAGAGCCCAATGTCGAGAACCTCGGGAAGAGACTGGGTCGCAGACGCAAAAGCGTATTATGAGGCGGGCCAATATACAAATGCGTTCCATTCAGCTTGCGAAGCTGTTCGAGCTGACGCGTCTGATGGGTCGGCTTGGTTGTGGCGCGCGCGTGCTTCCCAATTGCTTGATAAATATGACGATGTCATTTTCTCAACATCCGAGCTGCTTAAGTTGGATTCGGACGACGTGTATGCTCGAAAGCTACTGGCATTTGCCTACTACATGACCGATGAATATGAGAAAGCTGAATCTCAGCTTCTTGTTGCTCAAAAGATTGACCCGTCGGATTACTTGATTTTGGCGCTGCTCGCCGATGTGAGGTACTACAGAGGTCAGTATGACGTGGCCCTGCAAATGTGCCGCAACCTTTACGAGGCCCATCCGGATTCTGAAATCGTTAGAAATTCGTTGTGCCGTTGCCTCCGACATGATGCGGAAGACAAGATGAGTTCGCAAGGGAGCAAAGTTTGCTTCGCCAGTTTGAAGCAGGTTGAATATGTAGAAAAAGTAATAGCGGAACTAGATTCGATGGGGAAAGTAAATAGCGAAACAGCAAAATGGGTTGTGCAAATGCGCGGAATGACCGAGTGGGCACGCAAGAGGCACTTTGTAGATCAGGAAGGTATTGGCAAAGCGATAATCGGCTTCACTGTGCTGTTCTTTATACTCGCCGCTGTTGATGCTGTGTATGTCTTGATTTACGTAGCGATCGTTGTTGTTGTGGTCATGTTTGAAGTGTTTCCCGAAGGATGGCGGATTAACAAGCGAAATCTAGGAGATGCCGCTTGGAAAACAGGGCTTCAATAATGGATGTACGGTGGGACCAGGCACTGGACGGCTTGGACAGCGATCGCCGGGCAATTATTGACTGCGCCGCACAGCTCAAGACGTCCCTCGCGTCTCTCAAATCAGACTCAAACAAAATCAAAGACCTGGCTACTGGCGAAGCTTTTGCAACGTTGTTCACCGAGTTGTTGTTGGCAATTGACAGATTTAGGTCCGAACCTCTATCGGAGGATTTGCGAACCTCGATTGTGGATGAAGTCATCGAGACGTGCGGTCATTACGGGCTTGAGCAGGTTTCGTGTGCAGGGAAGGTCAACTTGCGGGAGCATGAAATCGTCGGATTGATTAAGACGCGCGACGCTTCAAAAGACGGGGAGATTGTTCGGGTGGAACGGGACGGATATAGGCTTGGGGTAAGGCTTCTTCGCCCGGCGCGAGTAGTTGCCTTTCGGTATGAAGAGGGCTGATGGCCAATATGTCGCTGGAAGAGACCTATGCCGAAATGAGGCAAGCGCTCAGCGAGGTCAAGGAATGCCAGGCTCATCTGCTGGGAGCTTGTGAATCCCAATCTGCCTCCGTTGACACGTGGTTGAAGATGACGCTGAAGGAGAGACAGGAGGCAAAAACACGAGCGCTCAATAAACTCAGCAGCAGGGAGAAGCGCCGCAACGCCCTTTCGAAAAAGCGCGTGCAGGATACCGTTGACGAGTTACTGGCGAACGAGGAAGGCTCGGCCCTCAATGCGGCCGAGTATATCCAGATTGGATCGATGTCGAAAACTTCAAAATGTGACGATTTGTTTACGGTGCCCTTTATCGTCCCGTTGCTTGGTCACGGCAATATCGTGATGTCGGTTTCAGGCGAGGGCTGCATTTCAGACGGGGTGGTGCGCGAGGTAGAGGCCAAGACGCTTTTATCGACCTCAGCATCGCAAGTTGAAATCATTAGTTTTGACCCGGCACTCAAAAACATCGAGGCTCCTTTTTCGACGATTGGCCGGAACGGGCAAGGCGAGGCGGCGGTCAGGTATTTGCATTCGAGAGGAGAACTCGATGCCTTACTTAACGAGCTGACCGACCGTGTGACGCGAATCAACAACGAGTTGCTGACAGACGATGAGTGCCTGGCGGTATATCACCAACGGGTCGGGATGCCGGTCGAGAAGTACCAGCTCGTTGTGATCCACGATATGCCGATGGGAATGGCTGCCGAGCAATACGACCGTGTATGCTCGCTGATGAAGGCGGCTCCAAAGGCAGGCATTTCTTTCTTAATGATACAGCCTAAGATGGACGACTTGCCCAAATGGTATTGCGAGAAGAAACATTCCTATCCTGTTTCGGAGCGTCTCGAACTATTCTCGGGCAGTCATGCCCGATGGCTGGGTCACGATGGCTACGATGTTGAGCTCTATGAGCTTGACACGATTGAATCGACGCAAGCCGCCGAGCGGATGGCTCGATCAGCGGCAGAGCTGCGGTTGCCCGAAGTAAAGATTGAGTCGGTGCTTCCCGCGGAGTATTGGATGGAGACGAGCGAGGACGGAGTCACGTTCTCGCTGGGTCTGCGTGGAACCCAGATGGTTGATGTCACGATTGGCTCGAATGAGACTCAAAGACATAATGCACTGATTACCGGTGCGGTAGGACAGGGTAAATCGAATCTGTTGAAAGATATCATCTACGGTTTGTGCGCCAGGTATTCTCCCGACGAGTTGGAACTCTATCTGTTTGATTTCAAAGAGGGCGTTACCCTGTTTCCCATGGCTCCCACGCTGGATTCTCCCGAGTATCTACCGCAGGTAAAGGCATTTGGGCTTGAGGCCGATGAAGACTTTGCCATGGATGTGCTGAATTCCATAGCCGCAGAGGCCAAGCGGAGGGCCGCTGCGATCAAGCCTTACGGAGATAATCTGCTCAAGTATCGGCGCAATAGCGGGAATAAGATGCCGCGTATCGTTGTGGTCATTGATGAGTTCCAGCTATTTCTAGAAGGCTCGAGAGGCAAGGAAGCCTGTGAACTTTTGGAACGCATCGTTCGCCTCTATCGTGCATATGGTATTCACGTGATACTGGCGTCACAAAGTATCGGCGGGATAGCCAATCTTGCCATTTCCCAGGGCAAGTTCTTCGCACAGTTTCCTATCCGTATCGGATTGAAAAACTCGCCGGCGGAGTCGCGGGCGACTTTCGGACCCTTTAACGAGGCGGCCGCTAGTCTAAGGTTCAGGGGGCAGGCGATTCTGAACGAAGATTACGGAAATCCGAGCGCAAATGTGACGGTGCTTACACCGTTTGCTGAGGATGCCACGTTGGACAGTCTCAGGAACAAGTTCTATGCAATGTCAAAAGAGCACCTTGATGAGCCGGTGGTTTTCGACGGAAGCACTCTACCGGAGTTGACTGAGGCCCTCCTTGAGCAGAGCGACATAGATTCAGGTAACGTGCCGAGCGCCTTGCTTGGCCGGGGTGTTTCTGCTGGGTTGGCACCGATATATTTCTCGTTTGAAAGAGCTGCGGGAAGCAATATCGCTCTTGTGGGCAGGGGAACGCTGCCAGGGCTCGGTGATCTTCCGAATTCTGTCGATCTTGCGGCGTGCGTTATGGAAACGCTTGTTTTATCGCTTGCACGCTATGAGCGAGGCGCTGAGTTTGCTGTAGTGGAGGATGGCGCGCGCCATATTTCTGATTCGACTCTGGAGATATGCGCTCGTGCAGGGGTTTCTCCGAAGGTCGTGCCTTCGGACGAAGCGGTTGCATGGATTGCCGATTGTCTTCAGAGAAATGATG
Organism: uncultured Collinsella sp.; assembly: GCA_958437935.1. GTDB lineage: Bacteria > Actinomycetota > Coriobacteriia > Coriobacteriales > Coriobacteriaceae > Collinsella. Next base: position 83,676 of record CAUBPS010000008.1, on the reverse strand, counting down.
TCGGGGAAGAATGTAGGCGGGAGCGGTTTGTGTTGGTGCCGAATGCGGACTCACTAGGATCTTTCGACTTTGGTGCTCAGCAGAAGATTCAAAAGGTGTTCCGCGAGGCTCCTATGCACGGAATCCACTTTGTCTGCCATTGGCAAACCCCCGTAGCGCTTTCAGCGCAGCTGGGTTCATCGGGACTGTCGTCTTTTGACGGCGTGGCGTGTCTGTTTGGCTCGAACGTCGCAGCGAAGCAGTTGGATGGCCCGCTGTGCCAGTGGAACGGGCAAGAGAACCGGGTCCTTTACAAGGAGGCTTCCTCGGGGCGTCCCTCAATGAAGCTCATGCCCTTTATCACAACGCGATTATGGAGGAGGGGCGACGATGAGCAGGGATGATTTGTACGAAAGGTATCTGTCCGAAGCAGAACGATTTCTGAAATCGGAGGCGTCGAGCGCCCAGCTTGTTAAGCAGGAGTGCGATCGTTGTGATCGGGAGTCGACCTCTGCGAGGAGCATGGCGGGCAAAAAGAAAGCGGAGATAGATCGCCTGGCGCATCAAGCACAGGAGGCTTTTTCGCAATTGTCTAAACGACTTGCGGGGAGTCGCGCGAAGGACGTCGGCGCTGCGCTTCCGAACATGGTAAGACCGATTGCGTCGAATGAAGACGCTGCCGAGCTTGCATCTTCGTTATCAGGGCTTATCAAGAAAATCGATTGTTATATCGAGATGATTGAAAAAGATACGTCTGTGAACGAGTTGAGTCAGCGATCTTCAAATGCACTGGATGCTCGACGGGCGGCTCTTGACCGGAAGCGTCTTCTGGCGGAAGAAGAGAAGGCGATGCCGGATCCTCTTCCCGTTAAGGCCGAGGAGTCGAAAGGCGGCTGCCTTTCTCAGGCGGCGGTTCTATGCGCGTGCTGTATTGGGGCAATTTCGCTTATTGCGAATGTGCTATTTGGGTTGTTGTGACAACGGAAAGGAACGGAAATGAGTCAGAACATCGGCCAGCTCGTTGCAGAGCTGAACGCGTTGGTGTCGAAGATGGAGACGCAGCGAGGCGTGTGCGCCACGGTGGCGGACGATCTCGATTCGCTGCATGACATGCTTAACGCGGCAATGGAAGGAACAAATTCGACCGCTCAAAATGAGGCGGTTGGGCAGCTTGGGGCGGCAGCGGCAAAGCTGCTCGAGGCGGGTGGCCTTATCAGTACGGCATGCGACGTGGTCAGTACGTATGCAAGCTCGCTCTAGGCGTTTATGGGTGGCGCGGGGGCTCGCCTCCGCGCTTGCCGTTTTCTTGTTCGGCTTGGGAATTGTTCTGGCCGGTCGTATTGGCGTGAGAAAGGTCGTGAAATCCAGCGGAGGCAATTGCGTGCTGGTGGCTTGTGCAGATGGTGTTGGAGATGTGCTTGATATCTGCAATGCGAGAGTTACTGACACGGTTTCAGGGGTTGTAGAGCAAGGCGAATCTCGCTCTTTGTCCATCGATGGGAGCTCGGAATTTCAGCTAAGCATTCAAGAACGGTACTACGCCGACTTGGCGCATGGGCCTAAGGGTCCCGAGTATCAGAAGTACATCGTTTTGCACGATACGGAGGGCGATTCTTCCCCTGAAAGTGTCATCGATTGGTGGGAGTCCAACGGCAATAAGGTAGCGGCTCATTTTGTTGTTGGAAAAGATGGGTCGATCGTTCAATGTGTGCCTCTCGATCAAATCGCGCACCATGCCGGTTTTGGCGATATTGGGAAGAACGAGCAGTATGGAACAATCGATGAGTCGAGAGATGACAAGGTCGGAACGTTACCGATAGGGGGAAGTTGCCCCGATTACGGCATGAACTCATATTCCGTTGGGATTGAGATGGTCCATGTTGGAGGGTCGGGTGATTATCCCGAAGAGCAGCTTATTGCTGTCGACGGTCTAATCGCGTATATCGATGAATATTACGGGTTCAAGAGTCAGATTATCGACCACAAGGCGTGGCGGACGGGAAATTCGGATACATCGGCGGAATTCTCATCATATCTGTCGAACTATCAAGAATATCGACGTCATGTTGATGGATAAAAAGGCAGATTGAAAGGGGAGACAGTGAAGTGTCCCAAATGTAACGCAGAGATAGAAGAAGGGACGGTTTACTGTCCCTTTTGTGCTGCGAAAGTATCTTCTGATGCAGGTCGGCCGACCGCAGAGAATGAGCGGATGTCATTCGATGTCCAAGAAAATGCGAAGGGGAGAGCAGGGGCAGAGGATTCCGGCAACGAGCTCGGTAAAAGGGCAATTGGGTTAATTGGCGGATTCGATTCAAATAAAATAGTGATAATTGGTCTGGTGGCCGTCATCGTCGTTGGCGGCTATTTCGTCTGGAGCCGATCCGGGAGCAGTCATCTTTCATCGGAATCAGCTCAAAGCCATCAAAGCACGATATATGAAACGGATGCCGATGAAGCCGAGCCGGAAAATTCATATGAAGAAGATGCAGATGATGGTGAAGGCGCAACAGAATTGACGGTGATATCTAATAATTCAGGCGCGTTTCCCGAGATGATGGTGAATGTTAAGGTAACGGGATCTTCAAAAGGGATGCTATCAAAGCCAGAGAATTGGGTCGTTAAAGAAACAGGGGTGAGCGGTGGCCAGGCTTCGATCAGCCCTCGGAGCGTCGCAGTCGGCTCGGACGGGGTTTGCAAGCTCGCATATCGATCAACACTCGGTAGTGATTCGGGCGATAGCCGTACGGTTGTCGTTTCATATATTGATGGTCAATCACATAAGGTTATGGATAGCTTTTCCTATTACTGTGATGCGAAGAGTTCGACAGTAGACGGATACTTACTTTCTGAAAGCGACTCGCGGCGTTATACCGAGGCGGAGATCAGAGAAATGGGCATGAGCACATGGGAGCTTTGCTTGGCAAGAAACGAAATATATGCACGCCATGGTCGCAAGTTCAAGAATGAGAAGATTCAAGAGTATTTCGACAATAAAGATTGGTATGAAGGCATATACTCGCCTGAGGAATTTGATGCGATGACATCACCGCTTAATGATATCGAGAGGGCAAATGCCGAAACGATCCAGTCTTACGAACGTGCTATCGGATCTGAGTTTTTAAATCCATAACAAATCTTGTGGCAAAGACTAGGCAAATGAAGAAAACGGGTGCGAGTCCGTCTGACCCGCACCCGTTCACTGGGGGCTGTTTGTGTCTACCATACTATCCGTGGTCGCGCGCCCTGCACCCGGCGCTCCGGCGAGCGGTGCAAAACCGCTCATGGACGGCAGATACGTAACAAGCGTATTACAGATGTTTCTCCAGCAGCGCCTGAAGCCTTGCCTTGGGTAAGGCGCCGACCGAGCGGTCAACCTCTTCGCCGTTCTTAAAGACGATCAGCGTGGGGATGCTCATGACGCCATACTTCATGGCCAGGTCCTGGTTGTCGTCGACGTTGCACTTGGCCACGGCCAGCTTGCCGGACAGCTCGTCGGCTACCTCGTCCACGATGGGCGAGAGCGATCGGCAGGGTCCGCACCAGGGCGCCCAAAAATCAACCAGCACGGGCAGGTTGTCGTTAACGATGGAATCGAAGTTCTCGGGGGTAATCTGCTTAATGTCAGCCATGGTGACCTCCATAATGCGACGCGGCTCGGCCGCGTAAAACTCAGTACGACCGTGCTTATACCCAGCGGCCCGCAAAGCAACCACTCGCGGGCGGCTCTTTTATATAATGGTGGGCACGCAAACGATTGGAGAGCGCATGCCCACGTCACAAAGCCAGAAAAAAGAAGCCATCTCCCAGGCCACCGAGCAGGAGCTCGCGTCGCTTGCGGCGCGTGGCGTGCGCATCGCGGGCAACGCATGCTCGCCGATCGTGCTGGTCAAAGGCGATTTGGATGAGGCCGAGCGCTCAGGCGGCGAGCTTGCCGCCGGCGCGGATGGTGCCGCGCTGCGCAAGGCGCTCGGGGCTATCGGTTATGCGCCCGAGGATTTCTGCGCGCTGGCAAGCGTTGCCGGCGCGGGCGACGGGACGGTCGCGGTGGGCGAGGCCCTGCCGTGTGAGCTGTTCCGCGAGGCGCTGGAGGCCCTGGACCCCGAAGCGGTGCTGCTGCTTGACAACAGCGCGGCCGATGTCATGCGCGAGACCTATGCCGACATGCTCGTGGCAATCGATGACTTCGACACCGCCATGCTCAAGCCCGGCCTGGTCGCCCACGTGCAGGGCCGCCGCGTACTCGCGCTCGATGGCTTTGAGGCGGCGCTCACCGACAAGGTGGCCAAGCAGCGCATGTGGGCCTACATTAAGCAGCTGACCCCGGCGGCGGCTCCGCTGTAGCAGGCCTGCGCCGGCAAGGCGACCCGGGCGGTTGAGCCGCGCCATAAGCCGCGCATCGCGCCCCTACATCACAGCGCGCAGCTCAAATCGGTCACCGTTGATGCGGAACTGGCAGTTGCCGTTCATGCGCTCTACGGCAAGCTTGATGCTCTTGGTGCCAAAGCCATGGCCGGCGTGTTGGGTCACGGGCATGCCGTCGACCATACGCGGCGCGCGTCCAAACGTGTTGGAAACCAAAAGCAACAACTGGCCGTCTTCAAGCCGCAGGTCAAGGTCGACAAAGCGCTTGCCTTCGGGGGCGGCGCTTGCGGCGATGATGGCATTTTCCAGGGCATTCGAAAGCACGCTGAACAGGTCGGCATCGCTCACGCGAACGGTTTCGGGCACGGCGGCGCGCAGGTCGGCGGCGATGCCGTGCTTGTTGATATCCGAGCTAAATGACGAAAGCACGATGTTGACGGTCTCGTTGGCGCAGTAGCGGCGCACGGCGGTGCGGTCGTTGGTCTCGCAGAGCTCATCGATGCGATCGAGCGCCTCGTCGGTGTGGCCCTCCTCAATTAAAACGGCCAAACCGCGCAAAAAGTGCCGCATGTCGTGGCGAAGAATCGACAGCTCGCGTCCGGACTGGCGCCAGGCCTCGAGCTCTTTGATGGCCGCGCTGTCGCGCGTCTCGAGCATCCATCGCTCACGCTCGGCGACTTCCTTTGCCTCGTATTCGCGCAGATAGACGGCGAGAAACATAAGGTAGAAGGCGCAAAGGGCAAAGGCCAAAAACTCAACGGTCACCACCGAGCCCGAGTGGAACAGCGTGGTGTAGACGTTGGTAGCGTAGTCAAAGATGTAGTAGACGAGCGGCAGAATTAAAAGAATGCCCAGCTCGGTGGGGCTTTTAATCGCCAGGCGCGGGCCGATATCGCCGGCCCAGTGTAGGAGGACGGCAAAGACGCCGAGCGTGGTCGCAATGCGCGCAAGGTAGTATGCAACCTGCGAGTCGGTGACTGCGAATGCGGCGATACCCATCCAGTTGCTAAACTGGCAGCTCAGGTAGGCGCTGGTGACGCCCAATGCCGCGAGCAGCGGACTTAAGCGGTAGCGCGCGCATAGGAAGACGATAAGCGGCAGGTGCACGACGAGCGGATACGCCTGACGGGCGAACAGTTCTCCGCCAACGGCGTTGGCGATCGAGAAGGCGGCGCCGGTTGCGGCACCGATCCCCAACAATTCGAGCGCATGGCGTCGATTGATTTCGACGCCGCAGAGCGCCGCCGAGGCAAAAACGCCAAAGAGCAGCGTCGTGGCGTGGTGAATCGCCCAAAGAACCATTTCGACCGATGCAGGCATCAGCGCCTCCCGCCCTCAAAGCGCACCGCAAAGTAGGCATCTTGGAAACCCTGCTTGCTGCTGCGCGAAAGCGGAATGCTCGCGCTCGAGCGCATGACGATCTCCGTCCGATCGAAATGATCGATGTTGCGCAGGTTGACCTGGTAGCTGCGATGGCATTTAAAGAAGACCGCGTTTTGCGCCAAGCGGTCCTCGACGCTGCGAAACGACTCGAGCGCCTCGATATCGCGTCCGTCGCGCAGGTGGAAGACCACGTGCTTGTTGCGCGCCTCGGCATATTCGATGTCGGACAGGCGCAGGGCATGGTAGCCAAAGGACGTTTTGATGACGAGCTCGTCGGTCGCCGATGGGCGCATGCTCGAAAGCTCGTCGAGCAGCTGCGCCAGGCGCTCGTATGCCACGGGCTTGAGCAGGTAGTCGAAGGCACGGACCTCGTAGGACTCCAGCGCAAACTCGGGCGACGAGGTGAGGAACACCAGGCGCACGGCGGTATCGGACTGGCGCAGCTCGCGTGCGGTGTCCATGCCGTTGACGAGCGGCATGATCATATCGAGCAGGATGATGTCGGCGCGCGATGCGGCGTGGCGGGCCAGCAGGTCCTCGCCGCGCGTGACGAGCGCAAGGTCGACCGCCGTGCCCGTCTCGCTCGACCAACGGTCGATCATCCGGTGCAGTCTATCTAGAAAAGCGACGTCGTCGTCGCAGGCAATAATCTTGAGCATTCTGAGCCCCCTTTGTAGTTCGATTTTGCCATATCGGGCGCGTACCGCTTGCGGAGGCGCATCCCATTTGCGCCCCACGGTGTGCAACTCGCGCCGAGCGGCAGGGTGTTAGAAAGTGCCGCCGCAAAATAATTCGTGGATAAACATGTCAACAGATGCTGGTGGCTGGCCGGGGATTATGCCAGCCGCCAGTGCCAAGCGATGCCGTGCATCGCGAAGAATAGGGATAAGGGGAGCTGCACGATGAGGGAGAAGAAGATGGGGACGCGCGCCGTGCTGACGCGCCTGCTGGGCATCGTCGCCATGGCATGCACGCTCGTGGCAACGCCGGCGGTGGCCAGCGCCGAGACGCGGGTGCCTGCTAATACAGAGGTTCTGTCGCTTGGGCAGGGCGGCAAAGAGCCGGTTACAATCACTGAGCCTGGTTGCTATGTCCTCAGGACGAGCGAAAATCAGACCACGCCGTCTGCGGGCTACGTCATCGACGTCCCGAACGCGACTTCGTATCACCCCGTGACGATTTACATCGATGGCACGGTCTACGTGAACGATTATACGAACTCGTCGCTCGGTCAAGAGCGATGGCTGTTCAACATTAAACAGGGCAGCAATATCGAGTTCGTCGGTATCAACAATCCGTGCGTCAGCTTCCATGATAAGAGTGGAGTGCGTCAGTCCGTAAGCGGGTTTTTGACCGACCGTTATTACGACGGGGTCTACAAGAATGCATCGGGGGATATCTCGGTTAGCCTGGGGGTTGGCGACGACTCGGAGAACTTCTTCCTCTCGTACAGCAGCGCGAAAGAACAAAAGGTGCCCGCGATTTCCTTGGGCGGCACCGAGGGCGAGCTGACCGCCAAGTTCGAAGAACTGAAGATCCAAGGCTATGTTGGCAAATCGGGTGCAGTGGCGGGCAATCGCGAAGAGTATGCCGTCCCCGTACATCTCTTCCGTGAGGGCTGGAATAATTCGGATGGCGGCAACACCCATTCCTTCAAAGCGACTTTTAACAACTGTGAGTTCCGTGACGTGTCCGGTGACCTCAACGGTGCCGTTTCCATCGATGGCAATAGCAGCTATAGGATGCCTACGGATGGAAGTGCTGTCTCAAAGCTGACAGCGACGTTCAGCGGCTGCAATTTTGGTACCGCGGGCGGCGATAGACGGGGCGTCAAGCAGGCAAGCAAGAGCTATGCGTCAGTCGAAGAAACCCCTTGTCTCACTAATACCAATTATCTGAATACGTATGCTGTTGCTGGAGTGATGGGCGTCACCAACGCTACGCTTAATCTCAATAACTGCACGATGAAGGATTTCCATAGTGCGCGTTCGAGCTCGGCAGACAGCACCTTGACGGTTGATGCTCTCAATGTCGCACGAAGCGCGCGCTGCAACATAAACGGCGGCACGATTGAACGCTACGGTGCGCGCGGCAATACATGCATGGCCTATGTTGCGGGTTCTTTGACACTGGACGGCAAGCCGGAGATTGCGAGTTATCACAAGAACGCTGCTGCTGGCGATAAGGAAGAGGGCGACGGGTATACCAATGCCGATATTGCGACCGGCACAGCAAAGAGCATTTACATTCCCAAGAAAAAGAATGCGGACGATTCCGTTCCTGCGCTTAATCTTGCGAGCGGATTCAGCGCCTACTCTAATGTGGGTGTCTTGGTGACCGTTGCTGAGGTTGAAGGCAACGATCCTTTTTCGTCGCGCTTCCTCGGCAAGTGTGACTCGGGCAACGCGATTAAGGGGATTAAGGCAGATGGTCCGAAGGACTATGGCGCTTACACCGATGACTATGAGATTGTGAACATCAACGGCGATCTCACCTTCCGCAAGCCCGTCCACCAGTGCGTGTGGCAGATTAAATCGGCGAATGGGCTCAACATTGAGGCCGAATGTGTGGGGCAGGTCAATAGCGACGAGTGCCCCTATAGGAAGAAGCTTACCGCCTCGTATACGCTCGCTATGTCAGCTAAGTCTTCGAACAATAATGGTCAGACCGGATACGTTTACGATGACGAGCCAATTCAGTTGTCGATGGATAAGTACGAGCAGGATAACCTTGCAATGATGGGTGTCACAGCTGCTGACGTGACGTGGTATAAGTGCGAGACGGAGGAAAAGGCTGAGGCGTGTGAGGGCGGCACCGTGCTCAAGAGCGCGCCCAAGGATGCGGGCCATTACTACTTGGTGGTGTCGTACAAGACATCCAGTGGTTCTCCCAGCTATGGCAAAACGTTCGAGGGCAAGAGGGCTTTCGAAATCGTGCCGCGTAACCTATATAAGAACAATAAGGGTGGTTTCAAGTTCACCCTCAAGGATGACGGTAAATACACCTACGATGAGAAAGAGCATAGGCCGATCATTGCGAGCGCAACGTTCACTAACGGTGCCGGCGAGGAGATTAAGCTCGTAGAGGGAACGGACTTTGAGCTGACCGGAGACTTGGTCAAGACCGAGCCGGGCGAGTATGAGTGCTACGTTAATGGCAAGGGCAACTATGCCAAGAGCTTTAAGCTCTCGTGGAAGATCGTTGACGTTGCGCGTTTCGACCTTGAGGTCATTGACTTCGACGGTGCCTATGACGGCGAAAAGCATGGCATTACGGTCAACGTTAAGAATGACCCCGTTCCGGCGGGTATGAAGATCGAGTACCGTGAAGACGGCGGAGATTGGACGACGGAAAAGCCGACGTATCGCAGCGCGGGCGAGCGCACGATCTACTACCGCGTGACGGCTTCTGGCTACCTGACAGTTACGGACAGCGCGACTGTGAAGATTTTCAAGGCCGACCAGAAGGCGCCGGCTGAGCTCGTGGGCAATAACTGGACCACGTGCAACAGTAATGACGGTTCTATCTCGGGCGTTACCGAGAAAATGGAATACCGCTACGAGTTGAGCAGGGAATACCAGGAGATTGCGTCTGACGGCAAGCTGACTGGTCTTGCGAAGTCGGGAACGTACTACGTCCGCTATGCCGCTGACTACAACCACAATGCGTCGGCCGATACCGAGGTCAAAATCGAGAAGGGGCCCCATTCCGATGCAACCAATGCTGTTTGGAAACAGAACGATCCAGGGGTACACGTTAAGGTTTGCCAGAACTGCGATCAGATTCTAGACCGTCAGAGCTGCAGGTGGAAGCACGAGATCATTATGCCGGCAACGCCCGACTTCGACGGTGTCCGTCAAAAGGTGTGCAGGGTTTGCGGCATAAAGTGGTATTACACAGAGTCCTATACCTACGTTGACACCGAAGCGCCCACCATTTATGACCTTTACGAAGACGATGCCTATTGCGATAGCGTTTCGTTCGACGTGTTCGATGACCGTGACGAGACGGTGACGGTCACTGATAACGGCAAGGAGCTCCAGGCTGATAAGAACGGCCGGTACACAGTTAAGGCTGATGAAGGCGATGCTGGCACTGAGCATGCAATCGTGGCTACGGATTCTGCCAACAACCTGCAAACCCGCAAGATTCGGATGTACGCCGAGCATACGTTCAACTGGACGATCGACAAGCAACCGACGGTTACTGAGGTCGGTTCCAAGCATGGGACGTGCTCCGTGTGTGGTCACGAGTCGGGTGCGGTTGAGATCCCCGCTCTTGCTGTTAAGGGTTACTCCGGCAAGTACGATGGCAAGGAGCACTTTGTCGATATCTCGGCCCTGCCCGCGGGCGCCGTCGTCGAGTACAAGGCTGCCGGTGGCAGATGGACGAACGTTGCTCCCAGCATCAAGGACGCCAGCAATATGACGGTCGACTATCGCGTCACAATTGACGGCACGACGGTCGAGGGTCAAGTGACGCTCGAGGTTACTCCGCTCGCGATTACGGTATCGGCTTTGGATGCCTCCAAGGCCTACGGCAACGATGATCCTGCTCTGGGCTGGAAGGTCACCAAGGGCGAGCTCGTCGAGGGCGAGTCCCTCCAGGACATCACCGTCTCCCGCGAGGGCGGCGAGACCGTGCGCAAGGGCGGCTACGCCGTGACGGCGTCGCAAGCCGACGGTGCCAACCCCAACTACGAGATTACGTTCAAGCCCGGCACGTTCACTATCGATAAGCGCGAGCTCACCGTGAAGTGGGACGCCACCACTGAGTTCACCTACGACGGCGAGGAGCACTGCCCCCAGGCGGACCTCGGCAACGTCGTCGGTGACGATAAGCTCGGTGCGTACGTCGACGGCGGCGCGGTCAAGGCCGGCAAACATACGGCGACCATCACCGAGCTGACGGGCGTCGACAAGGGCAACTACAAGCTGCCGGCAACGGGCCTGACGTGCGAGTTCTCTATCAAGAAGGCGCCCAAGGGCGCACCGGTGGTTCAGGGTGTGGCCGAGACCGTCAGCGCCAAGGCTGACGGCAAGATCACGGCTGTCGACGCCACCATGGAGTGGCGCGCCAAGGACTCGGGCGAGTATCAGGCTGTGCCCGAAGGCGTGGCCGAGCTCAGCGGCCTTGCCGCGGGCACGTACGAAGTGCGCTACCGCGCCGATGACAACCACGAAGCTTCTACCGCGACTAAGGTCACGGTTGCCGCAGGCCGTAAGCTCGCCGTGACGCTGCCCGCCGAACAGGTCGGCTACAAGCTCACGGCTGACGCGACCGAGCTTGACTGGCACGGCTTCGCTACTCTTACTATCAGCATCGAGGACGGCTACTTCGCCGACCCCTCTGCCTACGTTGTTAAGGTCAACGAAGACGCCGTGGCGCTCAACGACCGCGGCGAGTTCGCCGTCCAGGACGTCGAGGGTGACGTGAAGGTGACGGTCGAGGGCGTGCGCAAGCACGAGGCTGTGAAGGACGCGTGGCTCTCCGATGGCAACACGCACTGGCACGAGTGCACCTGCGGCGGCAAGGCCGACGAGGCCGCGCACACCTTTACGTGGGTTGTTGACACGCCTCCCACGGCGACCGAGAAGGGCTTTGGTCACAAGCAGTGTGTCGTCTGCGGATACGAGCTCCCCGGTGAGGAGATCCCGGCTGCTGCCATTTCTGGTTACTCCGACGAGTACGACGGCGCGTATCACACGGTCAATGCCTCGGCGCTGCCCGAGGGCGCGACGGCCGAGTACAGCACCGACGACGGCAAGACCTGGTCTACCGCTGCCCCCGAGATCAAGGACGCCGGCACGCTGGACGTTGCCTATAGGGTGATGATTGGCGGTGCGACGGTTGAGGGTCAGGTGACGCTCGAGGTCAAGCCGCGTGCGATCACGGTCACCGCTCAGAACGCCTCCAAGACCTACGGCGAGAAAGACCCCGTCTTTGAGTGGTCGGTCACCGCTGGCGAGCTCGTCAAAGACGAGACACTTGAGCTCGAGATCGAGCGCGAGGATAGCGACGACGTACGCGACGGCGGCTATAAGCTGCAGCTGACGCAGCCCGAGGGTGCGAACCCCAACTACGAGATTACGTTCGTCGACGGCATGTTCACCATCAACCAACGCCTGCTCACCGTGACGTGGGGTACCACCGAGTTCGTCTACGACGGCAAGGAGCACTGCCCCGTGGCCACGCTCGGCAATGTTATCGGCAAGGATGACCTTGGCGCATTCGTTGACGGTTCCCAGACCGAGGTCGGCACCTATACGGCGACCCTCGCCGAGCTGACGGGCAAGGCTGCGGGCAACTACGTGCTGCCCGCCGAGGGCCTGACCTGCGAGTTCTCCATCAAGAACGCCGCACAGGACGCGCCGGTGGTTCAGGCAACCGCCGAGACCGTGAGCGGCAAGAAGGACGGCAAGATCACGGGTATCGATGCCACCATGGAGTGGCGTGCCCAGGGTGCTGCTGGGTATCAGGCCGTGGGCAAGGACGTGACTGAGCTCAAGGACCTTGCCGCCGGTGTGTACGAGGTACGCTACCAGGCTAAGGCCAACTATGACGAGTCTCCCGCCACCGAGCTCACCGTGAAGGCGGGCCGCAAACTCGTCGTGACGCTGCCAAGCAACCAGGTAGGCTACACGCTCACCTCGACGGCGACCGAGCTCGACTGGCACGGCTCCGCAAAGCTCGCCATCAGCATCGATAGCGCGTACTTTACGGGCAAGGACTACGCCGTCAACGTCAACGGCAAGGCCGTTAAGCTCTCCGACGACGGCACCTATGAGCTCAAGGATGTCGAGGGCGATGTGAACGTGACGGTCGATGGCGTCCTCAAGCACGAGCCCGACGGCTCCGGCTGGGCGCACGACGCCAAGGCTCACTGGCACATCTGCCGCTGCGGCGAGATCCTCGACAAGGCTGAGCACGCCTTTGAGTGGGTCGTCGACAAGCCGGCGACCACCGAGGCCAAGGGCGAGAGGCACCAGGAGTGCACTGTCTGCGGCGAGAAGGGCAAGACCGAGGACATCGCGATCCTGGCCCCCACGATCATTGAGGGCGCAGGCCAGGCGATTACGGTCGACACCGCCAAGGACCTGAGCTTCCGTTCGAACGCGCCGATCAAGTACTTCAAGACGGTACTGGTCGACGACATGGAAGTCGGTGCTGATAACTTCGTTCTTACCTCGGGCTCTACAATCGTGACGCTCAAGACGAGCTTCGTGAAGACGCTTGGTGTGGGTGAGCACAAGCTGAGCGTGGTTTCGACCACGGGCACGGCCGAGACGACCTTTACCATTGCCGAGGCCGCCAAGCCGACGCCGACGCCCGGCCCGAGCCAGACCACGACCACCACGACGACCACGTCTTCTAAGTCCAAGAAGAAGACTGGCAAGGGCACCTTGCCTTCGGTCGGCGATGGGATGTACGCCATGGCTGGTGGCGTACTTGCGGCAGGCGTGGCAGTCCTGCTGCTGGCATACGCCATGAGGCGCCGCGCCTAGTCGCCTCCTTATCCCCCTGGGGCCCGGATTTCGCCATCCGGGCCCCTTTTTTGTGCCGCTGCGAAGCCTCGTGGGCAAAAATGGCAAATATGAGTACTGTCACTATTTTAGTAACAGCGAAATGAGGCTCAAAACGTGCCCAGAGGGCTCCATGGGGATGATTTTGGGGTGTCTGTCGCTGGGTTTTGAGCCCAAAAGGGCGATTTAGGGGCCTGGCAGACCGAAAATCGCTGCTACTAATTTGGTAACAGTACTCATATTTGTCATTTTTTGCCCACTGCCCTTTGGCGAGGGTACAAAGCAGGGGGTTATAATTTAAAGAACCGCCTATTAATTGAATCTTTATTACAACTTTACACCTAGGTTTACAGCTGTCTTGTCAGCTGTAAACCTAGGTGTCATACTAAAGCCCCAAGATTCGCCAAAAGAGAGGGGCCTTGATGGCACAGAGCGCGAACATGGATGCATCGGAGCTTGCACGCGATATTGCGGCCGGCCTGGCATCGGCAACGACGGCAACGGAGCGCGCGGCACTGGTGCCCGCAGAGCTCGTCGAGGCCATTCAGCAACTAAAAACCCAACGCGACGCGGTGATCCTAGCACATTATTACGTGGCGCCCGAGGTCCAGGCCGTGGCCGACTACGTCGGTGACAGCTTCTACCTGGCAAAGCTCGCCAAGAGCCTGCCGCAGCAGACCATCGTGCTGTGCGGCGTGGAGTTTATGGGCGAGAGCGCCAAGCTGCTCAATCCCACCAAGACCGTGCTGCTGCCCGAGCCGGGCGCGGACTGTCCCATGGCGCACATGGTCAAGCGCGAGACGGTCGACGCGGCCCGCGCCGAGTATGGCGACGACCTTGCCGTGGTGTGCTACGTCAACTCGACGGTCGAGATCAAGAGCTGGAGTGACGTGTGCGTTACCAGCTCTAACGCCGTCAAGATCGTCTCCGAGTTGCCGCAGCAGCACATCCTGTTCATTCCCGACCAAAACCTTGGTCGTTTCGTAGCCGAGCAGGTGCCCCAAAAGCATGTCATCCTCAACAAGGGCTACTGCCCGCGCCACCACATCATCACCGTCGAGCAGATCGTCGATGCGACGGAGGCGCACCCCAATGCGCTCGTGCTGGCGCACCCCGAGTGCAAGGCCGATGTTCTTGCCGAGGCCGACTACATCGGCTCTACCGCCGGCATCATCAAGTACGCCGAGGAGTCGGACGCGAGCGAGTTCATTATCGTGACGGTCCGCGGCGTGCTCTACGAGCTCGAGCGCCGCTGCCAGGGCGCCGGCAAGAAGTTCTACTTCCCCGCGGTGCAGCCCACCTGCGTCAACATGGATCTCATCACGCTCGAAAAGCTCGTGCGCTGCCTGGAGACGGGCGAGGGCGAGGTGCAGATCGGCGTGTCGGACGAGGCCGCCGACCAGGCCAAGCTCACGCTCGACCGCATGCTCGAGTACGCAGCGCGCTAAAACAATGTGGCATGAGGGACGGTCCCGCATGCCACATTCAAGGGAGAGGATTCCTGTGGAAACCAAGCAATACCACGACATGGAGTGCGACGTCGTCATTGCCGGCTGCGGCGTAGCGGGCCTGTACGCGGCCCTCAATCTGCCGACGAGCACGCGCGTGATCATGCTCTCCAAGGGCGCCGTCGACGAGTGCGATTCCATGCTCGCGCAGGGCGGCATCTGCGTGCTGCCCGAAGGGTCGGACTACGACGCCTTCTTTGAGGACACCATGCACGCCGGCCATTACGAGAACCGCCGCGAGAGCGTCGACATCATGATCCGCTCGAGCCGCTCGGTCATCAATGACCTGCTGGCGATGGGCGTGGACTTTGAGCGCAAGGCCGACGGCAGCCTCGACTTTACCCGCGAGGGCGCGCACAGCCGCCCGCGTATCGCCTTCCACGCCGATATTACGGGCAAGGAGATCACGACCAAGCTGCTCCAAGCCGTTCGCAAGTTGGATAACGTGCAGATTCTGGAGCACGTTGCCATGACTGATATCCTGACCGCCGAGCGCGATGGCGCCACGGTGTGCACTGGTGTCGTCGCCGTTGCCGTGGACGAGGACGATTCGGTCCGTCCCGCCGACGAGCTGGCAAGTGCCGCCGAGGGCGTGCACGCCGGCGAGCCGTTTGAGATTCACGCCCGCCATACGCTGTGGGCGACGGGCGGCATCGGTGGCGTGTACGATCACTCGACCAACTATCCGCAGCTCACGGGCGACGCTTGCTACATCGCTCAGGAGCACGGCATTACGATGGAGCACCTGGACTACGTGCAGATTCACCCCACGGGCCTGTTCTCGCCGCAGCCGGGCCGCACGTTCCTCATCAGCGAGAGCTGCCGAGGCGAAGGCGCGATCTTGCTCAACGCCGCCGGCGAGCGCTTTACCGACGAGCTGCAGCCGCGAGACGTGGTCGCCGCCGCCATCCGCGAGCAGATGAAGCAGGACGGCACCGAGCACGAGTGGCTGAGCTTTGCCCCCGTCGAGCGCGACGTAGTGACTGGGCACTTCGCCAACATCCGCGCGCGCTGCCTGGAGGACGGCCGCGACATCTTGGACGAGCCCATCCCCGTCACGCCCACGCAGCACTACTTTATGGGCGGCGTGTGGGTCGACAAGGACGGCCGCACCTCGATGCCCGAGCTCTACGCCGCGGGCGAGACGGCTTGCAACGGCGTACACGGTAAGAACCGCCTGGCTTCTAACAGCCTGCTCGAGGCGCTGGTCTGGGGTCGCCGCGCTGCCTGGTATATGCGTACCGGCGAGTCGCTGGCCGTGGAGCAGGCCGGCGAGCCCGCGCTCGACGGACGTCACCGCGCCCTGAGCGCCGATACCCTTGCAATCGATGATTTGGCCCGTGCCGCCGGCACGCAGGCCGTGGAGGAGTAGACCATGAATCCCATTACCATGAAGCTCGTCGTCGATGATCTGATTTTGCAGGCCCTGCGCGAGGACATCACGTTTGAGGACGTGAGCACGGCGAGCGTGTGCCCCACGGCGCGTCCCGCTACCGTTGAGCTCATCGCCAAGGCCGACGGCATCATCGCCGGCCTGGATGTGTTCGCCCGCACCTTCGAGCTACTGGATTCGCAGAGCTCGGTGCTGTTTGATGTCGCGGACGGCGACGAGGTACATGCCGGCGACCATGTGGGGCAGGTGCGCGGCGACGCGCGCGTGCTGCTTTCGGGCGAGCGCGTGGCGCTCAACTACCTGCAGCGCATGAGCGGCATCGCCACCTATACGCACCAGATGGCCGCGGCGCTTGAGGGCACCAAGACTGTGCTCGTCGACACGCGCAAGACCACGCCGGGCATGCGTGTCTTCGAGAAGGCGGCAGTCGAGATTGGCGGCGGCAGCAACCACCGCTACAACCTGTCGACGGCCGTCATGCTCAAGGACAACCATATCGACGCCGCCGGCGGCGTGGCACGTGCGATCGAGATGGCGCGCGCCCATGCGTCCTTTACCACGACAGTCGAGATCGAGTGCGAGAACTTGGACATGGTACGCGAGGCTGTTGAGGCCGGCGCCGACATCATCATGTTCGACAACATGACCCACGACGATATGGCCGCCGCCATCGAGCTTATCGCCGGTCGCGCCAAGACCGAGTGCTCGGGCAACGTGGACGCCGGCAACATTCGCGCCCTGGCCGACCTGGGCGTCGATTTTATTAGCTCGGGCGCCCTGACGCACTCCGCGCCGATCCTCGACCTTTCGCTTAAGCACCTGCGTCTGCTGGACGGTAAATAATGAACGCCCGCGAGCGTCGCCGTGCCATCATGGCCGTGCTCGAGGGGGCTAAAGATCCCGTTTCGGGCAGCGCGCTTGCCCGCGAGGTGGGCGTGAGCCGTCAGGTCGTGGTGCAAGACATTGCCTTGCTGCGCGCCGACGGGCACGATATCGTCGCTACCAACCGCGGCTACGTGCTGCAGGAAGCCGAGAGCAGCCCGGCTGTGCCCACGCGCTTGGTCAAGGTGCGCCACAGCGTGGAACAGGCGGGCGACGAGCTCACGAGCATCGTCGATGCGGGCGGCGCCGTGCTCAACGTGATCGTCAACCATCGCGTGTACGGCAAGATCACGGCCGACCTGGACATCCGCAACCGCCGCGATATCGAGCGCTACCTGCACGACATCGCCAGCGGCAAGAGCTTTCCGCTGCTGACGGTGACCAGCGGCTATCACTTCCATCGCATTGCGGCAGAAGACGAGCAGACCCTCGACGAGATCGAGGCCATACTCAAAAAGAAGGGCTACCTGGCCGAGATCATGCCCTATGAGGACGACTTGTCCTAGCTCGACGCTGCAAACGCCCCTAAGCGGCAATCTGACGTTCAATCGTCGGTCGCGTACCAAAGTACGCTTCCCCCTCTTTCACGTCACCTTGCTCGCTTATGGGCGTTTTCGCTGACTTATGCTCAACCTGCGGCGTTGCTATAGTGGTTGCTCGTGTAAACAAAAGGAGGCCTCCGCGGCGATGCGGAGGCCTCCTTTTTGTGCACGGTGTACTTTTGAGTGTGCAAGTGGGGGAGTTGTTACTCCTCGACGATCTCGGTGATCGCGCCAGCGGGGCAAGCGTCCTGGCAAGCGCCACAAGCGACGCAGGAGTCCTCGTCAGCGACGGTAGCGACGTCCTGGAGCTCCAGAACGCCAGCGGGGCAGGAGTCGACGCAAACGCCACAAGCGATGCACTCGTCGGCATCAATTACGGGATGAGCCATGGTAGTTTCCTCTCTGTTGACCGACGCTACAGGCGATGCGCGTCGGTTTGATTCGGGCAAAAACATACCACGGCAGCGACCGTTTGCAATACCCTCTGACCGGCATCTTCATACCGTTCGCCGAGTATGCCACGGCTTACTAAAAAACACGCAGGTTAGGCCGTTGAGCTGCGCAAATGTTAGCTAAAGGTGACTTGAATTATTGGGCGATTGAGCGTGCTTGCGGAAAGGGCATCCCGTTATTTGGCCGAAAAACGGGTCGCAGCTTCCGGTCGGACCGCCCGGCGGAAACTGTGTCCCAGAATTCGCGCTCAGACCGGGATACCCTTTCCGCAAGGCAGCCCTAGGCACCTTCGGACCCAAACCTCAGCCATCTCTACATAGATCTCAATAGATCTGCTGAGAACTCAAACAGTGCATCTACCTGCGCTTTTGCGAACCTAAACTCGCAGAGATAAGAAATCTTATATGAATTGACTTAGATTTTGTATATTCCGGCCCATAAGGGGATACACTACATCCTGAAAGACAAGCCGAAGCGTCGCGCGGCAGTCCGCCGACGCGGCGCGAACGCACAAGAGAGAGGGAATTTCTAATGGGTAAGATTCTTGGTATCGACCTTGGTACTACCAACTCCGCTATGGCCGTCCTCGAGGGCGGTTCTCCGACCATCATCGTGAACGCCGAGGGCGACCGCACCACCCCGTCCGTCGTTGGCTTCCGTGCCGACGGCGATCGCGTCGTGGGCAAGGCCGCTAAGAACCAGGCGGTCACCAACCCCAAGAACACCGTGTTCTCCATCAAGCGCTTCATGGGCCGCAAGTACTCCGAGTGCACCTCCGAGCTCAAGACCGTGCCGTATGAGGTCAAGGAGGGCCAGGGCGGCCGTGCCGTCGTCAACATCGAGGGCAAGGACTACACCGCCGAGCAGGTGAGCGCCATGGTGCTCGCCAAGATGAAGGCCGATGCCGAGAAGTATCTGGGCGAGACCGTCACCGACGCCGTCATCACCGTCCCTGCCTACTTCAACGACGCCCAGCGTCAGGCCACCAAGGACGCCGGTAAGATCGCCGGCCTTAACGTCAAGCGTATCGTCAACGAGCCGACCGCTGCCGCTCTGGCCTATGGCCTGGACAAGCAGGGCTCCGACCAGCGCATCCTGGTCTTCGACCTGGGCGGCGGCACCTTCGACGTCTCCATCCTCGACCTTGCCGACGGCGTGTTTGAGGTACTGTCCACCTCGGGCGACAACCACCTGGGCGGCGACGACTGGGATCAGCGTGTCATCGACTGGATGGCCGACAAGTTCCAGCAGGAGAACGGCGTCGACCTGCGTCAGGACCCCATGGCCCTGCAGCGTCTGAAGGAGGCCGCCGAGAACGCCAAGAAGGAGCTCTCCGCCGCCCAGCAGTCCACCATCAACCTGCCGTTCATCACCATGAACCAGTCCGGCCCGCTGCACCTCAACTACACGCTGACCCGCGCCGAGTTCGAGAAGATCACCCGCGACCTGCTCGAGCGCTGCAAGCAGCCTGTCACCAACGCCCTGCGCGACGCCAAGCTCAAGCTCTCCGACCTGACCGAGGTCATCCTCGTCGGCGGCTCCACCCGTATGCCCGCCGTCCAGGACCTGGTCAAGACCATGACCGGCAAGCAGCCCAACATGTCCGTGAACCCCGACGAGGTCGTTGCCGACGGCGCTGCTGTTCAGGGCGGCGTGCTCACCGGTGACGTCGAGGGCATCCTGCTGCTCGACGTGACCCCGCTGTCGCTGGGCGTCGAGACCATGGGCGGCATCATGACCAAGATGATCGATCGCAACACCACGATCCCGACCTCCAAGACCGAGGTCTACTCCACCGCAGCCGACAACCAGACCAGCGTCGAGATCAACGTGCTCCAGGGCGAGCGCGAGCTTGCCCGCGACAACAAGTCGCTCGGTAAGTTCCAGCTGACCGGCATCCCGGCTGCCCGCCGCGGCGTGCCGCAGATCGAGGTCACCTTCGACATCGACGCCAACGGCATCGTCAAGGTCTCTGCTAAGGACAAGGGCACCGGCAAGGAGCAGCAGATCACCATTTCCGGCTCCACCGCTCTGTCCGACGACGAAGTCGATCGCATGGTCAAGGACGCCGAGGCTCATGCCGAGGAGGACAAGAAGCAGAAGGAAGAGGTCGAGGTCCGCAACCAGACCGACAGCCTGTGCTACTCCACCGAGCAGACCCTCAACGAGCTGGGCGACAAGGTTTCCGCTGACGTGAAGTCCAAGGCCGAGGCCGCTATCGCCGACGCCAAGAAGGCGCTCGAGGGCTCTGACGTCGAGGCCATCAAGGCCGCCGGCGAGTCCCTGCAGTCCGTTGCCTACGAGCTGGCTCAGGTTGTCTACGCCGACGCTCAGCAGCAGACCGACGGTGCCGCCGGCGCCCAGTCTGCCGACGATGACGTTGTCGACGCCGACTACGAGGTTGTGGACGACGAGGACAAGTAATCATGTCCGCCCGTAAAGCTCGCACGGAGGCGGCTGCCGCTGGCGCCGCCCCTGTTGACTCCAAGGAGAAGGACGTGAAGATTCCCGTAGAGGCCGTCGACGATACCGAGGCCAACGAGGCCGAGGCCGCCGAGGCTGCCGAGAACCAGGTAGAGGATACCAACAAGGAGGCGACGATGACCGAGGACGAGATGGTGGAAGCCGCTATCCGCGCCGGTGAGGAAGCCGCCGACAACGACTTTAAGCTCAAGTTCGAGCAGGCCCAAAAGGAGCTTGCCGACGTGCGTAACGAGCTCGATGCTGCGGCAGAGGCTCAGAAGGCCGCCGAGGACAAGGCAAAGGACGCCACCGAGCGCACCGCCCGTCTACAGGCCGACTGGGAGAACTTCCGTCGCCGCACCGCCAACGAGCGCATCGCCGAGCGCGAGCGCGCGACCGAGAAGCTCGTCACTGCGCTGCTGCCGGTGGTTGACGATATCGAGCGTGCAATCGACCATGCCCGTAGCCAGGAGCTTTCCGACGATTTTAAGCAGTTCGTCGATGGCGTTGACGCAGTGCATGCCAAGCTGCTCGACGTGTTTGCGCACGAGGGCGTTGAGCCCATCGACCCCAAGGGCGAGGCGTTCGATCCGCTCGAGCACCAGGCCGTGGGGCGTGTCGAGGACGCATCGCAGTACGACGAGACCGTCAACGACGTGTACCAGAAGGGCTACCGCATGGCGGACCGCATCCTGCGCTCCGCGATGGTGACGGTGACCTACGGTGGCGAGAAGCGCCCCGCACCGGAGCCCGAAGCGGCGCCCGAGGATGCCGCGGCCGATACGGCCGAGAGCACCGAGGAGTAATTGAGAAGGGCCCCGGGGCAACACCCGGGGCCCTTTCTGGCCTAGTGCCATATGAAAGCATGAGCCGTCGTCTGCATGGACGGCGGGCGTAACAGGAGAGGAGCTACGATGGCTGCAGGCAAAACCTTCTATGACATCCTGGGCGTATCCAAGAGCGCCTCCGACAAAGAGATCAAGAGCGCGTTTCGCAAGCTCGCGCAAAAATATCACCCCGATGCCGGCGGCGACGAGGCCAAGTTTAAGGAGATTAGCGAGGCCTACGAGACGCTTTCGGACGAGAAGAAGCGCAAAGAGTACGACCAGATGCTCATGTTCGGCGGCATGCCGGGTGCGGGCGGCGCGTATAGCGGCGGCTACGGCGCCGGTGCCGGCGCGAGCGGCTGGGGCGATATCTTCGACAGCATCTTTAGTGGCAACGGCGCCTGGGGCAGCGATTGGGGCTCGGGCTTTGCCGGGGCTGCGGGCGCTGCCGGTGCGGGCGCGGGCCGCAACCGCGCGCGCAAGGGCGGCGACCTGTCGCTGACTGTCGACGTAACGGCCGAGGACGCGTTCCGCGGCGTGACGCACAAGGTCACCTACCGCATTCCCTCGACGGGCGAGCAGCAGACCATCACGGTCTCGGTGCCTGCGGGTGCGGTCGACGGCGGCAAATTGCGTTACAAACGCCGCGGCGAGTACGGCGTTGCCGGAGGCGAGCGCGGCGACCTGGTCGTGACCACGCATGTGGAGGAGCACCCGCTGTTTAAGCGTAAAGGTGCCGACGTGACCATGGAGGTGCCGGTCTCGGTCTACGAGGCGGCGCTCGGCTGCACGGTTGACGTACCCACGCCCGGCGGCGCGACGGTTCGTCTGAAGGTGCCCGCGGGTACCCAGGCGGGCAAGAAGTTCCGCTTTAAGGAAATGGGTGCGCCCGACGTCAAGCATCGCGGTCGCACCGGTGCGCTGCTCGTCGAGATTAAGGTGCAGGTTCCCACGAACCTGTCCGACGACGAGCGCGAGGCCATGACCAAGTTGCGCGAGGCCGACACACGCGACTATCGCGAGAAGGTCAACCGTTACAAGGCGACGTATTAAAAATGGAGCCCGAGGCGGGAAAGCCGCTTTGGGATGAGGTTGATTAAGAAGGGGTCTGTGAGTATGGCCGAGGACAATAGGAACAAACCGCTGTACATGATCAGCGTGGCGGCCGAGCTGACCGGCATGCACCCGCAGACCCTGCGCGTCTACGAGTCCAAGGGCCTGGTGAACCCCCAGCGCTCGGGCGGTAACACGCGCCTGTACTCGCGTGCCGATATCGAGCGCCTGGAGCTCATCAACCAGCTCACCGACGAGGGCATCAACCTCGCCGGCGTGGTGCGTATCCTCGATATGAAGGAGCGTGCCGAGGAGCGCGAGCGCGAGAACGAGAAGCTCCGCGCCCGCGTGCGCCAGCTCGAGGAAGAGCTGCACGAGTACAAGATGCAGAAGAAGATTACCGCCCTGGCCCCGCGCGACGGTTCAGTCAACCCCGAGCAAGTCATGCGCAAGCTTTTGGGCGCCGGAGGAGGTCTTTAGGGTTTCGGCGTTTTACCAAACGCCGTAACCGGCCGACGCTGCAAGCCCGCCAGAGCGGCAATCTGCCTTTCAGCTCTGGCGGGTTTTTGCTGTCGCTGCCAAAACATCGGCGTTGTTATGGGTAGTCATTGGGGACGTTCTTAAATGACTAGTCAAAGGGGACACTCTTGCGATACTTGGCACTTGGGGACGTTCCTTTTGTGCCGGCACCTTGGGACACTCCTCGCACCAATACCGCCCTGTGCTTTACTGAGATAAAGTGAACGCCGAGATTCGTAACCCGCTGGCAATTGTTCTATGGCACGATATTGAACGAATGTATGCTATGCGCCCGAGTTTTCGGGCAGAGTGGGAGACAGAATGGTCAAGCTGTACGAGGACGGCATCTACCTGCGTAACGGCAACGAGGTTGTGCCGGCGGCCAAGGCTGCAGAGCGCGGCATTGCGCAGACGCCCGAGGATGCCAAGCGCGGCACCATCGCTTATTCGATTCTTCAGGCACATAACACGTCGGGCGACCCCGAGGCACTCAAGATTCGCTTCGACGCCATGGCGAGCCACGACATCACTTTCGTCGGCATCATCCAGACGGCGCGCGCCTCGGGCATGGAACAGTTCCCGCTGCCCTACGTGCTCACCAACTGCCACAACTCGCTGTGCGCCGTGGGCGGCACCATCAACGAGGACGACCACGTCTTTGGCCTCTCGGCTGCCAAGAAGTACGGCGGCATCTTCGTCCCGCCCCACATCGCCGTTATCCACTCCTTTATGCGCGAGAACTTCGCCGGTTGCGGCAAGATGATCCTGGGCTCCGACTCGCACACCCGCTACGGCGCCCTGGGCACCATGGCCGTGGGCGAGGGCGGCGGCGAGCTGGCCAAGCAGTTGCTGCGCGACACCTACGACGTCGCCTATCCCGGCGTCGTGGCCATCTACCTCACGGGTGCCCCGCGCCCCGGCGTCGGCCCGCATGACGTGGCGCTCGCCATCATCCGCGCCGTCTTTGCCAAGGGCTACGTCAAGAACAAGGTCATGGAGTTCGTGGGCCCCGGCATCGCGAGCATGACGACCGACTACCGCAACGGCGTCGACGTCATGACCACCGAGACCACCTGCCTCTCCTCCATTTGGGCTACCGACGAGGACACGCACGCGTTTTTGACCATGCACGGCCGCGGCGAAGACTATCGCGAGCTCAAGCCCGCCGACGTCGCCTACTACGACGGCTGTGTCGAGGTCGACCTGTCGAGCATTAAACCTATGATCGCTCTGCCGTTCCATCCTTCCAACGGCTTTGAGATCGACGAGCTCAACGAGAACCTCGAGGATATCCTGCACGAGGTTGAGCTCGAGGCCGCCAAGATCGGCGAGGGCAAGACGCACTTCAGCCTGCTCGACAAGATCGTCGACGGCAAGCTGCACGTGCAGCAGGGCGTCATCGCCGGCTGCTCGGGCGGCAACTACGATTCCGTGGTGCAGGCGGCCCGCGTGCTCAAGGGCGCCAACACCGGCTGCGGCGAGTTCTCGCTGTCGGTCTATCCCACGAGCCAGCCCGTGGCGCTCGAGCTCACGCGCCGCGGCTACATCTACGACCTCATGGAGGCCGGCGCGATTGTGCGCACGGCGTTCTGTGGCCCGTGTTTCGGTGCCGGAGACACGCCTGCCAACAACGGCCTGTCCATCCGCCACACCACGCGCAACTTCCCCAATCGTGAGGGTTCCAAGCCGGGTAACGGCCAGCTGAGCGCCGTGGCCCTGATGGACGCCCGCTCCATTGCGGCGACGGCGGCCAACGGCGGCATCCTGACGCCGGCGACCGACCTGCCCGAGGAGACCTGGGACGAGGCCTGCGAGTACACCTTCGACGACGCGCCGTACAAAAAGCGCGTGTACTGGGGCTTTGGCAAGGCTGAGCCTGCCGACGAGCTGGTCGAGGGTCCCAACATCAAGCCATGGCCCGCGATGGAGCCGCTCTGCGACGATATCCTGCTCAAGGTATGCTCCAAGATCATGGACCCGGTCACCACGACCGACGAACTCATTCCCTCGGGCGAGACGAGCTCCTTCCGCTCCAACCCGCTGGGCCTGGCCGAGTTTACGCTCAGCCGTCGCGATCCGGCCTACGTGGGCCGCTCCAAGGAGGTCGATGCGGTGGAAAAGCGCCGCGTTGCCGGTGAGTCCGCAGGCGACCTGGCGGCGCTCGATGCCGAGCTTGCTGGTGTGTTTGAGGCGCTGGCCGGCGCGGGTGTCGCGGCCGATGCCAAGGCGACCGAGTACGGCTCCATGCTCTACGCCAAGAAGCCGGGCGACGGTTCTGCCCGCGAGCAGGCTGCGAGCTGCCAGCGCGTGATCGGCGGCCTGGCCAACATCGTCCACGAGTACGCCACCAAGCGCTATCGCTCCAACGTGATGAATTGGGGCATGGTGCCCTTCCAGATGGAGGCCGAGCCCAACTTTGAGGTGGGCGACTACGTCTTTGTGCCGGGTATCCGTGCCGCGCTCGATGGCGACCTCAAGAACATTGCTGCCTACGTGGTGTGTGCCGACGGTGCGGTCGAGCAGATTGAGCTCTACATCGCCGATATAACGGCCGAGGAGCGTGCCATCGTCAAGGCCGGCTGCTTGATCAACTACAACAAGTTCAAGGTCGCTGCCGAGTAACGCACTTAATTGTCCGCCCGGGGCTTACCCTTTCCCGCCCGCTCACGCGCTTCGCGAGGGTCGCGTTCGGGAAAGGGTAAGCCCCGGGCTACATTCCTGCGTTCTCGTTGGGTCTTGAGGGGCGCTAAAAAAGACTGGGACCACCACAAAGGGGACAGGCACCTTTGTGGTGGTCCCGTTTATCTCGATCTGTAACATCTAAGCCCCAATTTGCCGAGTAGTTGTTACAGATTTAGACAAACGGTTGCCGTCGGTCATTTCATCTCAATCTGTAACACCAAGGACCCAAAAGGGCCGCTAGCTGTTACAGATTGAGACAGCGGAGCGCCGGAGCCGAAAACCGCCACAAAGGTGCCTGTCCGGCGGGTTCTTATTTCGATGGGGTCCAGGTTATTTCATCGTCAAATAGCCAAGTGCGTGCTGAGCTGCTGTCGCGCGCTGTCTGCGGATCGGGCTCGCAGGTTTGTTCGTAGGCATCCTCGGTACACCGATCCATAAAATTGACGACTGCCGTCTGATCGCCCGCCATGACGTAGATCACGTTGCCATCCGAGATATAGACTCCCGGCCCTTCGTTGTCCACGTAGCCGGGGTCGTATGAAACGCTGCACAGTCTACTCCCGTTTGCCGCATCGAGTTCAAGGGTCGAATAATACCCGCCAACCATTTGGCCTTTCTTGGCTCGATATATTGCGGCGCCGTACCATCGATTAAACGTCTTGCCTTTGAGTAAATTGGTTGCCTTGCCGATAAGCTGCTCATCTTGGGTATAGCGCGTGGCCCCAAGTTCGATTCGGGGATAGTTACTGACCCCAAGCGCTGCGGGCGTACCGTCAAAATCGACGGTGATTGAATCGGGTTTGACGATATCGGTGAGGATTTCGATGGGGTAGCTTACGGTTTCAACCGCCGCCTGCGTTGCCGAGGCAGGGAGAAATGCGAGATAGATAATGCCTACGCCGACTGCGGTAATTGCAAACGCTAAGACGAGCAGGCCGATATAGGTGGATCGTTTCACGGCGGGCACCTCGCAAACAGTATGCATTCATTAAGATAAATGATACCAGCTTACGACAATATTCAAAAGAAAGCGATCGTTCGAAATGACGGGGCTAAAAGGCCCTATTGGGCTTCGATTTGATCTCTAATAGGAGTATTTGCCTCCCCTCGTTCTGGGCGAGAGGTCAATAATTGAGTTCACGAGTTTTGCGCAATACTGTTCTCACTAAACTCGCTATTTTCACTATAAGCACTATAAAAACGACAGGGACGATGACGAGAACGTTGTGGCGTACGATAGCCAAGCCGTTTAAGCCAGCACCCATGTCTTGAATCTCCATCAATATCTGTGCGAACGGGCTATCGTTGGTCCTCGATTTCGTCGCTGTGTTCTCGTTGGGTCTTGGGATCGCCAAACGTAGACTGGGCTTGATGTCGCCTCTTTTAATCGGGGTTGATTCTTCTCTGGACCACCACAAAGGGGACGGGCACCTTTGTGGTGGTTCTTGGTTTGTCTCGATCTGTAACATCTTGGCCGCTAAAAGTGGGCCTGGTGTTACAGATTTAGATTTTCGATTCGGGTGTCTTCGGTTTGTCTCGATCTGTAACAGTTAGACCCTAATTTGCCGAGTAGATGTTACAGATTGAGACAAACGGTTGCCGCTGGTCATTTCATCTCGATCTGTAACATCTAGGATCAAAAATGGCTGCTAGATGTTACAGATCGAGACGGTAGTGCGCCTGGGCAGCGGCGGGCTGACATCTCAGTACCCTATCCATCAATCACTCAGAAAATCTTATATATAGAGACTTAGATTTATGTATAAGATCGCGCAAAGCTGGCAACAATACTTCTCGAACAACGTGAAGCCGCCCCGTAGGGCGGCCACCCCAAGAGAGGTGATTCCATGAGAATCGATAAGCTAGCAATGACGTCGCGCGAGGCGCTGCAGACCGCCATGAGCACGGCTGCCGACGCGCAGGCCGGCGCGGTGGAGCCGATTCACCTGCTGTCCGCCCTGCTCGGTGCCGGCGAGCGCAATATCTCCGTGATCATCGAGCGCATCGGTGCCGACCCGGCCCAGCTCGCGCGCTCCACACAGGATGCCATCGACCACGCGCCCAAGGTTTCGGGCGAGGGCCAGCAGATGGGCCTGTCCAACGAGCTCGTCCGCGTCATCGAGAAGGCCGAGAAGAAGGCCGCCAAGATGGGCGACAGCTTTGTGGTGACCGAGCATTTGCTGATGGCGCTTGCCGAGGACAAGGGCGAGGCTGGTCGTGTACTGCGCGACGCCGGCGTCACCAAGGAGCGCATCGAGCAGGTCTACGAGGAGCTGCGCGGCGATGACCGCGTGACGTCTGCCGAGGACAAGACTCAGTTTGAGGCGTTGGAGCAGTACGGTCGCAACATCTGCGATCTGGCTCGCGCCGGCAAGCTTGACCCGGTCATCGGCCGTACCGACGAGATCCGTCGTACCATCCAGGTCCTGTCCCGCCGCACCAAGAACAACCCCGTGCTCATCGGCGAACCGGGCGTCGGCAAGACGGCCATCGTCGAGGGTATCGCCCAGCGTATCGTGGCCGGCGACGTGCCGAGCACCCTGCGCGACCGCGACCTCATCGAGCTCGACATGAGCGCGCTGGTCGCCGGCGCCAAGTACCGCGGCGAGTTCGAGGACCGCTTGAAGGCCGTGCTCAAGGAAGTACAAAAATCCGAGGGTAAGGTTATCCTGTTCATCGATGAGCTCCACACCATCGTGGGCGCGGGTGCCACCGAGGGCTCCATGGATGCCGGCAACATCCTCAAGCCGGCGCTCGCCCGTGGCGACTTGCACGCAATCGGCGCGACTACGCTCGACGAGTACCGCAAGTACATCGAGAAGGACGCGGCGCTCGCCCGTCGTTTCCAGACCGTTATGGTGAGCGAGCCTACCGTCGAGGACACCATCTCGATCCTGCGTGGCCTCAAGGAGAAGTACGAGATCTTCCACGGCGTGCACATCACCGATGGCGCGCTCGTGGCGGCCGCCGACCTCTCCGATCGCTACATCGCCGACCGCTTCCTGCCCGATAAGGCCATCGACCTGGTCGATGAGGCGGCAAGCCGCCTGCGCATGGAGCTCGACAGCATGCCGGTCGAGATCGACGCCACCACGCGTCAGCTCACCCAGCTGCAGATCGAGGAGCAGGCACTCATGAAGGAGACTGACGACGCCTCCAAGGAGCGTCTGGAGGCCCTGCGCCAGGAGATTGCCGAGGTCCAGGAAAAGCTCAACGTGCAAAAGGCCGGCTGGCTCAACCAAAAGAACGCCATCGACCACGTGCAGGAGCTTAAGGGCCAGCTCGACGAGGCCAGAAGCGAAGAGGAACGCGCGACGCGCAACGGCGATCTGGGCCGTGCGTCCGAGCTGCGCTACTCCGTGATTCCGGGTCTGCAGCAGCAGATTCAGGATTCCGAGGCTGCGCTCGAGGCTCAAAAGCAGCAGGACGGCGAGGGCCTCAACGAGCAGGTGACCTCCGATGAGATCGCCGAGGTCGTGAGCGCCTGGACCGGCGTGCCCGTGTCCAAGATGATGCAGGGCGAGCTCGACAAGCTCAAGGGCTTGGAGGGTGAGCTGCATAAGCGCGTTATCGGTCAGGATGAGGCGGTCTCCGCTGTGGCCGCGGCTGTGCGCCGCAGCCGTGCGGGCCTCTCCGACCCGGACAAGCCCATCGGCAGCTTCTTCTTCCTGGGCCCCACCGGCGTGGGCAAGACCGAGCTCGCCAAGGCGCTGGCCGAGTGCCTGTTCGACGACGAGCGCGCGCTTGTGCGTATCGACATGTCCGAGTACATGGAGAAGTTCAGCGTCCAGCGTCTGATCGGTGCGCCTCCGGGATACGTGGGTTACGACGAGGGCGGCCAGCTCACCGAGGCCGTGCGCCGTCGTCCGTACTCCGTGATCCTGCTCGATGAGATGGAGAAAGCTCACCCGGATGTCTTCAACGTACTGCTGCAGGTACTCGACGACGGTCGTCTGACCGACGGCCAGGGTCGCCAGGTGTCCTTTAAGAACACGATCATCATCATGACGTCCAACGTGGGTTCCAAGGCCATCGCCGACCTGTCCGGCAAGGACGAGGAGGAGATGCGCCATCAGGTCGACGCGGCCATGGCTCAGACTTTCCGTCCCGAGTTCCTCAACCGTATCGACGACATCGTGGTGTTCCATCCGCTCGGCATGGCGCAGATCGAGAAGATCGTCGACATCCAGCTCGCCGACGTCCGCGCACGTCTGGCCAAGGAGCGCATGACGCTTGCCATCACCCCGGCAGCCAAGCAGATGCTCGCCGTGGGCGGCTTGGACCCGGTCTTTGGTGCCCGTCCGCTCAAGCGCCTGGTGCAGCGCGAGGTTGTGGATGCCATCGCGGCCGCTATCATCGACGGCACGGTGCGCGAGGGCGATCAGGTGACGGTCGATGTCGACAAGGACGGCGGCTTTACCGTCGTGTGCGACAACACGCCGGCGGCCACCTATGAGGTCCCCGACGCCGAGTAGACTTTTGGGGCATGCCTTAAAATCTACCAGCCGTCTCTAAACGCCAAGGGCGGCGGATCTAATTGGGTCCGCCGCCCTTTTTCGTGCGACAATCGATGATGTTGAACACGATTGCACGGCAAGGAGATATGCAGATGATAGACAAGAACAAGACGAATGCGCCGGTCGCCAACGCCGCGCCGGCCGCACCCAGGCCTGCACCCAAGCCGGCACCCAAGCCGCGCGACCCCTACATCCGTGCCGAGAACGAGGACGACGACGGCTACGATCCCTACAGCGATCGCCGCCCCGAGCGCGAGCCCCTCTTCGAAGCTGACCCCTGGCGTTAAGTAGCTCATTTGGGACGTGTCTCTATAGTTTTGTCAACCGCGCGCTTCGCGACATTTCGGCACGACGCATCCGGGCGCCTTGCGCCCCCGCCTCCTCTTCGGTTGACCTCGCCGCCCGCTAGGCCGCGTACGGGACGGCGTCGCGCATGATCGCGTAGATGACCTTGAGCCTCTTCCTCGCGACCGCCTTCAGCGCCTTGCTGTGCCTCATCCCCCTCGCCCTGCACTCCTCGTAGTACCTCCCGAACCTGTTGTCCGTGCCGATGAGGGAGTTGCAGCTGAATATGAGCGGGTTCTTGAGCTGCCTGTTCCCGCCGTGCTGCGGCGACGTCGACCTGATGCTGCTCCCGGAGCGCCTGTCGCGCGGCGCCACGCCGCAGTAGCTCGCGAGCTCGTCGTGTCCCCTGAACGCGGATATGTCGATCGACGTCACCAGCGCCGCGGCGGTCTTGGGGCCGATCCCGGGCACCGTGAGGAGGCACTCGTAGACCTCGTCGCCCGCCAGCGAGTCGGCCACGAGCGAGTCGAGCTCCTCGATGTCGGCGTCGAGGGAGGCTATCTCCCGGGCGAGTATCCGGACCGCGACGTCCTCGCCGGCCGGCAGGCGCCTTCCCGAGCGCGACGAGGCCAGCAGCGCCTCCCAGAGCCTCCTGGCCCCCGCCGCGGGGGCGCCCGCGCGCCTGGCGGCGCTCGAGAACCTGCGCCAGCCGGCGGCGGAGCACCCGGCGGCCCCGCCGAACTTGGCCAGCATCGACACCTGCCATCGGCTAGACGGGTCGACCGCGCCCTCGAGCGCGGGATCGGCCTCGAGCAGGGTCGCGCGGAGCCTGTTCTTCGCGCGGGTCCTGGCGGACGACGCGAACTCGCGCTGCGACGACAGGATCCGCAGCGAGGCGGTCCCCTCGGGCTCCTCGGGCGCCGGCCTGAGGGCGCGGGGCACGCCGAGCGCGGTGCGCGCGATTACCTCGGCGTCGATGGCGTCGGTCTTAGCGATGCCGGGGAACATCCCGCGGGCCTGCTTCTCGGCATATCCGGGCAGGTAGGCGCAGGGGTTCCCGTGCACATGGGCGCGCGCGAGGACCAGCGCGCCGATGTTTCGCTTCTGGTCGACGACGACCAGCGCGCCGGAGCCGGCACGCTCGAGCAGCCGGTCGATGTCGTCGGGCCTGTTGGCCAGCTCGGCCCTGAAGGCGACGCCCCCGCCCGCATCGAGCGCGCACGCGCTGTGCGAGCTCTTCCCGACGTCGATCCCAAGGTAGGCCACGGACATCTCTTCAGCAGGCATGGTGTATCCTCTCCCTTGAGCCGGCCGTAAGCCGCGGAGGCGAACACCCACATTACCCGGCCGTGGCCCGGTCCGGGCCCGGCACATCTCTATTCAGTCGTTCCCCGCGGCACCTCCCGCCCCGGCGGCAACACGTCCCGGGCCCTCTACGGGGCAGGGGCTGACGGCCGTCCGGGGCGGTCGGCCAGCGACCACCGGTACGGCTCAATCGTATAGCCATGCAACGGAAAAGAGCCGCCCTTTCGGACGACTCAAACTGTAATGGGGCTTTTTTAGCTACTTTGTTTTCGGCTAGAGGCGTCCATGCCTGCCCCCCCTCGGCCGCTCGATATCCTCCGGGAGGGGCCACTAATAGAAAACTTGCTTATCCATTAATCAAGTTACGCATAATCTTGCTCTCCTGCTAATCAAGAATCGTTATAATTTTGATTAGCTAGAGAGCAAGATTGGAGAATCATGGCATTCAACGACTTGATCGCCCAGAAAATAAAGGACTTTGAACAGCAGGGGGTTCCGCAGGTCTTTGAGCGAGACCTTGATCTAGGAAACCCACAGGAGCCAAAGCGCGACAACATCGTATATGTGATTGTGGGGGCCCGCCGTTGTGGAAAGACGTATCGCCTGTATCAGGAGATGCGGCGGCTTCAGAGCCGGGGCGTCGAGCTTGACCGGATGCTTTACTTCAATTTTGAGGATGAGCGCTTGCGCCCGTATGAGCCATCGCTGCTGGCGGACGTGCTCGACACGTTCTATGCGCTGTATCCTGCTGCTCGAACCGAGGGCGCTTACATTTTCTTTGACGAGATCCAAGAAATTCCCGAATGGGGTGCGTTTCTGCGGCGTGTAGTCGATACGGAGAAAGCGACCGTCTATGTGACGGGATCTTCTTCTAAGATGCTGTCCTCAGAACTTAAGAGCGAGTTCAGGGGTCGTTCTCTTGTGCGAGAGCTTTTTCCGTTGAGTTTTTCGGAATACGTTCGATATAAGACGGGGAGCGTTCCCGAGCCAGATGCGACCTTTTCCCCGAGCGATGCAGCGCTGCTTCGACATCATCTGATCGGGTATCTTGAACGAGGGGGATTCATCGCGACACTTGAGCAGGCGCCTGCAGACGCGATTCAGCTACTACAGGAATATGCTTCGCGAACGGTCGCCATGGACGTCGTTGAACGTTACGACGTCAAGAACCCTCGCCTGGCATCGCTGTTCTTGACGCGGTGTATGGCATCTTCGGGACGAGAGCTGTCAGTGAACAAAGTGTACAACGAGTTCAAGAGCAGACAGATACCCGTCAGTCGTAATTCGCTCAGCGATTTACTTGAGTATTATGAGGACGCCTACCTGTTATTTTCTGTGCCGGAGTTCACGCGTTCACTGGCAAATAACATGCGGTCTGCGTCTAAGGTCTACGCTGTCGACCCTGCGATGTTTGGAGCATTCTCTCCCGCATCGGCATTGGACCAGGGCCAGAGGCTCGAGACCGCAGTGTTCAATGCGCTAAGAAGAAGGACTCCCGCGGTGAGGACCGGCTCGGTCTGCCGCCTGCTGATCAAAGAGAAGAGCAAAAGCCATGAGGTGGACTTTGTGGCTGGGGACGCGCTTCTCATGCGGGCTTATAGCCTGATTCAGGTGAGTGTAGATATGGCAAGTGAGAAAACGCGCGAGCGCGAAATTGCCGCGCTTGATGTCTCGATGGCCCAGTTCGATCTTGGCGAGTCGGCAATCGTTACCATGGATGAACAGACCGATATTCCATGCGAGCATGGTGTGGTACACGTTGTGCCCGCATGGAAGTGGCTCCTTGCCTAATCATCTATGGACCTGTGGGGTCAGGACCTCCTGGCTCCTTCATCACGGTTGGGGAGCACCTTGCTGCGCCCGGCTAGTCCTGGGTCTTGATGCTCGGCAGCAGGATCTGCGCGAGGTAGTCGGTCTCAAGTTTGGTCGCGGCGTCTGCCTTGCCGTCTTTGCCGACCAGTACGTTCTTGATCTGGCTATAGGTGTAGCGGTTACCGGTCGTGAGCTCGACAAGCTCAATGGCCGTGTCCATGGGGTAGGTTGACACGGGATTCTGCGTCCGTCCGTTGATGGTCTGGGGCACCACGTACGGATAGACGGGGCCGCTGGCGTAGACGGTATAACCGTTGCCTAGATTGGCCGCACCCAAAACCGTATCGCCCTCATCGGGCGTAAAGCTCTCGCCCTCGCGCACCGCGACGAGCGTCACAATCGGCGTATCGCTGTCGCCGGCAAGATAGATGCATAGCGTGCTGCCATTTTGCCAAGTCTCGACCTTGCCGTACCACTCGACGGGGATATCGAGCTGGTAGAGATCGGTTGCCTTGTGGCGAGCGTCAGCATCGCGGGCTGCCTGTGCCTTTTGCGCGCTCACGGCATTGACGGCGGCGTCGCGCCGTGCGGTTGCCGCCTGCTGGAGCACTTTGGCAGCCGCGGCGGAGCTCGTGCCTCCCTCCTCGGCATACTTGGCGGCGGCATCGATCTGGTCGTCAGTCACCGTGTCGGCCGAAGGCACCTTGAGCCTAAAGGCGGCCTGGCTGCTTAGGTCCTGTCCGTCGCTCTTGATCGTGACCTGCGCCTTGGTGGTCGGCACGGTATAGACGGTGCCGTCGGACGCGATGGGGGAGGCGGCAATGGAGAGCGTGTAATCGCCGGGCAGCAGTTTGATGCCGCGGCCGTGCTCGTCAACATAGAGCGTTTCGCTCACGGAGGAGCCATCAGCGTCCTGACCGCTCACCTGTACGGGAATCTTGGAGCCGGTGGAACAGTCGAGGCCCGCGGCATGCATGCCAATCTGCACTGACATCATCGTGTGGGCATTGGCGGCGGCGATGGCAGCCTGCTCTTGCCGGTATCCGTTCCAGGCAGCATAGCCTGCGCCGCCGGCGACGAGCGCGACGGCCACAACGCCAGCGACCATCAGATTGCGGCGCTTGGGCGACATCTTGCGATGACGAACCTCGGCCTCGCGCGCCGAGGGAACGGACGGCAGGGGAATATCGCCCATGGCGATGGTCTCGTCCACGGCAGGCGCGGAGCCTAAGCCAGGGAGCTCGCGGGTCAGCGAATCTTCGGCCGGCAAGCTGTCGAGCAAGATGGTTTCCTCGCTCGTGTCGGATTTGGGCTGGTCGTCGGCCTCGCATTCGGATTCCTCGTGCCTCGCCTCGTCTTCGGTGGGCGCGGCGCCATCGTCTTTTGCATCCTGATCATCGGGCTGCGCCTCGATTTCCGGCTCATCCTGCACATCAACGCTCGAATCGTCAAACGCAATCTCGGCCAGCGCGATCTGGTCTAGGCTCTCCAGGGCCTCGGCGCATGCTTCTGCATCTTGGGCCGCATCCTCTTGGTCCATCGTCTCATCTTTCATATATCCCCCAAGCTCAATATCGGGACAACAATGTACCCAAAATTGGGGTCACATAGGGCTGTCAGGCGGTTGGAAATCTGATTTTATCTGTGCGAGAGGTTTTGAATGTGTGCGCGAATGGAATATGCGCGGGAATGCGCGCAACAACAAAAAGCCCCGGAAAGCGGGCGAATCGCTTTCCGGGGCTGCGCATGACGCGCGATTGCGGCATCGGCTAAGTTTGCCTACATCCAAATGTGGACGGGATAAATATGTTATTCGGCGTGTGCGTAATCCACCTTGGCGCGGCGAGCGGTAGCCTTCTCCCAATCGCTGGTGCCCTCAAAGACATCCTGCTTGTAGGGATTGCGGCCGAGCTTCTTGGCACGGTAGGCGACGTAGATGATCGCGGCGATGTTGGCGACCAGCGCGGCGATGGAGACCGCGGTGGCAGCGGCGGGGTCGAGCGTGGAGTGGGTCACAAAGATAGACTCCTCCTGGAAGTACGGGAACACCTGGGCAAACATGCACCAAATGGCCAGCGTAAAGGCGCGGTTCTGGATCCAGCCGCCCTTGTTCCAGATAAAGGCGGCGACGGTGGGCGCCAGCAGCAGCGCAAAGCCGCAGAACCAGGAGTGGGTGGGCAGGCAGTTGTAGGTGTAGCAGAAGTTCCAGATGTCGTAGGCGATGATGTAGACCCATGTCATGTCGGGCCACAGCATGTCGGTCTTGTCCTCGGAGGCGTATACGCTCCACCAACCGGTCATGCAGAAGATGTTGATGATACCGGCGATACCGTTGAACACGTTATTCCAACCGGCGAGTTGCGTGGCGCCCTCGGAGGTGACCCAAGTGGACTGGCCCAGGACGAAGAAGTGATAGGCGCTCTCAAAGTCGGACACGACGGCGATCATGATGTTGATGGCGACGATCACAAACGGCCACGCGCGGAACCAGTGCGCCTTGCCGATCTTACCCCACTGATACTTAATGGCGATGAAGCCCCAGCAACCGGCCAGCGCCGCGTATACCTTGGCGTAGTGGAACCAGCTGTTCTGGTACACATGGGTGGGGTTGGTGAGCGCCCACTCGGCACCCTGCGAAACGCCGACGGCGATGGCGACGCAGTAGATGGTCATGGCCAGCGGAGCCACGCCAAAGATGATGGCCGCGCCCAGCTTGGTGCGGCGGCCGACCTCGTTGAGCACGATCAGGCCAATAAAGACCATGGCCCAGCCGGCCCAGTGGATAAGGGTATCGCTACCCCAAACATCGAACAGCATGCTGCTCTCCTTTCACACGCCCGCGGCCCCTCTTCTGATCGCGGGCAGTTTGGCCAAATGTCGTCAGTCCTGGGGCTTGCGCTCCGGATACTTGGCGGTATAGCCCTCGATGTGGAGTGTCGAGGCGATGATTTCCTTGACCGTCTCGTCGGGCACATCGGGGTGCGTGCGGATATACATCAACAACCCCATGATGAGGGTGTAGAACGTCTCGTAGACATGGTCGATGCGTAGCTCATGATGGGCGACAAAATCCACCACGGTGGTGTCGCAGATATACTGCGCCACACGCTGGACCACGTTGTGTAAAAAGCCGCCGTAGAGCGCGCCACTGCTTGAGGTGAGCGTACTCGGCAGCTCGTGGCCGCTGGCGACCAGGCGCTTAAAGAGCGGGGCGACGGTGTCGAGTGCGCCTTCGATGTCGCCAACCGTGCGGCCGGCGTTCCACTGCTCGAGTTCGGAGATAAAACCGTCGATTGCCTCGTCCATGACGGCGGTGACAGCGGCGTCCATATCGGCGAAGTAGTGGTAGAACAGCGAGCGCGTGCAGCCGGCTCGCTTGGTCACGGCCGAGACGGATAGATGCGACACGCCCAGCTCGGAGCTTACGGTGCGCACGGCATCGAGAATCTCGCGACGGCGTTCGTCGCCCGTCAGGCGCTTTGCCGCGCTATCGGACGCAAGAGTGGCGTCGGCCACAGGGATATCTGCGTACGTGTTGCCCATGTTCTGCCGCCTTTCATCCTCTTTTGCCTGACCGTTCGCCTAACAGTCTTGAATATTGTTGACGGTTCGTCAATACTATTTTTGACACAATGTCAACTAATGGCGGGTGAACGGCATGGGGCATGCCCAGCCTGCAAAAAAAGAGGGGCGCCGCGGTCTCGCCGGGCTGCGGCAAGAGAAGGGACAACCATGATTCTCAACGGACCGGGGATTAGCTACACCGAGCCCGACATCGGTTCGGAGTTCGTGCCGCCGCTGCCGGAGCATCCGCGCGAGGCAATCGTCAAGCTGTGCGAGCACTGCACCAACCGTCTGCTGCATCGCGACGAGCTGCTGGGCTACGAGTACTGGTCGTTTGCCGAGGCCGCAACCGACGAGCAGGCCGAAGTGCTCTGCAAGATGAAGATGCGCCGTCCCTATACGCTGCCCGAGATGGTCAAGCTCACCGGCATGCCCGAAGCCGATATCGAGAAGATGCTCGACGACATGAGCTACACGGGTCTGCTTGAGTACAACTGGGAAAACCCCGAGCGCGCCAAGCAGTGGGTGCTGCCCATGCTGGTGCCGGGTTCCGCCGAGTTCCTCAACATGCGCGTGAGTCAGCTCGAGGAACATCCGGTCTATGCCAAGTTCTTTGAGCAGGCATCCAAAGGCCCACTGTCCAAGGCCACGCCGATGGTGCCGCCCGGAGGCGCCGGCATCGGCATGCACGTCATTCCGGTCGAGAAAGCCATCGACGCCACGAGCACCTCGGTGCCCATTGAGCATATCGAGCATTGGCTCGACAAATACGAGGGCAAGTATGCCGCCAGCACCTGCAGCTGCCGCGCGAGCCGTCGCGTGATGGGTGAGGGCTGCGCCGACGACCCGGCCGATTGGTGCATCGCCGTGGGCGATATGGCCGACTACGTGGTCGAGACCGACCGCGGCCATTACGTGACGCGCGACGAGGTCTACGACATCCTGCGCCAGGCCGAGGACAACGGCTTTGTGCACCAGATCACGAACATCGACGGCGAGAACAAGATCTTCGCCATCTGCAACTGCAACGTCAACGTGTGCTACGCCCTGCGTACCTCGCAGCTGTTCAACACGCCTAACCTGTCGCGTTCGGCCTATGTCGCCAAGGTCGAGAAGGACAAGTGCGTGGCGTGCGGCCGCTGCGTTGAGGTGTGCCCGGCCGGCGCCGCCAAGCTGGGCCAGAAGCTCTGCAGCAAAAAGGCCGGCGGACAGGTGCCCGAGTATCCGCGCCAGGAGCTGCCCGATGCCACCAAGTGGGACCACACCAAGTGGTCACCCAACTACCGCAACGACAACCGTATTGAGACGCACGAGTCCGGCACGGCGCCCTGCAAGACGGCCTGCCCCGCGCATGTCGCCGTTCAGGGCTATTTGAAGCTCGCGGCCCAGGGCCGCTATGACGAGGCGCTGGCGCTCATCAAGCGCGAGAACCCGCTGCCTGCTATCTGCGGTCGCGTGTGCAACCGCCGCTGTGAGGACGCCTGCACCCGCGGTCGCGTGGACGCCGCCGTGGCCATCGACGAGGTCAAGAAGTTCATCGCCCAGCGCGATCTGGACGCCACGACCCGCTATGTCCCGCCTGTGGTGACGCCGACGCGCGCCGGCGGCTTCGACCAGAAGATCGCCATCATCGGCGCCGGCCCGGCCGGTCTGTCCTGCGCTTTCTACCTGGCCGAGAAGGGCTACAAGCCCGTCGTGTTCGAGAAGAACGAGCGCCCGGGCGGCATGCTCACCTACGGCATTCCCAGCTTTAAGCTGCAGAAGGATGTTATCGAGGCCGAGGTCGAGGTCATCCGCCTGATGGGCGCCGAGTTCCGCTACGGCGTGGAGGTCGGCCGCGATGTGACGCTCGACGAGCTGCGCGCGCAGGGCTTTAAGGCCTTCTACGTGGCTATTGGCTGCCAAGGTGGCCGCCTTGCCGGTATTCCGGGTGAGGATGCCGAGGACGTGACCGTGGCCGTCGACTTCTTGCGCGAGGTCAACAGCGGCAAGATTGACGCGCTGCCCGGCCGCACCATCGTGGTGGGCGGCGGCAACGTTGCTATCGATGTCGCGCGCAACGCCTGCCGTCTGGGCTCTGAGCATGTTGAGATGTTCTGCCTGGAGAGCGAGGCCCAGATGCCCGCCAGCGAGGAGGAGCGTCGCGAGGCCATCGAGGACGGCGCGCACATCAGCTGCGGTTGGGGCCCCAAGGAGGTTCACCTGGACGAGGCCGGTCATGTGCGCGGCATCACCTTCAAGCGCTGCACGCGTGTCTTTGACGACGAGGGCCGTTTTGCGCCCGAGTACGACGAGAACGACCTGCGCCGCGTCGATGCCGACCGCGTGGTCATGTCCATCGGCCAGTCCATTGTGTGGGGCGACCTGCTGGCTGGCTCCAAGGTGGAGCTTGGCCGCGGTCAGGGTGCCCTTGCCGATCCTCAGACCTACCAGACCGCCGAGCCAGACATCTTTGTGGGCGGCGACGTCTACACCGGTCCGAGTTTTGCCATCGATGCCATCGCCGCCGGCCACGAGGCCGCCGTGTCCATCCATCGCTTTGTGCAGCCGGGGTCCACGCTCACCATCGGCCGCAACCAGCGCCGCTACACCGCGCTCGACCGCGACGATGTCGTGATCGAGAGCTACGACAACGCGAGCCGCGAGGTTGCCCACGTGGACCGCGAGCGCGAGAAGGCCGCGCCGTTTAGCGAGTACGTCGAGACCTTTACCGAAGAGCAGGTGCGCGCCGAGACCGCCCGCTGCCTGGGCTGCGGCGCCTCGATCGTCGACCCCAATAAGTGCATCGGCTGTGGCCTGTGCACCACCAAGTGCGCGTTTGACGCCATCCATCTGGATCGCGACCGCCCCGAGTGCTCAACGATGGTCAAATACGAGCAAAAGCTCCCCAGCCTGGGCAAGTACGCACTCAAGCGTGCCATCAAGATCAAATTCGGTCGCAAGTAAGTAGTCATAACGGGAACGGCGGAAGGAATATAAAAGTGCACGAGCTCGGAATCGTCTATCACATCATTCGCGATGTTGAGAATGTGGCTCGCGCCAATGGCGTGCGTCGCGTTTCGAGCGTGACGTTGCTGCTGGGCGAGGTCTCGGGCGTCGTTCCCGACTTGCTGCTCGACGCTTGGCGCTGGGCAGCAGATAAAAAGCCTATCACCGAGGGCTCGGAGCTTATCGTGGAGCCCGTTGAGGCCGTGACACATTGCGAGGCGTGCGGCCGCGACTACGCGACGGTCGAGTACGGAAAGACCTGTCCCCATTGCGGTAGCGGCGAGACTTATCTGCTGCAGGGCCAGGATGTCATGATCAAGCAGATCGAGACCCCCGACGAGAACCTGGCAGACGCTACCCCTGATGGTCCCGCTGCTCCTGACGCCGTCGACGCCGCCAACCCCCTCCACATCGCCTAACTTAGTCATTGGGGACGTTCTTAAACGACTAGTCATTAAAGAACGTCCCCAATGACCATTCTTTTTTGACGGTTTGCTAGAGCATAACTAACGAAATTAGTCAAGTCACGTCTGTTTAAACAAAATATCGAAGAGTCAAGCAGGTTCTTATCCGATTTAAATCGGTATTAGTGAATGCTGTGCCTGTATCTGTTTTCTAAGATGGTCAAACTAATTATGTTTAGCGAGGAATAGCTGAAAACCAGCGATGTAACCAACTTGTAACAAAAGCATGACGTTTAAACAAATAATCCAACCATTCACATTTTTTCCTATAATTTTGCCACACTTGCGGCTATACTCTTTTTTGTCGTGTAGGAAATACGTAGACAAAAAGGAGGTTATGTGATGGTAAGTATTGTTCTTGCTAGCCATGGTGACTTGGCGGCTGGAATCAAGCAGACGGGCTCGATGGTCTTTGGCGATCAGCCGTCTGTAGCCGTGGTCTCGCTCGAGCCGAGCATGGGCCCCGACGACTTCCGTGCCAAGGTCGAGGAAGCAGTCGCTTCCTTCGAGGACCAGGAGCAGGTGCTCTTCCTCGTTGATCTGTGGGGCGGTACGCCGTTCAACCAGATCAGCGGGCTCATCGAGGGCCACGATTCCTGGGCTATCGTCACCGGTGTCAACCTGCCTATGCTCATCGAGGCATATTCGCAGCGCTTTGACGCAAAGAACACTGCACATGCGATCGCAAAACATCTCGTGACTGAGGCTAAGGCTGGCGTGCGCGTCAAGCCCGAGTCTCTGGAGCCCGAGGAGAAGAAGCCGGCTGCGGCCGCCGCTGCTCCTGCAGGCGCCATCCCTCCGGGAACGGTCATCGGCGACGGGCACATCAAGATCGCCCACGTCCGTATCGACACCCGTCTGCTTCATGGTCAGGTGGCCACCACGTGGACCAAGCAGATCAACCCCAACCGCATCATCGTGGTTTCCGACGGCGTTGCTCACGACGAGCTCCGCAAGACCATGATCGAGCAGGCTGCCCCTCCGGGAGTCCATGCCAACGTCGTGCCCATCAAGAAGATGGCCGAGGTCGTCAAGGACACGCGCTTTGGTGACACCAAGGCCATGCTGCTCTTCGAGAACCCGCAGGATCTGCTCAGGGCCATCGAGGCCGGCGTCGACATCAAGGAAGTCAACATCGGTTCCATGGCTCACTCCAAGGGTAAGGTCGTCGTCACCAACGCCGTCGCTATGGGCGATGACGACGTTAAGACTCTCGAGGCCCTCAAGGCCAAGGGCGTCAAGTTCGAGGTCCGCAAGGTTCCTTCGGATTCCTCCGAGGATCTCGACGCCATGTTGAAGAAAGCTAAGGCCGAACTGGCCGCTCAAGCATAGTAAAGGAGGGTCCGATACATGTCTGCAATCACTATTCTGCTTGTTGCGATTGTCGCGTTGCTTGCCGGTATGGAAGGCATTCTGGATGAGTTCCAGTTCCATCAGCCGCTCGTGGCATGCACGCTTATCGGTCTCGTAACCGGTCACCTTCAGGAGGGCATCCTCCTGGGCGGTTCGCTCCAGATGATGGCCCTTGGCTGGGCTAACGTCGGCGCCGCCGTCGCGCCTGACGCCGCTCTGGCCTCGGTCGCTTCTTCGATCATCATGGTGCTCGCCCTCAACGGTGGCGCCACCGATTCGGCCAAGGCCGTTACCGCCGCCATTGCCGTCGCCGTCCCGCTGTCGGTCGCTGGTCTGTTCCTGACCATGATCTGCCGTACCCTGGCTACCGCTATCGCTCACGCCATGGACGGTTGCGCCGAGAAGGGCGACTTCGCCGGCATCGAGCGCTGGCAGTACGCTGCCATCCTCATGCAGGGCCTTCGTATCGCCATCCCGGCAGTACTTCTGTGCATCATCCCGGCCGAGGCTGTTACCAACGCGCTTAACGCTATGCCCGACTGGCTGTCCGGCGGCATGGCTGTCGGCGGCGGCATGGTCGCTTCCGTCGGTTACGCCATGGTCATCAACATGATGGCCACCAAGGAGACCTGGCCGTTCTTCGTCCTCGGCTTTGTCCTTGCTGCCATCCCTCAGCTCACGCTGATCGCCCTTGGCCTCATCGGCATCTCCCTTGCCCTCATCTACCTTGGCCTTAAGGATCTGGCCAAGCAGGGTGGCGGCATGGGCGGTGGCTCCGGCGACCCGCTCGGCGACATTCTGAACGATTACGAGTAGGAGGGGAGTGATACATATGGCAGAGAACAAGATTCAGCTCACCAAGGCTGACCGCAAGAAGGTTTGCTTCCGTCATCAGTTCCTTCAGGGCTCGTGGAACTACGAGCGTATGCAGAACGGCGGCTGGTGCTTCGCAATGATCCCTGCGATCAAGAAGCTCTACACCAGCAAGGATGACCAGATTGCCGCTCTTAAGCGCCACCTGGAGTTCTATAACACCCACCCTTATGTTTCCGCCCCCGTCATTGGCGTTACCCTCGCTCTCGAGGAGGAGCGCGCCAACGGTGCTCCGATTGACGACGTAGCCATTCAGGGCGTCAAGGTCGGTATGATGGGCCCGCTCGCCGGCGTCGGCGACCCCGCTTTCTGGTTCACCCTTCGCCCGATTCTGGGCGCTCTGGGCGCTTCCCTGGCCCTGTCCGGCAGCATCGCCGGTCCGCTGCTGTTCTTCTTCGCGTGGAACATCATCCGTTACGCCTTCCTGTGGTACACGCAGGAGTTTGGATACAAGGTCGGCTCCTCCATCGCCAAGGACCTCTCCGGCGGTCTGATGGGCAAGGTCACCGAGGGCGCTTCTATCCTGGGTATGTTCATCATCGGCGCCCTGGTCGAGCGCTGGGTGTCCATCTCCTTCACCCCGGTCGTCTCCAAGGTCACGCAGTCTGCTGGCGCCTTTATCGACTGGGCTAATCTGCCCTCCGGTTCTGAGGGTGTCAAGGAAGCACTGACGATGTATAACTCCATCGGTGCTAACGCCCTTGATCAGGTGAAGGTCACCACGCTTCAGGCTAACCTCGATCAGCTCATCCCCGGCCTTGCCGCCGTGTGCCTGACCCTGCTGGTCTGCAAGCTCCTCAAGAAGAAGGTCAGCCCGATCGTCATCATCCTGGCCCTCTTCGCCATCGGCATCATCGGTCGCGTCTGCGGCTTCATGTAAGCACATTTCGGCTTAAGACCGAGAATTGCTAGGCAAGGGCTTTTGAGCCATTGAAACGGACCGCACCCGGTGGGTACACTGGATGCGGTCCGATTGTTTTATTTGGAGGGCGAGGCGCGCATGGCGCAATCTCAGAACAGCACGGTCGATCTGGCAACGCCGGCAACCTGCCTGATGGGGCTTACCAGCCACGGTAACGTGATGGTGGGCAATAAGGCGTTCGAGTATTACAACGAGCGCAATCCCGAGGATTATATTCAAATCCCGTGGGACGAGGTCGACTATATCGCCGCCGAGGTTTTGCGCGGCACCAAGAAGATCACGCGTTTTGCCATCTTCACCAAGGACAACGGTCACTTTACGTTTTCGACGCGTGACGACAAAGAGACGCTTCGTGCGGTCCGCAAGTACGTTGACGAGGATAAGCTCGTGCGTTCGCCCGACTTTATCGATGTGACGGCCAAGGGCGCCAAGAGCATCCCCTCCGTTATCAAAAACCTCTTCCACAAAGGCAACTAGTCGTTGGGTAGTCATCTGCGACGTTCTTAAACAACTAGTCATTGAAAGAACGTCGCAGATGACTATCTCGAAGAGCGGCTATGCGCTGCATGGTGGTGGCGCAAATCTGCTACACTAATACAACATGCCTCCGTAGCTCAGGGGATAGAGCACCGCTCTCCTAAAGCGGGTGTCGACGGTTCGAATCCGCCCGGGGGCACCAGAGATTTGCCGAGCCCGGTACCACCACGGTGCCGGGCTCTTCTGGTCTAAAGGCAGGATTCGGACCGTCGGCACCCGTGTCACTCATTTCCCCGCGGAGGGGGTCGAATTCGCCCGGGGGCACCAAAGATTGATCGAGCCCGGTACACCGCCATGGTGCCGGGCTTTTCTGGTTCATGCCATGTCAAAAACGAAGCGCCCACTTGCTGGGGGAGCAAGCGGGCGCCTGTGAGCGAATATGTTAGCGGCGAGAGTCGTAATGAGCGGTGGGGTGGCGACTAGTTGGTCGTACCGGAATCGTCGCCCGTGCTCGTGCCCGAGCCCGAAAGTGCGACCGTCAGCGTAATCGTGCTGTCGGTGGACTGCTTGCCAGTGGGGGAGACACCCGTAACGGTGGCATCCTCGTTACCGCTTACGGGATTGCCGTTCTGGTCGCAGAAGCCAATGTTATAGAAACCGGCGTTGTTGAGCGCGGTAACGGCGGCGGAAATGCTCTTGCCGTACAGGTTGCCCGGGACGGCGGCCTTGCCGGACTTCTTGGCAATGACGACGGTAATCGTGGAGCCGGGCTTCTGCTTGCCGCTGGGGTTCCAGCTGAT
The DNA here is from genome assembly GCA_958437935.1 of uncultured Collinsella sp. GTDB lineage: Bacteria > Actinomycetota > Coriobacteriia > Coriobacteriales > Coriobacteriaceae > Collinsella. The sequence continues at coordinate 38,744 of CAUBPS010000008.1, read as the reverse complement.
CACGGTGCCCTCGGTAACCGAGTCGTTCTCCTGGTAGCTCACGTCGACGCCAAAGCCTGCCATATCGAGGGCGTTGCGCGCCTGGGCCTCGGTCATGTCGGTCAGGTCGGGGACGGACGTGGTATCCGGGCCGCCCGAGACCTTGTACGAGATGGTCGTGCCCTTCTCGACTTCCTTACCGGCTTCGGTGCCCTGCTCAAAGACCTGGCCCTCATCGGCCTCGTTGGCCTCCTCGGAGGCGTTGCCCTTCAGGCCAACGCTTGCCAGCGCGGCTTCTGCCTGGTCTTTGGTCAGGCCGACAAGCCGGGGAACCTCAACCTTCTCGGAGGGCTTGGGGCCCTTGGAGATTACCAGGTTCACCTTGGTGCCCTTGGCCTTCTTGGTGTTGCCGTTGGGCGTCTGCTCGGCGACCTTGCCCTCGTCGACATCGTCGTTGTAGCTTTGGTCGATGGTGCCGACTTCGAGGCCGGCTTCCTTGATCAGCTCGACGGCAGTCTGCTGGTCCTTGCCCAGCACATCGGGCACGGTGACCTGCTCGCCGCCAAAGAGTCCTGTGGCAAAGGCCACCACGATGCCGATGACGGCAACGGCTGCCACCACGGCGGCGATGATCTTGTTCTTGTTGGACTTAGGCTTCTCGACCTCGTAGGAGCCCGTGGAGCCCGAGACAGCGCTGCGGGCGGTGTTCTGACCGCTCACGCCCGAGACGGGACGAACCATAGCGCGCGTTGAGTCGGAAAGCTCGCGGGTCTTGGTGGCACCCAGGTCGCCGGCGGCACCGATGATGCGCGTGGGCTCCGAGACGTTGACGGCACGGCCAGACAGGTAGCTGTTGAGCACCTGGCGCAGCTCGTCGGCCGTCTGGAAGCGGTTTGCCGGGTCCTTCTCCATGCACTTGAGGATGATGCGCTCCAGGTCGGCATCGACGCCGGAGTTGATCTGGCTCGGCGGGATGGGGAGCTCGTTGACCTGCTTGAGCGCGACCGAGATGGCGTCGTCGCCGTCAAAGGGCACGCGGCCGGTGGCGCACTCGTACATGACGACACCCAGCGAGTAGATATCCGAGGTGGGGCCGAGGTCCTGGCCGCGGGTCTGCTCGGGGCTTACATAGTGGGCGGTGCCCAGAACGTTGTTATCCTGCGTGAGGTGGCTGTTCTTGGCGCGTGCGATGCCAAAATCCATGACCTTGATGTTGCCGTCGGGCAGCACCATGATGTTTTGCGGCTTGATGTCGCGGTGGATGATCTCGTGCTTGTGTGCGACCGAAAGCGCGGAGCTGATCTGCGAGCCGATCTGCGCGACCTTCTTGGGATCGAGGGCGCCGTGGCTCTTGATGCCGCTCTTAAGGTCGGTACCGCGCAGGTACTCCATGACGATGTAATAGGTGTCGCCGTCCTTGCCCCAGTCGTAGACGCCTACGATATAGGGGGAGGACAGGCCGGCAGCCGCCTGGGCCTCCTGCTTAAAGCGGGCGGCGAAGGTGGCGTCGCCGGCATACTGCGGCAGCATGATCTTGACGGCAACCGTGCGGTCGAGGACCTGATCCTGTGCTCGGAAGACGGTCGCCATACCGCCCGTTCCCACCTTATCCTTGAGGAGGTATCTTCCCCCGAGGACCCTCTGTTCCATTCCTGCTCCTAACATAACTATTCGCTCAACGATGTGTGTAGTACCAAATGTGTGGCCGCTGGGGCCGTGTGGCGCGTTGCCGCTAGCTCATCGGCCGCGGCGCGCCACAAGTATCCGCTTTGATCACGGGCATCACGCTCCCTGTGCGGCGAGCGCCGCGGTCAGGACGATGCCGGCAATCTTGGCTGCCTCGACGTCGTGTTTGTCGAAATCCTCCAGGGCCACCGAGATGGCAACCGTGGGTGAATCGTAAGGTGCAAAGCCAACAAACATAGAGTTGACGTTGGTGCCGCCGGTCTCGGCCGAACCGGTCTTGCCGGCAACCTTGACGCCCGGAATCTGGGCATCGGTGCCGGTACCGGACTGGACGACGGCGAGCATGGCCTGCTTGACCTGGTCGGCCGTGGCAGAGCTGACGGCCTGGCCCAGCGAGCGGGACTGCGTAGTCTTAACCACGGTTCCGTCCGGGGCGAGTATCTGGGACACAAAGAACGGGTCCATGACTACGCCGCTGTTGGCGATAGCTGCAGCGATCACGCAATTCTGCATAACGGTGGTCTGCGGGCCAGGCGTGTGGTCCATGCCGACGGGCTGGCCGGCGCCTGCCCAAGCGGTCTCCCACTCGGTCATAAGCGACGGGTCGGCCATGATGGAGGCGGTGGAGGTCAGATCCTGGCCGAGCTTTTGGCCGTAGCCAAAGGCGTTGGCAAACTGGACGAGCGAGCTGGCGCCAATCTCGTTGGCCACCTGGCCAAAGACGACGTTGGACGATACGGCGAAGGCCTGCTGCAGGCTGATGGTGCCGTAGCTCTCGTTGGCAGAGTTGGTGACCGGCGCGTTGCCAATATCCATGGAGCCGGGCGCCTGGTACGTGCTGGTAAGACTGGCGGTGCCGGTTTCGAGCGCCGCGGAGAGTGTGACGACCTTAAAGGTCGAGCCCGGGGTGTACAGCGCGTCCATGGCGCGGTCGTACATGGAGCCGTCCTCGCCGCCGCCCGACTGGAGCAGCGCATCGATGTTGGTGTTGTCGTAGGTGGGCGAGCTCGCGCACGCAAGGACCGCACCGGTGCGCGGATCCATGACCACCACGGCGCCCTTAAAGCCCTTGAGCGCCTGCTCGGCAGCCGTCTGGATGCGCGAATCGATGGTGAGCTTGGCGGTATTGCCCGGCTGGGTCTGCCCCGCGAGCGACGCGATGGCGTTGTTCCAGCTGGAGTAATCCTTGGAGCCGGTGAGTGTGTCGTTCATGACGCTCTCGATGCCGGCGGTACCGTACTGCTGGCTCACGTAGCCCACCACGTGTGCGGCCATATTGCCGTTGGGGTAGGAGCGGGCGTAGGCGCCGTCCTCCTGCTGCAGCGACTCGGCCAGCGTCACGCCGTCGGACGTGATGATGGAGCCGCGCTGGATGTACTTAGAGCGGGCGATGGTGTGGTTGTTGGTCGGCATGTCCTGGTAGTCCTTGGCCTTGATGACCTGGACATAGGTGAGGTTGCCGATAAGGATGGCGAACAGCGCCGTAAAGACGAACACGGCGCGGGTCAGGCGGTTGGCGAGTGCCACGCGGCCCAGCACGCCGGACTCGGGCGTGTCGAGCAGACGACGGCGCATGCGCGAGCCGGCGGAGTGGCTACCGCGGCCGTAGGAAGATGCGTTGGCAAAACGCGTGCCCGTTGGGGCAGCGGCGGATGCGACCTGGTCATCGGTGATGGCGGCCATGGTGCCGGTGCCGGTGAGCTCAGCTTCGCGTCCGGTTGCCTCGTCACCGGCGCGCAGCAGCAGCGCGACGATGATAAAGCTCGCCAGCAGCGAGGAGCCGCCCTGGCTCATAAAGGGCAGGGTGACGCCGGTCAGCGGGATCAGGCGGGTTACGCCGCCAACGATTAAGAAAGCCTGGAAGCTGATGGCCGCCGTAAGGCCGGTCGCGCTAAAGGCGGCAAGGTCGGACTTGGCGCGGGCGGCCGTGGTGAGGCCACGCACGGCAAAAAGCATAAACAGGATGAGCACGGCGCCGCCGCCCAAAAGCCCCATTTCCTCGCCGATGGCCGAGAAGATAAAGTCGGACTCGACGACGGGGATGTTGTTTGCCATGCCGTTGCCAATGCCGACGCCAACCAGGCCGCCGTCAGCCAGCGAGTAAAGTGACTGTACGATCTGGTAGCCCTGGCCCTGGGCGTCCTTAAACGGATCGACCCAGACCTGAAAGCGCACCTGCACGTGCGACAGGAACTTGTAGGCGCCCACGGCTCCAACGGCTAGCAGCGCAAGGCCGATGATGACGTACGAAAAGCGTCCCGTGGCAACATAGAGCATCAGCAAAAAGATGGTGTAGAACAGGACGGCCGAGCCCAGGTCGCGTTCGAAGACGACGATGAGCAGGCACACGCCCCATACGGCAAACAGCGGCAGCAGCAGGCGGAAGCGCGGAATCTTGAGGCCCAGGATCTTGCGGTTAGAGATGGAGAGCAGCTCGCGGTTCTCGGCCAGATAGCCTGCCAGGAACAGGACGATGAAGACCTTGGCGAACTCGCCGGGCTGGATGGTGAAGCCCGCGATGCGAATCCACAGCTTGGAGCCCGAGATCGTGGTGCCGATAAAGATCGGCAGCATCAGCAGGATGATGCCGATAATGCCAAAGGTGTACTTGTAGCGCATGACCACGTCGAGGTTCTTGACCAGTGCCAGCGTTCCCACCATGAGCGCCACCGAGACAAACAAGATGATGAGCTGCGAGATGGCGAGGTCGGGGGCCAGGCGCGTCACGAATGTGATGCCGATGCCCGAGAGCACAAAGACGATGGGCAGGATGGCGGGGTCGGCGCCGGGCGCCAAGATGCGCACGGCGATATGCGCCGCGGCGAAGGCGGCGAACAGGCCGATCGGCACGGCGAGCGTCTCAAAGGAAATTGTGGCGCCCGCGGTGAGCACGTACATCGCATAGAGCAGGATGACGGGGAACGCCGAGGCGATGAGCAAGAGCAGTTCGGTGTTGCGGCGACTCATAAGCGGCACTCCCTTTCTAGTTCTTATCGGAGGCTTCGGCCTCGGCTGACTGTTCGGCGGTTTTCTCGGAATCTGATTCGGAGGTCGATCCCTGATTGGTGTTGTCGCGAATCGTTTGCGCGTCGATCACCTGGCGGGTCTGCTCCTCGTCGATCTGGTGGCGGTACTTGGATATCGTGTCCTGCGCATCGTCGATACTTGTTTGCGGAATGCCCGCCTTGAGGCGGTTTTGCGTGTCTTCGGGCAGGTCGGACAGCTTAATGCTGGTTTCGCTCTCGAGCCAGTGGAGCTTGAGTCCGAGCGGCTTGCCGGGCAGACCGCGCCAGACGGCGACATTGCCCTGGTAGGTACCCAGGTAGTATGAGCCGGTGACACCCGTGTAGGCCCAGATGCCAGCTGCCAGCACAAAGACGAGGGCCAGGATGGCGGCGATAGTAATGTTGCGGCGACGCACGCGTTGCGCCTCGCGCATAACGCCATCGTCAACCAGGTCAACGACTACTACGGTCACGTTGTCGTGGCCGCCGGCGGCAAGCGCGGCATCCACCAGGTTGTCGACGCAGATCTGCGCGGTCGAGGACTGCGTGGCAATGTTCTCGATATCGCTATCGGGAATCATGCTCGAAAGGCCGTCGGAGCACAGGATCAGACGGTCGCCTTCCTCGATATGCAGGGTAAAGTGGTCGGCGTACATGGCGGGGTCCGAGCCCAGCGCGCGGGTGATGACCGAGCGGTTGGGGTGGACGCGGGCCTCGTCGGCCGTAATCTCGCCGGCATCCACGAGCTCCTCCACGTAGGAGTGGTCGCGGGTCACGCGGATGAGCGTGCCCTCGTGGAGCAGGTAGGCGCGAGAGTCACCCACGTGGGCGATGGCGAGCGTGTCGTTTTCGATATAGGCGCAAGTGGCTGTGCAGCCCATGCCGGGCTTGCCCAGGCCGTTCAGGGCCGCCTCGATTACGGCGGCGTTGGCTGCCTCGACGGCTGCGGCCAGGCGTGCTGCGTCGGCGGACTGCGGGGCCGTCTTGGCAATAGTCTCGACGGCGATGGAAGAGGCTACCTCGCCGGCGGCGTGACCGCCCATGCCGTCGCATACGCAAAAGAGCGGCGACTGCACCAGGTAGGAATCCTCATTGTGCGGGCGTACGCAGCCAACGTCGGAGCGGGCGCCCCACATGAGTTGCGTGGTGGTGCCGGCATCATAGGTCGAGTCGGTCTCGATGCGCTCTTCGGTCAGGGGCTCAAAGCTCATGGTCGAGCCGGGGTCTTTGAGCTTGGCCTCAACGGCGGCAACGTCGATCTCGGCTGTGTCACCGGGAGAGACGGTGTCGGTCTCGGCGTTTGATTCGGAATCGCCGGTGTCCGGGGAGCCGGGCTCCTCGGACACGCGGGCGGTCGACTCGTCGTCTTGCGGGCTGACGTCTATAGGCTCGGGCGTCGCAAAGTGCGACGGCGCGGGCATGCTTTGCGACTGGGCGGCGGGCTCGGCCACGGCATCGGACTCGCTTGCGGGCGCAGGCTGCGGGGTCTTGGGTGCAAGGCCGTCCTCGGGGGATGGCCCTGCCTCGGGCGCCGGCGTAGACGCGGGCGCAACCTCGGATGCCGGGGCTATGGGAAACGCCGGCGCGGCGGGCTCGGGTGCCGCAAACACCGCTGCGCTCTCGTTAATTGCCGCGGCGACGGGCTCTGCAAAGTGAGCCGGCGCCGAGGTTGCTTCGGGCGCTGTGGGCTGTTCCGCGGCATGTGCGCCGATGGGCGTCGCTACGGCATCCTCTTCGTCCTCGTTATCGGCGAGATCCGAAATATCATGCGTTACATGCGAAAGAGGCAGGGAGAACACGGTGTCCTCGGGTTCCACGGGTGCGGAGCCCGCCGGAGCGGCGTGGGCCGGCGCAGCTGTGGCGGCAGCCGGTGCCTCGGTCATAGTCGCGGACTTGTTCTCCTCGTCGATCATCGACGGTTCACCTTCATGACCACATCGCCGATCTGGACTTCGTCGCCCTCGCGCAGCGTTGCGGGCTCCACCAGCTGGCGGCCGTTAACGAGCGTGCCGTTCAGCGAGTTGAGGTCTTCGATGATGAGTGCCGGGCCCTGCAGCGAAAAGCGCGCGTGCGATGCCGAGACAAACGGTTCGTTGATGCAGATGTCCGAGGACGGCGAGCGGCCGACGATGACGGGGCCGAGCATGTCCACATGGATGCCACGGATGCCGCGCGGACCCTTGTCCACATCGATCGTCCAGATAGCCGAGTCGCGGCGCTGGCCGCGCACGAGTCCCACACCGGTTTTCATGACGGCGAACAGGAAGATGTAGAGCAGGGCGACCAGGACGATGCGGCCTGCAAAAAGGACGATATCGATGTTCATAAGCGACTATCCCCTAAATTCAAAGGTGCTCAGGCCAAACGTCAGCAGGTCGCCGTTGCGCAGCGGGCAGCGCGTGATGCGGCGGTTGTTGACGAGCGTGCCGTTGGTGGAATTGAGGTCCTCGATCGACCAGTCCGAACCGGTAAAGGTGAGCTGGGCGTGACGGCGCGACACGTTGGGGTCGCGCAGGGCGATGTCCGAAACCGAGCGCTCGCGACCGATGGTCACCTGCGCGGAAGTGATGCTGTGGCTCTCGCCGCTCACGACGTCGACGAGCTGGGCGAGCGGGCGCTGCGGGGCGCGAGTGCTCGCCATGTTGGAGGCGATGCCGGTTGCGGCGCCTAGGCCCACGGCGGCACCGGTCGCGGCGGCTCCGCCCATGCCGGCAAGCGCGTCGCGCGAGATGGTCTGCGGCACCGGGATGGGTGCGGCGGCGGGGTCGGGGACGCTAGGCGCGAAGGGGTCTGCCACGGCAAGCGGGTCGGGAGCGGCGGCGCGAGGCGTCGGCTGCTGCTGGGGCATGGCGGCGGGGCGCTGCTGCTGCGGGGCAGCAAACTGCTGCTGGCCGGCGCGCGGGGCGCTGGCGGCACGGCTTGCCGCGGAGTTGTTCTGGCCCAGGCCGTTTTGATAGGCGCGCTCTTCTTCGTATAGGCGGCCGAGCGTGGGGGCATCGACGTTCTCGGCAAAGACCGAGAACTTGCCGGCGCGCAGCTGCGGATCGATCATAAAGCGCACGAGGGGCTCGCCGACAAAGACATAGCGGCGCTTTTCGGCCTGCGCCTTCACAAACTCGCGGACCTCGCGCGAAAGCTCGGGGTAGAACGGGGCGAGCATGGGATCGTCGTCGGCGGCGATCAGGATGGTATAGAGTGCCGGCGCCGTGTTGACGCCGTTAATCACCAGAGTCTGATCCTCCATGTCGCGAGCGGCCTGCTTGGCAAGCTTCTTAAAGGAGAACGGGGCACGGGTGGCACCGAAGATGCCGGCCACGTGGTCCTCGAAGATGTTCAGGAAGTTCACGAAAGATCACTCTCCGTATAGGTTCTTTGGTATCCGAGCAAATATAGGCATATCCCAACGATTATAGAGGATAGGGTTCCCGCAACTGCCGCCTTGGCGGCGACCGCGGCTGCAAGGCTGGCAATTTCCATATGGTGTGCAAGACAGGATGCCGCTGCGCAGCCGATGCCGGTGACGGCGATGGCGGCGATTGCGGCAAGGTTTGAGCCCTGGTCGGCACGCTTGGCATGGGCATTGAGCAGCGCAGATGACGCCGCGGCAGTTGTCGCGACCAGCACAAAGGCAGCCCAAAGGAGCGGGTCTTCCAGCGCTGCGGCAACGTTACCGAGCCCCAGCACGCCTCCGGCTGAAAGTGCGACCGTGGCCAGACGGGCAAAAAGCACGCCCATGCCCGTTGCCGCGGCGGCGCTTGCCGGGCCGAGCCAAAATGACGCGACGCCGGCGGCGACCCCAGCTGCCAGGAAGGTATTGCCAGTCAGACAGCCAAGCGCGAGTGCACAGGTGAGCGCGGCGCTCGCGGCAGCCTCGGTGCGACCCCAGGCGATCCACCAACCGGACATGGCAGCGGCAAAGATCACCGCGACGGGCAACATCGACAGGATGCCCTGCGCCTGCATGGTGGCGTTTGCCATGAGTACCAAAAAGCCCACGGCCGAGATGGCCGAGCCAATCTGCGGTGCCAAGCCAGCCGCCGCTCCGATCGCGATGGCCGCAATGACCAGGCCGGGAAGCGCCGCGACCCCGGCCGTTTGCATCAGCAAAAAGCTAAAGGTGCCGCACGTTAGCGCCGAGATAGCGCGCATGGTGTAGTCGCGCGCATGGCTCCAGCGCGTGCCCGCCCAGCCGAGCGCGGGGTCGACCTCGATGGCGTCGTCCTCGTAGTGCGACGGCTCGATATCGTTGAGTTCCTGCTCGTCATCCGAAAGCTCGCCAACCATTTGCTCCAGACTGCGACGGCCCTCGCGCACGCTGCCCAGACCGGCAAGGAGTTGGTCGCAAAATGCCTCGATGCTGTTGGGGCGGTCCTGCGGCATGGGGGAGAGCGCGCTCATGAGCGCGGCCTCGGCTCCCGGGGGAAAGTGTGGTATCAGCTCGCTGGGATAGGTGGCGCCGCCGATGATGCGGTCGAGCGAGTCGGCGGGCGTGGCCGCCATAAAGGGAGCGCTGCCGCACAAGCCCTCATAGATAACGCAGGCAAGGGCAAAGACATCGGCGCGTTCGTCGACCGTGCCGGTCTCGATATCGAGCTGCTCGGGCGGCATGTAGCCGATGGTGCCGCCGCGCGAGCCGCCAAAGCCACCGGCGGACGACAGTCGCGCCATGCCAAAGTCGGTGAGCTTTACATTGCCCGAGTGGTCGATGAGCACGTTGGCGGGCTTAATGTCCAGGTGGAGTACGCCATTGCTATGGGCGAAGGCGAGCGCCTGACCCAGGGCATCGGCAATGGCTGCGGCCTCGTCAAAGGTGAGCGAGTGGCCGTCCACGCGATGCAAAAACTCGGCCAACGACATACCGTCGACATACTCCATGACCAAGTAGGCATAGGCGGTGTCGTGCGTAAAGTCGATGACCTGCACGATATTGGGATGTTGAAGCATGGCGGCAGTGTGCGCCTCGCGCAGGACATCCATGATGTCGCTGGCGGGCATGCCGGCGCCGTTGATAAGGGGGATGCGCTTAATGGCGACGCGGCGGCGCAGGTGCGTGTCGCGGCAGATCTCGATGGAGCCAAAACCGCCGGTCGCAAGTGTCTCGAGCGGCTGGTACCGCTTGAGCAGCTCGCGAGAGCTGGTGCCCTCCAAAGGAACGTCCGGCGAGAACCGGGCGGTATGTTGCGAGAAAAGCGGCATGGCCAACCCTCGTGCGTTTAAAGTTCGTTTGCGAGTGGCGGGCGCGGAGCCGAGCCGTTCGCGGTGGCATAGATGCTGCTAGTGTAGCACGCTCGGGTGCATGGGGAGGATAGCGGGATGCGAGGCTGCCTGTCTGGTTTGGCCTTAGCGCTTCTTCCTGTTCTTCTTCTGCTTGCGCTGCTTGCCTTTGGTCTCCTGGGGCTTGTCGCCCTGCTTGGCCTCGGCGGCGGCCTTCTCGGCCTTCATTTTCTTCTTCTTGGTCTCGATGCGGAGTTTTTTGTTGATGCGCGCCTTAAGGAAGGGACCGAACTGCTCGGCATCACCGCGGACAAAGGTGTCCTTAGGGATCGTCACGCCCTGGTCGGCGAACATGGCCACAAAGATGCGCTCGCCGTCGAGCACGTGGTCGAGCTTTTCAAACGGGAAGAACTGCGACTTGCCGCTCTTGCCCCATACCATCAGACCGTTCTCGTTGGCGGCGACGCGGCGGTAGCGGCCGCCCATGGACTTGTCGGCCTCGACGGCATCGATAAAGTCGCGGGCGAGCGTGTGGTGAAGGTTTTTGCTCCACCAGGCCAAAAAGGCGCCGAATACGATCAAGACGACGCCAAACTTGATCCAGCTGCCGCCGGCCACCAGCATGCCGATGCCGAGCAGCGCGGCAATTGCCGCGGCGACATACAGCGAGCCGCGACGCCTGGGCGAGGCGACCAGGCGGGCGAAGTCGGTGACGAGGTCGTTTTCGTACTGATACTCGTTGAGGTACATAATGCCGTCATCGGCCGCGGCCTGCGCCTCGAGCGCGACCTCGACCTGGTCGGCTGCTTCGGAGGGAACGAGGTTGCTCTCTGCGTCTGCCATGCTCTTTGGACTCCTATCGCGGCGGGCTCGCCGTACGGGTTATTATGGAATGCAGTATGCCGTGCGACCGCATGGCCGCCGCGGCAACAAGACTCAGTATACCCGGGGGAGCACCCATGGAATCGTTGTACCGAAAGTATCGCCCGCTCACCTTCGACTCCGTGGTGGGCCAGCAGCATATCGTCTCGACGCTCGAGCACGCTATCACCGAGGGACGCCTGTCCCACGCCTACCTGTTCTGCGGACCGCGCGGCACGGGCAAGACCACCATGGCGCGCATCCTTGCCAAGGCGCTGCTGTGCCGCAATGCCGAGACGGCGCGCGCCGAGGGTGCGAGCGGCTGCATGCCCGACGGCACCTGCGAGGAGTGCGAGCTCATTGCCGAGGGCAACCACCCCGATGTCTACGAGCTCGATGCCGCAAGCCGCACGGGCGTGGACAACGTGCGCGAGGAAATCATCAACTCCGTCAACTTTGCCCCGGTGCGCGGCAAGTACAAGATCTATATCATCGACGAGGTTCACATGCTCACGACGGCGGCGTTCAACGCGCTGCTCAAGACGCTCGAGGAGCCGCCGGCACACGTGATCTTTGTGCTGTGCACCACCGACCCGCAAAAGATTCTGGAGACCATCCTCTCGCGCTGCCAGCGTTTCGATTTCCATCGCATCGGCAATGAGGATATTGAGCATCGCCTGGCATACGTGTGCGAGCAGGAGGGCTTCGATTACGACGACGAGGCGCTGGCCATCGTGGCGCGCCATGCCAAGGGCGGCATGCGCGACGCGTTGTCCACGCTGGAGCAGCTGAGCGTCTTTGGCAACGGTTCTGTGCATGCGGACGACGCCCGCTCGCTTTTAGGCGAGGTTTCGGACCAGATTCTGGGCGAGTTTTCCCGCGCCATTGCCGATCGCGATGTTGCCGAGCTCTATGGACTGATCCGTGCGCAGGTCGAGGAAGGAAACGACCTGCTGGAGCTGACGCGCGACCTGGTGGCGCATGTGCGTGACGTGTACGTTGCCTGCGTTGCCGGTGCCCGTGCCGAGCTGTTTGAGGGCGGCTCCGAGCAGGCCGAGGCGCTTGCTGCCGAGGCCGCTGCCTTTGGCGAGCATCCTGCCGACCGCCTGGCCCGTGTGCTGACAGTGCTCGACGATGCCGCACTGGAGATGAGGGGCGCGAGCGATGTGCGCCTGGTGCTCGAGATCGCCTGCACGCGCCTGGCACGTCCCGAGGCTGATATAACGATTGAGGCATTGGCCGAGCGCGTGGCACGCCTGGAGGCCATGGTTGCCAATGCCGCGGTGCCGGCGAGCGTGGCTGCTGCTCAGGCCGCCGCGCCTGCAGCATCCGTACCCGCTGCCGCCCAGCAGCCGACGCTAATTTCGGGCGTCCGTGCTGCTGCTCCGGCGGCATCCGCTGCCCCCGCTGATACGTCCGCGCGCCAGGGCGGTATGCCTTGGGACCGTGGTGCTGCCGCTCCGGCGGCCCAGCCGGCGTCTCGTGCTGCGTCCGCACCGGCGTCCAAGCCTGCGGCGTCCGCGCCCCAGCCCGCCGCTGCCCCGGCTCCCGCACCTGCCGCCGTGCCGGCACCTAAGCCCCAGCCCAACACTGCCGCTCAGGTTGCTGCCGCCGGTGCTGCCGAGACGCCCGCGGTCGAGGATGCCGGAGAGCTGCAGCGCAAATGGGCCGAGGTTGTCGAGCGTGTCAAGGCGCGTCAGGCTTCCTACGCAGGGCTTTTGCTCAACGCTCGCGCCACGGCCGACGACGGCTCCAAGCTCACGGTCTCGTTCCCCGCGGGTTCGACTTTTGCCATCAAGATGCTCGGTCGCGCCGATACGCAGTCGGTGGTCCTGCCGACGGTCTGCGCGGTCTTCGGTCGTCGCACCGTCGACTACGTCCTGGATGGAGGTGGCACGCCGGCTCCTCAACATGAGGAGCATTCTCCATCTGCACGGGCTGCGGCATCTGCGGACCCGCAACCCGTGTCCTCGGCGGCCCCTGTATCCTCAAGCGCCAGCGCGCCGCAGCCAAAAGCGGCACCGGTAGCGGCATCGACCCCGTCGGTGCCTGAACCCGCTGCGCCCAAACAAGCTGCTCCGGTCCCCGCGCCCAAGCCCGCCGCCGCGCCTGCGCCCAAGTCATCCGACCTGGGCAAAGCCCCCTGGCTGCGCTCCGACAACCCCGCTGGCGCTCCTGCCACGGGCAAGCTCCCGACCGAGCCCGCACCCCGAGCGCCCGAGCGCGCGTCCGCTCCCAAGGCTCAGCCGTCTGCGCAGTCTGCACCGTGGGAATCCGAGCAGGTGCCCTACGACGACGCTATGGTCGGCGGCTTCGCTGGCGATGCGAGCGGGGACGATCTGCCTCCGTTCGACGTGCCGGGTGCGACGCCCGCGCCCAAGTCCGCTGTAACTGCCCCCAAAGAGGAGGACGCTCCTGCAGCTCCCTGGGAGTCCAACCCTGGTGCGGGCAGCCCCTTCGGCCATCAGGGCGCAGCCCCAAGCATCCCGCAGACCGAGGACGAGGCCAAAGACCTCATCCGCAGCGTCTTCGGTCAGGCCACCATCTTCAAACCGGTGGAGTAGCTGCGCAGGCGGGTATACTGCTCAAGAAGAGAACCCTTTGAACGGAGCGAGCTTATGATGTGGGAATATGTCCGCCTTGAGGACGATACGCAGGTTTCGTATTCCGAAGTCCGGGAGGACAACACGGTGAAGGTTGTTGTGGAGCGCCCGCGCGATTGGGGTTTTGACACGGCGGAGTGTATCTTGCCGGCATTCAATTGGGTGTCACACGAGGGCTTTAGCGAAGCGGACCTCAAAGAACTCGATGATTTCGTGCGTAACAATGCCCCGCTCATCCTGCGTTTTGCCTACGAAGGCGGACGAGTCTATGCCTAGCCTGTTTCGACTCGGGCCGTACATCATCTTCTTCTGGACGGGGGAGAACGGCGAACCTGTCCATGTTCACGTTGCGGTCAAGCGCCCCACTGCCGAGGCAACCAAGATATGGCTTACCCGCTCCGGCGGATGCAAGCTGGCCCATAACAAGGGCGATATTCCTGCTCGGGATTTACGCGATATCATGCAGTTTGTTTCATCTAACCATGCGCTGATTTGCAAACGTTGGAAAGAAACAACTGGCGGGCTATCGTTCTACTGTTGAGAGTCGCTCGCCGGGCTTAGGATCCCCAGCTCTTCAGGGGTTTTGTCCGGGCGCATCTGTATTTCGGACATGTGCAACGTGGTGCCGCGTATATCGCATTCGAGCAGACAGGTACGTGACGGTCGGCCTAGGATGCTGAGGTCGATGCGATACGTCGCATGGCTGTCCGTGTATTCGACTTGCTCGGCGTTGACGGTTGCTCCGATTGCCAAATAAACGCCTGGCTCGGCATCGACAATCTTGGCGTCCTCTATCTTGACCTTGAACTCCTGGTAGAGGGACGGGCTGTTGTAGTAAATGGTTCGGGTTCCGTCGGTGCACTCATCGGTCGCTTCCCATTTGACGGCGGGCTGGTCCGAGCTGGCTATCAGCAGTTCTGCTCCAAAGGCTATAGCATGGGTGATGACAACCAGCAATGCCCAGCCGACAAAGAGATAGAGAACCAAATATGCAACGGGGTGTTTTGAGCGGATGTTTTGGAGCGCGTCGGGGGCGTTCATGGGGCACCTCCAAATTGCAATCTATGGCAATCAAATTATACCCCGCCGTCATGCGTGCCGCCTCGAGTAGTGGCTCGGCATTTAGCCATTTAGTGGTACGCATTAAATGTCGGATTCCGGCTCTACGAGATTTAGCTTTCAATATTATGCAGATGCGAATTATTCAACTTTGCATAATCCTGGGGGCGCATCACGCTCCAGGACATGTATATCGACTGAGGTAACACGTCCGCCCCGCTCTCTCGCCGCGCGCCGTGGTACGATTTTTGAGTTTGAAAGTCCCGCCGTGCTCCGGCTGCCCTTGCAGCTCGGCGTGCGGCCGCACGTAAAGGAGCCATCATGGCCGGTATGAACATGCAGCAGATGATGAAGCAGGCTCGCAAGATGCAGGAGCAGCTTGCCGCCGCGCAGGAGAACCTCAAGTCCCAGACCGTCGATGCCTCTGCCGGCGGCGGTATGGTCAAGGTGACCGTTAACGGCGAGATGGAACTCGTCAACCTCACCATCGATCCCGATGCCCTCGATCCCGAGGACGTCGATATGCTGCAGGACATGATTATGGCTGCCGTCAACGAGGCCGTCCACGGCGTCAACGAGCTCGCCAACAAGCAGATGGGCGCCATCACCGGCGGCCTCAACATCCCGGGCATGCCGTTCTAAGACGCGCATATATATGAGTGCCAACCATAGCCTGCAAAAATTGCTCGATGAGCTGGGTCGCCTGCCGGGCATTGGCCCTAAGTCGGCTCAGCGCATCGCCTATTACCTGTTGGAGGCTGACGCCGAGGAGGCGCGCCGCCTGGCCGAGGCCATCCTGGAGGTTAAGCAGGAGGTTCACTTTTGCAGCCGCTGCTTTAACTACGCCACGGCCGACGAGTGCTCCATCTGCCAGGATTCGATGCGCGACACCACTCGCATTTGCGTGGTGGGCGAGCCGCGCGACGTCCAGGCAATCGAGCGCACGGGCAGCTACCATGGCCTGTACCATGTGCTAGGCGGCGTGATCAGCCCCATGGACAAGATTGGTCCCGAGCAGTTGCACATCCGCGAGCTGCTGGCGCGTTTGGGCCACGAGGATATCCATGAGGTCATCATCGCCACCAACCCCAATATTGAGGGCGAGACCACGGCGAGCTACCTGGCTCGCACTATCAAGCCGCTGGGCGTTGAGGTGTCGCGTCTGGCGAGCGGCCTGCCCGTGGGCGGCGACCTGGAGTATGCCGACGAGCTTACGCTTGGGCGCGCCATCGAGGCCCGTCGCACGATTTAGGTGGCGAGCCTGCTCCTGCCGTATGTTTTCCTCGTGACGCACGGGGTAGCCATAATTTCCCCGTGCGACTGTAAGTTTGTTGTGCAACAAAGATGCTTTGTATCCGCTTATCGCATGGATGCTTCCACTCGCATCCTTAATTTGCCCATTCGTTGCGCAACCTTTTGGGTTCGCTGATACACTCAAATATGGATTCGAATGAATGCGCCGCTCCCGAGCGGCGTGTTTTTGTTGGAGGAGAACGCATGCGGCCCGGTGGCACTCAGACAAAGCGCGGCGCCGCGGTGCGCATGCGACGCCGACTGGGCTTGGCGCCTCGGGCGTACGCGCTGCTGTCGTGCTCGCTGGTGCTGGTCATAGCTGGCGTTTCTGCCTATGGCATGACCGTGCCGTCCATGATGCAGGCACATGCCGCACGCGAACCGCGCGTGGGGCATGAGGTCAAAAGTGACCTGGGCACCACGACTGGATATGCTTGGGCAAGTGTGGTCGCGCATATTGTGTTTGGCACCGACGACGCGGACGGCGCCGAGGCCCCGGACAACGAAGTCACGCTTGCCAATGGCAAAACCATCGTGCTCACCAACACCAAGATCATCGATCGGTTGTCCAACAATAGCGTGGCGGCAACGGTGAATAAGGTCGAGCAGCAGAAGGAGCAGGACGCCCAGCAGTCCGGAAAGCCCGGTAGCTCGGATACTTCTGGCTCCGGCTTGGATTCGTCGAGTTCGGGCGGCGGCTCTGGGTCGGGTTCCTCTGCCGGAGGGTCTGGAAACGGCGGCTCG
Organism: uncultured Collinsella sp.; assembly: GCA_958437935.1. GTDB lineage: Bacteria > Actinomycetota > Coriobacteriia > Coriobacteriales > Coriobacteriaceae > Collinsella. The sequence goes on along the minus strand of CAUBPS010000008.1, from coordinate 22,300 downwards.
ACGGGCGGCAACACTGACAACGATGCAAACTCCGGTGGCCTTTCCGCTGCTGAGGAAGAGAGCATTCACAGTTGGCTTGTGACCAAGTACAACATGCTCGACGGCTATGTTTCTCGTGCCAATGACGTGGTTTCGACCTATAACTCTACGGGAGATCCCAGGCCGTGCGACAGCCTGGTCGGGGAGATGTTTGTCATTCGAGCCGAGTTCGGTCGTCAGACATTCTCGCCCCGGTCAAAGTGGTATCAGCAGTATGCCAATCTGTGGGGCTGTTACACCAACCTATGTCAATGGGTCGGCCATTACGGCGATGATGACGTCGCGCTCGGTAACTTCAACAATAACGTGGCGGCGCTTGCCCTATGATGACCGATCTTGCATCCACCACACCACAATCGCTCGGTCGCGATCCCATGGTCGGCCTGCGCCTGGCGCGTGTCGACGGGTTTGAGCCGGCCATTGCGCTCGGTCAGGACGAACTGCCTGCCTATCTGCGTCGTTTTACGATACTGTTTGCCGACGATGCCACCATGCGCCGTGGCGGTATCGGCCGCGTGACGCGTGCCGTCAACGCCCAAGGCGAGGCCATAGCACTCAAACAGCTCATCTTGCCGACGCGCGATGAGTTCGACGACGATGCCGCTCATGAGGCGCTGGTCGCCAAGTTCAAAGCGGCATTTCGCGAGGAATATGAATGCCATCGCGCCCTTTCGGGCCTTAAGGGCTTTCCCCGCCTCTATGGCTGGGGCGAGGTTGACGGTGTGCCTGCAATTGTCATGGAATGGGTCGAGGGCGAGACGCTTGCCCGCTTGCGCTCGCGCTTTGCCGTGGACGATGCCGGACGCCTGTCGCCGCTTGTGGCGGCGCGTCTGGGTCGCGACCTGTTCGATCTGCTCTGCCGTATGAGCCTGGTGGGCGAGGGCTTTGTCCATCGCGATATCTCGCCCGCTAATATTATGGTGCGTACGGCGCGTCTACCGCTTGACCGGCAGCTTGCCGAGGGCACCTTTGACCTGTGCCTGATCGACTTTGGCTCGTCGCTGGCGCTCGAGCCTGCGTCGGCCGTGGCCGGTACCGGCGGCAAGGCGTCGTTTACGGAGCGCTATGCCACGCTGCGTCGCGCGACGGTGGCCTACGCTCCGCCCGAGATGCTCACCGACGATATTCCCGACCTGCGCGCTTTGCGTATGTCGCCGGCGATCGACGTCTATGCCGCGGCAAGCACGGTTTACGAGCTCATTGCCGGCGTCGCGCCATACGAAGCCGCGCCGGGCACTTCGGGCACCTCGGGTTCGCGCAAAAAGACGCGCGACATCGCCAGCCCCTACCGTCTCAAGATGGACACGCGGCCCGACTATCCCATTGGTGCCCATGCGCCCGGTTGCGATTTGACTCAGCTGCTTCGTCGTGAGCCCGATGTGGCGCTCGCCGCGGCCGAGCAGGCCCAGCAGCTGGGGCTTGAGCCGGATTCCGAGGAGCTACGCGATGCGCTGGCGTTTGTCGATGCCCAGCTGTTCGACGTGGTGATGGCCTGTTTGTCCAGCCATCAAAAAGATCGTCCCGAGCCGGCGGCGGTCGAGGCGGCGCTCTCGGCGTTTTGTGACCACTATGCGCAAAATGTCGGTCGTTCGCTCCGCGGCGAGCCGCTCACGCCGTGCCCCATGGATGCGTCTGGCCGCGCGGTTCGTCGCGCGCTGATGGTCGGCGCGACGGTCGTCTGCGGTGTGGTTTGGGCTGTGGTCGTGGTTTCGGCCGCGCTGCTGGCGTCGGGCGCTCGCGTGACGGCGACTTTGGGATCGCTTGTGTGGTCTGGGTCGCTACCGGGCATTATTGCCGCACTGGCGTTGGCGCTGCCAGGCATAGCCGGCGTTGCCGCGGGGGCACTTGCGCGCGATCGGCGCTCGGGCTTCCTGCAGGGTGTGCTTGCGCTTTCTGCCTGCGAGGTTCCGGTGCTGGTTGTGGCTGCATGTAGCGTATTTTCCCAACGCGCCGTGATGGGCGGCCTTGTTGCCGCTCTGATTGCAACCTATACGCTTACGTGGTTTTTGCTTGCGACGGGCTTTGCCTTTGAACTTCCCGTTTCGGCACCGCGACGCACAAAAGCCCAGATGGCGACTCCGCTTGCCGGTGGAGCCGCAGCTGTCCGTACTTTTGGCGGACCTGTCGAAGTATCATCCGATTCTATTTCTACGACCAAGGAGGCCTAGGTCATGGCATCTCAAGTTGAGCTCACCCCATGCGGGGCCATGTTTGACATCTTTAAGCGCGCGGCGCATCTGAGCCATATCGAGCTGTGCGGCTTGGTGCTTTCGTCCCGTCCGCTCGTCGACGGCCGCAGCCCGCAGAGCCGGGCCGCTGATCGCTCTTGGGTTTCCCGCTTTATCGTTCGCGCGCCGGTCGGCACGCTTCAGCAGCGCTACTTTGCCGAATACGGTACCTCGGCTGCGCGTATTATGTCGCAACTGGCCCTGCGCCAGCGAAATCCCATGGACTCCACGGCTGTGATCAATATGGTGTGCGGTCCTGCAGGTGAACCGATGGTACGCGCGCTCGAAGAGTGCCACCAGGACACGAATCTCTATCGCAACGCGCTCGATCGCCTGTCCCAGGCGGCGGAACTCATGCCCGCCGAGCGCGCCGAGGCCGTGCTGGTGCTGTTTGTCGCCGTCGGTTGTTCGGCGGATGTGCGGTCCTCGGTGAACTATGCCATCGACTACGCGCACGCGACCTGTGGCGGAGGCACATCCACGCCGCGTTCGCTTGGCATGTCGATGACCGCGGGCGAACGCGAACCTGCCCCGGCGCACCCCTTGGGCTTGCTGCGCGTACAAAACAGTTTTGTCGTGAGCGCCCCGCGCTGGATTCAGCCGAGTGAGCAGGGTGTTGAGATTGGCGCGCTGGCCACTGGTGAGGGCGATATTACCGACGTCGGCGACGATGTCTCGGCCCGCCATGCCCATATCTGGTGCGATGCTCAAAATATCTGGCACGTCGAGGACTTGTCGTCCACCAACGGAACCGTGGTGGTAAACGGGGCCACGCGCGTCTGCATTCAGGTCGAGCCCGGCCGTTCCGCCCAACTCAATCCCGGCGACGAGCTCAAGCTCGGCGAATCCACTACCTACGCCATCCTCTTCGGTGCTCTCTAGCCGGCAGATAGGGACGTTCCTTTTCTGCCGGCTGGGGACACTCCTTGGCGCGCCAGAGCCGGTCGCCTGGGGGTGGAGGGACCATTTTGGCCCTTGGCAGTCACCCAAGGTAAACCTTTACCGCCCGCCTATATTTGCCGAAATTACACTTGAAGGCGGGGTACAATAAACCCGCATGCGGATTTCCGTTGCGGGCGCTTCCCATCGCCGGGGCGTGCCCGGGAGCATCCGGCATGCGGCCTTTGCGGCGCTCGGTCATGTGCAAGACGGGCGGTCGGGTCTGTGGGGCGCATCAACTGCCCCTCGCCTCGGCATGTCTTCTCTCCACGCCATGTACCTGCTGCTGAGCCTGCCTGCCAGATGATTGGAAGCAACAGCGTAAATCCCATCACGCCAACATCCCGGCGATCGCCGGGGCCTGTATACCTATATGAGAGGAGAGGGGTATATGGCGCGTAAGTTTAAGTCTATGGACGGCAACGAGGCGGCCGCATATGTTTCGTATGCGTACACCGAGGTAGCGGGAATCTATCCCATTACGCCGTCCAGCCCGATGGCCGACCATGTCGACCAGTGGGCGGCCCAGGGTCGCAAGAACATCTTCGGCACCCCGGTCAAGGTCGTCGAGATGGAGTCCGAGGCAGGTGCAGCCGGTACCGTTCACGGTTCGCTGGGCGCCGGCGCTCTGACCACCACCTACACGGCTTCTCAGGGCCTGCTCCTGATGATCCCGAACATGTACAAGATCGCGGGCGAGCAGCTCCCGGGCGTCTTCCACGTCTCCGCGCGTTGCGTCGCTTCGCACGCCCTGAACATCTTCGGCGATCACTCCGACGTCATGGCCTGTCGCCAGACCGGTTTCGCCATGCTCGCCGAGGGTAACGTCCAGGAGGTCATGGACCTCTCGCCGGTGGCTCACCTTGCCGCCATCGAGGGTAAGACCCCGTTCCTTAACTTCTTCGATGGCTTCCGCACCAGCCACGAGATCCAGAAGGTCGCCATGTGGGACTACAAGGATCTTGCCGAGATGTGCGACATGGACGCCGTCCAGGCTTTCCGCGATCACGCGCTCAACCCTGAGCACCCGCATACCCGCGGCAGCCACGAGAACGGCGACATCTTCTTCCAGAACCGCGAGGCCTGCAACAAGGTCTACGACGAGCTTCCCGCCGTCGTCGAGGGCTACATGAAGAAGATCAACGAGAAGCTCGGCACCGATTACGGCCTGTTCAACTACTACGGCGCTCCCGATGCCGATCGCGTCGTCGTGTGCATGGGCTCCTTCTGCGACGTGCTCGAGGAAGTCATCGACTACCTCAACGCTCACGGCGAGAAGGTCGGCCTGGTCAAGGTTCGTCTGTTCCGTCCGTTCTCCATCAAGCACTTCGTCGACGTTCTCCCCGAGACCGTCCAGAAGATCGCCGTCATGGACCGCACCAAGGAGCCGGGTTCCATCGGCGAGCCGCTCTACCAGGACGTCGTCTCCGCTCTCTACGAGGCCGGCAAGACGGGCATCAAGGTCGTTGGCGGCCGTTACGGCCTGGGCAGCAAGGACACGCCCCCCGCGTCCGCGTTCGCTGTCTTCGAGGAGCTTAAGAAGGACGAGCCCAAGCGCGAGTTCACCATCGGCATCGTCGACGACGTGACCAACCTGAGCCTGCCCGAGGCCGAGGATGCGCCCAACACCGCAGCCCCCGGCACCATCGAGTGCAAGTTCTGGGGTCTGGGTGGCGACGGTACCGTCGGCGCCAACAAGAACTCGATCAAGATCATCGGCGACCACACCGACAAGTACGTCCAGGCCTACTTCCAGTACGACTCCAAGAAGACCGGCGGCGTCACCGTCTCGCACCTGCGCTTTGGTGATTCCCCGATCCGCTCGCCGTACTACGTGACCAAGGCCGACTTTGTCGCCTGCCACAACCCCAGCTACATCGTCAAGGGCTTCAAGATGGTCCGCGACGTCAAGCCGGGCGGCACCTTCCTGGTTAACTGCCAGTGGAGCGACGAGGAGTTCGCCGAGCACATGCCCGCCGTGGCCAAGCGCTACATCGCGAACAACAACGTCAACGTCTACCTGATCGACGCTATCGACCTGGCCGCCAAGGTCGGCATGGGCAAGCGCACCAACACGGTGCTCCAGTCCGCCTTCTTCGCGCTGGCCAAGGTCCTGCCCGCCGAGGACGCCCTGCAGTACATGAAGGACGCGGCCACCAAGTCCTACATGAAGAAGGGCCAGGCCATCGTCGACGCCAACCACAAGGCCATCGATGCCGGCGCTACCGCCTTCCGTAAGTTCGAGGTTCCGGCCGACTGGGCAACCGCCGAGGATGCCGCCCCTGTCGAGCTCTCCGAGGAGACCAAGTCTGCCATCGCCCAGCAGGTCAAGAACCTGCTCGAGCCCATCGATCGCATGGATGGCGACAGCCTGCCCGTTTCCGCCTTCGTCGATTGCGCCGACGGCCAGTTTGAGCTGGGCGCCTCCGCATACGAGAAGCGCGGCGTTGCCGTCGTCGTTCCCCACTGGGACGAGACCAAGTGCATCCAGTGCAACCAGTGCGCTTACGTGTGCCCGCATGCCACCATCCGTCCGTTCGCGATGACCGAGGACGAGGCTGCTGCCGCGCCCGAGGCTACCCGCACGCTCGACGCCATGGGCCCCAAGGCCAAGGGCATGAAGTTCACCATGGCTGTGTCCCCGCTCGACTGCATGGGCTGCACCAACTGCGTCAAGGTCTGCCCCAAGGGCGCCCTCGAGATGGTTCCCACCGAGCAGGAGATGGACCAGCAGCCCGTTTGGGACTACATGGTCGAGAACGTCTCCGAGAAGAAGGAGCTCATCGCGGCCAACGTCAAGGGCAGCCAGTTTAAGCAGCCCTACCTGGAGTTCTCTGGCTCCTGCGCCGGCTGCGCCGAGACCGCCTACGCACGTCTGGTGACCCAGGTCGCCGGCGACCGCATGTTCATCTCCAACGCCACCGGCTGCTCCTCCATTTGGGGCAACCCCGCTGCCACCGCTCCTTACTGCAAGGACAAGGACGGTCACGGCCCGGCATGGAACAACTCCCTGTTCGAGGACAATGCCGAGCATGGTCTGGGCATGGCCGTGGGCTACGAGGCCGTTCAGCACAAGCTGATCGCCGCTACCCAGGACATCATCGCTGCCGATGGTCCGTCCGATGAGCTCAAGGCCGCTGGCCAGGCTTGGATCGACTCCGTCAACGACGCCGAGGCCTCCAAGACCGCTGCCGCTGCCTACGTTGCCGAGCTCGAGAAGTGCGGCTGCGACGCTTCCAAGGCAATCCTCGCCGACAAGGCTTACCTCACCAAGAAGTCCTTCTGGATCTTCGGTGGCGACGGTTGGGCCTACGACATCGGCTTCGGTGGCCTGGACCACGTCCTGGCTTCCGGCCACAATGTCAACGTCTTCGTCTTCGACACCGAGGTTTACTCCAACACCGGCGGTCAGGCCTCCAAGGCCTCGAACCTGGGCCAGGTCGCTCAGTTCGCCGCTGCCGGTAAGGTGACCAAGAAGAAGTCCCTGGCCGAGATCGCCATGAGCTACGGCTACGTCTACGTGGCGCAGGTCGCCATGGGCGCCAACCCGGCTCAGACCCTCAAGGCCATCCACGAGGCCGAGGCCTACGACGGTCCGTCCCTCATCATCGGCTACAGCCCCTGCGAGATGCACTCCATCAAGAAGGGCGGCATGCAGAACTGCCAGGCCGAGATGAAGAAGGCTGTCGAGTGCGGTTACTGGAACCTCTTCCGCTTCAACCCCGAGGCTGCTGCCGGCAAGAAGTTCTCGCTCGATTCCAAGGAGCCCGCGGGCGGCTATCAGGAGTTCCTGATGAACGAGGCCCGTTACGCTTCGCTGACGCGTTCCTTCCCCGAGCGCGCCGAGGAGCTCTTCAAGGAGAACGAGCAGGCCGCTATGGACCGCTACGCTCACCTGCTGAAGCTCAAGACGGTGTACAACGAGGCCTAGGTCTCTCACCGCAGGATCTGAGGGCTGACCTTCGCGGACGTCCTCGGACATGAAAGAACCCCCGCTGCGCACTACGTGCGGCGGGGGTTCTTTCGTCCTGCGGAGTGTCCGCGAAGGTCAGCCCTCAGATCCTGCTACGACTACGTCCTCGGATTGTGTGGGCGGATGAAGGGCGTGGTTGGTGGGGATACGTGTCCCGGTCGCTGTTTCGCGGCTTTGCCGCGAAACCTCGCGCCTCTTTGGGCGTGGAGGGGGACTTGGTCGTTGCTGCCTTCTGTCCCTTTGCCGCGAAACGCGCGGCGAGGACTTCTTGGCTATTCCTTTTGATGGATGAAAAGCCGCTTGTTTTTGCAGGGGTGCATACTCGTCATATAAGTGCATAGAATCTCGTATAGTGCGAGTAAGATTTTGCGCTGTCCGTTTTGTGTTTAGCAAAGATATAGTTTGCATAATCCCGCCTAATCCCCGCTCTATTTAAATAAAGTCGCACGTAAATGGCGTAAACGTGTCTGAGCTGGGGTTCTGTACGCTGAGCGGATAAAAACGACCGTTCACCGTTCAACTATTTTCAAAATGAATAAAATGAGCGATAAAGAGAATATAAACCTTAATAAACTCGCGTATCGCACGGACGCGGGTTATTAATGGGTTGTAGGCCTTTTACAGAAAGGATTCCAGCAATGTCTAAGCCTCTTGGCAAGCCCGATCGTATTGTCGTCGCCCTTGGCGGCAACGCCCTCGGCAACAACCCCGTCGAGCAGATCGAGGCCGTGAGCAACACCGCCCACGCTCTCCTTGGTCTTATCGAGCAGGGTAACGAGATCATCATCACCCACGGTAACGGCCCGCAGGTCGGCATGATCCAGAACGCCTTCGCCGCTGCCCACGACGCCATCGGCACCCCCGAGATGCCGCTGCCCGAGTGCGGCGCCATGTCCCAGGGCTACATTGGTTATCACCTGCAGCAGGGCATCGGCCGCGAGATGCACAAGCGCTATAAGCGTTGGCACGCCGCTACCGTCGTCACCCAGATCGAGTGCGATCCCGACGATCCCGCGTTCAAGAACCCGACCAAGCCGATCGGCCCCTTCTACACCGAGGAGCAGGCCAAGGAGTTCATGGCCGAGGATCCTTCCAAGGTCTTCGTCGAGGATTCCGGCCGCGGCTGGCGTCGCGTCGTCGCTTCTCCCGATCCCAAGAAGATCGTCGAGGCCGACTCCATCCTCAACCTGCTTGACAACGAGTTCATCGTCATCGCCTGCGGTGGCGGCGGCATCCCCGTCGTCCGCGACTACGAGAACAAGGGCTGCTACAAGGGCGTTCCCGCCGTCATCGACAAGGACCTGGGCGGCGAGCTGCTGGCCGAGGACTGCGACGCCGACGTTCTGTTCCTGCTGACTGCCGTTGAGCATGTCGCCATCAACTTTGGCAAGCCCAACCAGGAGGAGCTCGAGGACCTCACCGCCGACGAGGCCGAGCGCCTGGCCGACGAGGGCCAGTTCGGCAAGGGCTCCATGGAGCCCAAGGTCCGCGCTGCCATCAAGTTCGCCCGTTCCCGCAAGGGCCGCACCTGCATCATCGGTGCTCTGGACAAGGCCGCCGAGACCATGGCCGGCCTCTCCGGTACCCGCATCCACGAGTAGTCTCTACTCTGTCGCCTCTCTCGTGGGCGCCAGGCAAAGCGCCCACAAACTAGCCTCTCTTCATGAGCCCCGCAGTCCGCTCCGACTGCGGGGCTTTTGCTATCGGTAGTCATTGGGGACAGACTTAAATGAGTAGTCCAAAACGGGTGCAGTTTCCTTTGAGGCCCTCAACCGGAAAATGCATCCCGGAAATATGCCGAAAAGTGGCTCTCAGTTTCCCAAGCAGGCCGCTAACGGAAAGCGCATCCCGCTATCGAACTTCAAAGCGGGATGCGCCTTCCGTGCCGGCAGTTCCGGGCAGTCTGGGGCCACTCATTTAAGTCTGTCCCCAATGACTAGTAGTAGGCCCACATGGCTTCGATTTCGTTGAGGACCTCCACCACGCCCCAGCGGCGGGCGCTGCGGCTGGCCGAGTTGGGGTCGTAGACGCCAATCTGGTTGGCATCGTCGATGCCGTGGAGCACGATATAGTGGCCTACGTTGGTAAACGTGCCGGGGCGCACTGCGGCGATGACGGGCGCACCCGAGCGAAGTGCTTGGGTAATCGATTCGCGATCGTTATAGAGCTGTGTTCCGTTGAGCCCCAGCTGCCACGCACCGCTTGTCATAAACGACCACTCGGTGGCACCAGTGGGGGCGTAGTTGCCGGCTTCGGCCAGTGCGCATATATCGACCGGCGTCTTATCGGTATGGCCGGTCTTAAAGATATAGACCATGGTGAGGCAAGTGGGACCGCAAGCGTTTTCGCGAATAGTGCCACCGGCATAGGGCAGCTCCGACCATGCGGGGTCAATTTGGTAGATGTGGGGCATGGTGCCGGCCTGCCATTGCGAGCGCGGGGTCGAAAAGGCAAATGAGTAGCCGGGCGCGACGGGAGCTTTAAGCAGCTTGTCCTCGGCAGTGGGCTCAAGACCGGCTGATCCGTGGGAGATACAGGATCCCAAAAACACAAAGACGAGGCAGGCGGCGATGGAGCAAAGCGCAAGGCGTAGGCGGCGGGCCGGAAGCGCGCGGCTTGTGGTATGCGACGCGGGGCGAGGGGCAGAACTGCCGCGATCGCGTTGAGGTCGCGAAAAGGAGCGCTTGACGTAGTAGTCGGTCTTACGGCGATCGTAACGGCGTGGCTGCGATGTGTCGGTCTGGCGTTGGCGTGTGCTCGTACTCATGCAGTCTGACTGCTGCACGGTACGGCTTTGTTGCCGCGAAGAAGCCCCGAGCTGCTCTTGGGGGCGCTGCGGGCTGTCGTTGTCGGAGGTGCTTCTGGGCGTTGGCGTGGTGCGGCCGGCAAGGCGCACGCTTTGTGGCCGTTGGTCGCCGTCATTGTATCCGTATGCCATTCGAATCACCTTGCCTCATGTGTAACTTGTCTATCCTACATAAAAAGATGCACGACACATGGGCATGTGCGCCAAAAGCCTGACAAATGGTATGAACGTTGCCGCGCCGCGCGCCAAGCGTCACGGCAACGGGTCTTCAAAAGCAGACAAGATGAAAGCGTCCAAGACGAATGGCGTCTTCCGCCGTTCGTCCCAAAAACGGCGCCGCTCGTTTTACAGTTCTGCCTTCGGTCGAGCCACAAGCGGCGCTGCTGTGCCAAGGCCGTATTGTAAAGCCACGAAATAAAAGCGCGCGGCAAAACAGACCGCGCAAGGGGTGACGCCAAAGAGGCGTCAATAAGGAAAGGAGGGGAACAATGGCGGACAAGAACGCAGAAGTTGCAGTCGAAGGTAACGGCGGCATGAAGAAAACGCTTTCGCTCTGGAACTTCTTCACCATCGGTTTCGGTGCCATCATCGGTACCGGTTGGGTTCTGCAGGTCGGCGACTGGATGGTCGTGGGCGGCGGTCCCGTTCCCGCTATGATCGCATTCCTCTTGGGTGCAATCTTCCTCGTGCCCGTCGGAGCTGTTTTCGGTGAGCTCACGGCTGCTATCCCCATCTCGGGCGGCATCGTCGAGTATGTCGATCGTAGCTTTGGCCGTACGCTGAGCTACATCACCGGTTGGCTCTTGGCCCTGGGCAACGGTATCCTGTGCCCGTGGGAGGCCATCGCCATCTCGACCCTCGTATCCGAGATGTTCGGCAGCCTGCCCGGCCTTGAGTGGCTGCGCGCCGTCAAGCTCTACACCATCCTGGGCGCCGATGTTTACCTGTTCCCGACGCTGATTGCGCTCGGCTTTGCAGTCTACGTCATCTTCCTCAACTTCCGCGGTGCCAGCTCGGCCGCCAAGCTCCAGGCCTTCCTGACCAAGGCTCTGCTCTGCGGCATGCTGCTCGCCATGGGTGTCTCGCTGTTCACCGGTTCGCCGGACAACGCCATGCCCGTGTTCTCCCAGGTCACCGGTGCTGGCGGCGGCAAGCCCGCTACCGAGGGCACCAGCCTGTTCGCCGGCATCGTGTCGGTCCTGGTTCTGACCCCGTTCTTCTACGCCGGTTTCGACACCATTCCTCAGCAGGCTGAGGAAGCGGCCGAGGGCCTCAACTGGAACAAGTTCGGCAAGATCATCTCTCTGGCCTTGCTGGCCGCCGGCGGCTTCTACATGGTCTGCATCTACTCGTTCGGCACCATCCTCGACTGGCATGAGTTTGTTAAGAGCCCGGTTCCCGCGCTTGCCTGCCTCAAGGGCATCAACATGCTTCTGTACCTGGCCATGCTCGTCATCGCCACGCTTGGACCCATGGGCCCGATGAACTCCTTCTACGGCGCCACGAGCCGCATCATGCTTGCCATGGGCCGCAAGGGCCAGCTGCCCGAGAAATTCGCCGAGGTCGATTCCAAGTCCGGCGCCCCCAAGCTCGCCTGCGTCGTGCTGGGCGTCATCACCGTCATCGGTCCGTTCCTGGGCAAGAACATGCTCATTCCTCTGACCAACGTGTCGGCTCTCGCCTTCATCTTCTCCTGCGGCATGGTCGCCCTCGCTTGCCTGCGCATGCGCTTCACCGAGCCCGACCTGCCTCGTCCCTACGAGGTGCCCGGCGGCAAGTTTGGCATCAGCCTCGCTATCGCTGCCTGCGCCATCATCATCGGCCTGCTCGTGATTCCGTTCTCTCCCGCCTCCCTCAACATGGTGGAGTGGAGCATCGTGATCGGCTGGTTGGCTATTGGCCTGGCCCTCATGGCTTTCACCAATTCCCGCAAAAAGTAACGCCTAGCCGGGGCGGATCGGGTGCGCGGGACCCTCTCTCCCGCGCACCGAACCCGGCACCACTTGGGTAGCTTTGTGAGGCCTTAACCCAACACGGCCTCGCCCACTATATGGATCCATAAGGAGGAACCATGTCCACTAAGTATGCAATCGTTGGCGGCAAGCTCATCGACGGTACCGGTGCCGAGCCGGTCGAGAACTCCCTCGTTCTCGTCGACGACAACGGCAAGATCGAGTACGCCGGCGCTATGCAGGACCTTCCCGAGGGCGTTGAGGTTATCGACGCCGCCGGCAAGACCGTCCTTCCCGGCCTGATCGACACCCACCTGCACTTCTCGGGCAACCTGACCGACGATGACACCGATTGGGTCATGCAGCCGCTCCTCGAGAAGCAAGCCGTCGCCGTCAAGCAGGCCTATGACTGTCTCACCCACGGCCTCACCACCGTCTGCGAGATCGGCCGCTTTGGTATCCAGATCCGTGACTGCATCGACAAGGGCGTCTTTAAGGGCCCGCGCGTTCTGGCCACCGGCCTCGGCTTCTGCCGCGTTGCCGGCCACGGCGACTCCCACCACTGCACCCAGGAGCTCAACAAGGAATCCCATCCCTGGGGCGACCAGGTCGACGGTCCTTGGGATCTGCGCAAAGCCGTCCGCCGTCGCCTGCGCGAAAACCCCGATGCCATCAAGATCTGGGCTACCGGTGGCGGCATCTGGCGCTGGGATTCCGGCCGCGACCAGCACTACTGCTCCGAGGAGATCCAGGCCGTGGTCGAAGAGGCAAAGATGGTCGGTATCCCCGTGTGGAGCCACTGCTACAACAACCACGCCGCTGCCTACGATTCCGTTCGCTTTGGCTGCGAGCAGCTGATTCACGGCTTCGATATCGATGAGCGCACCATGGACCTCATGGCCGAGCAGGGCACCTTCTTCACCCCGACGATCGCCTTCCTGCCCACCTGGTACGCCACCTATCCGCCCGTCTACGTCCCCGAGCTGCACGACAAGTACGAGGGCACCCTGGTCGAGAAGGAGCTGCAGCGCAACTACGACTGCCTGCGCGAGGCCAAGAAGCGCGGCGTCGTCATGACGATCGGCTCCGACTCCTTCTCCTTCGTCACCCCGTACGGCACCTGCTCCATCGAGGAGATGTACGAGTTCGTCGACAAGATCGGCTTCACCCCGGTCGAGACCATCACCTGCGCCACCCTCAACGGTGCCAAGATGTGCCACATCGAGGACGAGACCGGTTCCATCGAGGCCGGCAAGTGCGCCGATCTGCTGGTCGTAAACGGTGACGTCGCCGCCGACATCCACGTGCTCAACACCGACAACATGGACGTCATCATGAAGGACGGCTGGATCGTCGAGGCTGGCACCTTTGGCGAGGCCAACAAATACAGCGCCTAAGATACCGTTTGTCGATGACTGGATGTAAAACACAGTTTTTGATTGCATAATGCAATGGAGAGGGTCGCTTGCGGCCCTCTTTATTGCTATGGGTGCGTTAGATAGAAGGGGATGACGGTGGATTTAAACAGGCTGATCTTGGGCAAGAGCTATAACTCGACCAAGGTCTTTCGAACTGCTCAGCATGTGGTCCAAGCCATCTTGCTCGGCGTTGTCGTTCCGGCGCTTATCCTGCTGCTCATCTGGGATTTAACCGACAATCCCAATCCCGTTCCAGGCGTCGTCGTCATTGCCGGCCTGGTCATGCTGTGCTTCTTCTTCTCGTATGTCTTTGTGGTCCCCGATGACCTCACATCGAGCGCAACCGACCGTACGCTCGCTATCGCATCAAAAATATTCGCCTACACGTCGCGCGGCCTTACGCCCGAAGCGGCCCTGGGCGCCTCCAAAATCATCCTGTCCGAGACCATCGCCTCTGCCATCTGCTTTACCGACGGCAAGCAGGTGCTGGCAAACTGGGGCGAGGACTCGGCAAAGTGCCCTGCCGGCACCCCGGTGGTGCTCAAGACTACGCTCAACGTGATCAACAGCGGTGAGCAAAGCGTGTTTTCGCGCGATGCCTCGACCGAGACGGGTGGCTACTTTCCGCGTCTGCGCGCCGGTATTGTCGCACCGCTTACCGTGCGCGGGCATTGCGTGGGCACGCTCGAGCTGTATTATCCCCGTCTGAGCAGCATCGATATGCGCCAGACGGCGCTCGCCTCGGGCTTTGCCGACCTCATTTCCACGCAGCTTGCGAGCTTTGAGCTCGAGCGCCAGGACGAGCTCACGGCCCGCGTGGAGCTGCGCGCCTTGCAATCGCAGGTCGATCCTCATTTTCTGTTTAACACCATCAGCACCATCGTGTCGCTCGTTCGAACCGAGCCCGACAAGGCGCGATCGCTGCTGATCGACTTTTCCAATTACTATCGTCAGACGCTTTCTGATTCCGATACGCTCACCACGCTCGAGCACGAGGTGGAACAGGGCACTCGCTATATCAATCTTATGCAGGCCCGGTATGGCGACGGCCGTCTGCGCGTTTCGGTCGACATCGACTTTGAGGTGCGCGACAGCCTGGTGCCGCCGTTTATCTTGCAGCCGTTGCTCGAAAACTGCATCAAGCACGCGCAGCGCGAGACTGAGCCGCTTTCTATTCGTGTTAGGGCTTTCGAGACCGATGACGGTTTGGAGATCATCGTCGAGGACGATGGCATCGGTATGAGCGAAGAGGTCTGCGCACATCTGTTTGAGCAACATCGCCGAGAGGAGCCCGAGAGCATTACCGCCGACGGCTCCGTCAAGCGAGGTTGCGGCCTGGCGCTCTTCAACGTGCTTCAGCGCATCCATTTCTTTTACGGAGAAGATTCCGGCATGCGCGTGAAGTCCCAGGAGGGCGTGGGAACGCAGGTTATCGTCGAGCTGAACGGCGAGCCGCATGAGCCGGCGCCGTTGACGGCGTAGCACGCGAGTGTATTGAGGAGAGAGGAAGCGCACATGTCCGAGGGCTGGAACATCCTGGTGGTTGATGACGAGCCTCCCATCAGGGCTGAGCTACGCTATCTATTGGAGAAGGACGCGCGCGTGGGGCATATTGCCGAGGCAGGCAATGTTACCGAGGCCGTGGAGTCGATTCTCTCGAGCAAGCCCGACGTGTTGTTTTTGGACATCACGATGCCCGGCCGCTCGGGAATTGAGCTTGCCGAGACGCTGCAGAACTTAAAGACGCCGCCGGTGGTTGTGTTTGTGACGGCGTTTGCCGAGTTCGCGGCCGATGCGTATAACCTCGATGCGGTCGACTATATCGTCAAGCCGGTCGAGGACGCACGCCTGTCAAAGGCACTCGACAAGATCGAGGCAGCCTTGGGTGCCCGTCGTGTTATCCACGCTCCGCGCCAGCCTTTGCGTCTGACGGTGGACCGCGGGGGCAAAAAGGTGTTCATTCCCGCCGCAGACATCTGCTACTTTGAGGCACGCGCCGATTTTTGCAACGCCATCTGCGCCGAGGGAACGTACCTGATCAATGAGTCGATCTCTTCGCTCGAGCGTCGTTTGGGCTCCGAGGGCTTTATTCGCGTTCATCGCAGCTATCTGGTCAATTTGGAGGACGTGCACAATGTTGAGATTGGCTCCACGGGGTTGATGGAGCTCAGGCTCGACCGCGTGAGCTCGACGGTGCCGGTGTCCCGTCGTCGTGCCGCCGAGGTCAAGTCGCACCTGGGACTTGCGTAAGAGGCTTGCGTGCCGTCGTTTACCATCGCAGGTTTGGCATGGGCGCGCGGTGGGCATAATGGGTGGCATCGAATGAAATCGAAAGGATCATTATGCCCGCGCTTATCACCCATCATCTGTTTGGCGAGGAAAGCATCGACCGTCTTCCGCAGGGCGTCATCACGTCCGATGAAGAGCGCATTGCCTTTATCTTGGGCAACCAAGGCCCCGACCCGTTTTTCTTTCACATTCTGACACCGCGTGTTTCCGACTGTACGCTGCTGGCGCAGGTCATGCATCGCTCGCGCATGTCTCGCCAGTTCGCGTGCCTGCGCGACGGCGTGTCGCATCTGCTGCCGCGCGACGCCAGCTTGGGTCGCGCCTTTGCGCTGGGCCTGCTGTCTCATTACGTGCTCGACCGCAACGCCCATCCCTTTGTCTATGAGCAGCAGTTTGGCATCGTGGAGTCCGATTCAGGGCTTGAGGATTCGAGCAGCCAGGTCCATGCCGTGATCGAGAGCGACCTGGATGTACTGATGCTGCAGCTTAAGCGCGATGGCGCTACGGTCGACGATTACCCGCCGGCGGGCGAGATCGTCACCACCGATCGCATCAATCGCGTGGCCGGCGTGCTGATGAGCTATGTTGCCGGACGCGTGTACGGCATTGACATTCCGGCGGGGGAGTACGGTGCTGCCGTTGCCAACATGCAACGACTTTACCGCGCGATTGAGCCGGCCGGCTCCGCAAAGACGCGCGCGATCTCGCTGGTTGAGGGCTTGGTGCACGACTACTCGCTGCTCGACGGCCTTGCCCATCGCGTGACGACGGAGCTGCCCGAGCGCACCGGTAACCTGGGCCATCTGACATGGAAGAATCCCTTTACCGATGAGGTCTCGAACGAGAGCTTCCCCGAGGTCTTTGATCGCGCGCTGGTCGATTACGAGTGCACGGTCGCACGTTTTATCGAGACCGGTGACATGGATGCCGTGACCGGTCACGTCAACTACAGCGGTCGCGCGCTCAATGCCGATGAGGAGTTCGACCGCGAGGAATAGGGCTCGTGCGTGCCCCTTTGCCGAATCCTTACCGGCGGTTCTGGACAATTGGGGTACGATGAACTAACTGCATATCGGGCGAATACGAAGGGTCCCTGTCCATGAAATACACCAAGCTCGAGCGTAACTGGGTTATGTATGATGTGGGCAATTCGGCCCTCGTGCTGCTCAATACCTCGGTGGTGCCCATTTACTTTAACGCCATCAATACCGGCGCTTCCTCGGCCGACCTGGTGGTCGCCTGGGGCAATGCGCAGACGATCGCCTCGCTGGTCATCGCCATGCTCATGCCCATTCTGGGCGCGCTTGCCGACTACGCCGGCAACAAGATCAAGTTCTTCTTGGGCTTCTTCCTCACGGGCCTGGTGCTTTGCCTGGCGCAGGCTATCCCAATGTCCGCCATGGCATTTTTGACCGTGTACGTGCTGTGCACCATCGGCCTTAACTCTTCTATGACGTTCTACGACGCCATGCTGCCCGACATTACCACCGACGAGCGCATGGACGCCGTGTCCAGCTCGGGCTATGCCTGGGGCTACATCGGTTCCACCGTGCCGTTCGTCATCTGCCTGGCGCTCATCATGGGTGGCTCCGCTCTTGGTGTCCCCACCATGCTGGCAACGCGTCTGTCGTTTGTCATCACTGGTGCCTGGTGGCTCATCTTTACCCTGCCGCTCATTCGCACCTATAAGCAAAAGTACGGTCGCGAGCGTGGTCCCGAGGACACCATCGGCCACATCGTGGGCGGCGTGTTCTCCGAGGTCGGACACACCATGCGCGAGATTGCCCACAACAAGACCGTGCTGGTCTACATGATCGCGTTCTTCTTCTACATCGACGGCGTGCACACGGTCATTTCCATGGCAACCAGCTATGGATCGGCTTTGGGCATCGACTCGACCCAACTGGTGCTGGCTCTGCTCGTTACGCAGTTTGTGGCCTTTCCGTCCGCCATCATCTACGGCAAGCTTGCCGGTCGTGTGGGCACACTCAACATGATCTTGGTGGCCGTCGCCGCCTATATGGGCATCGTGCTCTTTGCCGCGTTCTTCCTCAAGACCGCCTTTGAGTTTTGGGTGCTTGCCATTTTGGTCGGCCTGTTCCAAGGAGGCGTGCAGGCGCTGAGCCGCAGCTACTTCGGCCGCATTATTCCCAAGGAAAAGTCCAACGAGTACTACGGTTTCTTTGATATCTTTGGCCGTTATGCAAGCGTTATGGGCACCTTCCTGGTGTCGGTCGTCACCTCGCTGACCGGCAACCCCTCGCTGGGCGTCCTGTCTATCGGCGTGCTGCTGGTGGTGGGCTTTGTGCTGCTGGTCCGTCTGTCCCGCATGTCTCAGACGGCAGAGCAGGCAGCATAGGAACTTGCCGGTAATTGCGTTCGCCGCGATACTCTTTTGGGGTTATCCGCAATAAACATTCTGACTTTCGAACAATGATTAGCCCAAGTGGGTATGATGGAGTCAGCTAGGTCGCGGGGCGTCGCCTGTGTTTGGCGGCGTCCCGTTTTTGTGTTGCAGGGAGGGTAAGGCATGAACGCCACGGTCGTGATTCCAACGTATTGGGCGGGCGATGACGCTCGCGCAAACGCCCCTGGCACCTATGACCATTCGACACGACTCAACGCCGACAATCCCGAACTCGACCGCTGCCTGGCCTCGCTCGAGCAGGTGCGCGACATCCCGCGCATCATCCTTTTGGTGGTCTGTCCCGTTTCTGCCACAGCCGATGTGTCGCTGCGCGTGCACGAGATTGTCGACGCGCATCCCACGCTCAAGGTCACCGTTGTCACCAACACCCAGGCCTCGCGCATCGCAGACCGGGTTGCTCAGATCGCGCCCAAGGGCTCGGGTGAGTGCGTGAGCCTGCGCGGTTACGGCGCCATTCGCAACATGGGCCTTGCCTGCGCCGCCGTGCTGGGACACGATGCGGTTGTCTTTTTGGATGACGACGAGACCGTCATCGATGCCGACTTTATGAAGCGTGCGACCTATGCTCTGGGGCAGCAGACGCGCCAGGGCTTGCCGATCTTGGTCAAAAGCGGCTATTTCTACGATCGCGACGGCTCGCCGCTGGCTCCCACGGACAAGGCGGGCATCTGCCATCGTTGGTGGACCAAGCGCATCGAGTTCAACCGTTGGATGAAAAAGGCGCTCTCGGGCACCCGCATCTCGCGCTCCAACTACGTGTGCGGCGGCCTGATGGCCCTGCACGCCCGCGCCTTTACGCGTGTGGCCTTTGACCCGTTTATCACCCGCGGCGAGGACTTGGATTACCTCTTTAACATGCGCATGTTTGGCTATGACGTGTGGTTCGATAACGAGTGGACCGTGCGCCATCTGCCCCCGGAGTCCGAAAAGCGCTCACCGCGCTTTATGCAGGATGTATACCGTTGGTACTACGAACGGGCCAAGTTGACATTCGCCGCGCATCAAAAGGAGCTCATTCCCGTTACGGCGGCATCGCTCATGCCCTATCCGGGCCCGTGGATTTCGCGCGAGCTCGACGACCGCGTGCGCAAGACCGCTATGGTCCGCAGCGTGTTTACCCGCGAGCATGAGGGCTACCTGCGCATCTGGCGCCATGGTATCGACGAGGCAAAGGCCTATGCGCGCCAAAACGCTGCAAGCTACCTGCGTTTCCAGAGCTTTTGGCCCAAGATCATGGACGGGCTTTGGCGTGACGCACAACTGATCAGTATCCTGGAGGGGGCCGAATGATCGACCGCCGCGCCCAGCGCGATAGTTCAATATCAATCTTTCGCATCATTGCCGTTGCCTGCGCCATTTGCGTGCTGGTGTACTTTATTTTTGCCTTGGTGACCGGTATCGAGCCGATTGCCACGGTGATTGCCTGCGCGCTGCTGTGCATCTTTCTGTGCATCTTTATCTTTTTGACGCTCAATCCCGATTCGGTGCGCTCCCAGTACACCGAGGAGACGCTCTCGGTGGCCTCGGCCATGCTCGAGGACATTAAGGGCGGTTTGACACAGGAATCGGCGCGTTTGGTGTGCCAGCGCATTTTGCCCGAGACGCGCGCCATGACGGTGGCCATCACCGACGAGGACAACGTGCTTGCCTGCGCGGGCGAGTTTGAGGAAAAACTACTGCCAGATTCTCCCATCCACACGCTTGCCACACGCTACGTTATCGAACATGGCATCGTGCAGTCGTTCAACCGTATGGTGGATGTCGTAGGCTCGGACGGCTCGCACAACCAAGTCCCCGCCGGCATTATCGCCCCCATCAAGGTGGGGGATCGTACCGTCGGCACGCTCAAGTTCTACTACAAGACCCCGCGCGCCGTCGACCGTACCCAGTACGCGCTTGCCTCGGGCTTTGCCGAGATCTTGTCCACGCAGCTCGCCATCCACGAGCTCGAGGTGCAAAAGGAGCTCACGGCGCGCGCCGAGGTGCGTGCGCTGCAGGCGCAGATTAACCCGCACTTCCTGTTCAACACGCTGAACACCATTGCATCGTTTACGCGCACCGACCCGCTGCGGGCCCGCGAGCTGCTTCGTGAGTTCTCATCGTTCTATCGTGCTACGCTCGACAACTCGGGATCGCTTATTCCGGTCTCGCGCGAAGTCGCACAGACCAAGCGCTACCTTACCTTTGAGAAGGCCCGCTTTGGCGAGGACCGTGTGCTTGCGACGTTCGATGTGTCCGAGGACGTGGAAGATACGCTGGTGCCGGCGTTCGTGATCCAGCCGATTGTCGAGAACGCCGTGCGTCATGGTATGGGCGATGACGGTGCCCTGAGGATCGACGTGACCGTTCACCAAGACGGCGAGGATGCAATCTTGATTGCCGTGGCCGATAATGGCGTGGGCATGGATGAGGGTACCGCCGCCAGACTGTTTGACGAGCGCTCCGCCCGTCCCGACGCCAGCTCTCCCCAGGGTGGCGGCGCCGGTGTGGCCATGCACAATATTTCGGAACGCATCCATCGCTTTTACGGGCCACACTCCTATACACGTGTCGAATCGGCGCCGGGCAAGGGCACCAAAGTGCTTCTTCATCTTGATTTGTCAGAGAGCATCTTTGACATTCAAGAGTAAAATAAAAGGCTACGGGCTCAACGTCATGCGACGGATGCCCGGCGTAGTTAGTTGACGAAAGGTTTTATCCCTATGCTGCGTGCGATGATTGTGGATGATGAGGCGCCGGCTCGCTCGGAGCTTCGCTTCTTGCTCGAGCAAACGGGCAAGATCGGCACGATCACGGAGGCGTCGAGCGTTCGCTCCGCCATCGAGATGCTTATGGAAAGTCGCGTGGATGTCGTGTTTCTCGATATCTCGATGCCCGGTGCCTCGGGCCTGCAACTTGCCGAGGCGCTGCATAAGCTCAAAAATCCGCCGGCGATCGTGTTTGTGACTGCGTATAGCGACCATGCGGTCGAGGCATTCGACGTGGATGCCGTCGATTATCTGATGAAGCCTGTCGAGGAAGCTCGTTTGGACCGCGCGATCGAGAAGGTCATGCAGCGCGCCAAGCCGGTCACGGACAGCAAGGTGACCATCGAGCGCATTCCGGTGGAAAAGGGCGGCCGCAAGGTGCTCATTCCCGTGGATGACATTCGCTTTATCATGGCCAAGGACGATTACTCCTGCATCTATACCGTCGATGATCGCTTTTTGTCGACGACCTCGCTGGCGCAGTTTGAGGCCAAGCTCTGCGACTTTGGCTTCTTTCGCGTTCATCGCCGCTATATCGTCAACTTGGCGTGCGTCACAGATGTCGAGACGGTGCCCTCGGGCGCTATCCAACTGGGCATTACGGGCGTCGACGAACGCGTGCCGGTCTCGCGCCGCCGCGTTGTGCCGCTCAAGAAGGCCCTGAGCCTCTAGCACACTGGCCCCGCAGCCCTGTAGACCAATTGTCTGCGGAGCCGTGGGGCTTTTTGTATATACGTCGAATCGGTTTTGCAGAAGGGATCCCATGAACAGTGCAAGCGCCAAGCGCATCGACATCATCTCGGACACCCACGGCTATCTTTCGCCCGCGCTTCTGGACGAGCTCAAGGGCGCAGATCTGATCATCCACGCCGGAGACCTCACCTCAGAGATGGATTATGAGCATCTATGCGCCATCGCCCCCGTGCGAGCGGTCCTAGGAAACAACGACTACTACCGCGACTACGGCCCGGATGTAGACCGTCTGGTCCTCTTTACCTACGAAGGCCTCAAATTCGCCGTAGCCCACTACCGTGAAGACCTGCCCGTGGGATCCGTAGACGTAGCCATCAACGGCCACACCCACGTAACCAAAGAAGCCCAAGTAGGCCGCTGTTTAGTCCTCAACCCGGGCAGCGCTAGCTACCCCAGAGGCACCCGAGGCCCCACCATGGCCAGAATGCTAGTAAAAGACGGCAAGATCATAAGCACCAAATTTATTGATCTAGAGTAACCACAACAAAAACGGGGGATGCAAATGCGTCCCCCGTTTCCATTTGAGCCAAAGGCAGAGCTTCAACAAAAACAATCAGACCAACCCCGCCGAGGAGCACGCGGGCTAGCCGCGCAGCGGCGCACGCCCGCAAAACTGGTTGAATAATGTGACGGCAGGGAGGGCTTCCGGGGCTGAGGGCGGGGGTTAAGTTTGTCGCGAGTTCCGCACGCAAAGGAAAGCACTTAATGTGCTTTCCGTCTTGCGCAGG